>CAVROQ010000019.1:0-62965 GCA_963722805.1 uncultured Gammaproteobacteria bacterium
CGCAAATCACTGTAGTGGCGTTAAGTAAGTGCCATTTGGGGCAGAGACTACTGGCACTTACTTGAGCTTTTTGGGGTGGCCATATTCTCGAACCTCTTCGCGCATCTCATGCCTGGGTTTGACCAATAACGGGTAGGCTTTTGGCCTTCGCTTGACAGCCCTGGGCTCGATTCTCCCCGGCCGATTACCGACCCGTTGTTGTGCGCTCTCAGCAGGCACAGGGCATGCAGTTGCTCATCGTCTAACTCGACCGTTTGTTGCATCCATAATAGCCAGAGCTGCAGGCTGTGCTTAAAGCTGATGTCTCTTGGTGTCATGCCCGTCAACAGTGCCGCTTGCGCCATGATGAGGCGAATAAGATTATAGGCTAACAAACCCGGATTTCTTTTACTGCCATCGCCGGCGTCTTACAGCTGAGGATATTCATCCCCATCGTATCTTTGATGTCGCAAGGATCTCTTTCCGTGGCAGGTATATCCGGACGACTGACTACATTCTGGCACTATGATGCGCCCCATCATCTAATTGCGGGACCTCATAGACCGGGGCGCCTCAATATCAATTTACTCTCTGCACGTCCCCGGGCAACCAGCTCCGATCGAAGAAAGTTTCGCCGGGGCCATACAAACGCAGGTAGACAAACCACCCCTCCCCCTGACGCGTCTGCACCCAGTTAAGCTCGTTGACTCCGTCTGGTAACGTGGGTGAGAAGTGGAGATCAAAAGAGCCATCGCTGTTGGCTACCGCACCGTGAACATCACCAACCAAGGGCCTGCCCAGTTCGTTCTGTACCTGTGAACGAGTTTCATTGTCGTAAACGGTTAGAGACCAGAACATAGAAGCAGGAACATCCTTGGGCAGGTGCACGGTGTAATGATTTTCACCGCTGAGCCATTCCCCCTCGCCGTCCTGATAGGCGCCGATGTAGATTGAGCCTTGCCCGGGTGCTTGCAGAACCATGGCATTTGCTGTGCCGATGGCTTCATAGGTGAAGCGGGTGCGCTCATCAATCACCAGATAATCGTCCGTGCGAAACCAGGGGTTGTCCAGCACAAAAAGCCATTTCCATTGGCGCTTTCCGGGGGCGAGGTATAGCTGTTCTTTTGGAGAGCGGGATTGCCAGCCAACAGTCTTCGCCATCGCTAGACCTACAACGGCCGCTTCAGCCAGGATTCCCTGCATGCGCTCATCCGGCTTAAACTCTCGCCCATGCGCAATGCCCAGTGTTTCCAGTGTGCCCAGCATCGCCATATCCTGCTCACGCGGCGGATTCACATTGATGTAGCGCGCCAGCAACTCGAAATACTCAGGACCCTTGGGAATCAGCGTGTCGTGCTTTTTGCCACTAATATCAATAAATTGGGTTGCCGGCGGATTGCCCGCTTGTGACAGTGGATACTGCTTCCACTGGCGCATCTGCTCGGCAAGTTGTGGCCAATCATCACGTGACTGTCCAACCGCGCGCACGTAAAACAGTACGAAGTTAGTGTCGGCTTGCACTGTATGGTAGTGCGCCTTCGGCAGGGGTTCATCATAGTTCGGGGGCAAGACCAGAAAACGACCTCCGCGATTCTGTTCGGCTGAGAACGGTCCACCCAAATCGGTAAGCGGCTCCTGCCACAAATTATTCATGGTGCCCAACAAGCCGGCGGGCAGCTCCACCACCACGGGACCGTCACGTAAATCCAGCACGCCGGAAAGATAGACTGTGTCCTGGTTACCCGTGAGGATCAGTTGTTGCTGCTCAGCGGAATTTGGCTGAATAACCACCGTATGGTTATTGGCGCCCTTACCTAACGTCGCCTCCACTGCCGAGGCATAGGAGACGAAAGGCATAGCCCAGAGATAAGCTTGCACCGCCCGTTGAAAATCCAGTTCGTCGTAGAGTTTTTCAACCGTCGCTTCGGTAGGATAGCCACTGGAAAACTCGAGTTCACCTATGCGGCTGTCAACCACACTGTTTGACCAGGCCACGTTTGCAGCTGACAGAATAAACAGCAGTAATACTTTGCTGGGATTGGCCAGCGGCCACAATGCCTGCTTGATGTAACGAATGGAGCTATGCATGGGTGTCCTGTCCTTGTTGTCTTGCTGAAGTTAATTGAAGCTGCCTAATCCACAAGCTCAAAATCACCCGGTTTCCAGGCTTTATCGAACCACGGCTCGAGTGGGCCATAAAGTCGTAGTATCGAAAAATAGCTTTTCCCGGGCATCGTTTGAATCCAGTTGCCCTCGTGCCCTGCTGGAGCCTTTGGCCCGAACCAAACCGTATAAGATTCGTCTTTGTTTGGCTTGATAGACGGGCTGTTACTATCCAGGCCAGCTGATTTCTGGTCGGTCTCCAGCATTGAGCGGTGTTGTCCCGAATACACCATGAATGACCAGAAATTATTGACCGGTATCGGCGCAGGCAGAGTCACTTTGTAGGTTTTACCACCATCGAGGTATTCGCCTTTGGCGTCCCTGGAAGTCGCTGCATAGGCCGACCCGGTTCCTACCTTCGGTGTGGCCATGGCAGGTGTAATGCCGGTAGCCCCGTAGTGAAACATAATGCGATCATCAAGAACCAGCTCACCGTTGTCCATGAAGTCATGGCCGCCGCTAAAAGGTGTAAACCACTGACGGTCCGGGTAAAAATAGACTGCTTGATTGCGCGAGCTAAAAGTTAAGGACCGTGCCGTTGCATTGCCGATTGCAGCTGCATCTTTCAGGATTTTCTGCATGCGGGCATCCGGCGCAAAAGGCTGCCCTTTCTTGATGCCGATAGAGGCGAAGAGCCCAACCAGTTCTGGATCAAATGCATCCGCAGGCTCATATTGAATCACCGCGTTAAGCTCCTCATAGAAGCCCTCATCGTTAGCATGAATCGTATTGAACTTTACGCCGGAAAGGTCGACAACTTTTTGCTTCGGTGGGTTATTTGCCTGTGCAAGAGGATAAGCACGAAATCCTTCTTTCAGCTCTTTTACTGACCCCTCCAGGTCGCCGTCTTTGACAAAAACACGCATCAGTAGCCAATGGCGATAGGTCTCGGATTTTGCGACAAAGTAGCCTTCAGGGATATCGCCTTCGTAGTCCGGCCCTATGAACAGATACTTGCCACCCTTACCCTGATCGGGACCGACCAGCCCAATGTCGCTAACGTAACGGGAGAATGCGTCGTCCAGGATTCCCAGCACAGGCCCGGGGATCTCGACGACAACCGGACCATTTTTCAAGTCAATCTCTGCCATGGCATACGGCGTCGTTGATTGGGCAGTCAATAACAGGCCGCGAGCATCCAGTAAGCTTTCAGTAATCCCCATATCGCCTGGTTCCAGGCCCGCCTGTTTGAGTCCCTCCAGGAAGGCATAGATGGAGGCTGCCGGCATGCCGTTAAGAAAGGCATCAACGCCTCGCGACAGGTCGAGAAAATCATAGGCTTTCTCAACCGTAGCTTCACTGGGCATACCATCGAAAAATTCGAGCTCCCCAAGGAATTCGGTCTCAACCTTGTCCGGGGTAAGCAGGAATTCCGGCACATCAGCAGCATATTTCGGATTTTGCGGCTCTTGTGCCTGTGCGAAAGTGGCGTTTAGCAAAATCAGCAATGCAAAAACAGCGGGGGTAGTACTTTTAGTGGGATTCAATTTCTTTCTCCTGTCTTGACGACATTTTTTACCTTCAAAAATCAGCTCTCTAACGGCGGCACCAAATAATTTTGAATGGCCTGGCCGCCGGCGGCTTCTATTGCCTGTAATGCTGATTGGCCACTATCGGCATTGATATCCGAGCAAACAGCCCTTGCAACTTCTTTGGCCAGCGCGGAGCTTTTATCGATTCGCTAACCTCCACCGTTAGCCAGTGCAAATCTGCCGGTTAGTTTTTTGACATGTTGGTTCCTTTCCTAACAAAATTGTCAGGCGGTACAACGCAACTTTCCGATTACACCATTTGCCATAGCGGATGCATCATGGCCCCCGACCAAAACCAGATCTTCCCGCAGTAACGAAAATATGACGGCTTTTTTTTTAGCAACAGACATCGCTTCGATTCACCCTCAAGGGTGTTGAGTCGACAAAAATCAACCCTATCATCGGCTAAAGCACTAGGGCACCTCTGATCAATTCGGTAATGTTTCAGCGGAGCCTCTGGCGTACATTGGCAAGGCGCGCCGCGAAGGTCAAGGCTGGTTGTCCTTGACGAGTGGTGCAACGCAGTCCAATGGGCGCCAGAGGCCCGCCCTGCGGGGCTTTGCGTCGCGTTTGTCTACTGCGTTACAGCCGTTTGAAAGGCCGCCAGCCTTCCTGCACGACTGCGCCTAGTTGCCAAACCCGACGCAAAGCCTGAAGCGTCACTGAATTAATCAGAGATGCCCTAGTGTATTCACATTAAAAATTCGTGAGAATAGGCAATAAGGCTGAATAAAGCTGAATTCAGGCCAAGGGAGCGAGTGGGCGAGGGAGCAGATTATGAAAAAGGAATGGCGGCGAGAAGCGGGAGACCTGCCCTGCTTCGCGCTGGTGCTTCAGGCGCCCTACCACACTGCACTGAAACTGGGGCTGCCAGGGCTTGAACTATTCCGCGGTACCGGTCTGGATGAAAGAGCCCTGGAAGACCCCTACACTGTCATCGGTCGACATCAGGCGCTCGCCTTTTACCAGAATCTGGCGATAGCGGGCCCACCGGGCATCGGGCTGGACGTAGGGCTTTCAATCACCATGACTCAAAGAGGCTCCCATGGGTACCTGCTAGCGGCCGCGGACACCGTTAACAGTGCGATCCAGCTGGGACATGAATACTACGATCTTTTTTACCAGCATGTGGGATGGGCCACTCGCCTGGAGGGAAGTCTGTTTACCCACCGCTTCACAGAAGAGCAACCCCTGGGTGAAGCACGGCAATTCTGCATGGACAGGATGTCGGCGCTTATACAGGTTGGCACCGAATATTTGATCGGCCGTGCGTTGAAGCCAGAGCAGATAACACTGGATATCCCGCCTCCCCCGCACGCATCACGCTACCAAGCCATATTCCAGTGCCCGGTCCTTTTCTCCCAGGATACAGTAGAGGTTCAGTATTCCAGCGAGCCGCTGCACGACACAGTGAGCACCTATGACCAGCAAGTATTCGAGACAATGCAAAGTCTTTGCCAGAACCAACTGAAGCGTTTGCATGGCCGGCAGGATTTTGTTGAAGAAGTGCGGCGGACAATTCACCTCATCGAGCCCGGCCACTTCGCCAATATCGAGCAGGTAGCTGAGCGCCTGTGCTGTGCTCCGCGCACACTGCGCAGAAAGCTGCAGCAGGAGCAGGGAAGCTTTCAGAAGATCCTGGATGAAGAACGCAAGGCGATAGCTTGCGATAGCCTGCTGTACAGCAATCTGTCTATCCAACAGATCGCCGAACGCTGTGGTTTTAACTCGCCGCAGAACTTCTCTCACGCTTTCCGGAGCTGGACGGGGCTCTCACCCAGCAAATTCCGAAAAGCGAGCGATGATGGTTGGTAGCATTTAACGGTACGGTGCCTTAGAAAGCCCGGGTCACCCCGACCCTTCTTGCCCGACCTCGTACTCGAAACGATTGTGGAGGAGCGACAGACCAAGTAATGGTCTCTGACCCGAATGGCACTTACTTGAGGAGAAAAGCATAGGATTTTCAGAGCGCCGCTCCGGGTGTCCACCGTCAGGACGCGCCGTAAACCCGTCCCTGGGGGCTCTGCGCCGACATCCCTGTCGGCGAAGGTCCTGCCGATGGACACCCGAATCGGCTTAAGTCAGTGCCATTGGTCTCTGACCCCAATGGCACTTACTTAACGCCACTACAGTGATTTGCGGAGCCCCGGTGTGTTCGATCCGCGGGCGTTTGCGGCAGGGATGCCGCAGTCGAGCCTCCAGGGAGGGATTCACGGCGTACCGCGGATCGAACACACTGAGGTACATCCGCTTAAGTAAGTGCCATTCGTCTCTGACCCCGTTTCACCCGGACCAGGCTAGCCTTCCCTGCGCGCATCGTCCGGCATCACTTCCAATCCAAGCAGCCTGTCAACTAACGCGCTCGCGGCCTGCTCCACGCTGTCGACCGGCTCATGCACCCCGATATCGGTAAGCTCCTGCCCGAGCTGCACGTTGGCTGCGCAGACCATGATCGGCACGTCGGGCGCAATAGCCCGTACCGAATGTGCAACCAGTAAAATCTGCGACTCGTTGCTGATGGCGATGACAACGGCTCGGGCGCTATCGATACGGATTTCTTCCAGGAACTGCCGGCTGGCGGCGTTCCCGAAATATACCGGCGCACCCCTTTCTCTGCAGGCCCGAAAACCACTGCCGTCGTGCTCAATGGCGACAAAGGGTATCCCCTGGGCCTCGAGGTGGGCACCCACCCGTTGCCCCAGCATCCCGTAACCACAGATGACGACGTAGCGCTGATCGACCGCCTGCTCGATGTCTTCGCTGCCGTTACCCGAAAGGTTGCCGCGCCTAACAGGTAGCCTTGAGGAAATGGAGTCGAGGTAGCGAAAGATAAAGGGCGTTAGCATCATTGTCAGCACGATCGCCATGATCAGCAACTGGGCTTTTTGGGAGTCCACAAAGAGGTTATTGTGTTGCGCGGTTTCAAATACCACGAAGGAGAATTCGCCGCATTGGGCCAACAGCAGTGCTGTCTTCAGTGAGGTATGGGTGCCGCTGAAAAACCGCAGGATTGCGAACAGAACCACACTCTTAACCAGTAACAGACCCAGCATCAGCGTCACGATAGTCATGAAATTCGCAGCAACGAATAGGGGGTCAACCTGGATGCCCACTGTAATAAAAAAAACGCCGAGCAGGATATCGCGGAACGGGGTCATGTCAGCCACGACCTGGTGCTTGTACTGGGTCTCGGCAATGACCAGCCCAGCCAGAAAGGCTCCGAGTGAATGGGTAAAACCCAGGTAGTGAGCGAGTTGGGCGGCGCCCACAACAAAGACCAGTATCCCGCCCACAAACAGCTCCTGTGAGCGCGTGCCGATCACATGCTTGAGAACGAAAGGCGTCACGAAGCGGCCCCCGATGAACAGCAGCAGGAAGACCACAAGACCCCCGTACACCACTTCCAAAAGCAGCAGCGCAAAACTCTGCTGACTCTTAGCCAGCATCGCAACCATTAACAGGATAGGGATAACAGCAATATCCTGGAACAACAGAATACCCGCAGCATTGCGACCATAGCGCCGGCCTATCTTGCGGCTCTTGGTCAGCAGGTTGAGGACGATAGCGGTCGAAGAGAGCGACAAAGCGAGACAAACGATAAGGTTGACCGAGGGGGCAAGCCCCAACCCCCAATGCCCGATGGCAAAAAAGATCGAAGCCGTGACTGCAAGCTGCAGCGGCCCTAGGAGAAACACCTCCTTTTTCATCAGGCGCAGCTTTTCAGGGGAGAATTCGATACCAATGGTGAACATCAGGAATACGATCCCGAACTCCGCGATCGCGCCCAGGCTGTCACTGTGCTGCAGGTCGAAGACGAAACCCACAATGACGCCGGTCAGGATATAACCGATCACCGACTCCACCTGCGCTTTTTTCAACACCACGTTTAGCGCAAGGGAAATGCCTCCACAAATAAGGATAATCGTTATGACATTGTCCATGGTCTCTCCACTTTTCTGCGGATCGCGGCGTGTCCACCGGATGCCACCGGTGTAAACATAGAGTGACATCCCGGGGGTGGGTTGCGGTTTGATCTGTATCAAGGCTTGATGTGGCAAGGGGATAAGCTTTGCTGGGTCTGTAACAAGCTCACGAGCCTTGACCAGACACTGCCCCAATTCGGGTCCCGAACAAGTCCAAGCCCCGGACAATGCGCGTACTGATGGCATGAATCCTTTCAAGTTAAACAAATTGCTACGAAACCCCGCAATCTGGGGCACAGCGTTGAGCTGCATGGTGGCCCCCGTTTTGATGGCGCGCCCGGCCGTGCCACCCCTACCGGGGGCAGAGTCCAGGGTCAACAGCGCGGCCATTGCCCAGACAACGATAATTGCCCTTGATGCGCAGCCTACGCTTGCTGAACTCGTACCCACCCTGGCGGACAAGCGCGCGATATTCGTTGGCGAGCAGCATGATCGCTACGACCACAGCCTGATTCAGCTGGAGTTCATACGCCGTCTGCACGCAATAAACCCTCGCATTGCGATTGGCATGGAGGCTTTCCAACAGCCGTTCCAGGCTGTATTGGATGACTATGTGGCGGGGCGGATCAGCGAAGAGCAGCTGCTGAGGCAGACGGAGTATTACCAGCGCTGGGGCGTCGACTACCGGCTGGTCGACCCCATTCTGCGTTTCGCGCGTGAACACCAACTGCCCGTTATCGCGCTGAACGTGCGCCGCGAGTTGACCCGCCGGGTGGCGAGTACCGGCATGGCAAACCTGCCCTCCGATATGAAAAGCGAATTGCCCCCGGGACTGGAGCCCCCAAGCCCTGAATATCGCCGGCGTCTCGAAGCGGTATTCGCCCTGCATGAAGGCTCCAATGACCGTAATTTCGACCACTTCGTGGATGCGCAGCTGCTATGGGACGAGGGTATGGCGGAACGTGCCGCCCGGTTCCTGGTGGAGAATCCCGGTTATCAGATGGTTATACTGGCCGGCAATCAACATATAGCCTGGGACGACACAATACCCGGACGCCTGATGCGGCGGCTGCCGATTGACACCGCGACCATACTCAACAGCTGGAGCGGCCATGTCGAGGCCGGCTTGGCCGACTATCTGCTGATGCCCGAGCCACAGTCGCTGGCACCCAGCGGTCGAATCGGGATTGCCATTGAGGAAGGCACCGAGGGTGTTAGCATCACAGCTTGCGAAGAAGACACTGACTGTTCAGAGGACAGTATTCTGCCCGGCGACCGCATTGTGCGTATCGAGGATACAGCGGTCTCCAATATTGCCGACCTGCGGCTGGCATTACGCAGCAAGCTTCCGGGCGACACTGTTCAGATTCAAATTATCCGAACCCAGGATTCCGGGACCGCCGCCTTAACCCATGCTGTCACCTTGCGCTAAATCCCTGCTTGTCTTTCCTTTCTACCTGAGTCTTTTGCTCGTTAGTCAGGTGCAGGCTAGCGAAGACTCAAAGCTCGTGCACTACACGCTGAGTGCCAGTGTCTCTTTGACTGACGCGACCGTGACGGTCAGCGGCCACATTGCGCTGCCCGCAACAGGTCCCGATTCCTGGTCGTTTGCTCTTAGCACCGTCGCCACGCCGACGCTGTCAGACAGCAAAGCCAGGCTTGAGCGTTTACCCACTGCACAAGGCCCGGTGACGCACTACCGGGTCACCCTGCCCCCTGGCGACAAATCTTTCTCCCTGGCCTATCAACTGCCGCTCGATCAGCAACCCGATACAAGCATCGACAGTGTGTTTTTATCGGGCGCAGACTACTGGTACCCGGTCTTCGCCGGGGCACTGCTGAGTTTCGATCTGGATCTACGGCTACCCGACGGATGGCTGGGCCTCAGCCAGGGCCATCGAGAATTACCGGTAGCGGATAAAAACCGCCTGGAGCATTGGCACAGCGCTACACCGCAGGAACAAATCTTTCTGGTGGCCGGCCCCTTCACCGAGTACAGCGATACGCGCGGCGATGTCGTGGCCATGGCTCTTCTGCGCCAGGCTGATCAGGCGCTAGCCAGCCAGTACCTGGCGGCAACCCACGACTACGTAACGCTGTATGAAAATTTGCTCGGAGACTATCCCTACAGCAAATTCGCGTTGGTCGAGAATGTGCGGGAAACCGGGTATGGCATGCCCTCCTTCACCCTGCTGGGCTCCCGCGTTATCCGCCTGCCGTTTATTCTGCATTCCTCATTCCCCCACGAGATTTTGCACAATTGGTGGGGCAACGGGGTTTACACCGACTACGCCAGCGGAAACTGGGCCGAGGGCCTGACCAGCTACCTGGCAGACCATATGCTCCGCGAACAGCAAGGACTCGGCGCCCAGTACCGGCGGGACACGCTGCAGAAGTATGCGGATTTTGTCGAGCAGCAGGATGATTTTCCGCTTGCCCACTTCAGGGGAGGACACAAGCCCCGGACCCGGGCGGTGGGCTACGGTAAGTCGCTGATGGTTTTTCATATGCTGCGCCAATCCTTGGGCGACGATACCTTCATCCAGGGCTTGCGCCGTTTCTACCACGATAAGCTGTTCAGCAGGGCCGGATTCGCATCGCTGGAAGAGGCATTCAGCGCAGTCTCCGGCGAGCCCCTGGAACCTTTCTTTCGCCAGTGGGTGGAGCGTGCGGGGGCACCGCAAATCACTCTCATCAAAGCAAGCAGCGCCCGCCAGGAAGACGGCTTTCAGCTTTCATTCACGGTCGAACAAGCTCAGCCCGGCAAGCCCTATAGTGTCGAGTTGCCGTTGGCTATTACCCTTGAGGGGCAGGACGAGGCCTGGCAGACCACCGTATTATTCGAGGAGCCAAACCAGCAATTCAATCTGACCCTGCCGGCGCGGCCCCTGCACCTGGAAGTGGATCCGCATTTCGACATTTTTCGCCGCTTGCATCCGGCCGAGACCCCGCCGTCGGTGAGCCAGGCTCTGGGCGCGCAGCAACTGCTGGTGGTACTCCCCGACGCGGCACCGACTGCGTTAAAGGACGCCTATCGTTCACTTGCCGAAAGCTGGCGCGATGGCCAGACCGGGCGGGTCGATATCGTGACTGACGCGGAGATAGGCGAGCTTCCCGCCGACCGCGGGGTGTGGCTGCTCGGCTGGCAGAACAGCTTTCGAGAGGCCTTTACACAGCGCGTCGCGAACTACGAGTACCGTGATAAAGGCAATGCCGTGACGCTGGCCGGGCAAACGTTGCTCAGCGATCAAAATACCGTGGTGATGATGACCCGCCCTGCTACTGCACCGCAGCACGCCCTGGGTTGGCTGGCCGCGGAATCACCCGCTGCGGTGAATGCTTTGGGGCGCAAATTGCAGCACTACGGCCGCTACAGCTATCTGGCTTTCGAGGGAGATCAGGCGAATAACATGTTGCGCGGCCAATGGCCCGTACTGGAGTCGCCGCTGTCACAAATGGTGAGCCATGGGGATGGGGCGGTACCAGACTACCAGCGCGCTACTGCGAAACCGGGCGCCGCACTGGTGACAGCCCCGGCGGGAGCAAGGCGATGAACAGCTGCTACAACACCCAGGCACTAACGGTAGCGAGCAAAATGTTAATGCGAGCTGATGACCTGCGTTGCCGGGTTTGCACGAATGAGTCTGTAATAAAGGTAAGCTCCCGCGACGCCAGCCAGACACTGCCACAGAAACCCCGACATGCTGCGGGTTGCAGCGATCACATGAATACCCAACGCGCTTTGCAGTGCGAGGTGCAACGCCGCTATTGCGGTGAACCCTGCCAGCGCGAACAACAGCCCGCGCATTGCGGGGAAACGTCGGGCCAGCCAGGTGGCCACCGGCAGCGCGACGACAAAAGCTATAGCGATCAATACCAGGTAACTTGAGGCCATGCCGACAATGTCCTGCACGGTGGTTGACAAGCGGGTCGCCCAATCCACATCCAGGCCCATGGCCTGTACCTGGGCCAGGTTCGCCTGGGTAGAAAAAATACTGGCCAGCAGGAAGGTCAATACCACCGCGGGAAGGAAGGCTTTGAGGATTCTGATCATGCTCTTTTATCCCTGTTTACAGACGAGCTTATAATGACCGAACGCGACGCGAAGGAAAACCCAATGATTCAGATTTCAGCAGACCGCACCCTACTGCATTTTGCCTGGCTGGCGCTGTTTGCCTGTGCCAGCCTGATATCAGCTCCGGCAACAGCGGCGGGCTACACCCTGACGACGGTGGCCGAAGACTTCGATCATCCCTGGTCGGTGGCACAGTTGCCGGACCGGAGTTTTCTGGTTACCGAGCGCACCGGGCAATTGCTGCGGGTTACACCCGACGGCAAACGCTCGGTGATTGAGGGTGTTCCGCCCAGTTACTTCGCTGGCCAGGGTGGGCTGCTGGACGTTGTGCTGCACCCGCAATTCGCCACTAACGGCGTGATTTATCTGTCCTATGCCCATGGCACGCCCGACGCCAATGGCACGGCGATTACCCGTGCCACCCTGCGCAACTCCCGGCTGGAGAATGCCGAGCAGATTCTGCTGGTGGAACCGCTGAAAAGTACCCCTCAGCACTACGGCGGCAAGATGCTGTTTCTGCCTGACGGCAGCCTGCTATTGTCAACCGGAGAAGGCTTTGACTATCGCGAGTCAGCGCAGGACCTGGGCAGCGAACTGGGGAAGATACTGCGCATTAACGATGATGGCAGCGTGCCGGAAAACAACCCGTTCAAAGGCAGCCAGAGTCCGCGCAGCTGGACTTATGGACATCGTAATCCCCAGGGTCTGGTACTCGACGGTAACACCGGCACGGTGTACCTGCACGAACACGGGCCCCGCGGCGGCGACGAGATTAATGTCATCGTACCTGGGCTCAACTACGGTTGGCCCGCCATTACCTATGGCCGGGATTACAGCGGCGCGCAGGTATCGCCCTTCACTGCCGCCGAGGGCATGGAGCAACCCCTGCACTACTGGGTGCCCAGTATCGCCCCCTCCGGCATGGCCTGGTATGGCGCAGATGCCTTTCCTCAATGGCAGGGAGACCTGTTGCTTGGTGCCTTGGTAGATAAGGAAGTCAGGCGGGTCGATATTGAAGACGGCAAAGTCGTTGGCGAGGAATCGCTGTTCAGGGAACTGGATGCCCGTATCCGGGATGTCCGCGTGGGGCTTGACGGAGATCTCTACCTGTTGACGGATGGGGAAGCTGGCAAGTTAATTCGCGTCAGCCCTGGCGGTGGATAAGCCTGCGAAGGCGGCCGGATCGCATCCAGGTGCCCGTCGGGCTGAAGGGCCGATGCAGCTTTACCAACCCGCCAAAAGATAGCAACTGCTCAGCGTTACCCTTGTTCAAAGCTGTGATACGAATCCAATTTTTCTTCGAGCCCGTAGGATAGACTGAAGGAACTCACTGGAGGACAGTCATGAAAAATATTATTGATAGTTGGAACGAATATTTACAAAACAGCGCTTCGGCAATGCGTCCGGAGGGCCCACGCAAGGAGGCAGATAAAGTCGACGGCAGGGCTCAACATACAGCGGAGTTCAGCAACTTTTCGCGCTGTGTGTGGAAGCTTGAAAGCGAAGCATGAGGAATTTCGAACAGCCCCTCGGGGTGAAGAGCGCCGCTACCGGCAAGCTCCGTCAGCGTTTTACAACGCCACGGCTGTGGTAGGTCCCCGGCAATTCAGGACCGCAGCCTACACCGCCAAAACGCTGGCCCAAGGCAATCAGGCTTTTTATCGGCCCTCCGGGGCGGAGTTGAGTGGCCTTTAAGGCTCGACAGGTACCCCACCATAGACAGCCAAGCGAACGCCGGCGCGTAGTCGACGCGTTCACAATGTGGGCGGCCGGCAAAAACGTGTCGGCGCCCCAGCCCCGCTCGCCCTCGACAGAACATTTTTAGATCCCAGCGCAGATCCGCTGTTCCCGCAGCTGGGCTCACTGGTGCAGATCTTTCCTAACAACTTTACTTGCTTCTCCCCGACGACCAGACGCACTGCACGAGGAGGCTTTCGAAACTTTAGACTGTCCATCCAAGTCCGTTTTGATCTATCTGTCGTAAGCACCCTGAATTCACATATTCAGGATGAGAAAAAAATGAAAAATATTATTGTCGACAGCTGGGATGCCGTAATGAATAGCGAGCGCAATCCTCTCCGCCACTTGGACATCGCATCACAGCATATTGTCATGCAAGCCCTGGCATGGATGTGGAGCATGATCTTTTCTCTGATGTTCTTCTCTATCTACCAATTCGGCATCACCTGGGTGCTGCACATGCTGTTGATTGCGGGGATGGCTCTCACCGTATCGGTGTTCAAAATGGCAGAGAAAAAAGCGGCAGCTCAAGTCAGCGTGAGAGCTGATGAGGGATATTCCGCCTAACATCTGCAGGGGCAAACAAGCACTTCAGGTGGGCGATGCAGTAGCGAAACGTAGAGAGATGCTTGAGCAGGAACTCCCGTCTAAGGCCCGCTGATAACGGTGCAATAGCGGCAACAGTATTTGCTCAGTCTTTTTCTGATCGTTGAGTACTGGTGTTGCGACAGGCCCAAAAAGCGGTGCAGGCAGTGCTGTGACGTATTGGGCGGCAACGGGAAAGCACCAGATCACGATCTGGTGATCCGCTTAGGGCCTGAGACGAAACACCGCTGCAAGGTATACTGCGCCCTCAGCACCCGCTTCAGCACTTTACCCGCCGCGTTACGCGGTTACTTCGATGTAGATAACCTTCTTCGGCCTGAGGCTTGACGCGGTGGCGTGCATGAGACCCTAGAAATTGTAAATCATCCCGATATCGAGTAATTCTCCGCGTGTCGAATAAAAATCAATATCGGCATTCCCTTTGTAATAGGAAATGCCAGCGAACGCTTCCCAGTTTGTCCAGTTGAATGGATTTCGATACAGCACATTAGAGCCGATGCCGAAAATAGTGCTGCCGTTTTTCTTATTGAAAATGGGATTGCTTGCGTCGTACCGTGTTGTACCTATCACCAAATTGGTAGCAATAATAAATTTTTCACCCAGATAGTAGTGTGTTAATTGTCCCTCATAACTTTTATGCTTCATGGCTGCGCCATCTAGTTTGAAGTTGGTATAGATAAGTGCAGGTTCGATAATATTTTTGTCATTGAGTTGATGCTCGTAGATTACCTCGACCATATTCTGCAAGCCTTCACGGTTTAGTGCATCTTGTTCGCTTGTGGTTAAACCGTTGCTAACACCGCTTTGTTCATTATTGATTGTGATATCGCGAAAGTGTAGATCGAGAGTAAAGCCACTATTCATAATTCTCTGCCAGCGCAATCCCATGCCGCTGTTTTTGCGCCCAGTTTTGCTTCGGTCTACGCCAACAAGATAGGGGTCCTCCCAAACTTTAATGCCAAACGTACTGAGATAGGAAATACCAATTATTCCCAACTCGCTAAACTGTTTGCGCATACCAAATCGCGTTGCAAAATCAAAACGCAAGATATCGGGCAACGCACTACCCGCGTACATTTGTACACGGTAATTGGAAAAAGTATATTTGAGATCCAGGCCAATAAGAGGGAAAACCGTGCTCTCAGATACCGGCGCATCCAGATCATCAATTAATTCATCACTTACGTCGAATGAATCAGTCCCTGCGACCATGTTATTTTCATATTCCAGAACTGCTGCACCCAGAGTCACATGACCCGAAAATCCAGACTCCAGCGGGATTTCTTCAACCAGGGCGAATGCCGTCATGGTGTGCATGAGCAGCAGGCAGGAACAGATCATTCGATTACACATCATATTCTCCTCTAGCAAATGCCTGGACCTGGCTGGGGCTTGTCCTGAGCGACTGGCCTGGATAGTTCTTGTTGAAAAAAAGTTCGCGCTCTTTGAAGAGCAGGTAAACCGACAACACCAGCAGCAGTCCCGTCTGGATGACCTTGCTGTCTGGGTGGGTGGCAAAGATTTCATTGAACACATTGGCGCTCAGGTGAAGCACAACAGCGACCAGGATATTTCTGCCGGTTTTGTAATAGAGCCAATTCATCAACACAACAAACGGCAACAGACTGAGCAGAAAATTGATACTGTATAGCGCGCCCTCCTCCACCAGATTGCTATGGTAGTAGCCTTTGATAGAGCTCAGCGGTAGATGCCAAAGTGCCCAGTAAACGGTGAATATTAAGGACGTGGTGAATAGGGTAAATTTTTGCCGCAGGCAGTCGGTGCCATAGCTGTGCCAGGCCAACTCCTCAACAACCGGAGCAATGACCAGCAAAAACCAAACCGGGAACAGTGCTGAGCTGAAGGTCGCTTGACCAGTGATCACAAACTGATCGGAGTCATAGCCAAACAGCAGCGATATGGCCATGGCAAGTAGAATACTGGCTGGCATCAATAGCAGTGAGGCGAGCAAATAGCGTTTTTTGCCAGACTGAATATTGATCAACCGGCTGGCAACATCGGCCAGCAAAACCTTGTCTCGACTGATGTAGTAGGCGGCTACGACCAGGGGGCCACACAATCCGGCCAGCCCGAGTGAAATAATATAGAGACCGTACTGGGCAGCATCGGGCTGGTGGCTCAAATAGGCCGCCATCAGCCAGAGCAACCAGGGTATGGCGGCGCTGAGAAAAAAGAAACGGAACGGGTAGCGATATTTGTCAATCATACGTTATCTTCCAATGCTGGTGCGTTGAGACCGATAAGGGGCAGCGATAAATATTTATATAGTCGACTAAAATAATAATAAACCCAAGCTCGAGGGCGGTCAATATATTTTTAGTCGGCTATAATATTTATCTGATTTGACGAAACACAACAAAGGACGAAATGGATGGAATTTGGCAGTGACTGACTTTGGCAAGCGGGCCCTCAACAAGGCGCAAACACGGCTCAATGCCCTTGATGCGGTCTATCGGCTCACGAATACCTCAAATTTCAGGGATTTGAAGGTTAAGTCGATTGCCGAGGAGATTGGTATCACGGAAATGACCTTCTTCAATTACTTTCAAAAGAAGGAAGATATTCTTAAATACATGATGGGAGTTTGGGCTCTGGATCTTATGGTTCTGCAACATAAGCAGCCGTTGACCGGCGAGGCGGCCATACGCCGTGTCTTCAATCACACCGCTGGACAGGTGAAAAAGCATCCGCGCCTACTGGCTAATTTCGTCGCCTCATTACTGACCAGCGAAATCGACCCCATGGCCAATGACATAGAAGCTGTTGACCGGTTTCTGCTTTATCCCGATGTGCCCGAGTTATATGAAGTAAGAATCCCCAGCGGTAATGACATACTGATGCAACACCTTGCCGAGATTGATCCCACACACGACCACATGAATACTCTGCTGCGCCTGGCTTCCTGTTTTTATGGCGATGTCATCGTGGCACAAACTGCAGGACTGGATATCGATGTGCTTTATACAAACAGTCTTGATTTGATTTTACCAAACCTGACATAACGGGCAGGTGCCGATTGGGAGCCCAGTTGCAGCTTCAAGCATCCCTCATCATCTCTACAACCCAGGCCGTCTGCTGGCTATCCATTTCCGCCCCGTGCAACCCGCTCATTTTGGCCCTGAGATCTTCAACACAGAGCGCCACGGTCAGCGTATCTAACGAAGGCCCTCTGTGACTGCAGGGTAGATTCATTGCGCGTGCCCAGGGTACAGCGGATTTTTGACTGCAAAATACTCCCTGAATGGGCGGCATCGCTAAACCGTATCGGTCCACGTGATCCAGCAAAATGGCCCAGTCAAAGCTCGCGTTGTGAATCACAACAAGTTGATCGTTCAGGTAAGCGGCAATCTGGCTCCACTGGGAATCAAAGGACTCGAATCTAGCAGCCTGTTCGTTGCTAATACCGTGTATCGACTGCGCCTCTTCTGAAATTCTTTTTTCTGGTCGCGTTCTAAACTCAATGGATTCTAAAGTCGCTCGATTCCTCACCACGGTAATTCCCAGCGTAACTATATCCGGCGGGCCCGCTTCATCAGCAAGACCCGTGGTTTCGGTATCGAGCACGATGTAGTCATCCGGCAGTTGTCTGAAGATCCACAGCAGTTCCTTGTACATGACTATTAGCTCCTGCCACTGCCGTCCAGGGATTCGACCTCAACGATCGCCCCCTGGTCGTAGTAGTAGCGTAGATAGCGCCAGTGGATGGCATCCGAGAGCGCCTTCGGCCGCAACACGCCATAGCACTCACCATCTGCCCTTACGCTGCAATAGCGAACGCCGAAGCTCCTGGCATCACGCAAGGCGTCACCGAGCCGCTGTGCTTTCGCGTAATCATCGGGGTCGTAGATGGCGTCTGCGACCAAGTGCCGCACATCGTGAAGGCTTGTCGGCCCCAGTTGTGCGCGTGTAACACGCAGGTCTTGAGCCGTCTTTTCGATTCTGGATTGCCGCAAAAAGCGGGCGCGATGATAAGACGACTCAGCAATGGCCACCGCTTCCTCAGCGGCGCAGTAATAGACCCCAAAATCCCTATTGAAGCGACCGCCGCAACCATCCACCGGTGGGTGGGTAAAGGCCGCCATGATCCAGGAGGTGCCATCGCCGTAAACCCGGTCCTCAAGCGGCACCAGGCGAATATCACCCACTTCATCCCGTAGCCTGGGGTTGGTCAGGGATTCCACTGCATAGAGCACATCCCAATCCTGCGGACCGGAGACGCGCTCGAACAGGTTAATCTGCGGATAGCGCGACAAAATGACTCGATAGACCGGTCTATTGACCTCGCTGCCGGGCAGTGTATCGATATCGATCACCAGCCACTCCGCTGGGCATCGAGGAAATTCCTGACCACGGCCAGATCCACCACCTGCCCGGCCAGCAAGCGGTCCAGCGGTGCCGTTCCATTGAACAGCGGATTGTCGTTGCCAGTAGCCAGCCACTGATCGGCCAGGGACTGGTCGGGCAACAGGATTTGCAGGGATTTGTAGATCCCCAGGATATAGCTGGCCCGCTCCAGTAGGTCCCGCGTTAGCTTGGCTTTTTCCGGCTGGCTCTTCCAGTTATAGAGGGTCTTCTCGTTGCTGAGCCCCAACAGGGTCATCTGTTGGGCGCCGGTCAGGTGCCACTGGCTGAAAATCGCGAAAATCGCTGGTAACAGTGAACCGCTGACACTGGAACCACGCTGCAGTAATTGTTCGGCTTGAGCGATCATGATTATCTCCAATACTGTATTTTTACAGTGCTTAAATACAGCCTATCGGACTGTAATGGTACAGTCAACTGTATTTGGAGATAGTTTTCGAACGGAGGCACGTGAGGGTCACGATAGACATCTCCTCTGATCAATTCGGTGGCGCGTCAGGCTCCGCTGAGGCATTTTCGAATTGATCAGAGTTGCCTTAGATCCAATTATTCATTCATCATCACTTGGAGCCACTGTGACAAACTGCTTAAATGGCGCCACCTAATTGCCATTCAAGAAAGCCATGTTTTTCAAAGAAGAGCGAGTACAGTTCTTCAAGCCGCTCACCGGCAAATACCGCGAGCAGGTCGTGGAATGTCTGCGTCTGCTCCATGAGCGGCTTTATAGCGCCAAAGCAGACTACGGCGAGTCTCTCAAGCGCGATCAGGTACTCGATGTATTCAGTGAAGCCCTGGAGCGCGCCCCCCTTCTAGATGATAGCGAAGATGAAGGTGGGCGCTTTCGCAGCAATCGCGAACAGGCCGGCTGGATTCTCAACTTGTTGGTCGAACAGGGTTGGTTGAAACGCGACAAGGACGAAGCCTCTTTTCAGTCAACATACCCCTTCAGCCGCACCGGGCGCTTGTTTACCCAGACCCTGGCTGAGGCAGATGGCCGCAGTGTACGCACCCGCCATCGCAACACCCGCAATACGCTCAACGCGCTGGCCGCTTTTCTCGATCGCGGTGAGGTATACGACCTGCTTGACGCCCACGAACACTCCGCGCGCATTATTTCCGACTTTACCGATATCATTGCTGAGCTGGAAGACCGCAAGCGGGAACTGATGCGCGAGGTGGAGTCCCAGCAACTGGTCCAGCAAGCCAGCGACCAGTTTTTCGAATTTATGGAGAAACGCTTTCAACCGGACCTCGCCATTCGCCTCTCCGCCGACAGCGTCGAGAAGCACCGTGACCGGATCCAGAGCAGCATCGACCGTATTCGCCGCAAACCCACTGCCTGGAAGAAAAATGTCGAGGAAGAATTGCGCCGCCTGGCGCCGGACCTGATCGTCAGCCAGGATGCCTCCGTGCTTTGGCAATTACTGGACAGCATCGAAACCCGCATGCGCAACGCATCTGAAATTATGCTGCCGGCCCTGCGCCGTACCCTGCAGAGCTTCACCCGACGCGCAGATATCATCATTCGCCAATTGAGTTACCTGCACAGCCAGAAGCACAACGATATAGTTGGTCTGTGCCGGGAGCTTGCTACCCTGGAAGAGCAGGACTTTAAACAACGACTGGAAAGAGCTGGTCGGACCATGGGCAGCCTGCGTGTGGAACTTGTGGATCCCGCCCAGGTCAGGCTTCGGGAGCAACAGGCCCGTCGGACGGTGCAGAACCGCATGCTAGTGCTGGACAAACCCGATGCTGCCACACTGCGGGAGCTGGCCACCCAACAGCTACTTGAAAAGGCCTTCAACATCAATGGTGGCGCCCTGCGTGACTACCTGCGCGACGCCCTCGGGGCCAGTCGCCGCATCGACAACCGGGATCTCCCGATCAACAACGCCAGAGATCTACTGGCGCTCAGCCATATCATTGAACTGGGCAGCGCCGACCAAGGCGCGGCGGGTTTCCGGTTGCGCATTGAGCCCACCGAACCCATCCATGACGAACACTATTTCAGCCGTCGCGACGGCTTTTTGCTGGAACTGGAACACGATGACGATACGAAACGCCCTGAATGATGCCCTGTCGGCACGGGGCGTGACCCCGGCCCAGTTTTCCGAGCTGATGATCCGCTTACTGGATCATGGCGTCCTGAGTCGTGACGAAAGCAGGAGAGAAGGTGAGTTGTATGACCGCTACCTGCAGATTCCAGAACTTGTAGAGGACTATCTGGCGGTGCTCCACATTCGCCTGCTGCACGAACAGCGCTTTCGCTCGCTACGTTTGTTCCCGCCCGGCGCGGAGGTGCCCGGGCTCACTGACAGCAATGACAGCTTCAACAGTGGCCTGCGTGCGCGCCTGAATCAGCAGGAGGTGGCGGCCATCCTGGTGCTGCGCGCTGAATACGACAAATCGCTGCGCGAGGGGCAAATTGATGAAGACGGCCAGGTGACCCTCCCGCTGGAAGCCCTTAACCTGGCCAGCAAGAATCTGTTGGGACGCCCCCTGCCCGAAGCGCGCACCGAGCGCGAGGCACTGTTTCGTCGCCTGCGCCAACTGCGGCTGATACGCAGCGCCGGTGACACGGCACTTGAAGACAGTGACGCCTGGCTAATCATTCGCCCGGACATTACCAGCCTGGTCACCGACACCGCACTGGCCCAGCTCACCACCGCTGATACCGATCTCGACTCCGCAGCAGATGCAGATGCAGATGACGACGACACCCAAAATCCGGAGCTCGAAGCCCAGTGAACTGCCCGCAACACGTCGACTTTACCTTCACACCGAATCAGGTTTACCCATGTATCTGAAGCGCTCAATTACCGTCAACTGGGGCAACCTGCCCGCCGAGGAGCTGGAGTACGGTCCGGTCAATCTGTTCTCCGGTGGAAACGGCTCCGGCAAAACCACCGCCGCCGATGCCCTGCAAACGTTAATGACCGCGGCCCACGACAACCTGTTCAACTACAATCCGGGGCAGGACGAGACCACCCAGCGCGGCCGCGGGGGCAAACAGGTGCGCACCCTGGCCTCCTATATTCTTGGCTGCGATGATGGAGCCTATGCGCGCCCGTGGGACAGCGACGGCTATATCGCGGGCGTGTTCCACCCCACCAAAGGGGAAACCGCCGAAGCTTTTACTGCCGTGATCGGCGTTCGCGCCCACCTCGACCGCGCCGGCAGCACGCCACAGGCCAGGCAAAATGAATTACTGTTGATGATAGTACCCGGAGAAATGCTCTGTCTGTCGCACTTCGTGCGCGAATACCCCGACGGCCCTCACACCGTGCCGCTCACCGACATTGCCAACCTGCTGCGCCAGCAATTCGGTCGTAAAAGTATCGAGACCTACGACAAAAAAGGCGCCTACCTGGCCCGCCTGTACGGCGCGCTGCGCGGCAAAAACGACGCCGTATCCCAACAGGAAGCCAGGAACGCAGCCCGTACTTTCGCCCGTTTCATGGCCTACAAACCTGTGGACTCTATTGACCAGTTCGTGGCCAACGAAGTGCTGGAAACCCGTAACATGGGCGACACGCTCCGCCGTATCCGCGACCTTCTGCGCACCGTCCACGGCATGGAGCAGGAGGCACTGCAGCTGCGTAACAGCGTGCAACTGCTGGCGCAATCGCGAGAGCTGAGCGACCGCTACCTGGAGAACTGGCTGCAACGCACCGCGCGAGCCTATGGCGCCGCGGCACAGCAATTCAAGCACAACCATCTCGACTATCTCGCGGGGAAAGAAGAACAAGTCCAGCTCCGCCGGCACCAGCAATCCCTGGAGGAAGAAGACGAACAACTACAACAGCGACTCAAGCTAGCACATCAGGAACTGGTGGCTGTGGAAGCAAGAATTCAGGGCGTCCCCGCTTTGCGCGACAAACAGGAACTGGAATCCCACCACGAAGCACTGACGCGGCAGCTGCAAGGCGGCGCAAGGCCGCTGCTGGAACAGGACCAGCAGCGCACCGCCAATTTCAATGCGCTGCGCAATATATGCGACATCCTCAACCGCCACAGCGTCGAGCTGGAGTTGCCCGCCTTCGCCAGCAACAGCTGGCGTAACACCAGCAAGAAATTACTCGCGCAGGAGAACCAGTCGCTGCCCGACCTGAACCTGCTGCTCGGCCGGGACTGGATTGACCTTGCGCCGCTGGAAAACGGCTTGAGCCAGGTACGCATCGAGCAGCAACTGCACAACCAGCTGGCCGAACAACTGCACGGACAGCACGCGGACGAGCCCGGGCAGGACCACATATCTACCGCTCAACGACTGGATCGCCTGGTGAACAAACGGGAGCAATTCCTGAGTTCTCTGGAGCAGCAGCAAAAATTGATTCAGCGCCACATCAGCACCCTGGAATCGAAGCGGGTGACGTACCCCCGCGATGTGGAAGAAGCCATTCAGGCCATCCGCCAGGACTGTCCCAAGGCCGACCCGCGGGTGCTGTGCGACCATGTGGAAGTGCACGACCCCGAGTGGCAAATGGCCATCGAAGGCTATATCGGCGGGGCCCGCTTCGGCATTTTGGTAGAACCGGAATACGAAGCCGAGGCGATTTGCATCGTGCGCCAACTGGCGGGCAAACAGCGCAACAAGGCCCGGGTAATTCAGGGCGAACAGGCCCAGCGGGATGCTGGAAAAGCCACCCTGGCGCAGAATTCCATCTTCCATGTATTGCGTTTTTCCCACGGTGCGGCCGAGCATTACCTGAAAGCGTCCTACGGCAGTGTGGTACGGGTGGACACTACCGACACTTTACGCCTGACCCGGCGCGGCATTACGGTCGACGGGCTGGGCTCCGGCAACTACGCACTGTTTCGCTGCGACCTGGATGACAGTCAACTGGTGTTCGGCGAAGCCGCCCGCGAACGCAACCTGCACGCCCAGCGTCACAAACTGCAGGAAGTACAGGAAAACTACCAGCTTGCCAACGAGAGCTACCAGGCGGCGAAGCAACTCCAGCTGCAAGTGACCCACTTCCAGCCACTGAACTGGGTAGCCGCTGTGACCACTTTGCTGGAATACCAGCGACAGCTGAAAGAAACCGAGCAGGCGCTCGGCAACCTCGACCTCAGCGACCACCTGCAACTGGAACAGCAACAAGAGAGGGCCAGAGAACTCCACCAGCAATTGGAACAGCGCCAGGGAGAGTTGAAGAAAGAAAGTGGCAAGATCGGCGAACAGCTGCGCAGCTGCGATAGCACCATTAAAGAGCTCGCCGGTCGCAGCGAACAGTTACAGCAAGCGCAGGAAACAGCTGAAGCCCAACTGCACGCCTGCACGCACTACTGGCCAGACTTGAATGTGCTTCGCCGCCTTGAGGCCATGGACCAACGACTGAACGTAGCTCAGCATGACATTGACTTTGGCGCGGAAGAAGAAGACCTGACCATCCGGCTCAACGATGATTACTCTGCCCTGCGACAAACCCTCGATCGCTACAATCAGCAGACCCAGCCTGCCGACCAGCTAATGGCCGACAGCGCCGAACTCCGGCACAGCGCGCCCTTTTTCGGCCACATCCATGGCCTCAGCCAGCAGCTGGACAATCTGCATAATCGCCTGCGCAACAATGTATTACTGGAAAAACAGGAGCAGCTCAGCAGTCTGCGCGACACCTTTAACACCACCTTCGTCAGTGACCTGTGCAACGAAATCCACCAGGCCATCAGGGACGGCGAACGCGTCCTGAAAAACCTCAACAAGGAACTGGAGCATCACCGCTTCGGCGCAGACCGTGAGCGCTTCTCTTTTGAATGGAAATGGCTGCCGGAATTCAAGGAATACTGGGATTTCTTTCGCGAAGTCATCGACATACCCAACCTGGGCGACGGTACCAGCCTGTTCGACACCGATCTCTCAGACAAGGCCATCGACGTGCGTGACCGGCTGCTGGCCCTGTTGCTGGAAGGTGATGAACAACAGGCCCTGCGGGAACTGGAGCGGGTCAGTGATTATCGCCGCTACCGCCGGTACGACATCCTCAAACACCCGGAAAACAAGGCCGCCATCAGCCTCAGCCAATACGGAACCGGCTCCGGTGGCCAGCTGGAAACCCCGGCCTACATTATCCGCGCCGCCGCCATCACCAGCGCCTTTCGCTTCAATGAAGGCGACAGCCACCTGCGCATGGTGATTGTGGACGAGGCGTTTATGCATATGGATGAAACCCGTTCCCGGGAAGTGATCGGCTATCTGACCAAAACCCTGGGACTGCAACTGATTTTCATCATGCCCACCAGTAAGGCGGGGCCATTTCTGGATCTGATCAGCAATCAGTTCGTTTTCAGCAAGGTACCCAGCCCCAGCCCTGTAGGAGAACTAAACACCCGCGTGTTGCTGGACCGCCAGCAACTCAATGTAGAACAAGTCGCCGAACTGTGGGCACAACACCGCCGTGTAATACGCCAGCAAGGTGCACTGGACTTCATGGAGAACATACAGTGACAGCACCGCTCTGGCTCACTGACGAGAGCTGGCTACGGGAATTGCTGGGCTGGTTCCTCGACCGGCTGGATACGCCCCGCAAGCAAGCCGTTACCCGCCGCGTCAATCAATCCACGGTGCCGGCGCTTTACCAGTTCAAGGAAGATACACACTATCGCTGGCAGCTGATTGAGCAACTGGCCAATGAACACCAGATCTTCACCATTCGTTACCACCGGGGCCTGGACAGTTTTGAGGTGCCCTACGAAAACACCCAGTTACGGCTTAACCCGGACAGCGAAGATCTACTGCGAGAATGGCTGAATCGCCCACGCCAGGACCCGTTGACCGTCGCATGGGAAGACGCGGTCTCTCAGTATGCTGATCACTTTTATGATAAAGGCAACACGCTCCTTGCCATAAAGCCATGCGCACCCGGGTACACGCCGCAGGAACTGGTCTGCGCCTTCTCCACGATTCCCAAGTATCTTGCTCACGGCCTGACATTGCGCGAACTTTCCGCTCGTTGCTTTAATGGCGATTCCAAGTTTCTTGACCAACGCCGCGATATGTTGACTCAGCTTTTTGGAGAACGCGCCAAAAGCATTGAGCCGCGCCCGCTGCTACTGACTGCCTGGGCGCCAACGCGATTTACAGCGTTGTTGATAGTGGAGAACCAGGACAGTTTCCTTCGACTAGTGGCGCAACCTCCTGCTGGATACGCCTTGCTCTACAGTGGTGGGTTTCGTGCCAGTGCCAGCCGGCTCAGCAGCGCGCATACGCGTTTCGCATTCCTGCCCGGCAGTGATAGCGCCCATTTCCAGCATCTTTGGCTAAACCAACAACTGCCGACATTTTTCTGGGGCGACCTGGATTTTTCGGGCATGAGCATTCTGAAGGCCCTCAAAAATAGTCTGCCCAATCTGCAAGCCTGGCGGCCCGGCTATCAGCCCATGCTCCAGATGCTGGAAAATGGAAAAGGACACAGCGCCGAAGCGGCGGGTAAAACGGGACAAACTGATCCCGTGGTATGCGGATGCATCTTCAGTGATCATACGCTACTACCTGCTTTGAGAAAGACACTGCGATTTATCGATCAAGAGGCAATCCGACCCAGCCTGATAGATGTTCCCTGAGACGTGCACACGTTTCTGCCCACGACTCTCGACGGTCTCCCAAAGTGTCAACTCATGTTCTGAAATCGCTGCTACTTGTCGCGCATCAACTCCCGCAATTCGCGACAGCCGATAATGTGTTGCTTGGCTTGGTCAGCCTACTCTGCAAGCAACGCTCATGCTGGGGAAGCGCTGGCCGGTCTGTATCCGGGACCGGGTCTGGCCCTCTCCCGTAAGCTGCAACATTAAATGTGGTGCGCATGCTAGATCAGGAAAGGTGAAGTCATTATCTCCAGTGGATAATGATGGCGCTTCAGTTGCCCGCCATCACATTGTTTTGGCTACACCGATGGTGCGAGCCTTCATGGAATCGTAGATGGGCAAGTTGCCCATCAGGGTGGGCACGGCCATAGCCGCAAAACAGGCCCAGAGCATCGGTACTGCCTGGTTGAAAGCACCGGTCATCTCGAAGATCAGGATCATTCCCGTCACCGGGGCACGCACTGTTGCGGTTAAGAAAGCGGCCATTCCCGCGATAGCAAAAGTCGTCGGGGTCGCCCCGGAATCGGCAACGAACTGCGGACACAGCAACCCGAATGCCAGGCCAATGCACGCACCTAGCGCCAGGATGGGCGCGAACAGGCCACCTGGCGTGCCCGCGGCATAGGACAGCGGGCCGAGCAGAAACCTGACGGCGAAAATCAGGGGCAATGCTGTGAGCCCGATGCCACCGACGAGAGCCTGTTGGGTAATAGTGTCTCCGCCGCCCACCATGTGCGGGGCAAACCACGCTATCGCACCCACCAATGCACCGATAAAGAGTGCCCGAACCTCCGGTCGCCAACGGCTCAAACCGTCAAAGAAGGCACAGGTTTTGATAATTAAGCGGTTGTAGGCAACCCCCACCAGCCCGGCCAGAATACCTAACAAGGCAAAGATGGGGCCGGTCCAGGCGCTGGGATTGGAGAGTTCCGCCACATGGAAATCGGGTTGCTGCCCGAGCAATAGTGATGCCACCGCGATGGCCGAACAAGAGGTGCCCAGTGCGGCGATGGCAATCCGCGTATCAAATCGACGGACCAGTTCTTCCAGCACGAAAACGGCGCCGGCTATAGGCGCATTGAAGGCCACGGCCAAACCGGCACCGGCACCCGATGCAAAAAGGGCAATACGATCAGTGCTTGGCAGCCGGAAAATACTTCCCCAGAATTGGGCCAGGTTGGCACCCATTTGCACGCTGGGACCCTCCCGCCCGAGCGCTAAACCACCCCCTATAGCCAACAGGCCACCGACAAATTTGACGGGCAGCAGTAGCAGCGGGGCGGCGGGCAATTTGCCCTCAATCACCGCCTCGACGTGGGGAATACCGCTACCAGCCGCCGGTTGCCCGGAACGCTGCACCAGCCAGGCAGCAAGAGCAGTGGTTGCAGCTACCGAGACACAAACCAGAACGAAGCCCGCCACCGGCCACTGGTGGGCCCAGGTAATGGTGTCAGTGCGGGCAGTGTTCATGTGTTCCAGGGCCACCCGAAAGCAGCCGATAACAAGGCCGATTGCGGCGCCGGTAAGAAGCGACAACAGGGTCAACTTTAACAAGCCATACTTGCCACTTTCACTGGCCTCAATCGCTTCGGGATTAGTACTCATTGCTGCAAGATTCCTGCGTTTTGCGGGCGTGGTGATTCTTCATGCGCATCTCTCTGCAGACAATGCGCGGTGCTCGAAAAGCTGCTCCATTGCCGGTCAAGGTATTCAAGCGCAAGCAGTGGCATCAGGACGGCGCGCTGGAACCCGGCACGGCTGGCAATGGCCCGCGCAAATTGACGTCGCGCTGCGGGAAAGGAATGTCGATACCCTTTTCGATGAACGCGGCATTGATCGCGCGATTCAGGTCGCTGATCACGTATGAACGCAGGTTGACATCGCGAATGATAGCGCGCAGTTCGAAGTCAAGTGAACTGTCGCCAAAACCGAGAAACAGGACACTGGGATACCTCCGACTCATATCTCCCTGTATCGCGTCGGCTTTCTTGTTGATGGCATTCATGTCTTTGATAATGTCCGGGTTGCCCTTAGCTACCTCCAGCAGGGTCGCAATGACGGTCTCGATATCACTGCCGTAGGCAACACCAATCGGTATCTTGATCCGTCCCCAGGTATTTTCCAGTGTCCAGTTGGTTACCTGTCCGGATATCAGGTCGGAGTTGGGCACGATAACATCGGCCCGATCGAAAGTTTGGATGGTCGTGGTGCGGATGCTGATGCGCTGGACGCAGCCTTCGGTGTTACCGACGACAATCCAGTCTCCATTTCTCACCGGTCGCTCAACCAGCATAATGATGCCGGATACGAAGTTATTGACGATGTTTTGCAGGCCGAAACCGATGCCTACCGACAGCGCACCGGCGACGATGGCCAGGTTGGCGAACTTTATCCCGGCAATCGATAGCGCCACGATTGCAGCAATGGCCACTGCGACATACCCGAATGTCGTGACCAGCGCTTCCCGGGCGCTGGGCTCCATCCGGGTTTTGACCAGCCATCTCGTATTGAGCCTGCCCTTGAGCCAGCCGGCGAGGGTGAGCGATATGGCGAAGACCAGGATGGCAAAAAGCAAATGACCGGGGACGATGGTCAGGCCCGCGACCTGGAAGCCCTCAGTAAAATAACGCTCAATATCGTCGGTGAGATCTTCACCCGAGCCCCAGGCGCGCAAAACCAGCAGCGCGGCACTGATCCACAGCGCCAGGTTAACGACCAACCGCAGCCAGCCCAGGCCGGGGATGTACTCGTTGCCTTTGAGGCCAATGCTTCGACGCACCGCTTTCTGCCAACCGTAGCGCCCCTCATCGAGACCATCGAACAGGTCAGAGAAAAATTGACTCAACACGAGGGTGAGACCAAACAATAGCAGGGTGCAGGAGATGCCGATTATCACCAGCGAACCCAAATTGATATAGCCGATCCAGGCAGCGACCAGGCCGCCGAATAGTGCCAGGCCAAGCAGCAACAAGAGGGCGCCCTGATCCTGCCAGCGCCCTAGCCTGCGCACAAGAAACGCGATCCAAATGACGTTCAGAACCCAGGCCAGACCGATAACATGGCGGACCAGTGCGAACATGGTGTCATTAAGTGAGCCATCCACATGAAGCTGCTCCGCGAGCCACCCCAGCAGAACAATCAGGGTGAGTACCAGGCTGCGCCGACTGAGCGGAATCGCCACGGATTCGGGCAGCGGTAGATAAGGGGTCGCGGGGGGACAAGGTCGCAGCAGGGCTCTGATCCCCGCGGCGATGGCAAAAAACACCAGCAGGCCGGACAGGATTGAGGCTAGAAAGGGTGGGGCCTCGTCCACTCGCGGCAGCAGCATCAGGTAAGCCAGCATCCCCCCCAGGCTGGCAAATAGCGGCGCATAGCTGACACCAGAGGCGATGATCGCCTGCACAAGGCCGGCCGAGATTTCCCTTTTGCCGACGGCTATATTGGCCGTGTGGGCCCGAAGCCGGCGCTGGACGATGCGACCAAGTATTAAGCCCAGCAAGCCGACGACAGCAGCAATGGACAGATGCACCGGACCAATCGTGTCCCATCCCGTCGATCTCCGCGCCAGTTGGCCGGTAAAGTCCAGCCAGCTTTTTCGCTCGGCGAGATTTGCCCGTAATACCCCGACCACGGTCGGGCCACGCATCAGCAGTTGCCGATCCTCAAGGCTGCGCAGGTAATCGTCTACGTTTGCATCAAGATCATTACTGCTCAGCAGCATCAGTTTGCAGCTGTCAATACGCCCCTGCAGGCTCGCCCTCCTGCTCTGCAGATCCTCCAGCTGCATTGCGATCGCAGGGGAAACCGGTAGTTCTGGCGGCGCTGCAGATTGCTTCTCCGCTGCTGTTTTCGCCTGCGAGCCTTTTGGCTTCCCGGGTTGCAGGATAGCAAGCTCATTGTCCAGTAACTCGATTTTTGGTTGCGCTGCTTGTATACAATCCAGCGAAGTGGAACGAACCTTGGTAATTTCCTGCCTCAGCGCTTTAAGTTCCTCCGCGCTCGCTGTCCGGGCGGTAATCATCTCTCGCTGGAGTTGTTCGAGCGTGGCCTGCGCCTGCGGCACGGCCTCGGGGTTCAGTGCCATTTCTGCCTGCGCCGGGCTTATAAGCCCCACAAAAATCAGGGCCTGGAACAGGCAGCGAACAACGCGGCCCAATAAAAGGATACTCATTTTGCAGAACACTATGCTAAAACCCCGAGGTTCAAAGCGCAAAGTATAAGCACAAAACGACTTATACTGCTCTGCAAAATTTGCAGAGGACGACTGAAGCTCTCGCCTCAAGCAGGTAATCCTTATGGTTTTACCGATTGCCCTTTAATTGCTTCATCATCCTCCGGATTCGAAATAACAGGTTCAGGAATAGCTGCGTGCGCTCTTAAAATGCAAAGATCAGACGCTGATTGCCTTTCTTTTGGCCGTGATTTATATTCATTTTTGTTAAAAATGAATAACTGGAGAGCAATATGGCAACGACAAGCCTTAGCCTGGGTGAACACTGGGAAGTTTATATCAAGAATGAGATTGCCAGTGGGCGGTATGGCTCCGCCAGTGAAGTAGTTCGCGATGCTCTGCGCGCTATGGAGGAGCGCAAAAGTAAACTCGATGCTTTACGGAGTCATTTGGCCCAGGGTGCTGAACAGGCCGAATCCGGTGAGTTTGTTGATAACTTCACCATGGACGCGCTGATTGACGACTTAGATAAAGAAGCCTGATGCCCGGATTCAGAGTCACCCCGAGAGCACTGGAGGACTTGAAAAATATCGGCCGCTATACAGAGCGTCAATGGGGTAAACGCCAACGTAATACTTACCTGAAAGCACTCGAGAAACGCTTTGGCTGGTTAGCGGAGAATCCGCAACTGGGCAAACACCGCACAGATGTGGCTGAAGGCTATTACAGCTTTCCACAGGGCGCGCATGTTGTCTTCTACCTGATTGGAGTTAAAGGCGTTGATATTATCGGCATCCCGCACAAGGAGATGGATATTATCACTTATTTTCTATCTGACTGAATAATCAGCTGTGATCGACGTATCCGCCATTGAGACAGCATCCTCGTCCCGGGTGGCCAATCCTCATACTGGCCGCCGTATGGGGCATGATCCGAGCGTCCTTGCGTTACTGTGTTTCCCGAGAGTCTACGCCGGCTTACGGGATCGTTAAGCACTCAATCAGCTGATCCAACGAATCCTCCATCAGCTTATGAATCCGCTGAAGCACCTTTAATTCTGTACAGCTGCAAAAATCGTTGCTCCCCCTGGGTTGCGGTAATCCGGTGCTGAACCGAAAAACCGCAGTTGAGACCCCGCACTGACAATTCAGAAAAACCTGAATCTGCAGTCAGTTGACCAGTTCCACCGCGGGCGGAACATAGCTCTGGTCCACGAACGCCGGTTCCGGCAGGTAAGCCCGGAAAACCAGGTTGAAATCCTTACCCTCCGGGGTCGGCAACCAGTTGACGTTGGCTTCCTTGGGGGGCTGGGATTGCAAGTAGATCGTCAATGAGCCGTCGTCTCCGTAGACGATATCCGGGTCGATATCGCGCACCGCGAATTTATTGGACGGCGTCAGTACCAGATTAAAATTGTTGTCGTACAGGGTGATTGACCAGAAAGCATCCACTTTAGGTATTTGATCCTTACTGAATCTCAGCACATAACGCTCGGAGCCATTCAGCTTGGCACCCGTTCCATCGGTGAACACGCGCAGCTTAACCGCCTCCTCGACACAGTTTTCGATGCCCCCGGAGAGAGCCTGGGTGGCCGCCCTTCCCAGAAAATCACCATCCTCTGCCATCCGGCACCAGTTGTTGGGATTGTATTTCCAAGCGTTCACAACCTTGTTCTGATTGGTAATCGAACCCATCTCCTCGGATACCTTTTGTAAGTAGTTCTGAGCGTCCTCGGAGGCTCTGGCAAGACCGCGACGGCTGTGTTCGTCCAGGTCGTCAATGGTGCCCTTCGCCAGGGGACCGATGTTGACCAGGGCAAACTGCTTCATCAAGGCCTCATCGCGGGCAGGAGGCGGGTTTTCCCTCAGCGAGGCATCCACCAATTTCATTTTTGCCAGCGGGTCGCTCGGGGGAAAGACATCAAGCACGTCGCTGATCGGTTCCGCCTCCCGCGGATTGGCCTTGCCCCACTCGCTGAGCGGATAGATTTTGTAGCCGTCCTGAATGCGGTTTGCTATTACCAGGTCCTCTGCGGTGTTGGAGGTATAGGTCCGCCCCACAGCCAGCACCCAGGGGGTTGGCGACTCGAGAACCCCGTCGATGCCCTCCGGTATCTTCCCCTGCCACCCGCTCAGGTGCACCAGGTAGGCGGCCTTCTTGTCGCCGACGGTGCGCTTGCTCATATAGCCCAGGGCGTCGGTATACCACTCGGTAAATTCGATAGTGAAGTAGCGGTCGTCAGGGTTTTCCGGCAGCGTGAACACCAGCGGCTCCTCCCCTATGTCAGCGAAGGCGAGGGAATACAGAGTGTCGCGATTCATGGAAGTGCCGTACTGGTAGGAAGGGTCTACCAGCTTGCGGTAATGCGTGTAGGCATTGCCCTTGGAACTAAAACCTGAGTCCTCGTCCTCAACCCAGCTATACCTTTTAGTGCCGGAGTAAAACCGCGGCAAATAGCCGCGCTTTTACTCCGGCACTAACAGCAGGCCTTCGATAGAGAAGTCAGCCTTCTGGCGGGGGCCGAATTGGGTGAAATCCGGGTGATCTGTGGCCCCGTTGTCGAGCAGGGCATTCTTCCCAACGCCGGCTTGCGTTTCCTGCAGCAGCACCCGGGCGTGAACCTTCAGATCGACGTATAAACCCCAGACAAAATGCTGGAGTGTATGCGCAATGGCGATGCCGATGTGGCGGTAGGCGCGTTCGCGCGGGTGACAGGTATGGAAGTCGAGGTGCTGGACACCAGAGACATGCGAGTCGCATTTTTTGTTCGTGGGGATCACCCGGTACTGGGAATGAAAAACTGGCTGATGAAACTCAAGGAGTTCCCACTGGCTGGACCGCAAATACCATCCGAGACCCTGCACTGGATAAAAGAAAAGCGATTGGTGGCAGCAAGGCGGAGTGTCGCCACCAACAGTTATACGGTGCTAAAAACCATCGCGATGGGCACGGATTATATCATCGCTGGCCCCGCGTTTCTGTTTGGCCGCGAAGTCAATGACGGCCACCTGGTCGAGCTACCTATCGAAGACACGCCACCATGGAAAGTATCGGTACTGATGACGCGGCCAGCATGCCACAGCCGGATCGTGAATAACTTCGTCGCTTGTGTCAGAACCAAAATGGCGGCTATCTGCGGTGACTGACCCCGGCACCGGGAATGCAAGCTGTCGCCTGCCTGTGGGTTCGAGGAATCGGAGAGCCAGCGCCCGGCGCTTGCCGTCGGCGGCCAGGCGGGTATTGCTGGATTGGGGCTTGTATTGCAAGCTGGAAATCACCTGTGTTATTTTTCGGCGTGAAAAACACGCGATTCAAGTTCACCGTGGATAATAAAAACATGTCAACAAAAGTGATCACCTCCGTTCTCTACGTGGCGCTGATAGTCGTAGCGCTTTTGAACCCCGGGACTCAAATCAGCCAGTGGGTAGTGTGGTTGTTTATTGCCCTGCTAATCGTCCATCTTGTTGAGTTTTTTTTGAAAAAGGATGTTATGCAGGCGGCGGGCGGCTCGATGGGCCATCACTTTGTGCAGACCATGTTGTTCGGTTTCATACACTGGAAGCCACTGGTGAAATAAACCTGAGTAGTGGTCGGTTCGCGGCCGGGGGAGCGCTGCAGCTAAAGTCCACAGCCCCCCTGGATCACCACGCGAATATTGAGCACAGCAATACCACGATCTATACCATTAATGACTGCTTGCCGATGTCTGTCAGTGCCAGATCTGGCCTACTCCCGCTCGGTTGTAAATGAGGAATTTTTATCTCTTATTTTCAATGAATTATATTCCAGCTGATTGATAATACCATGCTCGAAAACATGCCTGAATGAACGCCGTAACACAGCAACTCCTGAGATCTTCGGTCAGCCAATACAAACATTGACAAACTTTGTATTTCGACCTAGCATTCTTGGTGCAAGAGCTCGCACCTGGAGGCCATTATGCATATTTCACTCACTCCCGAACTGGAATCTCGCGTTAAAGCCAAAGTGAAAACCGGCTTGTACAATAATGCCAGCGAAGTCATCCGTGAAGCGCTCCGTTTTATGGAAACCCATGAAGACTGGATTCACGAGATCAAACTGACTCGACTACGTGAGCAACTAAAAGTGGGAGCAGACCAACTAGACCGTGCAGAAGGTATCGCAATCGAATCAAAAGCGGCGCTCGACACATTGTTTGACGATATCAAGAGCTGACCCTCTTGGCATCCCATCAGCTTGTCATTGCGCCAGCCGTTAAAAATGACCTCAAGGACATATACCAATACGGCCTGCGACAGTGGGGACAGGCGCAATCCGAAAGCTACCTGTCCACTATAAAGAACCAATTCTGGTTGCTGACTGACCAACCACTTATAGGCATCGAGCGCCCCGAACTCCTGCCAGACACCAGAAGCCTCCCTATAGAAAGCCATACCCTGTTTTACCGTGTGACCGCCAACAGGGTCGAAATCATCCGTGTACTACATGGCCGCCAGGATCCACATCGCCATCTGTGAAATAACCAAGCGTAACCCATGCGCAGCAGGTATAGCGGGTTTCCGGAATGCTCCGGCGCACCGTTAGCTCAAGCTACCCGATACCATGCCAGTATTAATTTTCCCCTCTTGGTATCGATGCTTTCTGCCTTGCAACGCGCAGAACATACCATGAAAAATACCATGTTCAGAAATCGTTGCTAGTTGTCACTGAAAATCACAACCCTTTTGCGGCCAACCGGCAGGCCCTGTCAGGTTTCGCTACAGATCACTGTAGCTCAAGCGTTGCTCAACAACATGCCCTTGCGCAATCATAGCATCCAATTTATCATCATATGATGTAATAATTAATGCCTTTTGATGGGAGAGAGATTACTCATGAGAACCACACTGAACATCGATGACCAATTGCTGGCAGAGGCTCAGCGGATTACCGGGGTGAGCGAGAAAGTTACACTCGTTCGAGAGGGGCTGCGCGCCCTTATTGAGCGAGAAAGCGCACGCCGGTTGGCGCGACTGGGAGGAAGCGAGCAGCAACTGAAACCAATACCTCGTCGCCAGTCCAATCCAGCAAAATGATCCTGGTCGATACATCGATCTGGATCGACCATCTGCGCTCCGGCGATACCCGGCTTGCTGATTTACTTGACCGAAGCCAGGTACTGACACACCCCTTTGTCATAGGTGAACTGGCATGCGGAAACTTGCGCAACCGCGATGAAATTCTCAGACTTCTCAATGACCTTCCACAGTCACCGGTCGCCTCTCCAGCAGAGGCACTGCACTTTATCGAACGTAATCACCTGATGGGACTGGGAGTCGGATACATTGATATCCATCTACTTGCTGCAACCGCGTTGGCGGAAAATGCCAGGCTCTGGACAGGCGATAAGCGACTGAAGAAAGTTGCATGCAAGATGAAAATGGCGATTGACGAATAATCCCTGGATTATCTGAAATCCAACGGCCAAATGGTCGGCATTGAGGTGCAAAGCCTCTGCCACAGTCAAAGAACGCTATCTTCGTGGAGTGAAAAAGCTCGCCAGCCCGGGTAATCAGTACCCAAAAGGTGTGCTGCAGCACGCTGGCGATGAAACAATACCACTGGGGAATGATATCCGGGCTGCCCCATTCACCACACAGTGGGGTTCGCAGAACGAGCAGTTAGATGCCTGTTGTTGCCAGCCAGTGCCAGTCTTTACCTGCCAGTACCGGTCACTCCCACTCGATCGTAAACGAGCCATTATTGCGATTTAATATCAATGGCTTAATTGTTGATGTATGCGGCAATGCCATGGAAAATACCATGTTCAATCAAACTTAAGCAGCAATCGGTTTAGCCTTCTCGATCCGTGCTCGCCGCTTTGGTGTGTTAAGCGCTTTCCACAGCTCGTTGCGCTGCTGCAGATTCAACCAAAAATCAGCAGTATTCCCAAATACGGTGGCCAGCATTAGTGCTGTGTCAACCGTGATTGCACGGCGATTGGTACACAACTCATTCACGGTTTTTCGACTGACGCCCATCGCTTCAGCCAATTTTCCTTGCGTCAGCGCCATGGGCACGAGGAATTCCTCGGTAATCATTTCACCGACACTGACGGGTTGTCGTTTTGTGATATTCATAGCCTGCCTCACCGATAGTCGTGGTTATCCAAATAGATGTCCTGGGCCTCACCACGTTCGCCTAACCAGGTAAACACCAGCCGCCATTGCTTGTTAAGACGGATCGAATGCTTCCCTGCCAAATTTCCTCTCAACTTTTCAAAATGATTGCTCGGAGGCAACCGCAAGTCGAGATCACATGTCGCGTCATCGATTAACTGCAGCTTTCGGAACAGTCGGTCTTCGACTTCAGAGGGTATCCTCTTGCTGGCTTTATCTCTCAGATAAAACTCTCTTAGCCAGCGGTCCCGAAAACTTTGAATCAATGGCAACCTCCTTCCATGAAGAGACACTGTAACGTACTTAGTTACTGCTGGCAAGTGGCGGACTGGGGTACTGTAGGGGCAGGCTTAGCAAGAAATGTCCGCCCCTTGCCTGGATAATCAGTGTTGCTATAGATGGTTTCCAGATTGCTCCAGAGCACTCGCAGTTCAAACGCTCTGATACCATGCCAGCATCAGTTTTCCTCTCATGGTATCGGTGTTATCTGCCTTGCTATACGCGATAAATACCATTGATGATGCAGATCATATTATTGATTGGTGTTGTCTTATTATTATATTTCAATATGTTATGAGTCCTTCCTACTCCCGCTCGATTGTAAACGAGCCGTTTTTTAGTTTTCATATCAATGACTTACTTTGTATATAAGCGGGAATATCATGAAAAACACCATGTTCAGAAATTGCTGTTAATACTCACCGGAAATGTCGAGAAGCCAACCCATGCTGTGCTGCAGGCTTCGGCACATCATGATTCCAGTCGCGCCCAAAAACTTTTTTTTCGCCCATGCGCCGCGTGCAATTGCTGCACGAAGGCGTGATGTGTTGGCAGAGATTCGAATTCCTTGACCCGCTTCGCCAGTGCTTCCAGCTTTTTGTAATAACGTGCGCCATGTCCATAAGCCTTGCTGCGTGCCTGTGTCAGGATATCCAGCAACAAGGTGCGGTAACACGCCGTGGCTGCCAGGTTGCAATCCACTTTTTCAAACGCCTTGGCCAGCCCCAACAGACTATCGTAAAAACACTCCGTCAATTCCTGATGCCGCGCTAAAACCAGGGTTTCGGCCCGCTCCACCTGGCCCAGACTTATTAACAGATCGGCACTGTGCAAGATTTTGCCACCTTGTTCGGCTTGTTTGATTGCCAGGTCTTGCGCTTTCTTTTTCTCATGCTCGTCCAACACCTCCAGGTAACGCTTGAAACTAGCGTAGCTCTGCTCGACCCGAAACAGCCGGGAGCGAATCGCTTTGAGCTGTTGCCGGTCAGCTGTTTGCACACAGACCTTATCCAGCAATGCCAGACGATCATGCTCAAACCGGCTCTCCCATGCCTGATTCAGATAACGCATTGCCTCCTCGGGCTGCTCATACTGCAAATATTTTTCACAAATCGATTTCATTTGCAGATTGTTTGGCTGGGGCGAATGTATTAGTACCGATCGCTCGTATAAGGCAGGATTGTGCAGAGCATCGGCGATCTGCCCCAATGCCACACTATTGTGCAAGGCCTCAAAATTGACCTTACCTTCCTGCCCGGATGATTTAAGTGCCTTGCGCAGTGCGCTTTCGTATCGCCAGGCCAGTTGCTTCATTTGATCTTGCGCCAACAGCAGGTGGACATTGGGCAACAGCGAATCCAGCACCCCATAATCATTCTGCTGATAGAGCTGATATACCCGCTCAAGCCAGTCCACGCCGGCATCCCGCCAGCCTTTAGCCGCCGTCAACCATATCAATACGGCCTGTCGATATACCTCGCCCACTGCCCCGCCGGAATCATCGACCCGGTTGAGCACCGACTCTGCCGTCGCCAGGAACCGGTCGACCAAATCAAACGCGTGTTCCGGTGAGCGCTCCAGCAGCCCGCTTTCAATGTCGGCGAGCAGTCGCTTCCAGTTGCGCGCGCAAAATTAAAACTCTCCCGATAATCGATAAACCTCTGTCCACGGCGCAGTGACGTAATGCGCTTGCCCAACACCCTGGACAGAGCGACTGGATCATTTGCCAAGGCCAGGGCTTCGATCTTGTCACTCAAATCCGGGTAGCCAAGGTAGACGTCGAGAATGAAGTCCCGCAGGGTGGCCGCATCGAGTTCAGCCAGTTTTTCTATTCAGTTCATCAATACTCATTCGGTTGTGCAATAAAATGGAGCTTCGTGATTATTTTCTAAATCAAATCTGGCTGGTTCGACAAAGGTCAACTCATATCGGGTTGTTCTGCCACCACCCGGCAGCGGGGTGATAATGCCCTTGGCAACCAGGTCAGAAAGATCACGGCTGGCCGTTCGATTGGGGCACTTGGTAATCGCTTCATATTTTTTAGTCGTTATTCCGCCTTCAAAGCCCTTCCGACCTTCAGCGAATACCCGCGATACCATCCTGGCCTGCCGGTCATTCAACTGGTTGCCATAGACTTCATAAAAACGTGTCTTGGCCAGTACAAAGTTCACCTCTTCGCTGGCAATTTCCTGTGCCTTGATTATTGTGTCTGCGAAATAATCCAGCCAAACGTTAACATCCAGGCTTCCTCGACTCGCTTTCTCCAGTTGCAGGTAATAGGTTTTCTTGTCCGCCTCTATTGCCGTCGCAAGACAAGCCGTGGTTGGATAGCCGAGAGACTGCGAAAGCGCATGGTCAGCGATCGCCCTGCCAACTCGACCATTACCATCATCGAAGGGGTGAATGACCTCGAACCAGAGATGAGCAATACCTGCTCTCGCGATCCCATATATTGTCTTATCCTCGCTCAAAGGACTGGTTTGGTTGTACCAGTCGATAAGCCTTGCCATTTCATCAGGCACCTGAATCGCTGGCGGGGCCTCATAGTGAACGTTTTCCCACCCGTAAGGCCCGCTCACTATTTGCATCGGTGAAGGATCATTGCGGTATGCGCCACGCAGAATAGACGTGTAGCGCTGTTCCGGGACAGCCATGGATTGCCACTTGCCCAGCAGGTCATGCGTCAGGGATGTTTGCCAGTTCTTGCGGACGTCCACCAGCAGCGATGCAGCCCCAGCAGCTTTCTGGTCTGATTTGTCCGGTAGCGTATCCGATGTAATTAATGAGAGCAGCGATGACCTGACCGACTCTCTGTCCAGATCCTCGCCCTCAATGGCGCTGGTTTTGATGGCCTCGGAAAGCATCAAGTCAATCGTGGCATCCTCTTGGGACGCCATCGGTAGCGCATCGAAGCTGCCCGCCAGCCGCTCTGAGTTCAGGCGAAATTCTAGTTCCCGATCATTGAGCGCGCGATTGTCATAGCGAAAATCTGGCCAGTCGGGCTGTTGCCATGTCCACTTCATGCGTCACATCCATGTGCCGCACCCTGACGGGCGGCCTTCGGCCGTGCAAACTGTCGATCCTGCCACTTTGTCATGGCGCGATTCTAGCACGCATTCACGCCACATTATAGTCATATTTGGCGCGATTAAAGCCCTAAATCACGCCATGCTCGTTCAGAACGCGATATCTGAGTGCCGACCGCTGATACCATGATTACGCCAATCTGCCACTCATGGTATTGCTGCTTTCTGCCTTACAGCACTTGGAAATACCATGAAAAATACCATTGACGATGCAGATTATATTATCAATAAGATTTATTTTATCGTTTTAAATCAATGTGTTAGAAATTCCGGTCACTCCCACTCGATTATAAATAAGCCATTTTTATCGTTTATATTCAATGGCTTATATTTCTTGCTAAATTGGTAATACCATGAAAAATACCATGCTCAGAAAATTCTTCAAAATACTCGAAAAAATTGCCGATTGAACACTGATACACAGCCCCCTAGGCTACCTTCCGGGCTTTGACTTCCAGGTGGATGCCCTCCTGCTCCTGCAGGTATTGGATCACCGTACCAGGCACCATATATAGGCTAATTGGAAATAACATTGACAATTAGCCATTTTCTCTCATAATGCAGGTATGTAAAGCAACCAGAAACCACCGTGACCTACATCCCCCGGAACGCCGAATCCAGGCTTCAACACTTTGCCAGTGGCTATCCAGTAGTTGTGGTCACCGGGCCTCGCCAGTCCGGCAAGTCCACTCTGGTGAGGCATGCCTTTCCCGATCACCATTATGTATCGCTTGAAGATCTCGACCAAAGGGAATTTGCTGAAACGGATCCGCGTGGTTTTTTGAATCAATTCAGTGGGGGCGCCATCCTGGACGAGGCGCAACGCTGCCCTGCCCTGTTTTCTTATCTCCAGACACGCGTCGATGAAAGCCAACAACCCGGCGAATTTATTCTGACGGGATCCCAGCAGTTTGGCCTGTTATCAGGCATCACGCAGAGTCTGGCAGGCAGGGCCGCGTTGATGACGCTGCTACCCATGACCTACGGTGAATTACAACGCTCAGGAAAAATTGGCAAAAATCTCGACAAGATACTCTTTGATGGGGCGTACCCCCCCATCTTCGACCGCGGACTCGAACCGCACCCCTGGCATGGAAACTATGTACGTACTTATCTCGAACGCGATGTCCGGCAATTAATCAAGGTACAGGATCTGGGCACCTTTCAACGCTTCCTGAAATTGTGCGCGGGCCGAACCGGACAACTCCTCAATCTTTCCTCGCTGGCCAACGACTGCGGTATTACGCATAACACCGCCAAAGCCTGGATATCCGTACTGGAAGCCAGTTATATCGTGCATCTGTTGCCGCCGCATCACCAGAACTTCAACAAGCGTCTGGTCAAAACGCCCAAACTCTATTTTCTGGATACGGGTCTTGCCGTCTGGATTCTCGGCATCCAAAACAGCGAGCAACTGGCTACCCACGTTCACCGGGGTGCCTTGTTTGAAACCTGGGTTATCAGTGAATTGCTTAAGGCCCGTTATAACGCAGGCGAAACCTCGAACCTCTACTTCTGGCGTGATCGTTCGGGACACGAGGTGGATCTGCTGATTGACCATGGAACCCATCTGTCACCGCTGGAAATCAAATCCGGGCAAACCATCAACAAGGATTACTTCAAAGGGCTGGAGTTCTGGCAAAATCTGGCAGGTGGAACCGCCGGACAGGCATGGCTGGTTTACGGAGGCGACAGTCGACAGACGCGTTCCGATGTCACTGTACTATCGTGGCATGAAATCGACTCTGAGCAGATCGTGATATGAAAACACACGGCATTGGACGCAATGATCCCTGCCCTTGCGGCAGCGGAAAGAAATTCAAGTACTGCTGCCTGGGCAAGGAGAGCGGCACAGCATCCGGCCATGGCGCGGCAGGCATCTCCGAAACCTTGCGCACAGCACTCGAAGACCGGCAATTCAACTCGCTGGAAGAGGCGCAGGCATTTCTAGACCAGATTACCCAACAGCAAAACCGTCGGCAGCTGGACGAATTTCACGGTTTATCGCCCGAGCAGATGCACCGGATTCTGATTTTTCCGTTCGCATCACAGGGGCTGGTCCGTTTTCCGGAGGTGCTCCACACCAACCCGGTCGCGCCAATACTGACGCTGTTCGAGCTATTGACCGACGCCATCGGCGAGCAGGGCCTCAAACCGACCGCCAAGGGCAACCTGCCGCGCAACTTCTGCCGCGAGGCCGCCCTGACCTACTGGGGTAAACATAAATATCGGGAAAACACCCGTTTTCGTGGCATCAATCGGGAGGAGGATTTTGACGATCTGCATGTCACCCGCCTTGTGGCCGACCTGGCGGGGTTGATTCGCAAATACAAGGGCCGGTTCATCCTCAGCCGCGATTGTCGCCGGCTGCTGGCCGGGGACGGCATGACCACCATCTATCCCAAACTGTTCAGGGCCTATGTCGAACAGTTCAACTGGGCATACAGGGACGGCTATCCTGAGTTGCGATTCATGCAGAGCGCCTTCCTGTTCACACTTTACCTGCTCACCCGCTACGGTGACGCCTGGCGGCCACAGGCATTTTATGAAAATGCCTTCCTGGGCGCCTTTCCGCGGCTGTTGGATGAAGTGCCACCGAGCCAGGTAATTTCCCCCGATGAGACAGTGCGCCGCGGTTACACCTGGCGTTCGCTGGTGCATTTCGCAGACTTTATGGGTCTAGCGACGGTGGAGCCGGTTTCCAACGAGCTCCTGTGTCACGAGTACCGGGTAAAGGCCTTGCCGTTACTGGACCAGATCGTTCAATTTCAGCTTCCCAGATAACAGTTCGTTAGGGCGGGAAAACGTAAACAGGATGATCCACTGGCCGCTTTGCTGGAGACCGCGCCGAAAGCAAAGCTGGTCGATCTGATCGTACGCGTGGCGTCCTCACGCCCCGATGTCCGGCATAAGTGCCTCGACTACCTGAGCAGGCAATCAAACGTCCGGCATTTCAAGAAGAGTTCACCAAGGCCGTATCTGGTTGGCAGGCACTGAAATGACACAAGGACACGCTTTTCGGAAATGGGGGTAGGCACCGTGATCAACAATGCCCACCAGTATAATCACGCCACGCTCGTTCAAAAGGCGATATCTGAGTGCCGACCGCTGATACCATGATTGCGCCAATCTGCCACTCATGGTATTGCTGCTTTCTGCCTTACAGCACTCGGAAATACCATGAAAAATACCATTGACGATGCAGATTACATTATCAATTGGATTAATTTTATCGTTTTATATCAATGTCTTAAAAATTCCTGTCACTCCCACTCAATGGTAAATAAGCCATTTTTGCCTTTTATATTCAATTGCTTATATTCCTGCTAAATGGTCATACCATGAAAAATACCATGCTCAGAAAATGCTTCAAAATGCTCGAAAAAACTCCCGAACGAACGCTGCAACACAGCAACTCCTGAGATCCCCGACGAGCTAATACAAACATTGACAATCTTTGTATTTCGGCCTAGCATTCTTTGTGGAAGAGCTTGCACTTGGAGGCCATTATGCATATATCACTAACTCCCGAACTGGAATCTCGCGTTAAAGCCAAAGTGGAGACCGGCCTGTACAACAATGCCAGCGAAGTCATCCGTGAAGCGCTCCGTTTTATGGAAACCCATGAAGACTGGATTCACGAGATCAAACTGACTCGACTACGTGAGCAATTGAAAGTGGGAGCAGACCAACTAGACCGTGCCGAAGGTATCGCCATCGAATCAAAAGCAGCGCTCGACACCTTGTTTGACGATATCAAGAGCTGACCTTCGTGGCCTCCCATCAGCTCGTCATTGCACCAGCCGCTATAAATGACCTCAAGGACATATACCAATACGGCCTGAGACAGTGGGGACAGGCGCAATCCGAAAGCTACCTGTCCACCATAAAGAACCAGTTCTGGTTGCTGACCCAGCAACCACTTATGGGCACCGAGCGCCCCGAACTGCTGTCAGACACCAGAAGCCTCCCCATAGAAAGCCATACCCTGTTTTACCGTGTGACCGCCAATAGGGTTGAAATCATCCGTGTCCTACATGGCCGACAGGATCCACAACGCCATCTGAAATAGCCAGACATAACCCATTTGCTTTGGATATTGCTGGATACTCTCGAACAATCTCTCATACGAATTAAAAGCTGATGCTATCACTCAGCACCAGTTGCTGACACTCTCGAGTCCACACTCGATTCGCTGCAAACCTCCTTGTGTCGTTAATGCCTGCCGTTGCCGGCCAGCGCCAGACACTGCCTGCCAGTGCCGGTCACTCCCACTCTATTATCAATAAGCCTTTTTTATCTTTTATTTTCAATGGCTTATTTTCCTGCTCAACGGTAATACCATGAAAAATACCATACACAGAAATTCCTAAAAAACTGGATTCCTCGTCACCCTATAATTTCAATGCCGCCTGTAAATCTTCGTGCTCGAATGCGCTGGCCATGCGGGTAATTTCAGCATTCCTCGCCCCCACCTCTTCCGCCACTTTCCGCCAGTTGCGCGACACCTCTGCTACTTCACGGATAATCGCGCGTGCCTGCCTCGCACCAAGCCCAAAAAACTCAGCTGTCTCCTGCAGCAGGTCCACCGAACAGGTGCCTTCGTAAAGATCAATATTCGTGGTCAGGATTCGAGCCTTAACATCCACCGGGGTCGGATTGAGATCATAAGCGGGCGAAAGCACCCAGCCGCTCTGCCCGGACCATAGAAAACCGTGATTGCGCAAGTGATCATCGACATTGGATATCAAGACATTTAAAGCCACACGGCGATAAAGCTGTACCGCGTCTTCTTTCGCTTGAGCACCATGTGCTGTCAAAGCATCCACCAGTTCAGGGTAGCTACCACGTTCACCATCTCGTGACCCCGTCATCGACATCGCTGACAGGAAGGGAATACGCCAGCCGTTGTCACGATCAAAACGACGCGACAACAGCACCGATTTTCCGGCAACCTGCAGTAAAGAATGCGTGGGTGTTTTTATACCTGCCCGCTCCGCCAACCTGAGCGCGATTTCCTCCCAGGTTTCGATGCTGTAGTCGTCCGTTTCTTTGGGGAATTTCGCAATCGACAGATGGCCGTGCTGATCAATTACGGACGCCTTGGGCCGAGCGCCACCCAGTGACGACCCCGGCGCGAAAATCAGTTGCAGATCATCATCCGTCTCTTCGTCGCGCTCTATCCGTTCAGTGATCTGAAGCAGACGACCCAGCTCAATGAGCGCAGGAACACCGTCACGTACGGGTGACTGAAATACCTCCTCACCACGCCAGCGGAACCTAAGCGCACCCAGGCGGGTCTCATCCGCTACACCAAGCAGATAATGTAATTCTCCCAGCGTACGCACCTGCCGTCCCTCACGTTCCGCCAGACGTCTTTCAGTACGCTGCATCAGGCGTCTGCCCCAGGTATCCGGTGCCGAGTCGCCAATCGACCCGAATATGGGCTGGCCCGCCTGCGGCGGAAATGCCCCTGCAGTCAGAGTCAGCGCCGGCTCAATCGAAAACCGGTTTGCATCGCCAAGCCAGGTCTCGTCATATTCAAAGGTAACGGTCTCTCCACGGCGTGATGCCTGACGATGAAGTATCCCGAGGGGTCGTACCTGCCCTTCCAGATCAATATGGACCTCTACGTCAGTCATCCGATTTCTTCCGGCGCTTCGTCGACATTCGCACGCGCTTGGGAAGTTGCCCGGAAGCGAGCGCCTGACCGATTTCATCATGGGCCGGATCGGCGAGATGATCTAGCCTGTCCAGCAAGCCCAGCGCCTGCAAGACTGCAGCATAAATCCCCATGCTCACACCCGGATCACCCGCCTCGACCCGTTGCAGGGTTGCCCGGCTGGTAAAGGCCCGCTCTGCAACCACAGCCATGGTCAAACGGCGCCGCTGCCGGGCTTCGCGGAGATCGGTACCCAACTTACGCAAGACACGCCTGACAGCAGAAGATGGTATATGTGGTTTTGGCATAATGTATTATTCGTGATTCATTAAAAGGGTTTAATGTATCATGAATAATACATTATTCAAGTGAAATCAGCGATACCATGAACAGTTCAACAAGCATGACATGGTATTGGCGCACCGCGCAGAAACTGGACGCGGCGATACCATGATTTATACCATTGGAAAATGGCACTAGCTGCTTGCCGATGCCTGCCAGTGCCACATGCTGCCAGACAGAAATGAGGATAAGTTACTGGTTATACGGGCTTGCTGCGTCTTGATACCAGCAAGTACCAGCCAATGCCAGATCTGGCCTACTCCCACTCTATTATCAATGAGCCATTTTTATCTAATATTTTCAATAGCTTATTTTCTTGCTAAACGGCGATACCATGAAAAATACCATGCTCAGAAATTTCTTTGAAATATTCCCTCTGGATCACCTGCCAACCCTCTGGCACCGAGGGATTCGAACCCTGAGCTAGGCGTTTTGCCGCCTCGCCATGCCTCCTAATGCCTTGTAAATCAGAGAGTTAAAAAATGAGCCCGGCATTAGAGGGCATCAAAAGGCGTGGGGATGGTCCCATGGTGGCCCCAAACCCACCTCGCGACACTCGCCAGCAACTTCGCGATTATCCTGGTGTTACGGCTAACCTGACTTTGGGCAACGGTTTCGGCCGGTACGACCGGGCGTCCACAGCCTTCCGCCCTGCGTCCACCAACATAGCGGAACAATCCCGATTTCCTGATGTCAGAAACTGTTATATAATTCTCACACTAGGAGACACTCATGAATACCTTACCCGAAAACATTCTGAGACGCGCTCGATCCCTCCCCGAGGGCGGTGTCCTGTCGCCTAAAGAATTCCTGCACCAGGGAAGCCGGGCCGCTATAGATCAGGCGTTCTCACGACTGGCCAGGGAGGGGAAGCTGCTGCGCGTTGCTCGGGGAACCTACGCCGCGCCGGTCTCAAGCAGATTTGGGTCTCGCGCGCCCGCTCCCGAAAAGATCGTGAGCTCTCTGGCCAAACAGAGCGGTGAAATTGTCGTCCCGCACGGAGCCAGCTCTGCCAACGCCCTGGGCCTGACTCAGCAGGTTCCTATTCGCGAAGTCTATCTGACCTCGGGTCGCACCCGGAAACTGAAACTGGGGCGGGGGGAAATCCTGCTCAAACACGCACCACGCTGGATGCTGGCCCTTGGCACACGGCCCGCCGGCGCGGCCGTGCGGGCACTGGCCTGGATGGGGCCGGCACACGCCGACGAGGGCCTGGCATCACTACATCGCACCCTGCCCCACTCCGAATGGAAAGCACTGGCATCCGCCAGGGCAACACTACCTTCCTGGATGGCACAGGCGATCGGGAAGGAAGCAGCGCATGGCTGAATACTTCTTCGACCTCGGTCAGAAAGATCGACGAGAAGCGGTCGAATACGTCCGCGCTGAGTCCGGGAGCCCCGCTCACCTGCTCGAAAAGGATATATGGGTGGTATGGGCACTCCGCGCGTTGTTCGATGCACCAGTGGCGAAGGATCTCACCTTCAAAGGCGGGACTTCCCTGTCGAAGGTCTACAAGGTCATCAATCGGTTCTCGGAAGACATTGATCTGACTTACGACATCCGCAAGCTAATTCCGGACCTGACCGTCGAGAACGGTGAATTGCCAACCAGCCGCAGTCAGGCTGGCAAGTGGACGAAAGCTGTGCGCCATCGCCTGCCTGAATGGATCAAGGAAAACATCCAGCCCGTCATAGAGGCCGCATTGGCAAAAGAACAGCTAGATGCCCGAGTTGAACTGGGCGGGAGGGAAAACGACAAGCTATTCCTTCACTACCCGGCGCTTGCTCAAGGCACCGGATATGTCGCTCCCATCGTCACACTGGAATTCGGGGCTCGAGCGACCGGCGAGCCACACGAAATACACACCGTGACGTGTGACATTGCGAGGTACTTGTCGGAAGTCAGCTTTCCCACTGCATCACCGCAGGTCATGAATCTGTCCCGCACCTTTTGGGAAAAGGCGACTGCTGCGCACGTATTCTGCGCACAGGGTCGTATCAGGGGCGAGCGGTATGCTCGACATTGGCACGACCTTGTTGCCATTAGTCGAAGTCAATACTTCGCCGCAGCGATTACTGATCGCACCGTCGCCTCGGCGGTGGCCCGGCACAAATCCTATTTCTTCATCGAAAAAGACAAGGACGGTCAAATCATCGATTACGCAGACGCTACAACGGGACACTTGAAGATTGTCCCAGAAGGTGATGCCAAAGCTGCGCTTGCCCAGGATTACACGGCCATGCTGGCTGATGAAGTGATGGTCGGCAATGCCCTCGCTTTCGAAACACTGTTAGATGTATGTGCGGACCTGGAAGCAAAGATTAATAGTGAGTATCGTTGACTTAGGCCTGCTGCCCTCTGGACATCTGCACTGTTCCCCATCGTCAGCAGATGGCACGACGGATAACGCGACAAAAAGCGACACCATCGGCAAGGCGTTTTCACGTAGTGTAGGTGAAGGTCTGTTCACTCTTGCAGCAAGAAAAAGTGGCGCCGATCTCTCCCCATCTCTGCAATATTGGCGCAACTTTGCGTGCAACTATCTCAGTGAACGCTGCCTGCTGGAAGAGGCTGATCCGCAACGGCCCGATCCTGTCGAGCCGTTTACAGCCACCGAAGCCAAGTCTCTGCTCACGAGCGCACCGCCAATGCAGGGGGGCGAGTATCTCTCTGCTCACGCTCTACAGGAAATCCGTTCCTCACTTGATCGCTGGGTGTGCACGCAGATAAAAGCTGCTGGCGGGCTTGATTCGCTGCTTGCCCAAAAAGCGCCGCAGTGGCACCAGGTGGGTCGTGTCTGCTTTCATCTGGCAGAAAACAAACATGACCCCGATTTTCCCTTTGCCTTCATGGCGACCTATGCCCCCCAGCTCTCTGAACAGGGACGTATCCGGCATCAACCCCTCAGCAGTGCGCTTCAAGAGTTTGCGGGCGCGAAAAACAAAAAGGCATTGATCCACCTGCTCTCACCCATTCAGCTTGCCGCCGAATCCAGCGCCGTGATCAAGGAGTTGGTTGATACCGGCGACATCTATCATCCCCTGGCCTGGTCACCCGCAGAGGCCTATGCGTTTCTCAAGGATGCAGCGCAGTACGAGCAGAGCGGCGTCGTGGTCCGGCTGCCCGACTGGTGGAAGAAACGAAACAGGCCGCGCGCCATTGTTACCATCGGCCAGCAAAAGCAGCGGAACTTTACGGCCGATTCTCTACTGGATTTCAAACTACAGATGGCCCTGGGTGATGAATCGCTCAGTAAGGCCGAGTTGAAAGAACTGATGGCGGCGGGTGATGGTCTCGCATTCATAAAAGGGCGGTGGGTCGAGGTGGACCGGGAGAAACTGAAAGAAGCCCTGGCCCACTGGAAAAAATTGGAGGCACAGACGAACGATGGCGGGCTCACCTTCGCAGAGGGGATGCGCTTGCTGGCAGGCGCTCCTGCCGATCTGCTTGATAATATTCCCGAAGAGAGCCGATCGTGGTCTTTTGTTCAACCGGGCAACTATTTGGCCGAACTGTTGGATAATCTGCGCAGCCCAGCGCAGTTGAAGTCGTCCCGTCCCGGCAAAGCGTTGAAAGCAAGCCTTCGCCCCTATCAACAAGCTGGTGTAAGCTGGCTGTGGTTGCTCTCCCAACTGGGGCTGGGCGCCTGCCTTGCGGACGACATGGGGCTGGGCAAAACCATCCAGGTAATTTCCCTACTGCTTATCCTGAAAAAGAACCGGTGTAACAGACCCTCTCTATTGGTGCTTCCCGCGTCCCTGATTGGCAACTGGAAAACCGAGCTTGAGCGCTTTGCCCCCTCCCTGCGCAGCCTGTTCTTTCACAGATCCCAGCTAAACAAAAAAGCAATGGAGGCGATTTCGAATGACAATACAGCCTTAAAAAATATTGATGTCGTGTTGACCACCTATGGAACGCTGATGCGTCAAAACTGGCTACAGAGGCAGGAGTGGCAACTGCTGGTGCTGGATGAGGCACAGGCGATCAAGAACCCAGGCGCAAGGCAGAGCAAAGCGGTCAAGGGAATCAATGCCAAATCCCGTATCGCACTAACCGGCACACCCGTAGAAAACCGACTGTCTGATCTGTGGTCACTTTTTGATTTTCTAAATCCCGGCCTTCTTGGATCAGCCACGCGATTCAAGGGGTTTGTGAAATCCCTTTCTGAGCGGGAGAGTGACCAGTATGCGCCGTTACGCAACCTGGTTAGCCCCTATATCCTGCGGCGCCTGAAGACCGACCGATCAATCATCAGCGACCTGCCAGAGAAGATTGAAGTGCCCGCCTACTGTGGCCTGAGCAAAGTGCAAGCTGCACACTATCAACAGGCCGTCAATGAGATGGCGCATGCCATCGAAAACCTCGAAGGTATAAAACGACGCGGCCTGGTGCTCTCCTACCTACTGCGCTTCAAGCAGATCTGTAATCATCCGTCACAGTTGCTCGGGGACCATGAGTACGATCCGAAAAAAAGCGGAAAATTTCAGCGACTGGCTGAACTGTGTGAAGAGATCGCATCACGCCAGGAGAAGCTGCTGGTTTTTACTCAATTCCGGGAAATGACCGCTCCATTGGCTGATTTCCTGGCACAGCTGTTTGGTCAGCCAGGCCTGGTACTACACGGTGGCACCGCCGTAAAGCAGCGACAAAAACTGGTGGAGCGCTTTCAGGATGAGCAGGGGCCACCCTTCTTCATCCTCTCTCTCAAGGCGGGAGGCACGGGCCTCAACCTGACACAAGCCTCCCATGTTATCCACTTTGATCGCTGGTGGAATCCGGCAGTGGAAAACCAGGCCACAGATCGCGCCTTTCGCATTGGGCAGAAAAACAATGTACTCGTTCACAAGTTTGTCTGCCAGGGAACGATAGAAGAGAAGATAGATGCCTTGATCAGTGAGAAGACGGCCCTCGCCAACGATCTATTGGATGGTGGTGCTGACACACTACTTACAGAGATGGATAATGAAACACTGCTCAATCTGGTCTCACTCGACATTGACAAGACGCAAGTCTGAAAGGTGGCGCGCATGAGTTATGGCGAATGGAAACCCTACGTGCCGGTAGCAAAACGGCGGGCCAGAACGGCCAGAGAGATCACCAGATTACGCAAGCAAGGCAAAGAAATTCAACCCATTGAGGTTCAGGGACGAAAAATCGCCCGTACCTTCTGGGGCGAAGCATGGTGTAAGCACCTTGAGCAATTCAGTGATTATGAGAACCGACTACCCAGGGGGCGAACCTATGTTCGCAACGGTTCGGTTTGTCATCTGGCCATTTCAAAGGGCAAGGTGGAGGCCATTGTCAGCGGCTCAGAACTCTATAGAATCAATATTAAGATCACCCCACTCTCTGCAGACAAATGGAAAACCATCCGTAAGCAGTGCGCCGGTCAGATTGGCTCCATGCTGGAATTATTGCAGGGACGTTTCTCCGATAACGTCATGGAGATAGTGACCGATCAGAAAAAGGGGCTATTTCCCAAGCCCAGTGAGATAACTCTCGCCTGTGACTGCCCGGACTGGGCAGAGATGTGCAAACATGTTGCCGCCGTCCTATACGGTGTTGGTGCCAGACTCGACCATCAACCGCAACTGCTTTTCCTGCTACGCAATGTCGATCATGAAGAACTGATCACCACGGAACTGGACATACAGTCGGCTACAACCGAAAAAGGAAAACGACGCCGGCTGGCAGGGGCCGATCTTTCCGATGTATTTGGCGTGGATATGGCTGAGCCCGTAACACCTGTGCATAAGAAAAATCCCGCGAGAAAAAAGACGTCGAGGAAAACCACGAAAACGTTTACGCCAACGGCGACGACCGTCGCCAGACTACGCAAGCGATTCAGAATGAACATATCACAGTTTGCAAAGTTAGTTGGTGTCAGCCCGTCGACCGTAAGAAGATGGGAAAACGGTAGTGGCAAGCTCAACCTACAGCAATGCTCCCTGGATGCGCTTACCCAAGTGACTGATTATACGCCAGAGCAAGCCGCGAGAAAATTAAAGCGGAGCCAATAGGAATCAGCACTCGTGTTGTCAAATGGGAAGGCCAGCCACCTAAATCACCATTACGCACTGACTGGCGTCAGGGTCATCACGCGTCTGTTCGGTACTGGAGTCGACGTCAAATGCGAGCAGTACATTGCGGCAAGCGGATCTCCGCAGATGCGACCGGGATGGCGCAGTTTGTATCGGAGCGATTGGGAGTTTTCCAGCGCTTGGTCCCAAAATGGTCCCAAACTAAAGGAGGATGTCTATTTTATTAATAAATTCAATAGGTTATGGCGGAGAGCGAGGGATTCGAACCCTGAGCCATGCATTTGCCGCCTCGGCATGCCCCCTAATGCCTTGTAAATCAGAGAGTTAAAAAATGAGCCCGGCATTAGAGGGCATCAAAAGGCGTGGAGATGGTCCCATGGTGGTCCCAAGAATATCCAATCCGAATTCTAGGGAAGCGCTCAATCGTCATTCTATTAAATCATTCACTCCCCCTCTCGCTGACCACAATATTGATAGTGTTACGCTGACTCTGCTTTCCGACAGCAGCCGATTAGGGCTGCGAAGACGCAAGGAAGAGACGCACGCAGGAACACACCGAGCAGATCTGATCTCCAACAGCAGTTTTACTGCACGCTTTGGACGTGGCATTCCTCAAGCTACTGCCCCAATCTGGTTCGTTCCGCACCATGGGGATCCAAGGCGGAACCACCATGTTGGCACAAGGCAGGGAGGGGCCCTTGGCAGCAAAACTGCCTACGAGCGCCATCAACCCGAGCAGACACTGCTCTACCAGCTCGTCGAAGCGCACTACCCCGCCCTGGTGGACCAACTGGCCCAGCAGGGTAAATCCCTGCCCGACCATGTCCACCGGGAATTCGAGGCTTACCTGAAGTGCGGTCGCCTCGAGCACGGCTTTCTCCGGGTGCGCTGCGACAAATGCCACTTCGAGCGGCTGGTGGCGTTTTCCTGCAAGAAACGCGGGTTCTGCCCCAGCTGTGGCGCCCGCCGCATGGCCGAGACCGCCGCCCTGCTGGCCGATGAGGTGTTTCCCGATGTCCCGCTTCGCCAGTGGGTCATCAGCTTCCCCTTTCCCCTGCGCTACCTGTTTGCGGCCCACCCCCAAGCCATGGGCAAGGTGCTGGGCATCGTTTACCGGGCGATCTCCACCCACCTGATCCACAAGGCCGGATTGTCGCTCAAGGATGGCGCCACCGGGGCAGTAACGCTAATCCAGCGCTTCGGCATCCGCCCTCAACCTCAATATACATTTTCACATCCTGTTCCTGGATGGCGTCTATGTGTATCGCGACAATCGACCACCCCGATTTCAACGCGTCAAGGCACCGGACAAAGGCGAGTTGGAGGAGTTGGTTCAACTGATCAGCCAACGCGTCGGCCGCTGCCTCGAGCGCCAGGGCTTGCTGGAACAGGACACCGAGAGCGCCTGGCTGGACCTCGACCCCGCCGAGGATACCGATGCCATGCCACAGATCCTGGGCAGTTCCATCTCCTACCGCATAGCCGTCGGCCCGCAGCAGGGACGTAAAGCGTTCATGATCCGCACCATCCGCCCGCTGGACAGACCTGATCCCGGGCTGGAGCGGGTGGCCAAGGCCAATGGGTTCTCCCTGCATGCGGGGGTGAGCTGCGAAGGGCATCAAAAAGAAAAACGTGAGAGGCTGTGCCGGTATATTTCCCGCCCTGCCGTGGCAGTTCCCCGCCTTTCACTGAGCTCCACCGGCAAGGTGGTCTACACCCTGAAAACACCGTACCGGGATGGAACGACCCAGGTGGCGTTCGAGCCGGTGGATTTCATTGCCCGTTTGGCTGCCCTGGTACCCAAACCCAGCGTCAACCTCACCCGCTACCACGGCGTTCTGGCACCAAACCACCGCTGGCGTGGGCTGGTCACACCAGCCAGGCGCGGGAAAGGCATCAAGTCGATCTCCAACGCAGAAGTCCGCACACCCGCCGAGCGTCATGCCGCAATGACCTGGGCCCAGCGCCTCAAGCGTGTATTCAATATCGACATCGAGGTCTGCGGCCGCTGCGGCGGATCTGTCAGGGTCATCGCCTGTATCGAGGACCAGGACGTCATCGATAGAATCCTGGCTCATCTGCGCCAGATAAGAACAGGAACACCCCCGCCCTGCCACGCTGGCACCACCGACCAGAGCGCCACCTGGGACATTGCCTCTTTTCGCTGGGAAGGATTCCAGCTCAACAGCATTCAATCAGCAGGGACGCCACTGAGGAATTCGTTGGTATAGCGTTGTTCGTGCTGAGTTTCGAAGGTGAGCGAGAAAGATTTACGAGACCAGCAATGCCAGTACTAACCACAGGCACCGCGCGAGCCGTCTTGCGAGCCGTCTTCCGCCATTTCAAGTTCCGCGACTATTCTCTGGGCAATCAGATACTCTCGACACCCCTTTTATACTTCTTATACTTCAACACCGATTTCGTGCAGCTTGTTCGCCCACAAAGTAGCAAGCGTTTCACCAAAGTAGATTTCCAGGTGATGCTTTTCAAGCAGCAATGTGTCCAGAGACTGACTGGCTCTGGCAATAGAATCAGCAAGGCCCGGCAAGCGATTCAGGTGGTTGTATTGTTCTTTGGCATCAATGAGCTGCTCATGAATGGCAACAAGATCCGAAAATTCTTCAACAACCTTTTTGGCATCGTCTTTTACGCTACTGGGTTCCAGCACCAGCTCTCGTATCAGTTTGGTAAGGTCGTCAATTTTCTTCAGCCCAAGGGCGCGGGACAGCAAGGCGGGTGCATTCTTGTTGTCCATGTAAAGATGCTTTCTATAAAGCTCCTGGTAGTCAGAAAAATTGCTATCACAGTCGGTAACGGCGGGGTCGTCGCGGAGCCATTGTTTCAGTCGTCTGGCGTTGCCTTCGCCAAAGGCCCCCAGCACTTCCTTTAAACGCATATTTCGTTTGGCAACTATGTAAAGCCGCTTGACGTCACTGAGTGTATTGGTTGAGCTCGTTGTCCAAAACAGTGACGCCAGGGTGACGCAGGAGCCGTCGTCGCATCGATAGAGCGCCCTCAGACCCGTCACCACACCTTTCTCTCGTTTGCTTTTCACTCGGGTGCTGGAGCCATCGTGAGCAGAACCAAAGCTCCCTCGCATATAAGACAGCAGAGAGCGGTCCGAGCGATCCCCCTGGGCCGCCGCCACATTGAACGTTGCTTTCCCCGCAGGCAAAAGTAATGCCATCAAGCCGTCAATGAAGGTTGATTTCCCGGCGCCGTTGTCACCGGTGACCAGGGTTCCGGCGGGGTCGATTGAGGCGGTATGCAGGCCGTGAAAGGAGCCCCAGTTGAATACCGACAACTCTGCCAGTCGAATCTGCCCTTGTGAAAGCAGCTCGGCCTGGGACATGGAGCCAGTATCAGATAGTTCGAACAAGTCTGTCGTCATTCGTGCTCCCCACCCTGTTGAAATACAACGGAATTTTGAGCGTGACTGCTGGTATCGAGGTATTCACCCGCTGGGTTTGATGCCAGCGCTGTATACTCTGCAAGCATGGACTCTAAAAAACTCGCGCTGACAACATATCGAATAATGGGTGTAATTTCGTACCTGTCTTCAGTCCCTCGAATGGTCGACAAAATCTTTCTCTTTACCATTTCCTTCACTCTGGCGAGCAGCTTTTTTCGATCCTTTGAGGCATGATCAGTTATCGGCAGAAAGGGGGTCAGGTAAGACTCCAGCCGGTCTATATCTATTGTAATTTTCTGCTCCCCGGCGGACTCTCGATCCTGGTAATGCTTTCTAAGCACAAGCAATATCAGTGTGTCAAAGAGCGAAAGCGTTCGCTTTGAAATCAGCGTTGCAAAGTCATCAAGTGACTCATCGTCACCCTGGTGGGCAGCACCGTCATCGCCATGCTCTGAGGTCTGGGTTGCAACAAAAGCGACCCCGGATTTCTGATCCAATACCAGCTGCAAATACACTTCCGACAAGTGTCGGCGTAAATAAGCTTCATAGCGACAAACCCAAGCAAATAGCTTCGGCTTTTGAGCTGCGATAACCGTCCCTTGCCTCATCAAATGGACCAATACCCGCCTTGCATCATGGGGCATATCGGAGCTGTCGATTGGCAGTGAGTCACCGGGCGATGCAGCGTTGCCAGCCGAAGGCGCAAGTTCATTGGTTCGGGGACCTGCTTTGGATGCGGTGTCGCCAGCACTCGACGCAAGCTCGGAGCGCGTTTTTTTGTTGGCCAGGCCAGCATTTTCCTGCCCGGTAACCAGCGAGAAAAAGCTAGTGTGTGCGGCACCTTTATCTTCATTGTTCATCGTTTCACTCTCGTAAGAAACACTGCGCGCGGTCCTTGGCAGGTTGTTGATCCGTTATCTGCTTGGCCACTGTGTTTAAAACAGGCTCCTCGAAAACGAAAATCAACAATCGGCTAGAGCGCCAGCTCATCAATATCTTCTGGAAACAAGTCAGCACTCAGTAAGTAGATGGGTATGGACGCCCTCAGTGTTGCGCCCTGTTTGTCGTCCAATTCTACATCTTCTTTCTGGTCCAGCGCCGTTGCGCCAATGGCTTTTGCCACTCGCAGATAGGCGACTAACTCTTCGAGACCAGACTTGAGTGGATTGTGACTGGCAAGCCCGGAAATCGACATGGGGCCAAGCTTCTTGAGCGTGCTATGTGCTTGATGCGCCACCGCTCTCACCTGCACGGTATCCAGACAGTTGAGCACATGGCGGCTCGGCTCTCGGCTATTGGCCAATTCTTCCACCCCGGACGTATCGAGCTTGTCATCGGGGCTTTTCAAGCGCATGGACTCCAGCGACCTGATTTCAATAGGGCCAACCGGCAGGCTGAGGGATGTGTCTGTTTTCAGGTCTACCCCTTCATCACGTATTAACACGGCGAGGCGCTCCAAACTCGAAATCAAGCGCGCGACTGCCCGGTTTTCTGTCGCCGCGCCGCTTTCTATATAGGATCGCAGCCCTTCTTCAGTGCGCCGCCTGACCCGAAATACGCGATCGCTTTCCCGGGTCAGTTCCCGCATCAACTGGCTAAGAAACTGGTGTTGGCTTGCCGACAACTGCCGGGCTACCGGTCTGTTCAGGATGTTGCGCAGCTGTTCTCGAAATTCCATCGATCTGTTCTGATCGCAAAGTAGCTGAAAGAATCCTTCGAAAGCGCTACCGGCATCGGTAGTAGAGAGCAACGCCTCCTTTTCCATAACCGATAGCAACACATCGCCGCGCGATGCATCGCCTTCGATAATTTGCACTCTGAGATCTTTGTCCAGCACCCTGATGTCATCCTCGACCCGACGAAAATCGCCGGTTAATACGGAGGCCAACTGGTATATTTCCCTGATCCGCTCGCGCTGCTCAAGCTCGCTCAACTGCGGCACCACACCGGCTTGCAGAGCATCAATCTCACGCTGAATCTCAGCTTTCTTGCTTTCCAGCAACGTTACCCTTTCTTCAGCGTTAGGACTGATAGCCACGGCCAGGTCACGCACTGCCTCCTGCACGATGCGCAAATGCGAAGCCGTTGTGCCTGAATTTCTTTCATCCAAACCCGTACAAAAACGCAGGGCAATTTCACTCGCGTCGGTCTTGGTCAGCATGTCGTCCATCTCACGCAACCAACCACTTGTGATCCACTGGTTGAGATAGGCAGCAGCGGTGGTTTCGGTTTGCCAGAGACCCAGTTCACGGCTGTGCTCGATTTCGGCGTCCAGCATTATTCGAGCCCGCCCATAGGGAGTTTCACTTTCCTCTGCGAAGAGATCAGCAATAAACGCCAGGATATAAGGTGCGTTGTCAGCCCGAAGCAGCCTCCAGGCCGCGCTCTCGGCAAACAGGCGTCGATATTTCGCCTGCAACCCTTGAAAGCTCAATGCTCTTCCCCTTGCGAAAGCCTCGCCGCTAACGTTCCAGACTGGCCGGCACCCATGAATTGTTGCGGGCTTGTATGACTCGATGGCAAAACTTTATCATCATCAAAAAGATGATGTCAACGAATATAATTGACGCGCAATATCGCTAGCATTATGATGATCGCTAAATAAAATCAGCGATGTGTCTCAGTGCCTCATGTTCGTTACGACTGACGGCAGGTGCTGATAGCGACAAGCGAAAATGGCCGCGGCCCACTGATCAAGATCCACTATTATCATCGAGCATCAGGTGACATTTGTTTTGAATAGCAGACCTCCACCCAAGCTGGAAGAGCTCAGCCGTGCGCAGCTGGAAAGGCTTTTTCACATAGACTTCAAGCTTCGCTTTCTTGGCTCAATAAACAGAAACGACCTGATCAGCCGGTTTGGTATTAAAGCTGCCGCTGCCACCCGTGATATTTCCTTATACAAATACCTGGCACCCAAGAATCTTGTCTACGACACGAAAGCGAAAAGCTACATGGAAGCCGATCACTTCAAACCCTTGTTTGACTACCAGGGCAGCCAGGCACTGCCGTCGATCTGCTATGGCCTGGGTGACGGACAATTGTTGGGCAGTACCTCGTTGGTACCCGCTGAGTCACCCACACAACTCAACTTCCCGAAGCTGGATGTAGTGGCAACTATCACCAAGGCGATTCACCAAAAAAAGGCGCTGAAGATAGATTATCGCTCTTTATCCAGCGGTTTAAGCCAGCGTGAGATCGTCCCGTTTGCAGTTGTAGACAACGGGCACCGCTGGCATGTGCGCGCCTTTGACCGGAGGCGGGATCGGTTTGCTGACTTTGTCATTGGTCGTATTGCCAGGCCGAACCTTCTCAGCACCGGGATTGCAATGGCTGAAACCAAAGAAGCTGATATCCAGTGGAACCGTATGGTTGAAATGCACATCGTGCCGCACCCGAACCTGAAGCACCCTGAAACCATAGAAAACGAATACGGCATGACTAATGGCATGCTCAAGATCCATGTGCGAGCGGCAGTGGCCGGGTACGTATTGCGGCACTGGAATATCGATTGCTCCAGTGCAAGCCGTCTCCTCGCGGGGCCAGAATACCACCTGTGGCTTCCCGCCCTGCCGTGGCAGTTCCTCGCCTCTCACTGAGCTCCACCGGCAAGGTGGTCTACACCCTGAAGACGCCCTACAGCGATGGAACGACGCAAGTGGCGTTCGATCCGGTGGATTTCGTTGCCCGTCTGGCTGCCCTGGTACCCAAACCCCGCGTCAACCTCACCCGCTATCACGGCATTCTGGCACCAAACCACCGCTGGCGTGGGATGGTCACGCCAGCCAGGCGCGGAAAAGGTGCCAAGCCTGTTTCCAATGCTGAGGTCCACTCTACAGCAGAGCGACATGCAGCAATGACCTGGGCTCAAAGGCTCAAGCGCGTATTCAATATAGACATCGTGGTCTGTGCCCGCTGCGGTGGGTCTATAAAGGTGATCGCTTGCATCGAAGATCAGGACGTCATCGAAAGAATTCTGGCTCATCTGCGCGATAAGGAACAGAACACCCCCGCCCTGCCACACCTGGCACCACCGACCAGAGCACCACCTGGTACATTGCCTCTTTTCGCTGGGAAGGATTCCAGCTCAACAGCATTCAATCAGCAGGGACGCCACTGAGGAATTCGTTGGTATAGCGTTGTTCGTGCTGAGTTTCGAAGGTGAGCGAGAAAGATCTACGAGACCAGCAATACCAGTACTAACCACAGGCACCGCGCGAGCCGTCTTGCGAGCCGTCTTCCGCCATTTCAAGTTCCGCGACTATTCTTTGGGCAATCAGATACTCTCGACACCCCTTTTATACTTCTTATACTTGGAGCCTCTCTTCTATCGAAATACGTCCGCATTTTTTGGCTTCTTTTGGTCAGTATGTAGAACACATGCCAATGGCTTTTCTGACAATATCCATGATCTGGTCGATGCTTTCTTCGTCTCGCATCCTCGTGGAACATGTCGCTCATGGAGTTGATGAACCAGAAGGTCGGTTTCTTGCGTTTCAGCGGGTCTGCCCTGTCCAATCGATCATGCTGCACCGTGAACCGGAAACCGTTTTCGTAGCCGGGCGTTCCCCACTTCTGGAGCTTCTTGGCCATGGTTTCTGCGTAGCAATGCTTGCAACCCGGAGAAATTTTGGTGCAGCCGGTAAAGGGGTTCCAGGTCTTCGCATCAATCTTCATGTCCTGATCGTAGGAGATCTTCCCGCTATCCGTCGTTGTCATGGTTACTCAGGCCTTTTCTCGCCGGCTTTTTCATAGTCCCAATAAGCGGCCTCAATATTGTGACCGTCGGGGTCGAGGACAAAAGCCGCGTAATAGCCTGCCCAATAGTCCTCCCTATAACCGGGGCCACCGTTGTCGGTCGCCCCTTCGGCCAGCGCGGTTTCGTAGAATGCACGAACCTCTTCTTTGGTTTTGGCCTCAAAAGCCAGGTGCGTTGGAACGACTTCCTCTTTCAGCACCCACAAATCGGTGTTCTTGCCATCATAAAAGCCAGCCGCTTGGCCAACTTCCATGTTGTTGGTGTATCCAAGGGTGGCAAGAACCTTCGTGTAGAATGCTTTAGACTTCTATAATCGCTAACGTGAAGATGCGTGTGGGCAATCATTTATCGCATTCTCCGTTTACTGTTCCATGGCTTCGTGATACCGACGACATAAGATCATGATGCCTGATTTTCCGCCAGGCTTTGCAGGATTCGAGCAAAGGCATCTGCCCCTTGCGCCCCGCTGACCATATGCTTGTGCTCGAAAATCATGCTGGGAACACCCGAGACACCGCGCGATCTTCCGAACTCTTCCTTGGCCCTGACGCTCTCGGCATGAATTTCCGACTTCAGGGCAGCCATTGCCTCGTCTGGATCCAGTCCGGCACGTGCCATCGCCGCCGCCAGAACGTCATGATCTTCAATGCTCTCGCCGTTAGTGAAATATGCTGTGAAGATTTCCAAGGTCGCTTCCTGACCAAGGCCTTTGCCCGAAGCCCAGTCGATCAGCTGATGCGCCTTGAAGGTATTCATTACCCTCGTCTCTTCCGAGAAATTGAAGGTGAACACGAGACCGGCCCCGATTTCCGTCAGTTCGCGGCGCATCTGCCACGTTTCCTCCGCAGGAACACCGTATCGCGTGGCCATGTATTCGATATGGTTTTCACCACCCGATGCCATCTGGGGATTCAGCTCGAAGGTATGCCATTGGATCTCCAACGGGATGCCGGTGTCGTGGAAGCGCGCGTTAGCTGGTGATATCCAATAACGCAGAACGGACACACCATGTCAGAAACAATATCCACATGAAGGGCCTTGGTCATGCCAGATCCTCTAGGATTGTTTAAAAAACTGCATTTTGTAGCGTCAGCCATTTGCATTGCGTGCTTGCAGCACGACCTGCCACTTTCCGTCGTTCTTCCTCCAGATGGTGACGTACTTCTCTGTCTGCTGGCTTCCGTCCGGCAGTTTCATGGAGATTTCACCGTAGGCAAAGGCCATGTCACCGGATGAGCTGATCTCGGCACCCGTTGGTTCGAATGAAATGTCCAAGCCCTCGGTGTCACGGGCTGCATCCAGGGCTTCTTTTTCGTGATGATTGCCGACAAGAAGTTCCGCTCCCGGGTTTAGGAGCTTCACGTCATCAGCCATGTATTTCATCATCTGGTCAACATCGCCCGTCGCCAAGAGGTTCGAGGTCAAGCGTTCCAATTCCAGAATGTGGTCTGCCGTATCAATGTGTTGTGTCATCTCAACCTTCTCCGTTTGTTTCTCTGCGGTCGCGCAATCCTGCAAATATCTCTTCGAGGCTATGCGTCGTTGAAATTATTAGCCTCAACAACACAGCGCCACTTTCCGTTTCCATCGATATCTCTCCAAATGGAAACGAATTTCCCGATACGGGTTTCTTCTCCGGCTTGCTCCAACTTGGTTTCACCAATGACATAAGCCATTTCGCCAGACTCACTGACTTCAATGTCCGTAGGCTCGAAGCTGAATTTGAGACCTTCAACCGCAGAAATTTCCCGCATCCAATTCGAGTAGCCAATACCGTCCATTTTCGGCATTCCGGGAGTAAGCTGAACAGTTTCAGGAGTAATAATCTCGTTATCTAAAAAATCGAGATCGCCTTCTTGCCAGTGATCATTGGCAGCGCGTTCGAGTCTGAAAATATAATCACGGAGTTTCTTTTGAACGTCATTCATCGACTTACTCCTGGTGTTTCAATTGGTTTAGATATGGGTGTGGCGGTGAAAATAACAAACACCCAAAACTCAAGGCATAATGAGATAAAAAGCCTGGAGTTACTTTTGGCGCTTAAGGCTTGATCCTTAATAGGCATTGATCATTTTCAAGCCGTATTTGAAGGCCTGCGACTGCATTTAACACCCCCAAGTGATTGGAGCTTTATAAAAACAACGTTAGATGAATGAGTGATTGTGGACTGCTTGGACTTAACGACGAGACGTGAGCAACGGCTCTATTGCGTTTGCCGATGAGATTTTTTTCATCCAATGGAAAGTGCCCTCTTCCTTCATCTCGCGCGCCCCCTCAATCAGGGCGGCGTAGGCAGCCATCGCCATGGCGCCTCCGATACTTACCCTTCTTGCACCCGCCTCAGCCAGCTTCGCAACCGACAGATCGGGCGACATTGCCACAACGCTCAGGGGTGTACTAATCTCATCAACCACAGCTTTAACTTCTTCCACCGTGCGCAATCCAGGGGCAAACAAGACATCAACACCTGCCGCTTCATAAGCCTGTAGCCGCCGAATGGTGTCATCCATATTATTTTGTTTGCGCAGTAGATTCTCGCAACGACCGATGACAGCAAACGGAAAATCGAGCGACCTCCAGCCTCGACTGCTGCCTCAATCCGCTCGACAGAATGGTTGAAGTCGTAGATGCCCTCACCACTCCAGTCTTCAATTGAGCCGCCAACAACGCCGGTTTCCGAAATCCGGCGGATAGTTTCCGCAACACCTTCTGGGTGGTGAAAATAACCATTCTCCAAATCGGCAGTAATCGGGATTTGAGTAGCCTCTGCAAGAGCACTGCAATGGACCACCTTCTCTTCAAGGGTGACCTCTCCATCAAGCTTGCCTAGGGAGTACGCCAAGCCACCACTTGTAGTAGCCAGCGCCTGAAACCCGAGAGACCCAAATACCCGTGCGGAGGCGACATCCCACGGGCCAGGAATCAGAAAAGTCTCCGAACCCTGATGCAAGTCCCTCATTGTTTGTGCTTTTTCAGATTGCGACGGCACTTAGAATTCCTCCCGAAACAGTAGTGAATGAGTATTTAATGGTAATTACCTGAATTCGCTGGCACAATGCCAGAAAATCAAAGGATCACGCCATTC
>CAVROQ010000020.1:0-7311 GCA_963722805.1 uncultured Gammaproteobacteria bacterium
GCATCAACAAGCCCGCTGCGTCGGGCTTCGACCGGCAAGTTCGATCCGGGTTTGATTTCGAGGTGCCTTTTTTGCGGCAAACCCTCACTGCGCTTTGGGATGAGGGTGATAGACCTCAATTACTGGGTATTGACGATTTTGGGTTAGCGGGAGTCGAGTGACGGTACAGGCTCCACTGGCTCTGTGCCTGGCGGTGCTTTGAGCCAATTGTAGCCATTGCGACCCAGCGACTGGCCTATATTGTAGAGCTCCAGCATGGTATCCGCATCCACTGTCTCCGTCGATGTATCGACAAAGTCGTCAGGAATATAGGCCAGGTTATAGTCGATACCGTCACGCAGGGCGCCGGTATAGATGCGGTAAAGATCGCCCAGACCCTGGGTGCGCATCAGTGAGTCCAGCGATCGAGTGCCGATGCTCACGGCATTGCGATCGGTGGTGCTCCATTCCGGGCTGAGCTTGGCATTGCGCACAACATAGAGTTTGGGCTTGCCTACAACCTTGAGTTTTTGGGTAATGATGGACCAGTCCATGCCCAGGGGATAGACAAATACCTGGTTGGCAACGCCTCCGTCCACGTGCATCTCATCGTATTGGGCTCCATCAGCCAGTACCGGAATCATCACCGGCGGAAATGCCACCGGCAGCGATGCCGACGCCATAATAACCCGCCTTACCAGGTGATATCGATCAGGATGATCACTGGCGGCGATGGCGCCGATACTCCAGATAACCGGGCGCTCCGAGTCGAGGTTGGTGGTGCCGACGATCAATTCCCGCCCGAGCCGGTACTGCACTGCGATTTCGTCTATGAGATTATCCGGCAGGTAGCGCTTGATTAAGCCGACGAATCCGGACACATCCATCACTGAGTCGCCAGTGACAATAGAAAAAACGTTGCGGCGGCGGAATAGATCATCAGTGGAATGAGCGACGTAGATCTCCCTGATGACAGGGTCGTATTTTGCGCCCAGAAAGGCGTAGGGAGCGATCAGCGCGCCGGTACTAACACCACTGACCATGGTGAAGCTGGGGCGGTCACCGCGCTGCGCCCATCCCGCTAACAATCCGGCACCGAATGCGCCCCGGGCGCCCCCGCCGGACAGCGCCAGGTAGTTGTGCTCCTGGTTGTAGATCGCCTGTTTATGTTGCTGTATCTGCTCGTCGTCCAATTGTAAGAAGTTGAGGTAGTCTTCGGAGGCGACATCACCCCACTGCCGCGCGTCTGGAATACCCTTAACGGTCGCCTGATCCGATATCTCCTGTGGCACCGGCAAGCGCTCAGTGGAGGCACAGGCAGACAGCAATAGCAGGGATGCCAGCACAGTGGCAAGGCCGTGGTTAAAAAATTGCTTGCGGTACTCCATCGCTGGAATTTTGTCTTTTATCACAATGATGTTTTCTTCCCGACAGGTCGAATGGGGGCTGGAGTGAAACTGGTGGTATTAAATTTCGCGATGGGGATAGTAGCATTATGTGATGGAGTGAAACAGTCGCTCGGGGCGAGGCTGTTGCTAAAGGCCCCGAGCTACAGCGCTTACTTCAATTCCTGCGGATCACCAGGCTTCCAGGTTTTGTCATAGAATGACTGCAGTGGACCGTACAGACGGAAGATAGTGTTCCAACCTTTGCCCGGAATGCTCTGGATCCAGTTGTTCTCATACCCTTCAGGTGGCTTGGGGCCAATATAGACATCGTAGGAACCGTCGTCGTTTTGCTTCAGGCCTTGCTTGGTGCTATCAACCCCCGGGAAGCGCTGATCGGTCTGCAGCATACCGCGCGTCTGGTTATCATAGAGCGTGAAAGACCAGAAGTCCTTGGCCGGAACATTCTTCGGCAGGTGGATCTTATAGGTCTTGCTACCGTCCAGGCTGTTGCCGTTTTCGTCGAGGTATGCAATGGCATACTGTGAACCCTTGCCAACATTCTTGATGGCCATCGCCGGAGTAATACCGGTGGCATAAAAATGCATGTAGACGCGCGAATCCAGCAGGCGTTCACCATCCAGCAGAAAATCGTAGCGGCCCTGGATGAAAGGGTTGGTCCAGACCCGCTCGCCGGGATATAAATAGTGGCGCTTGTCGCTGGGTCGAGCAGTTAGTGCACGGGCAGTAACGGAGCCGATGTTCGCCGCATCGGTGAGGATTTTTTTCATCCGCGGATCAGGTTTGAATTCCTGACCCTTCACGATGCCGATGGTGGCAAACAGTCCCCGGGTTTCCGGGTCGAGCCCCTCCAGCGGTTCCGCCTGGATGGTCGCATTCAGCTCCTCCCAGTAGCCGTAGTCCATGCGGTGAATGGTATTGTCAAACTGACCGGATATGTTGACGAAGGTCATCTCTGGCGGATTGTCTTTTTTGGAAAGCGGGTATATGCGGAACAGCTTTTTGGTGGCGTCCACCGCTGGCTTGGGCGATCCGTCGACCTGAAACCCGCGCCAGATGACCCAGTTGCCGTAGGTTGTGGTTTGCGCCACGTGATAGCCCTCGGGGATATCACCGTCGTAAGCGGGCGGCAGGATCAGGAACTTCCCTCCCTTGCCCTTGTCCGGGCCGGCATTGCCGAAGTCGATCACATACTTGAACCAGGCGTCATCGATAAACCCCAGTACATTGGGCGGCGTTTCGATGACCATCGGCTCATCACCCAGCTCGAGCCAACTGGCCATGTAAACCGATGTCGTATTTGGTGTGAGCCACAGGGCTTTGGAATCCATCAGCTCCTCGAACAGCACAGCCGTGGCGTTGGCCGGACCATGCTTGAGCAAGCCCTGCTTCATCGCATACATTGAAGCGATCGGGATACCGTTCAGAAATGCCTCTGTAGCGCGATTCAGATTGAGGTTGTCATACACTTTTTGGGTGGTCGCGGCGTCTGGCACGCCATCGACAGAAGTAAGGGTGCCGATAGATGTTTGCAGCGTGTTGGGAGTTTCAATCCCCTCTGGAACCTCGGTGGTCATTTTCATTTTAGGCGCTGCAGCCCAGGCTTGCGCCGCCAGGGTGGTGGCTAGTGCACCACATATCAGGTATCCAGGCTTGAGAAGGGTCATGGTCATTACCTCAATAAAGTGTCAGTGAATGGGTCTCTTTTCCGGGTATTTACGCGCCACCTTTGACGCCCAGCCAAACATCGGCGTCATGAAACCTGCTGCAGGCCAGGCGCGAGCTGCGGCCCGCAGCAGGGCCAAAGCCCCGGCCATGTTGGTCATGACGAGGTCACGGCGTATGATAGGGCGAGTGAGAAGGCTGAGTCCGGCCATTGCGCGCCAATGCAGTGCCTGAGTTACTAATGCATGCGCCGGGCCTTTGCGATCTTGCGCACCGATCAGGCATTACGGCGCCAGCAACTTGCAAATTGAGACAAGTGAATTGCCACTATGAACCAAACCCATGCATCTATCATGCTCGCCAGGACTTCACACCTGCTGTCCTCTACCGATGTGCTGGGCCGTATCGGCGCGCCGGTAGAGCGCGAATTGGCAAAGGCCCGATTGCCGTCCCTGGGCGCGATGCAGAGCGAAAGTTATTTACCGACTCGCAAGGTGCTGGCATTTATCGACCGCATGGAGCGGCTGGAAGGCATTGAGGATATTGGCCATCTGGCCTGGCGGCAGTCAGGCCTGAAGCAACTCAACAGCGAGTTGCTGGCGCATTTGGACAATGCGCCAACGCTCCAAGCCCAGGTGCTGCAGTTTGGTCGATTGGCGGCCATTGAAAACACCCATTTGCGGTTTTCGATCTGGCGCGAGGGCGATGCTGTCAGGCTCTGCGTCAACTTGATGGACTCTCGCGACCTCACGGGTTTGCGCCATTCCGAGTGGCTGCAGATCAGTGTGTTGATCGATATCATTCGAGTTGCTATTGGCACCCGCTGGTATCCGCTGGAAATAACTTTTCAAAGCGATTTCCGTCTCGGTGATGAGGTCTGCGAGCAGTTTCCGCGCACGCAATTAGGCGTCGCTCAATGCCATACGTCTATTTTGGTGCCGGCGAGTATTTTCGATTGCGCCGTGAGCGCCACAACAACTCTTGGCGATAGTAATAGCCCATTACCGGTATCCTCCCTCGATTTCCCGGGGTCACTGAAACTCTCGCTGCATTCCTATCTCGCAGACGGCTACCCGGAGCTTACCCTGGCGGCAGAGCTTGCAGATGCCAGCGTGCGCACGCTGCAAAGGCGACTCAAGGAATACGGATTGACCTACTCCACGCTGGTACAGCAGGCCAGGTTTGAAGTGGCCGCCAAATTGCTCGAAGATCCATGCTGTACGTCCACCGAAGTGGCCTATGCCGTTGGTTATAGCGATCCGTCTCATTTTGCCCGCGCTTTTCGTCAGTGTGCTGGAGTTAGTCCGCAAGCTTATCGGCGACAGGCCCGGGCGAATTAAGATGGCTTGTTGCAGGCGTTCTGTTGACTCAGTGCCAGCTTAAAAAGTCCGGCCAATGATAAGCAGGACGGTAAATAGGGGGACACGGCAATGCACAGGCTCATAGCTTATTCACTACTGTTGGGCCTGGGCTTTGCACTCGGCTTTGTCACGCGGGACCAGCTAACACCGCAGCAGCACTGGCAACTGCCGCCACTGGGTTCAAGCCCGGTTACTGCTATATCAAGGCCAGTAACAGCTGCTAATCAGCTTGAGGGCTTCACCCAATTGCTGGAGCAGCAGCGGCTCGAAGAGGTCATTGAGCAACATAGAAACCTTACCCAAATCGACGATGAGTTGGCAGGGCGCGCGCGTCAGCAGTTGTTGGCGCAATTGCAATTGCACGCTGCCCGCGGCCAACACACTATTTTTCGCGACCTCGCCGATGCCTGGCTGGCGGCATATCCGGAAGATGTTGCAGTCTGGGCCCAGCTGGCCTGGTCTTTGCAACAAACCGGAGAATACAGCCTGGCCATCGCAACCATCGACAGCATGCGCCGGCTCAGCTACGGGGAGGCTGGCAGCAGTGCTTATGTCACCAGCCTGGGACAACTCACGGCACAAGCCGAAGAGCAGTTGGTCGGGAGCGGGAGACTGGAGACCCTGCGGGACGTATACCAGGAGCTGGTAAATTGGGGCTTCGACGACCCGGCCTTTCGCTTCAGGCTCGGGCAATTGCACATAGCGCTCGGCGATGAGCGCGCCGCTCAAGAGGCAGTGGCGGGCTTGTTGCTCGACCCCGGCTGGCACGCCAGAACCCGGGCACTGCTCGCACCACTGAATCGATCATCGGCTGATTACACCCGCGTTGCCCTGCAACAACGCTCGGGCCAGTATCTGGCGAATATAAGCCTGAATCATAAGCAAACAGTGCGCCTGCTGCTGGATACCGGGGCATCTATTTCGGCCCTGAGCGAAGACGCGTTCGAATCCCTCGCTGATTCTGCGCTGTTAAGCCCGCGCCGAGAGCAAGTTCTGGAGACCGCCGGTGGCATGGTCACAGCGCGGGTCTACCAGATAGACAGCCTGGCGCTGGGGGACCAGGTAGTGAACAATATCGAATTCGCTGTGCTGCCCGAACTGCCGGCGCATATGGACGGAATCCTGGGCATGAATGCACTGGGCCAGATCGATTTCGAAATCGACCAGAATACCTCACAGCTAATCGTCAAAGGCTTACGCCATTCGCCGGCGAATGCTGAGCCGTGAGCTGAGGCGCACGGCGTAGCACCAGGATTGCCGCCTGTTTTATGCGTCCAGTATTCCGGCAGTGGCCGCTGAGACAATCTCGTTGCGCTACTCGTGACCTTTCTCAGGGAAGCAGTGAGTGTCGATGCGTCAAATGACTGCGCAGTGGCACCTGGCCAATGTGATTCCGCTGGATGAGTTGCCTCGTAACGCGAATGGCAAGATACTGAACGACGAATTGCATAAGCCTCTCGAGGGGCAGAAATATGGCTGAATACGATGACATCTACTACAGCAGCAGTGATGGTTTGCGACTGTATGCCCGTGATTATCCCTGCCGCAACGAGCGTATCGCGAAACCCAACACGATATTGTGCATGCATGGACTCACCCGTAACTCTGCCGACTTTGCTCGCCTGGCGGCGCACCTTAGCGAAAATTATCGTGTGCTCGCTGTGGATAATCGCGGACGGGGCCTGTCACAGTACGATGCCAACGCGGCCAATTACAACCCGGCGACCTACGTCAATGACATGTTTACTTTACTCGGGGTGCTGGGCCTTGAAAGGGTCATTCTCTGCGGAACCTCGATGGGTGGCATCATGTCTATGATGATGGCGGCGATGCAACCAGAGAGGGTGATCGGCATAATTATCAACGACATCGGTCCCGAGATTGCCGAAGAGGGGCTGCAGCGTATCAAGGCCAGCGTCGGCAAAGCGAAACCAGTGACTGCTTGGGAGGATGCGATTGCCCAGGCTAAAGAGATCAACCAGCTTGCCTTCCCCGATTTCAGCGACAGTGAGTGGGAAGAGTTTACCCGGGGGCTGTACCGCGACCAAAATGGCATGCCCGTTCTCGCCTATGACCCAGCTATTTCCAAGCCATTGTCAGATGAGCAGGCCGGTGCCGTGCCGCCCGACCTCTGGCCGCTGTTTGACGCCATTACCACTACTCCCATGTTGCTCATTCGCGGAGAAACTTCGGATATCCTGGCACCGGCCTGTGCGCGGGCGATGCGTAATAAGAAGCAGGATCTCAGATTCGTCGAGGTCCCCAACCGGGGGCATGCGCCGACATTGAATGAAGCAGTTTCCCGTGGGGCAATCGACGGGTTTCTTTCCGAGCTTCAGTAAAAAGCTGCTTTTGCCCGAGTCTGTTACAGCGTGATTGTCGTGCGGGCCTGCTGCCATATTATTTCTGTCTTGCATTGTTGCTGCAACGGCGGCTCGATACCATGTTCGTAAATTTATTACGGAGTCTGCATGAAAGAGCATCTGCAATCCATCCTCACCCTTGTTTCGCTGGTCAACCCCATGGTCTGTGCGATGATGTTCGCAAAACTTACGGTTGGGCGAACTCGCGGCCAGCGTTTATCGGACGCGACCCGGGCAATGATCACCATCGGGGTAGTGCTGGTCATCGCCGCCCTTGCCGGTGCCCGCATTCTTGGTGTCTTTGGTGTATCACTGGATGTTTTTTCGGTTGCTGGCGGAATTGTCCTCTCCTTTATCGGGTTCAACATGCTGGTCGGATCGCACAAGACCGACACCCCGTCTCCGGACCAGCACAGGGCAGACAACCTTGCCACCGGCACCACCCTTGCACCGATGATCCTGTTTGCCGCAAGCCCCGGCACCATTACTGGCGTCATAACCATCGCCGCTTCCCACTCCGGCACGGATATTCCCGCT
>CAVROQ010000021.1:0-20717 GCA_963722805.1 uncultured Gammaproteobacteria bacterium
GAGTTGAAATGCTCGGCTCGCTGCCGCTGTCGTTGTCGATTCGCCAGCAGGCCGACAGCGGTAATCCCACGGTGGCCGCCGAGCCGGATTCCGAAACCAGTGCCATTTACCGTGATATGGCCCGGCGTATCGGCGCTTCGCTGTGGCTGCGGTCGACCCATGCTGAAGCTGGTGTGCCGACAATCCAGACCGTTGACGACTGAAGCCCGGGCGCTGGCTTAAGCTGGTAGCATCGGCGCCGGACAGTCGCTATCATGGCCGCCTTTTTACAGCGGAGAATGTGCCAGCCATGAGCATCAAGTCAGACAAGTGGATACGCCGAATGGCCAACGAGCATGGTATGATCGAGCCATACCAGGAAGGCCAGGTGCGCACTACCGCTGAAAAGGGCAAGATAATCTCCTACGGCACCTCCAGCTACGGTTACGATGTGCGCTGTGCGTCAGACTTCAAGGTGTTTACCAATATCCATCCTACGGTGGTTGATCCAAAAAACTTCGACGAAAAAAGTTTTGTCGATGTCTCCGGCGAATATTGCGTTATTCCCCCTAACTCTTTTGCACTGGCGCGAACGGTGGAGTATTTTCGCATTCCGCGCAATGTGCTCACCATCTGCCTCGGCAAATCGACCTATGCCCGCTGTGGCATCATCGTCAACGTCACCCCGCTCGAACCGGAGTGGGAGGGTCATGTCACCCTGGAATTCTCCAACACCACCAACTTGCCAGCCAAAATCTATGCCCATGAAGGCGTTGCCCAAATGCTGTTCTTTGAGTCCGACGAATCCTGCGAAGTCAGTTACAAGGATCGCGGTGGCAAGTACCAGGGACAGTTGGGTGTGACCTTACCCAAAGCCTGATGCCTGGCAATCGTCTGCGCACCCGTATAAGCTGGCCCGGTTAACAAGCTTTTTATTCCTGACCCCCGTTCTGGCATCAGCGCCGCGATTTCGGTCATAATCGTTCTCTGAAGTCTGCCGAATCAAGGTAGCAGGAGGAGGATACACATGACCGAATTGAAGATTCCGCCACTGGACCTGATGTTTTTTCTTATGGAGTCGCCGGCCAGCCCCAAGCATGTCGGGGCGCTGCAGATTTTCAAGTTGCCGAGCAGGGCGTCAAAGCATTACCTGCGCGACCTTGTTGCAGCCTACCGCACTGCGCCGGTGGCACCGCCGTTCAATTATCGTCCGCACTTTCCCCGCACCGGGATGCCGCACTGGCAGGTAGTCCAGGACCAGGATATGGAATTTCATGTGCGCCATTCTGCACTGCCCGCGCCTGGCAGCGATGAACAGTTGCTGGATACCGTGGCGGACCTGCATGCAGGCGTGCTGGATCGAGACCGTCCCGTCTGGTTTTGTGAGATTATCGAGGGCCTCAGCGGGGGGCGCTTTGCTATCTATACCAAAATCCACCATGCCTGTATTGATGGTGTCTCTGCAATCCAGAGGATGACAGCATCGCTGGCCACCCGCGCGGCCAGCAAAGCGGTACTGCCGATTTGGTCACATGAGACCCATCATCACAACGATAATGAACATCACCGCGGCGGCGCCCTGGCAGCACTCAATCGCGGCGGCCATCAGGCCATGGCCCAGGCGGTGGCGGTACAGGAAATCTATTCGGGCTTTATCAAGATGGGCCTGCAGATGCTCAAATTACACGAAAACAAGGCCCAGCTTCCCTTTGGTGCTCCTCGTACCCGGATGAACAGGTCGATCAGTCACGCCAGCCGGGAGGTGGCAATATGCTCGGTGCCATTGGACCGAGCCAGGGCGATAGGGTCTGCCACGGGGGGTAAGCTCAACGATGTGGTGCTGGCACTGGTTGATGCGGCGCTGCATGATTATCTCGCCCGGCAAGGTGAAAAGTCAGCGGTGCCGCTGGTGGCGCTGTGTCCCATTTCCATCCGCGAGAAAGGCGACGATTCGGCCACTACCAAGGTTGCCTCTATGCTGGTGCGACTCGGGGAGCCCGGCGCCGAAATGGAGCAGCGCCTGGCGCAGGTGATCGAGTCTGCCACGGCCAGCAAGGACGAGGCCCGCGCCATGTCGCGGGAGGGGTTGATGGACTTTGCACTGGTGCTGGCAGGTTTGGGCGAATTTCTCGAGCTCACCGGGCTTGAGCGCAGTGTGGCTCCTTCCTACAACGTACTGGTGTCGAATATTCCCGGTCCCGGCGCAAAGGCTCTGTATCTCAATGGCTCACAAATGCTGGGATGCTATCCGATATCGACTTTGCTGCCGGGGGCGAATCTCAATGTCACGGTGGTGACATTGGGTAATGCCATCGACTTCGGGCTGTTGGCCGACAAGCATGCGATGCCCGATATCGAGCAGATTGCAGAATTTATCGAAACCCGCTTTGCAGAGTTGGAGCGACAGTTGAAAGCGGGGCCCAAAGCCAGGCAAGTCAAAGCCAGCACCAAAACAATTAAAGAGTAAGCCAGCGCAAGCTGAAACATGAAAAGCCTGATAGGCGTCATTTTTTTTCGAGGAGACAATACCCAATGACACGCCAGCTATTGGACGAGAATTCGGTTCACCCCGCTATCCGCGATCGCATCGGTGGCAGCCACGTTGATACCCTGCGCGAGGTGAGCGCTGCTATTGCGGATAATCCGGTGGTGGTCGTGGGTATGGCGCAAAACCCCTATTGCAAAAAGGTACGCAAGCAACTCGACAATGTGGGAATTGCCTTCAAGTACCTTGAATACGGCAGCTACACCAGGGAATGGCAGCGCCGGCTGGTGCTCAAAATGTGGAGCGGCTGGCCCAGCTTCCCGATGGTTTTTGTGAAAGGGCAGTTAGTCGGCGGCAACCAGGATGTCCAGGCCTTGCTTGAGTCCGGCGAATTCCAGAAGCTATTGAATGGCTTGGCATAAGCCGTGTGTTTTTAGCGGGCGGGCTGTAAAGGCTGCCCGTGCATGGGTAGTGAAACCGGGAGCAATGTCAGCGAATTTACTTGTTACCGGTGGCGCCCTGTGGTGGCAGCAATTGCCCATCCAGCAGGGCGCCCTTGCTGTCCAGTGCCAGTCGGCCCATGCCGTACCAGTTGGCCACCAGCGGATATAGCCGGTGTTCTTGCAGCAGGACTCGCGCTGCCAGGCTGGCGGCAGTGTCGCCAGCTTCTATGGCCACCCGTGCCTGCAGTATGGTGGGCCCGCCATCGAGCTCCTCGGTGACAAAGTGGACGCTGCAACCGGCTTCGCGATCGCCGCCATCCAGTGCCCGTTGATGGGTATTCAGCCCCGGATACTTGGGCAGCAGTGAGGGATGTATATTGATCAGCCGGCCGCGGAAGCGGGCGACAAAAGTATCACTGAGAATTCGCATAAAGCCGGCCAGGATCACCAACTCAGCGCCAAAGCCTTCGATACAATCGCCCAGCACTGTATCGAAAGCCTCGCGGCTGGAGTACTGGCGATGATCAATGACTACCCGGTCGACAGCGGCTAGCCGCGCCCGTTCAAGGCCAAAGGCAGCTTCTTTGTTGGTGATCGCAGCGACCACCTGGTAACTGCTGTCAGCCTGGGATGCCGCATCGAGTAGCGCTTGCAGATTCGAGCCATTGCCGGAGAAAATGACCACCGCGCGGCAGCGTTGTGCATGGGTATCGCTAGCCGGCATCGCTTACAGGCCCTTCAGGATTACCGCATCCTGGCCGGCGCTGCGCGCTCCGACTTCGCCAATGCGATAGACCGTTTCCCCGGCGCCACGCAATTGGGTGATGGCGGCTTCTGCCTGATCGGCGGCCACGCACAGCACCATACCGATGCCACAATTAAAAGTCCGGTGCATTTCGTAGGTCTCAACATTGCCCTGGCTGGCGAGCCAGTCAAATACCTCGGGGCGCTGCCAGCTGTTGATGTCGATGACCGCGCAGCAGTCGTCTGGCAATACTCTGGGTATGTTTTCCTGCAGTCCGCCACCGGTGATGTGGGCCAGCGCCTTGACCGCCACCAGGCGCTGCAACTCGAGCAGCGGCTTGACGTAGATCCGGGTGGGAGCCAGCAGGGCACTGCCCAGGGTCTGCTCGCCCATTGGCTGCGTGACATCGGCGCCGCTGCGTTCAAGGATTTTGCGAATCAGGGAAAAACCGTTGGAGTGGGGGCCACTGGATGCCAGGCCCAATAAGGTATCGCCGGCCTGCACCTGGCTACCGTCAATAACCGCAGACTTTTCCACCACGCCGACACAGAAGCCGGCCAAATCATAGTCGCCGCCACTGTACATGCCGGGCATTTCAGCCGTCTCGCCACCGATCAGGGCGCAACCGGCCAATGTGCAGCCTTGGCCGATACCCTCGATAACGCTTGCGGCGATGTCGATATCGAGTTTGCCGGTGGCGTAATAGTCCAGAAAAAACAGCGGCTCTGCGCCGCAAACCACCAGGTCGTTAACGCACATGGCAACCAGGTCTATCCCCACGGTGTCGTGTTGGCCAAGATCCATGGCGAGGCGCAATTTGGTGCCGACACCGTCGGTGGCCGAAACCAATAAGGGTTCGCTGTAACCGGCGGGAATGGCACACAGTGCTCCGAAACCGCCCAGGCCGCTCTGTACTTCGGGCCGAGCGGTGCGCCGGGCCACGTGCTTGATGCGTTCGACGAGGGCATTGCCGGCGTCAATGTCGACCCCCGCGTCTTTGTAGCTCAGGCTGGTAAGGTTTTGCTGGTCGCTCATGGTAATGTGTCGTCGGCTCGGCCAAAGGGGAGACGATTCTACCAGTTGGTGCGCCCGCAGACCATAAATTGCCCCTGGTGGCTGTCTGAAATTCGCTGCAGTTGCTAGAATAGCGCGCCTTTGGCGGCCGGCTCTGGCGCGGGTTGAGGCGATGCGCTCCCGGCTGGGCTAAAGCGGCTTTTTGGGAACGCTGATTTCTTATTGATTGCAATGGGGTAGACCTTTGATTGGATTTCGTTCGCACGGCATAAAAATCGCCCTATTGGGTTTGCTCGGCTTGATAAGCCACCTGGCACTGGCGGTTGAGGTTCGTGGCATGTTCCGCGAATCGGCGCTAGTGCAGAGCCAGTCCGAGTCACAGCGGCAGGCGGCGGCACAGGAAGCCCTGGGCAGAGTGCTGGTGCGCATTTCCGGCACCGGGCAAGTGCTGAAAAACGGCGAAGTCCGCGCCGCAATATCGCGTGCCGATCGCTACCTGGCGCAGTTTAGCTACCAAAAGAATGATGGGGTAGACAGTGCAGATAGTTTTAAGCTGGAGATGGAATTTCAGCCCCAGGCTGTGCTCGAAATACTGAAGCAGGCACAGCAACCGGTATGGTCGAGTAACCGGCCACCGGTAATGGCTTGTGTTGCTGTGGCTCAGGGTTCCGGGAAGCAACTGATCACCCCCGACTCGGCATCTGCTTCTGTGCTGTTGGAACAGGCAAGGCGCCGGGGTGTGCCCGTGCAATTGCCGGTGAGCAGGGTCGATTGCAGTGACGGTGCAAATGATGAACTGGTGCTAAACGGTGAATTGCGAGTCAATGGTGGTCGCTGCGACTCACGCTGGTCGATGCCGCTTGACGGCCGTGAGCAGCAATGGACTGCATCTGGCAATAGTCTCGACGCCTGTGTCGCCAGTGCGGTGGATGAGCTGGCAGAAACACTGTCGGCTACTTACGCTTTTGCCAATGTGGTCGGGGCCGGTGAGCCCTTGCTGCTAAGGGTGTCGGGGATTGATGATTTTTCTGACTATGCCGATGTGGTCCTCATGCTCAACGGCCTGGCTATGGTTGAAGCGGTAGATGTGGCCGGGGTAGAGGGCGGTGCAGTCGATTTCAGCCTCACTGTTGGCGGCAGCGCGGGTAAATTGCAGCAGGCGATCGAGTTAAAGGGCATGTTGATAGAAACCGCTGCGCCAGCGCCTACCCTCAGCCCTGTATCCGAGCCGTCTCTGGCTCCCGGAGCGGCGGCTCCCGGAGCGGCGGCTCCCGGAGCATCGGCTCCCGGAGCATCGGCTCCCGGAGCGACGGCCGCATTGCCTGGCAACGCGGTGGCGCCGCTTGACCCGGAGCGGCGGCTCCCGGAGCGGCGGCTCGCGGAGCGCCTATATTATCGCCTGGCTTCACGCTAGCACTCGCCGCATATGCAACAGTTACCGCTGTCAATTACCCTGCGGGATGATGCTACTTTTGCCAATTTCCAGCAGCTTGATGGCAATGCGTTGGCACTCCAGGCACTGCAACAACTCGCGGTTACTGGCGCCTACGGACTGACCTACCTCGCGGGTGCCCCGGCCAGCGGCCGCAGCCATTTGCTGCAGGCTGTCTGCCACCAACATTCCGAGTCTATCTATCTGCCACTGGCGGAGTTGGCTGATTACGAGCCTGCCCAGGTGCTTGCCGCGCTGGAATACCAGCCATTGGTGTGCCTGGACGATATCGACACGGTGGCGGGCCAAAGCGCATGGGAAGAAGCGCTGTTTCATTTGATCAATCGAAAATCTCTTGTCGGCGGCGTGCTGCTGGTAAGTGCGCGGCAGCGACCGGGGAACGTGTTTGCGCTGCCCGACCTGGTGTCGCGGTTACAGCAGGGCCTGGCCCTGAACCTGGCCGAGGCGGGCGACGACGAAAAAGCCGATGTTTTTATTGCCCGTGGCAAGCAGCGCGGCATGTCGATTGCAAGCGGCGTAGGGGCCTTTGTGCTGAGCCATTACAGCCGTGACATGGCCCGACTGATGGCCTTGTTGGACCAACTGGATCGCCAGTCACTGAAGCAACAACGGCGCATTACCATTCCCTTTGTACGCGAGGTGATTGCCGCCGACCTGTCCGTGCAGTGAATACCCGCTGATGGTCTTACTCCTCCGACCTATCGATATCCCGCTAACACCAGCGCGCAAATTCTGTCCAATGCTGGATACATGTAAACTCCGATACGCTCTTTAGCAACGCAGCCTGGCGGGTGACGCCGGGTCATTGCTTGAATAGCGAAGATTTTTTACCGCAATCGCGTTATATTCTGCCGGCCGGGTATCCAGGACAAAGTCTCTACCGCGGAACACCGGGCACTGGCCTAAAAATAACCGATCAGGAGCTTCATCATGCTGGCAACCTTTACCGAGTATTTAAACCAATGGAACCAACAATGCCCGGACAAAATGTGGTTACGAGAGCGCACCGGTGATGAATTTCGCGATTGGAGCTGGGGCGAGGCGTTTATTGAAATCAACGCGCTCGCGGCCTGGGAGGAGAGCCATTTCGAGGGAACCGGTCACTGCATCGGGCTGCTTTCAAGAAATCGGCCGCATTGGTACTTCGCTGACCTTGGTAGTATTGCCGCTGGCAACGTTGTGGTACCCATGTTTACCACCCTCGCCGGTGAAGTGGCAGATTATGTGATGTCTTTCACCGATATGAAGCTGTTGTTTGTCGGTGAAACCGAAAACTGGGAGCAGGTGCGACAGGTACTGCCAGAGGGAATCCAGCTGGTTTGCCTACCGGGCGTGGAGCTTGAAGAAGAACACTTGCGCTGGGAAGACATCGTGGCGCCCTACCGGGGCAAGCAGCCGTGCTATCAGTGCCAGGCTGACGATTTAATATCGCTGGTGTTTACCTCCGGCACTACCGGCGTACCCAAGGGCGTAATGCAGACCCACGCCTCCAACATTATTCCTGTGACCCGCTTTAGTGAAGCTTTTGCCGTGGAAATCGGTTCGCGATATTTTTCCTATCTGCCGCTGTCCCATATTGCCGAGCGGCAAATCGTCGAGGGCAGTTCTTTGATCAACTGCGGCGAAGTGCATTTTAACGAGAATCTCGGCACCTTGTTGCGCGATTTGCCGCAGTGCAGACCGCATGTGATGTTTGGGCCTCCCCGTGTCTGGGAGCAATTGCAGCAGGGTATTATTGCCCAGTTTGGCTCCCAGGCAGCGGTCGACGCAGCGCTGGAGGCCGATGCTGAAGGGGTGGGAAAAATGATCCGGGAAAAGCTTGGGCTCGACCAGGCCGGCTACCTGCTAACCGCCGCGGCGCCCACACCCCCGGCACTCATTCACTGGTATGACCGGTTTGGGATCAAGCTGATGGAAGGCTTCGGGCAAACGGAATGCATGGGCCCGATTGTATCCAGCGCCAGCGCGCGGCGCATTGGTTCTATCGGTAAGGCGATGCCCGGGGTGGAGGTGCGGATCAGCGATCAGGGCGAGCTGCAGGTGAAAGCCGCGGGCTGCTCGCCGGGCTATTACAAGATGCCGGAAAAAACCGCCGAGACATTTGTTGACGGCTGGGTCTATACCGGTGACAAGGTCAAGGTGGACGAAGATGGCTTTTACTATATTACCGGCCGGGTGAAGGACTACTTCAAGACCATGCAGGGTAAGTTTGTGGCACCTACCTTGCTCGAAAACACGTTTGCGGAAAATCCATACACCGAACAGATTTGTCTGCTTGGCCGTGGCTATTCCAAGACGGTGATGACCTGCGTGCTCAGTGCGCTTGCCCAGCAGCAGCCCCGGGATGTCATCGAGGCCAGCTTGCGTGAACGGGTCGAGGCCGTCAATGCAGAGGTGGAAAAACATGCGCGTATTGGCGCGGTTGTTGTCTCAGACCAACCCTGGAGCATAGAGAACGGGGTGCTGACCCCCACCATGAAGATACGCCGTGAGCGGGTTGAAGAGTTGTTCGGCGAGCGGGCAGCCCAGCTTGCGCGGCAGGGCGCGGAAACCGGTGAAATAATATTTGAATGGCTGTAGCGACAGGTGCCGGGTTAGTTGCCAGAGCATAAGTCGACTGTTGGGCTTCTTCTGCGACCGCAGGCTATGTGGCTTTCACAGCACTTGAAAATCTGGTGCGACTGGAAAGTCGTCAGATATCCGCATCTCAACCCGGTCGACCCGGGCCATTGGTGAGCCGGTAGACAGGCTTGCCAAAACCGCCTCGACCGCCTGCTGCTCGCCACACAGGAGCACCTCGACCCTGCCGTCCGCCAGGTTTTTTGCCCAGCCCGTGAGCTGGTGGGCGACGGCCTGGCTTTTGACGAAGCCGCGATACCAGACGCCCTGCACCCGGCCCGAGACAAACCCATGCATACAGAACGGCGTCATGGTGCAGCCGCACCCGCTTGGCCCAGCAATTCGCGCAGCCCCTCATAAGTCTGCGGCCCAATCAGGGTGTGGGCGAGTTTGCCGTCGGGTGCAATCAGGTACGTCGTTGGTAACACTCTGGGCCGGTCGACATTCAGTCGTGTCGCCGGGTCCTCACCGGAGCTGGGAAATTCAATGCCCATAAGCTTGGCCGAGGCGTCGTGTTCGCTGCCGCTAAGGCCGTCATAGTTGACGCCCAGCACCGCAACCCGGTTGGGGAGTTCTGCTGCCAGCCGGTTAAGTTCGGGAATTTCCTCGCGGCAGGGTTGACACCATTCGGCCCAATAGTTGACCACCAGCCAGCGGTCAGTTGTCTCATTGGCGGGGGCTTGCTGGCTTGGCTCGCAAGCCGCCAACACCACTAAGGTGATCAGGATACTGAGGTAGCGCATGGAGTTTTCCCTTTTGAGTCGCTATTACTTACCAATACCGCCAGGCTGGCATTCATCGAGTTGTGACGACTGCGATCACCTTCTGCCAGCAGCTTGCGGGTTTGGCGATACCACGCCGGGGTGTTGTCGCAGGATGTGATCGCCTGCGGTTCGAGGCCGCTGCTGTTGAGGGGTTGCCAGCCATCCGGGATCATACCGGCTAAATCCCACAGGCTGAAGCTGTGCAGGTCTTTGCCAAGAATATATTGGCCCTCTGCGGTGGTATGAATCAGGCCATTGGCCAACATCGCATTGCGCAGTTCGTGCCATTGCCGGGCCGGCAACTTCTGCTCACCCAGCATCCAGGGTGTAGATTGGATTTCGTCGTCGCTGACCGTTTCCCCATGCTGGTGCCGTTGATGGAACAGTGACATCAGGGCGACGCTGGTCAGCAAGGGGTGGTAGCGTTTAGCGTTCTGCGGCTGATAGCTGCCAAGGGCATGCACCAGCTCTGCGCCGCCCAGAATAATCAGCCAGCTGAGGTTGATCCACAGCAGGAACAGCGGCACCGCGGCGAAAGTGCCGTAAATCAGGGTGAAGCTGCTGTGCTTGACGATAAGAGTGAAGGCCAGCTTGGCGGTTTCAAAGGCGATCGCCGTGACGAAGCCGCCAATGGCGGCATGTTTGACCCGCACCTTGGCATTGGGCACCGCGAGAAAAATCAGGGTGAAGGTAGTAGCTTCGAGCAAAAAAGGTGCCAATGACAACAGGCGATGGCTGATACCGAGGCCTTCGGCGTCGTCGGCGAAAATCGACAGTGACACCAGGTAGGTGCTGATAACAAACCCCAGCCCAATGAACAATGGGCCCAGGCTCAGCAGTGCCCAATAAAGCAGGAAGTTGGCAAGGCCCCTGCGGTGGGTGCGGGTATGCCAGATACCGTTGAGGGTTTTTTCGATGTTACGCAACATGAAGTAGGCGGTGGTGGCCAGAAACACCAGGCCGACGGCGGTGAGTGAGCGTGCCTGGCCAGAAAATTGTACCAGGGCGTCTTTGACATCGGCGCCGGTTTCGGGAAGAAAATTGCTGAATATCCAGTCCTGTATTTCAGCGCCAACAGCACTGAACGCCGGTACCAGCGACAACATTACGTAGACGACGGTCAGTAGCGGAACCACCGCGAACAGGGTCAGGTAGGTCAGCGAGCCCGCCCGTGCCTGGCAGCCATCGGCCACGTAATTGCGATAGGTAAATGCAAGAAAGTGAAACCACTCCTGCAGCTTATCCATGGTCATGGGGTCCTCGCGTTGTCATGCCCGATCTAATGTGCGCCTACAGCGGGCGCTTTCGGGTATTATATGCGGCCTGTGTACAAGGGTTAGCAGCGCTGGCGAAGGCCGTAAGGCGCTGGTATCCCGACTGAATTGATCGAGTAGCAATCGTAGCGAGTATCTATATTGTCGATTATAACAGAGGAGTCGGTAAAGACCTGCCTATGAGCGAATACACCATCTATCACAATCCGCGCTGTTCCAAGTCACGCCAGACATTGCAGTTGCTGCAACAAAATGGCATTGAACCCGAGATTCGACTGTATCTGCAGCAGGCGCCCGGCGCCGACGAAATCCTTGGCCTGCTGGGCAAGCTGGGCATTGCAGCCCGGGCGCTGCTGCGTCGCGGTGAAAGCGAATACAAAGAGCAACAGTTGGCCAATCCCGAGCTAAGTGATGGTGAACTGGTGCAGGCCATGGCGAAAACGCCGAAGTTGATCGAGCGACCTGTCGTGGTGCGTGGCGATCGCGCGGTGCTGGGTCGCCCCCCCGAAAATGTGCTGGATCTTATCAATGCCTGACCCCTATATACTGGTATTGTACTATAGCCGTCACGGCGCGACAGAGGCCATGGCGCGCAAGGTGGCACAGGGTGTTGAGCGGGTGCGAGGTATTCGTGCCCTGTTGCGCACGGTCGCTCCCGTCAGTACCTCATGGGAGGAGAAGGGCGAGGATATTCCCGAAGCTGGACCGCTGTATTGTTCCCAGCAAGACCTTGCGCAATGCGCTGGCCTGGTAATGGGCAGCCCGACCCGGTTCGGCAATATGGCTGCCGAGCTAAAATATTTTCTCGATTCCAGCTCGCCGTTGTGGATGAGTGGAGCGCTTATCGACAAACCTGCAGCGGTGTTTACCTCAACATCAAGCCTCCACGGCGGCCAGGAGACGACACTGCTGAGCATGGCACTGCCGCTGATGCATCACGGTATGGTGTGGGTGGGTTTGTCTTATGGCGAACGCGGCCTTACCCAAACCTCAAGCGGCGGCACGCCCTATGGCGCGAGTCACCATGCCGGGGTGGGGAATGATCGTGCGCTGGATGAATTGGAAGCTGGCTTGTGCATAGCCCAGGGCGTGCGGGTTGCACAGTTAGCCCTCAAATTGGCACGGGAGCCGAATAGCTGATGGAGAGTCCTTACAAGCAACGCATGAGCTGGGCGGCCTGGATTTGCCTGAGCTGTTATTTCGGCCTGCTGCTGTCCTACCTGTTCAAGACCCTGGTGGTGCCGATGGGCGGGCGCGATCCCAACCTGACGATGTGGGCGCTACACAGCCTGCCGCTGTTGCCTTTTCTGCCCGGTATGTTGCGCCGCAACCAGCGCACATATGCCTGGCTGTCGTTTTTGCTGCTGCTATATTTCGTGCTCACAGTAGAAGGGCTGTTCTCGCCTGTTGCCTCCTACTATCATTGGATTGCGCTGGTACTGGTGATCGCGCTGTTTGCAGGCTGCGTGGCATTTATTCGCTGGGCCGGCATGAACTATCAATGGCTGGCGGCTGAAGCTGAACAAGAACAAGAAGGTACATCATGAGTGATAAGCAGGTAGGTTGGCTGCGGAAATCGTGGCGGGGCTTCTGGCGTTTTATCCGGGCTCTGCGCATTGGCATCGCCAATGTGATATTTCTTGCGCTGTTGTTAGTGTTCCTGTTTTTCCTGTTTGGTGGTGAGAAGCAGTCGGTCAGGAACACGTCGATGCTGTTGTTGGCGCCCACCGGCTCGGTGGTTGACCAGCGCAGCTTTGTTGATCCGTTAGCGAGAATGATAAACCCCGAAGCTGCCCTCAACGAAACGCCGCTCTACGATTTGATCGAGGTGGTGCAGCAGGCTGCGAATGATCGGCGTATTGTCGGCATCGCCCTGGACCTGGACGAATTGCAGTCTATTGATGTCAGCAGTGCCAGGGAGCTGGGGGCGGCGCTCAGGGCTTTTAGTTCGGATGGCAAAAAAGTTGTTGCCATGGCGGATAATTATGGCCAGAACCAGTATTTGCTGGCGTCCTATGCGGACGAGATCAATCTCCATTCCATGGGAGAAGTGAGCATCAAGGGCTTTGGTGTCTACCCCAATTATTATCATGATTTACTCGAACGGCTGAATGTCGATGTGCACGTGTTCAGGGTGGGTGAGTTCAAGTCGGCGGTAGAGCCTTTCCTGCGCGACGATATGTCAATTGCTGCGAAGCAAAACAACCAGCGCTGGCTGCAGTCGGTGTGGGGTAACTACACCAGCAGTGTTGCGATTAACCGTGATCTCGATCCGGTCAGTATTGAAGACTATGCCAATAATTACGATGTGGTGTTGGAAAGAGTGGAGGGTAACGCCGCACTTGCTGCGCTTAATCGTGGCCTGATCGACAACATCATGGGGCGGGAGGCAATGCTTGGGCAGGTGGCGGAGCTGACCGGTAGTGCGAATCCGGAAGAGGCTCTGGTGCATTTTTATGACTACCTAAAGCCTGCCAATGATTCTCTTGCTATGGCGCAAGCCATTGGCGAGGATGTGGTGGCCATAGTGGTTGCGGAAGGGATGATTGTCGATGGCCGCCAGCCGCCGGGCACTGCGGCTGGCGATAGTATTGCTGCCTTGCTGCGCAAGGCGCGGGAGAACGAGACGGTGAAAGCTGTGGTGCTGCGGATTAACAGCCCGGGGGGCAGTGCGTTTGCCTCCGAGGTGATCCGCGAGCAAGTCATGCTGACCCAGCAGGCCGGCAAGCCGGTAGTTGCCTCGATGGGCAGTATGGCGGCATCTGGCGGTTACTGGATTGCAACCGGGGCTGCTGAGATCTGGGCCCAGCCGACCACGATAACCGGTTCAATAGGTATTTTTGGGATGTTTCCTACCATCAACCGGACCTTGTCCAATTGGGGAATTCATAATGATGGGGTGGGTACCACCCGCATGACTGATGCTTATCGGATTGATCGCCCACTCAGCGATATCGCTAGCAACGCCCTGCAGTCGACGATTGAGCATGGTTACCATCGCTTTGTCGAATTAGTCTCTGAAGCACGGGGTATGAGCATCGAAGCTGTTGACAGTATTGCCCAGGGCCAGGTTTGGACCGGTGAGGATGCGCTTGCCATTGGGCTGGTGGATAGCATCGGCGGTTTGCAGGATGCGGTCGCAGCAGCGGCGAAGCTGGCACAACTAGCGGCTTACGAAACGGTCTGGATGAGCGCTGATGACTGGCTTGATGCGGGTATTGTGCAACGCTTTTTAGGCGCCAGTGCGGCGGCCTTTTCCGAGCGTGTCGCCAGTGAGCTGTTTGGCGGTATTACGAGCTTGCCGGGCTTGCGAGACAGTGTGGAAATCCCCTTGCTCAACGATCCGCGAGGGGTCTACCTGCACTGCTTGGAATGCACCGCGCAGTAACGGCGCTCGCTTGCCACGGGCTATTCAACCGGAAAGTTATGGCGCCAGGATTCGAAGCCACCATCGAGACTCATCACTTCGGCAAAACCCTGCTCGGTGAGGAATTGGCCGGCGCTGATACTACTATTGCCATGATAACAATACACCAGCACCGGCCGCTCGCGGTCGGTCTGCTGCAGGAAGCTGTTGATACTGTCATTGCTAAGGTGTACCGCACCTTTGATGCGCGCCATCGCAAACGACTGTGGGTCTCGCACATCGACAATTACCGGATTTTGCTCAGTAATAAGGGTTTGTGCCTGTTCAATTGAGATGCGTCGTAAGCCCGTCATGATGAAACCTCTCGCCAGTGCCAGTAAGCAATGCCGCATATTGTAAATCAGCGCCCTGTAAATATCCTCATCGCTGCAAGCCTGGTGTTGCTGGCAGGCTTATGCCTGGGCGGCTGTGAATCACTTGGCTATTACTGGCAGGCCAGTAGCGGCCATCTGTCATTACTCAGCCGCAAGCAGCCGCTGGCTGAGGTGTTACAGGACCCTGGTCTGGCGGAGCCACAGCGGGTTCGCTTGCAACAGGCGGTGGCCATACGCGACTACGCTGAACACGCGCTGGCGCTGCCAGTGGGGGACAATTATCGCCACCTGGTGCAGTTGGACGGCGCCTACGTGACCTGGAATGTGATGGCGGCCCCCACCTTGTCACTGGAACCGCTGCAGTGGTGCTTTCCGGTTGCCGGCTGCGTTCGCTACCGGGGCTATTTTGCGCAACAGGACGCAGAAGACTTTGCTGCGGGACTCAAGCGCCAGGACTACGACGTCTATGTTGGCCCGGTTGCCGCATACTCTACCCTGGGTTGGTTCGACGACCCGTTGTATAGCTCGTTCCTCAACTACGACGAGGTTCGTTTGGCGGCCGTGTTGTTTCATGAATTGGCCCACCAGGTGGTGTATGTTAAAGACGACACCAGCTTCAATGAAAGCTTCGCCTCGGCAGTAGAGGCACTGGCGGTAGCCCAGTGGCTGGACGATGCTAATCGCAACGCTGAATTACGGGCCTGGTCGGCGCACAAGCGCTGGGTGGCAGTGTTTACCGATTGGCTGGCGGCACAACGCGAAGCATTGCAGCAGGTTTACCAGGCGGATGTCAGTGACAGCGAAAAGCTGGCGGCAAAGCAGGCCATCATTGCTGATATGCGCCAGTCGTATCCCGATTTACGTCAGCAGTATAATGGGGATAACAGCTACGACCGCTGGATGCAGCGCCCGCTGAACAATGCGCGCTTGTTGAGCATCGCGAATTACAATGACTGGTTGGCGGCGTTCAAAGTGCTGTTTGTGGAGCAGGGCTGCGACTGGCCGACCTTTTACGAGGCGGCACGCCAATTGGGGGAACAGCCACCGGAGCAGCGCCAGGACTCGTTGCAACAACTGCAAGCCCGGGAGCCGAGCGAGGCCATCGACGCTTGTGAGTAGCGCTAGCGGTTGGCAGCGCCTTGCGAGCTGGCGTTATTCCCGGCTCAGTGCTCGAAAGTCTTCGGCCACCCCACGCAGTCGCTTGATCGCATGGGCCCGCTGTTTGTCCGTCATCGAGTTGGCCAACTCGGTGACGAGTTTAAGGGTTCGCTCGCGATTGTAGTCCATGCTCTGTTCATAATTGTTGCTCCAGAACTGGTAGGGCTGGGCGTAGAGCTGTGACAATTGCTGTGCCATAACATCGACTGAAGCGCGCTCGGATATAATCGCGATAAAACGTTCACGCCATGCCGTGCGGCTATCGACCGACATTTGGCGCGTGTCCTGTAGCGATGTCGCCCATCTTCGAATCAAAATGCGCTGTTGGTCATTCAATTTGCCTGCCAGCCTGCTGGCGGCCTTATTCATAAATTCGTAGCGCTCGTGGTAAAGCTTTGAAATCGGCTCGCTTTTCAGGTCGTTGCGATCATCCTGGTCTTTGTCTTCCATGGTTAGCTGCATGCCCCGGATTTGCGCCGGTGTGAGATCGACCAGTATTTTTGCAGAGGGCAGTGCCAGCGCCTGCATCACTTCCTGCCAGGCCACAAAAATCAGCTCGGAGTAATGTCGCATGGTGTCGATGCTTACGGGCTTTTCGAGGTCACTGGCCAGGGCATCGAGTTGCACGGCATAGTCGGGCAGGGCATTGATGCGGTGCCATTGGTGAAATTCCTTGACGATATCTTTGGCATCGTCACGTTGCTGGCTTTCAAAATCAATGTAGTCGTCCAGCGACCACATCATGGCGACATCGAGAAACTCGTAGCCGACTCTTACCGCACAGGCAGCGGTGGCCAGGCTTATCGCGATTAACAGCGCCAGGGTCTTCAGCCTTGCAGTACGCAATATCGATTCTCCGATAATGGATTTTTGAGCATAGATCTGGAATGTTACAGACAATTTTAGCATCGGGATGACACTGGTTTGACAGTAGACCTTTAGCCGGGTTCCCGCAGGGCGTTCTCGTGCCGTAACAGCACACGGTCGACGAATTTCCCCACCAGTGCGTTGGAGAAAGGCGTTTCCGCGGCATTTTTCAGCACCTGCTCGAGATGTTCGTCACCGTTGGTGTAGTGGTGCTTGAATATAGTCAGGCGTTCAACCAGCCGGGCACGGTCCACTTCGGGGTGAAACTGGAACGCCCAGAAACGCCGGGCGTCGACTTTGAACGCGTGGCAACAGGCTGAGGTGAATGCCAGTCGTGTTGCCCCCGGGGGACACTGTGCAGAGCGCTCCCGGTGCACTGAGACCGCGGCGAAGCCATCGGGTACATCGCAAAACAATGGATCTGTTGCTGCGATGGGGTCAAGGCTGATAGCCACCGTGCCCATTTCAAAGTCATCCTCATCCCTGACAATGGTTCCGCCCAGTGCCAGTACTGCCAGCTGGAAGCCGAAGCAGGAGGCGAATACCGGAAAATCGACCTCGACGCAGTGGCGCATCAGGGCAATACTGGCATCCACAAAGGGGTATTGATCGGGTTCCAGGACGCTGGCTTCACTGGCCCCCCCAACGATCAGGCCGTCGTAGCCCTGCAAAATCTCCGGTCCAAAATCGGGCTTGTCGAAGGTGTTGTGAATGTCCAGTTGGCTGGGGTGAAGGCCACTGTAATCGCAGAAACTGGCGTGTTCTTCCCGGCGCACCCGGGGCTGGTCGCGAATCTGCAAAAGCAGTAACTTCAAGCGCTTCTTGTTGCTGTACATAAAAGAATTTCCAGGTCGTTAACAAAAGGTTGGTGCGGAGGCGGTTTCACGCGGCGCTGCAACAGGCGATTGCCACTCTTAAAAAATGCGCTCCAGCGGTCCCCAAGTATAGTGCCGGCCTCGGCCGCGGCTCTTACCTGCCAGGTTCCATCCTGTGCCCCTGGCAGGCCAAGGCGTCCGAGTTTCTCCAGAGCATCGGTGCTGTAAAAATCGAGTTGGCAGCGCCATTGGGCCTTGAACCAGTGCTCCAGCCGGCGGTCCACCGCCTGGGCGTCCGGGTTACCGGGGCGTAGCGGTCTTTAAGCTGTTCCAGACTTTGGTGAAATTCGAAGTGAAAGATGCTTTGCAACAAGCGGCAACAATGGGCGAAATCCTCCTGTTGCTGCGCGTCAAAGTCGCTGTCCCGCAGGCACATGGCGACAATATCTGGCTTGCGAAAGGGAATAAAATGCTCTTTGGCCATAGACTATGATTCGGTTCGGTTTCCCTGAATGGGCGATAATAGCAAGCACTGAGTGCACCTGGATACTCCATCCAGCAGGTCCAGGCTTGGATGCGCACTTTTTTACTTTGTTGATGCTGGCTGCTCTGTTTTAATGGTTGCTGCCTGGCGTACATGCCAGGCAGCATCAAACCAACAATAAAACCCAGAGGTAGCAATATGGATATTATGAAAATGGCTGCAGATATGTTTGCCAGTGGCAGTGCCAGCAACAACCTGGACATCGATAAAGTGCAGTCGGCTCTTGCCGGCTTGCTGGGCGGGAAGGGTGGTAATCTCGACCTCGGACAGATTGTCTCCAGTATGAGCCAGGAGGGTGGTCTGCAATCGGTGCTAAGCTCCTGGCTTGGTGACGGGGACAATGCACCCATATCGCCCGATCAGGTCAAGAGTGTGCTGGGCTCAGACAAGGTTGCCGAATTCGCTTCGAGCTTGAATATAGACCCGCAAACAGCCTTGAACGGTTTGTCGCAGTCGCTGCCAAGTGTGGTCGACAAAGCCAGCAGCGGTGGGTCTCTGCTCGATTCATTTGGTGGCGTGGGTGGCCTGATGAATACCGTAGGCAAGTTGTTTAAGTAACAGCAACGATGCCCGGGCACGATTACTCGACCCGGGCAGTGACCATGTCAGACAATTCGCTGATTTCGCCCTTGGAGTCTACGGCAGTGATGGCAAAAAAGTAGTTGCCGGGGGCGAGGTCGCGAAATTCATACTGGGTTGTGCTGATATCGTCGATTTCGACCATGATGCTCTCCCCGGTTTCTTCGACGGTATAATAGATCTGGTAGCCCGACAGCTCACTCGGGCTCAAAAGGCTGCCGTCTTCCCGCTTCATCGGTGCAGACCATGTCAAGGTGATGCTGTCTTTGGTGGCCTGTGGTGTTGCTTGGCTGAACGACTGGCTGTGCGCAAGGCTTGCCGTACCCAAACAGATGAACCACAGTAAAAACTGTGCGCTGGATCGCATTGTCTATGTCTCTATGTCACTCCCATCGCAACAGTATAGGCAGAAATTACAGACTTGCCTGTTCTCCAGCGGGCAGCAATGACCCGGGCGCACTAACCGGCGGGTTTTATCCTGAAAGGTCGTCGGCATCGACGTCGGTGGCGACAATATTGGCACCTTGGCGGGCAAAGGCGAGGGCGGTTTCAAAGCCGATGCCGGCCCCCGCTCCAGTAATGAAAACGGTACTGCCGTTCAAACTCGGTGCTGGCATGGTTCCTAATCCGCACTGAATAGGTTTTAATTGGACTGAGCTGCCGGACAGCGGAAGAAATATAACAGGCACTGGCGCGGGCTTATTGCAGGTTCCAGAGCTGTCGCGCGGTTGCTAACTGTATGAAAAGATCGCTATTTACAAGGTATCCCGCACTGTCATCGCAGGTGCCACACATACCCCTGGCCGACCTGCCTACAGCGATAGAAGCCCTGGCAGAGGTGTCACCGCGCCTTTGGATTAAGCGGGACGACCGCACCAGTGCGATTTACGGCGGCAACAAGGTTCGCAAACTGGAGTTCATATTGGCTGATGTGCTGCGTTCCGGTTGCCGCCAGCTGGTGAGCTTTGGCGCGACGGGCACCAATCACGGGGTAGCCACCGCAGCCTTCTGCCAGCAGCATGGTATTGCCTGTACCTTGTTGCTATTTGACCAGCCACCAAGCCCAGGTGTGGCCCAAAACCTGCGCATGATGCAATATTTCGGCGCCGAGCTGATTTACTGTGGCAGCCTGTGGCATACCGTGTTGAATTTTTACCTGTTGCAACGGCGGCGTTACCGGGGGGCTTACTTCCTGTTTGCAGGGGGCTCCACTGTTGCGGGCTGTATCGGCTTTGTCGATGCAGCTTTCGAATTGTCGCAGCAAATAGAGCAGGGGCTGCTGCCGCAACCTGCCGTCATTTACTGTGCGCTGGGCTCGGGTTCAACCCTGGCCGGGCTAAGCCTGGGCTGCGCCCTGGCGGGATTATCCTGCCAGGTGCGCGGAGTGAGAGTTGCAGCCTCGCATCTGGGTGTGATTCCCAGTTGCACGGTCGGCACTGTTACCCGGCTGATGCAGCAAACCTATCGCCATTTGCGGCGCCACGAGCCTGCGCTACCCGTTCTTCGCCTGCCCCGGGTTGATATAGAGCAGGGATACTTTGGCGAGGGCTATGGCGTGCCTACGGCGGCCGGTCGTCAAGCATTGGCGCGAATGGCGGATGCCGGCATCGAGCTGGAGTTGACCTACACAGCCAAGGCTGTCGCCGCCGTTCTGGAGTATTGCGAGGGTCACCCCGAGCATCAAGTGTTGTTTTGGCACAGTTATAATTCGTCTGACTTAAAAGCGCGTGCCGCCTGTGCCGATGTGGGCAAATTGGCGCCCGGCCTGCAGCACGTGCTGCAGCGTGCAGAAGCACCGCCATAGCGCCAGCACGACGGGCGTTTGATTTTTGCCCAGCAGCACATTCCTGCAAGACCCTGAGGCCCTGCTAGCGCAAAGTGAAAGTGCCGCTGTTCTTCGCAACCCCCGCTGCTAAAGGCCTGCCCCGGGACGGCGATTACCTGGAACAAAAAATAGTGCAGCGGCAGCGCAGGAGACTGACAGGCTTCTTAACTACTGGCACAATGTCGCTTCACCCCTGTTGCTATAATTGGAGTCTGGACAATGAAAAATGAAGGTAATGTCGATCGGATCATTCGGGTAGTGGTGGGTCTGGGTTTGCTCAGCCTGGTTGTGGTTGGCCCGCAGTCAATGTGGGGCCTGGTCGGGCTGGTGCCGCTGCTGACCGGGATATTCGGTTTTTGCCCCGCCTATAAGTTACTGGGTATGAATACTTGCCCCGTCAGTAGCAAATAGG
>CAVROQ010000022.1:0-30104 GCA_963722805.1 uncultured Gammaproteobacteria bacterium
CCGAGGGAGCAGTGGAACTCGCGCCTCCAACCGTCGATGAATTCGATCTTCCAGAATCGAGGGTTAAGATTCCCGCTACGCTGGCACCTATCCTTTCAGATTTGCCCTACGACCGCCTCGTTCATACCTACGGTAAGTCGTATGCCGACATTACCCGCATGTTCCTGCGCGAAGTGCGCAATGCCCCCGACTGCGTCGCTTTTCCCCGCTCCGAGCAGGATATTGTCGACCTGTTTGACTATTGCCAGGCACAGAGCCTTGCGGTCATCCCCTTCGGCGGGGGAACCGGCGTTTGTGGCGGTACCGAGGCCGATGTAGGCGAAGCTTACCGGGGCGCCATCAGCTTGGACATGGAAAACTTCAATCGTATTCTAGAGGTGGATGAAACCAGCCGCCGGGCGAGGATTCAGGCAGGAATTCTGGGGCCGGATATGGAAGCGGGTCTTAAGCCTTCCGGCCTGACGCTACGCCACTACCCCCAGAGTTTTCCCTTCGTGACCCTGGGCGGCATGATCGCCACCCGGGCGGGGGGACATTTCGCCTCGATTTACACCCATATTGACGACCTGGTGGAATCGACACGCTTGCTGACGCCTGCTGGTGTCATCGAGACCCGCGCCCTGCCCGGGTCGGGTGCAGGTCCCTCTGCCGACCGGATGATCATTGGTTCAGAGGGCAGCCTCGGGGTTATCACCGAGGCCACCATGCGCTTGCAAAAACGGCCGCAATGGCGCGCCACAGCCTCAATCAGGTTTGCGGATATGCTCCAGGGAGCCGAGGCGGTAAGACATATCTCCCAGGCTGGACTGTATCCCAGCAACTGCCGCTTGCTCGACGAAGCTGAGGTTGCGATCAACAGGGTGGCGCCAGGGAGCCATGCGGTGCTTATTCTCGGATTCGAGTCGGCCGACCATCCGGTCAGGCATTGGATCGATCGCGCTGTGGAAATTGCGCGGGAGAATGGCGGGCAGCTGGCAGCCCCCGGTGTGGTGTATGACGCATCCCACCTGGATGCCGGGGAAAACGAGGCCCAGTCCTGGCGCAACGCGTTCCTGCGCATGGCTTACTGGCGCAATCGCTTTGCGGCATTTGGCGTCATAGCGGACGCGGTGGAGACGGCAATCACCTGGGACAGGTTCCCGGCATTTTACCGCACGATTACCAGCAAGATGAACCGGGCAATCACCGAAATCACAGGCCACGGCTGCTCATTCTCATGTCGCTTAACGCATATTTACCCCGACGGGCCGGCACCCTATTTTACATTTTATGCCGTCGGCGATACCCGGGGAAACCTGCACAATTCGCTGGAAAAATGGAAGCGCATCAAGGCTCTCGCCATGCAACTCAGCGTCGACAATGGCGGTACCATCACCCACCATCACGCTGTTGGCCGGGACCATCGCCGCGGGTACGAACGGCAGACGTCGCCGCTTTTCAGGAATACGCTGGCCGCCGCCAAGGCCTGTGTCGACCCCGCCGGCTTGCTCAATCCGGGAGTACTCTATGATCCCGTCGGCAAAGAGGTGGGTATTACCGGCGTGTTTCGCGAAAACCGGTAAACTCGCCAGCGCCCTCAGCGGACGGCCGCCTGGTTGAACCATTGAACCAGCGCCCCCTCGCCGCCATATCTCACCGATTCGGCGGTCTGTATTCATCGATACCTTCTACTGCAGCTTAAATGCCTATTGGGTTTCTCGCCGGATTTTGCACGCTGTGCGACATTTTTCTTCCGCGGCGATAGCTACCGCTATGCCCTTGGTCGTAAAATCCCGCACACTGCACAATCGCCAGGGTCATTTCAGCATTAATGTGAGCCTGGCAACCAGCCCGTCGAAATGGCCGCTTTCACCGCCTTTACCTGACACCATGTGGCGATTTTGATGCTCAAACTGGCCGTTTTGCTCAGCCACCAGTCCAGCCCCGGCGAGTAGCACCCACTATCTCCGCCTATCTGGAAGCGAAGTATGCAAGCGGCAGCTGCGGCAATCCGATGGTAGAGCTGGTGGATAGCGAACAATGAGCGGATTTCTGCAACGAATAGCCGACCGTAGAATCTCCAGCGAGCGAACAGGTTGACGTTATCACCAATGTCTTCCAGACGCGCGTCTGCATCCACCGAGAAGTGATCGGTGAATTACCACTGGCCACCAATCTGCAGGGTAGAAGCCCTGGCCGCTCTACACACCGCTATGACCCTGGTTGAGAAATTGTTCCTCAAGATAGTTGATATTTTTTCGATATTGCTGGTTGCCGGGATCTGCTGCCGCCAGCAGGCGAAAAATATTCCGGCTGACTCTGAAACCAACCTGATCAATTTCGCCCAGCGGTCCAAGCGGCATGCCCTTATCCAGGTCTTGTCGATATCCTGGGGGGTTCTGATGCCGTTGACCACCAGTGACAAAGCTGCATTGAGCCGGGCACCAGGAGAGTGTTGATAATGTAACCCGGCCGCTCTATCTATATCTTGATAGGAATCATCACCCGTGGTCAGCGTGTTGTACGCTGCTTGAGCGACTGATGACCTGTATCATACAAAAAATTGTCCCGGGGCACCATACCTGCAGCAGGACTGATGTCTAGATTACACTCGGACAAAAGGGCGCATTCAGCAATAAAAGGATCAGGAAATATGAATATACATAAACGATCAATCGGGCTGCTTGGCACCTTTATTTTATTCACGCTCGGCACCGGTGCCACCGCTGCCCGTGCCTGGGACCACCCGGGGCATATGACAACAGCCGCCATCGCGTATATTGAAGTCGCGAAGGAGCGCCCCGAGTTGATGGATAAAATCGGCATGCTGTTCCTGACCCACCCCGAGGCCGCCCCTTTCTGGGTTGCTGCCGGTTCCGCCAGGGGCGAGGAGGCCACCCGGCGCAAGTTTATTGAATGCGCGCGCTTTGCCGATGATATCAAGTTTACGGCCACCGAGACCCGTCCGGATCCGGATATGAATCAGGATACCGACCGGCTGATCCAGAACATGGTGAAATTCATATTGGAGGGGGTCGCCCCGGTCGATGAGGCTCCGCAGTTGCCTGACGGCTACTGGGAGAAACTGCAGCTCACAACCGCCCAACGCATTACTCTGGCAGGTTACCGCATGGCAGACCTTGTTCTGGCGGCGGCCGACAACATTGAAGCGCAAAGAAAGTTCCTGGGGCGGCCATGACAGTGGCCGCCTTTACAGTAATTTCATCGCAGTACACAGCCCGTCACAGGAGACAAAAATGCGCAATTTAGCGACAGCGATAGGAGTGGCGGTATTTGTGTCGGGAACAGCCTGGGCCCAGGTCGCGGAACGGTCGGTAAAGTTGGTACTGCAGATCACGGTGGACCAGTTGCGGAGCGACTTGATCGACCGCTACTCGGCGGGCTACGGCAAGGGCGGTTTCCAACTGCTTCTCGATGAAGGTGCGTTCTATGTTAACGCCCATCATCGTCATGCCAACACCGAAACCGTGGTGGGCCATGCGACTCTTGCCACGGGTACTGACCCGGCAGTTCACGGAATGATCGCTAACGTCTGACTGGACCGCGCGACGGGCCAGCTGGTTTACAATGTTGAGGACGCTGACTTTCCGCTGCTTGGCGAGGGTGGCGGCGTCGACGCCAGCGTCGAGGTCGATCCGACACAGGCCCTCGCCACGACACAGGGTCGCTCACCGCGAGGGATACTGACCAGTACGATTGGCGATGAGATCGCCCTGTCCGTCGGTCCGCAGGCCAAAGTTTTTGGCATCTCGGTGAAGGATCGCGGGGCGATTACTCTGGCAGGACATGCCGGCAAGGCCTACTGGTTCTCCAAGACGGCTGGCGGTATGGTCACCAGCACCTTCTACATGGATAACTACCCCGACTGGGTAGATGCCTGGAATGCCAAGGGCCTGCCTGCCTCCTACGGGGGCAAATCATGGGAACTTCTTGCAAAACCGGATGCATATTTGTTTGGTGGCGCCGATGACCAGGCCTGGGAGACCGAATTCCCGGGCTATGGCCGGACCTTTCCACACCCCTGGGGCGATGCCGACAGTAAATACTTCACTACTCTCCTGACCTTCTCCCCGGCCGGTGACGAGATCGTACTGGACTTTGCCAAGGACTTGATTGTCTCGGAGAAGCTTGGCAAGGACGAAGCAACCGACTACCTGTCAATCAGCTTTTCCTCAACCGACTATGTCGGCCATTTGTTCGGGGCTTCCAGCCTGGAAGCGGAGGACAACCTGCACCGGCTCGATCGCACGCTGGCCGATCTCTTGAGTTTTATTGACAAGAGGGTGGGCCTTGACCAAACGTTGATTGTGCTTTCCGCGGATCACGGTGCCTCGGAAGCCCCGGGGTATCTCAACTCATTGGGTATCGGCAGCAGCTACTTCAACTTCGACGAGATCGACAAGACTGCTGGCATAGCCGCCCTTAAGGCGGAGTTCGGCGTGGCCGGCGAACTTGTCGACCAGTTTTACCAGCCTTACCTTTATTTGAACCGCGCAGCGATAGCGGAACGTGGCCTGGACTTTTCCGTAGTGGCACGGCGGGTCGCTGAAGAGCTCCGGAAACTCCCCGGTATCGCTTACGCCGTTTCGAGTGACGACCTGCGCCGAGGAGCAGTAGTGCAGATGCCGGCCACTGATGCCATATTGGCTAATTTCAATGAGGATCGGTCCGGTGACATCTACGTCGTTTTCGACCCACAGTGGTTTGTCGCGGAATTTGATGGCAAGTCAGTGACCGCCTCGCATGGCCAACCCTGGGCCTACGACACCCACGTGCCTGTAATCTGGATGGGCCCGGGGATCAAGCCCGGCCGAATCGCCCGTAAGGTAGAAACGGTAGACGTGGCACCCACTATTTCTGCCTATCTGGGAGTGAAGTATCCAAGCGGCAGCCGTGGCAACCCGATGGTAGAGGTGGTCGATACCGAATAGTGAGCGGCTTTCTGCAACGAACCGCAGGCCGCTTGCTTACCCAAACTAATCCATCGCCGCGCTTATCTACGAGGCGGTGAAAAGCTCTTGTTGGGAAACTGCGTTCGAAGCGCCCGCAATTCCAGGAACAGTTTACTTACCTTCAATGACGCCTGAGAATTGCATATTATAGAGAATTTGGGAGCACCCCATCCCAAGGTCGGTCAGCACGTTCATTTCTTTTTTTGCCGAATGGCGGCGCGGTGCCGCACACTGCTATTGCAACAGCAGTGTTTTGGCGATTCGAGACGTCTTCTGCTCGCCATCGTGCATCCACGTGACAGAGACAGGCGCGTTATGCCTTGCGAACAGGCCCACCACATCTGACACGGCACATAGCGTGGAGAAATCGGCCGCTACGGTGTCGTTACCATCTATTTTAACAATCTGGTCGCCCAGACTCATACCAGCCCTGTCTGCCGCACTACCGCGCCAGATCGCGCCGACGACTAACTGCTCATCACGCAGTTGTGGCTTAAAGCCATAGGTTGCGAAGCCGGGATAAAGCGCACCAGTTTTTTCTCGAAGCTCCAGATAAAGATCGTCGTGCAGCCAGTCGACCGTCACCCGAAAATGACGCAGGAAGTCGATCCCGACATGGAAGTCCGAGACTGCCGTCCCCGTAACCACAGGAAAATCCTTCAGCCGAAGATCTCCGAGGCGCAATTCGCGCAGCTTTGCGATACGTGCACTTGAGGATTTCTGACCAAAGACGGTCGAAGATGAATGGCCCTCTTCAGTTGGCGCGGTATCGGCAATCCGATCACCGGCTTTTTCCAGTAGCGCAACCGGCATAGCGATGGAGCCGTTGAATCCAAGATCAAGCAGCAGGGATACATCTTCAGCGTCACTGACGCCAACAGAAATGCGCGGTGAGCCAGCGGCGTCTGAGCGCTTGAACGGGATCTTCATCGCGGTTGCCAGCCCTGGCAGCTGTGACAAGGAGTTTGTGATAGCAATCTCACCGGATTGAAAGTCGATTTGCCAGATGGCTGCTTGCAACAGGCTCGCCCCCAGCAGCCCGGCGGTGGAGAGGCAAGCGAGAGGATTGGGAGGCTCGACCCAGTCAACCACCGCCCCGACGTCCTGGAATGTCAGTCCCGCGATACTCAAGCCGGGAATGCGCGTTACCGGAACCGACAGGTGACCGCCCTCTGGTCCCGCCAGGTCGACAGTTGCCAATGTCTGCAGGCCTAGTTCGCGTGCCAGTCCCGGCGCGATTGTCATCGGTGCGCCAGAGTCTACGACGAAGCTTTCTACAGATGATGCGCCCTCTGGCCGGGCCTCCAGCAGGATTGTATTCTGATTCAAGCGAAACCCGGTTGCGACATGAAAATCACGCTGCGGCGCCTTTGCACCAGAAAGCAGCGTTTCTTCGGTGGGGGCAGACCGGGCGGATTTCGACACTTCAGACTCGCTACAAGCACTGTTTGCGAAGAGTAAAGAGCCGACCACCACAACCGCTGTGCGGGTCGAGTACCTGGCCATTGACGTTGCGAATGACATAACACATTGCTCCAGAACTGCCGACGAGATGATCTCAGTTCAGACGACATGCTGCCATCAATGTTAGACACTAACCAGCGATATCTCAGTGCCACCAACGACGTGAGTGTTAGCGGCGGCACCTGCAACAGCGCTCGATCCGGGCGTTTCTCGACGTGCTTGCCCCGGCCGCCGTCCCCTGTCACCTGTGGGCGGCCCTTTCGAACCTGCACTTTCCACCCTTGCGCTGTTATGCCACCGACTTTGGCAGACAGGAAGGCATATCCGGAAATACTACGAAATCCGGAATGATGAGTTTTCGATGCGTCAAATAGTGCACATACAGAAGCTGAGAATTAATTTTTAGATCGAGATTTCCCCATCAAAAGCTCCTGCACGTTTCCCTTCGATATTGTGGCTGTGATGAATAGGTAAAGAGATAGAAACATCATCCCCCCAAGAACAGCCGCCACACCGAGCAATAGCCCCGTCGCAGAAAACTGGTGCCGCCATGACACCCAAAGGCCCGACAGCAAAAGAAAGCCCATGAAGTCGAAGTTGAATTGGCCCGGCCAGGTCATAGCCATCATATCGCCAAAAAAGACAGGTAGGAGATTCCAACCGTAATTTGAAATCGTAACCGCAGTGTAGCCAACGATAGCGACAAAGAGGACCGCCATGAACACTCGAAAACTTAACATCACTCACCTCTTTGTTCCCGCAACAGAAATATGTCTTTCAGCGTTTGTCAGAAAGGCATCCTGGCACCACCAGTTGAGCCGGTGAAGGAGCCTATATTGTTCTTTCCAACGACGCCTTGCGCCACAGGTAATACACAGCGGGCAGCACCAGCAAGGTCAGCAATACCGCGCTCACCATCCCGCCCACCATGGGTGCGGCAATGCGGCTCATGACTTCGGACCCTGTTCCTGTGCCCAATAGAATCGGTAACAAACCTACGATAACAGCGGCCGCGGTCATCATCACCGGGCGCACCCGCAGACCTGCACCGCGAACAATTGCCCTTTTGAGCTGATCGATGGTCAGCACTGTTTGCTTGTTGCTGTCGCTATGTGACACAGCCTCAACCCAGGATTGATTCAGGTACACCAGCATAATAACGCCAATTTCAACCGCAACTCCGGCCAGGGCAATAAACCCGACACCGACTGCAATCGAAAAATTGAAGCCCTGCCAATACATCAGCCAGAGACTGCCCACCAGCGCAAAAGGCAGCGTACCCATCAGCATCGCGACCTCGGCAAAGCGTCGAAAATTCATAAACAGCAAAAGGGCGATAATGGCCAGGGTGAGGGGCACCACATAAGCCAGCTTTTGCTTGGCGCGCTGCATGTATTCGTACTGACCCGACCAACTGATGGAATAGCCGGTCGGCAACTCCAGCTCATCGCGAACCACCGTCATCGCTCGCTCGACATAGGTACCGACATCGACGCCTTCAATATCGACAAAGCTCCAACCGTTGATTCGAGAGTTCTCACTTTTGATGCCGGGCGGTCCGTCTTCGATGTACACCCGAGCCACATCACCCAGCGCTATATGCTGGCCGCTCGCTGCTATGATAGGCAATAACTCTAACTTTTCTGGTGAGTTGCGATAGGACTGGGGATAGCGGACATTGACCGGATAGCGCTCTCGCCCTTCTACGGTTTGGGTTACATTCATGCCGCCAATAGCCGACGCGATCACCTGCTGGACATCGGCAATATTCAGCCCGAAGCGGGAAGCTTTTTCACGATCGATATCAACTTTGATGTAACGCCCACCAGCAACCCGCTCTGAGTAGACAGAGGCTGTGCCCGGCACAGCGGCCAGAATAGTTTCCAGCTGTTGACCAATGTCCTGGATCACCGCCAGATCATCGCCCGGCAATTTTGATACCCACCGGAGTTTTGATGCCGGTTGCCAGCATATCGATGCGGGTTTTAATGGGCATCACCCAGGCATTGGTCAGGCCCGGTAGTTTCACCACAGCATCCAGCTCTTTTCGCAACGACTCCATGGTCATCCCTTCACGCCATTCGCCGCGATCCTTGAACTGAATAAAGGTCTCAATCATGGTGAGCGGCGCAGGATCTGTGGCGGATTCGGCGCGCCCGATTTTGCCGAACACAGTTTTTACCTCCGGTACTGTTTTAATCAGCTTGTCGGTCTGCTGCAAAATTTCTCGCGCCTTGCCAATCGATATGCCCGGATAGGTGGTGGGCATGTACATTAAGTCGCCTTCGTCCAGCGGCGGAATAAATTCGCTGCCGATTCTATCCAGCGGCCAGAGGCTGGTAGACAAAACCACCAGGGCAATCGCGATAGTCATTTTGGGATAGCAAAGCACTTTTTCCAGCACCGGCACATAGCTTGCAACCAGCAACCGGTTAATCGGGTTTTTATGTTCGGGCAATATCTTGCCGCGAATAAAGTAACCCATTAACACTGGCACCAGGGTAATCGCCAGGGCTGCGGACGCGGCCATGGCATAGGTTTTGGTAAAGGCCAGGGGCGAGAACATGCGCCCTTCCTGGGCCTCGAGGGTAAACACCGGGACAAAGCTGACCGTAATGATCAGCAAACTGAAGAACAAGGCCGGCCCTATTTCGCTCGCAGACTCCGCCACAATCTGCCATCGATTGTCTGCCGTCAGCGGCGTCTTTTCCATATGCTTGTGCATATTTTCGATCATCACTATCGCGCCATCGATCATGGCGCCTATGGCGATAGCGATACCGCCCAGGGACATGATGTTGGCGTTAATGCCCTGGGCATGCATTACAATAAACGCGGTCAGAATGCGCCACCGGCAGACTGACAATAGCCACCAACGAGGAGCGCACGTGAAACAGGAACAGCACGCATACCAGAGCTACTACCGCAAATTCCTCCAGCAGTTTGTGCCATAGATTTTCTACCGCTCGCTCAATCAGTCCGGAACGATCGTAAACGGTGACAATCTCCACCCCGGGAGGCAGGCCTCGCCGCAGTTCTTCGAGTTTGGCTTTTACCCCATCGATCGTCTTTTGGGCGTTTTCACCAGTGCGCATGACCACAACCGCGCCAACGGTTTCACCTTCGCCGTTTAGCTCGGCGACACCCCGGCGCATTTGCGGGCCGATGTTGATATCGGCCACATCCTGCAATCGCAGCGGCGTGCCGCTTTGCGGTCGCCCCCAATGGAATCGTGGCGATGTCTTGCTGATTTTGAATATATCCCGAGGCCCGGACCATATACTCGGCTTCCGCCATCTCGACCACTGACGCACCGACTTCCTGGTTGGCCCGGGTGATGGCGTTATGAATATGAGCTAACGGTATACCGTAGGCGCGTAGTTTCTGGGGATCGACCGTTACCTGGTACTGCTTCACCATACCGCCGATAGCAGCAACTTCAGATACCCCCGGCACGGTCTGCAATTCGTATTTCAGGAACCAGTCCTGGAGCGAGCGCAATTGGCTGATATCATGCTTGCCCGTTCTGTCGACTAATGCATAGAGATATACCCAACCCACTCCAGTGGCGTCAGGCCCCAGCTGCGGACGGGCGTTTTGTGGCAATGACGGTGCAACCTGGCTCAGGTATTCCAGCACCCGGCTCCTGGCCCAATACAAATCGGTTTGCTCATCGAAAATGATATAGACATAAGAATCCCCAAAAAACGAATAGCCCCGCACCGTCACAGCACCCGGCACCGACAACATGGCCGTGGTCAATGGATAGGTGACCTGATCTTCCACCACCTGCGGCGCCTGACCGGGATACGCGGTTTTAATAATCACCTGGACATCGGACAAATCCGGAATGGCATCGACAGGGGTATGTCGCACAGAGTACAGTCCCACCCCGACTAAAATAGCGGTCGCCAGAAGCACCAGAAAGCGATTGCCAACCGACCAACGAATAATGGACTCAATCATGCTCGATCCCTATTTGGCTGGTGGCGATTGATGCGCTGAATGGTTAACTCCATAGAGTCATGATCCATAGAGTCATGGTCCATAGAGTCATGGTCCATAGAGTCGTGATCCATAGAGTCATGAACCCCATCACTAGGGTCCATTTTCGGCATCGCCGTGGGCGCTGTTGATTTTGATACATCCTGTTCCCCGGCATCCATGCGCTTGAAATCAGACGACTTACTGGACTCTGAATCCAACAGGAATTGTGCCGAGGTAACAAGCCGTTCGCCTTGTTTCAGACCCTCGGTCACCTCGGCATACTGATCGTCTATGCGACCAATCGAGACCGCAATGGATTTAAACCGGCCCTCTCCCAGAGCCAGTACAACTCGATCCTGCACACCGGTTCGAATCACTGCTTCACGGGGAATCACCAGCACATTATCAGCGGAGTCGGCATGAATAGTGACCCGGGCAAACATATTGGGCTTCAATAGCCCATCGGCGTTGTCCAGGCGGACTCTCGCCCTGACGGTGCGGGTTTCAGGGTCAAGTACCGGATAGACATAATCGACCCGGCCCTGCCATTGCTTGCCGGGAAAATAATCCAGGGTAACGGTTGCCGGCAAATTCGCTTGCAGCTGGGCGGCCTGGCGCTCAAAAAACTCACCTTCCACCCACACTTGGCTGAGATTACCCACCGACATCAGGGTAGTACCCGGCTGGACAAAAAAACCTTCCCGTATGTTGAGCTTGTCGACTACCCCGGATTGCGGCGCGTAAAAGGTCAGGGTTTGTTGTACCTTGCGGCCGCGTTTGAGCCGTGAAATCACGGCTGCGTCAATTTGCAGTGCTCTAAGACGATCTTCCGCCGCCTGCACCAGGCGGGGGTTACTGCGATTCAGCGCCAGCACCAGCTCTTCCTGGGCATTGACCAGTTGCGGCGAATACAGTGAATACAAAGCCTGGCCCTTAGCGACCGGGTCACCGGCAGCTTTAACGTAGAGCTTTTCGATCCACCCTTCGACCCGGGGATGAATATGTACCAGCTTGTCCTGGTCGTATTGCACGTAAGCGACACTGGTGATTTCGGTATGTATCCGGCGCAATTGGGCCTCAGCAGTTCTCACACCCAGATTATTCACCACCTGCGGGGAGATAAGCACAGTGCCGGGACCCACCTGGGCCGCTGCGTCTGGCTGCGGATAAACCGGGATTAAATCCATACCCATAGGCGACTTGCCGGGCTCATCGCGGCGGTAATTGGGATCCATGGGTGCCACCCAGTACAGGGGTTTTTTTTCATTGTCGCTAGCGACAGCTAGCGTCGCTGTCGTCAAAACCCTGCACGGTCAGGTAGTGGGTTGCGGTAGCCGTTAGTACCAATACCACCAATGTGATAGCCAGCCATATTCCGTTTAATTTATTCATAGCTTGCTCCCGGCCTGGTATCGCGCACGTCATCAGTAGCGGTCGAAGCCAGGAAGTAATTCAATTCGGCGAGGGTCTTGAGCCGGTCGATCTTGATATTGAGAAAGTCGATGTTGGCATTGAGCTCGGCAATGCGCGCCCGCACAACCTCGGCAAAATCACCGTCGTCGCGGGTATAGGCGGTTAACGACGCTTCAGCCTGATCGTGAATTTGTTCCAGCAACTGTTCGGCGTAGAGTGCCTTCCTCTGGTCCAGCCGCAGCAAACGCGCCCTGGCAACGTCAAAGCCAGACTGCAAGGATCGCAATGCAAGCGCCTTGTCGGTCTTCAGGGCCTCGCCGCTCGCAACCGCGGCCTGCACTTCCCGATCCTGGCGATTAGCGGTAAACAGCGGCAAGTCCAAACTTACCCCCAATGACAACAAGTCGCTGCGCTCATTGCCCTGGGGATCAGCTTCACGAAAGCCATAGCTGGCATTCAGGCCCCATTGGGGCTTGTATTTTTGCCGCGCCAGCTCAACCCCGGTAGCGCTGGCCACAATCTGCTGATCCAGCCCCTGAATCAGGGGATGCCGCAGCAACACCGTCGCCAGCTCCTGACTGTTCAACGATGTGCTGATCAATGCCGGATAGCTTGCCGTCATTACGGGCAGCGTATCGGCAACAGCCACACCCCCGGACAAGGTGCCCGCCAGCCATTCGTCCAATTGTGCTCGCACTGTCTCCTGTTGTTGCTGTAATACCGCGAGCCGGTCATCCAGCCGGGTCAGTTCCAGCTGGGCTCTCACCAGATCCTGTTGGCGAGTTCTACCCAGTGCGCTTTGGTAGCTCGATTGAGCAACATCAACCAGGTGCTCGAACAGGCCCCGGTCGCTGTCAATCAAGCGAATAGACTCGCGATAGCGATACACGTCGAGCCAAAGTTGAGATACCGATGCCTGTACCCGGGCTCGCCGGTCCTCGCGCATATAGGGATGCTGTGCATTTAACTCACTCAGTTGTTGCTGTTTTAATACGCGGGTGTCGCCACGGGGAAAGGTCTGGCTGACGCCAACCTTGAACTGGGTCATTGCCTCCTGGTTTAAGTCAAAATTGTCCACCGGAACATTGGCAAACCCCATGGATACCATGGGGTCGGGGAGCTGGCCGGCGGCAACACTTTGCGCCTGGCCAGCCTCTTCACGCAGGCGGCTGCCAATGATCCAGGGGTCATTTTGCTGGGCAATAGTGACGGCCTGCTGCAGCGATATCGAACGCTGCGCCAGCGCATCTGGGGCAGTGATAAACAGCAGTGCCAGGCCCACAATCCAGAACAGCCGTGTTGTGTTTACATTGATATGCATGAACCGGACTGGTTCTGAATCCAGGGTCACGGGTACTGCTCCCGGGCGCTGCGCACTTCGGCGTATACCTCACTACTGCCATCGTTTTTCAACAACAGTACATCATAGGGAGAAAATCGATCGCCTATCTCCATACCCGGGCTTCCCACCGGCATGCCCGCTACAGCCAGACCAATCGCACCTGCGGGAGGATCGCTCATAAACTGCTGAATAAACCGCACCGGGACATGGCCTTCAAAGACATAGCCGGCCTCGGAGATCGCGGTGTGACAGGATTGGAAACGCGGCGCGATCCCGTATTCGTTCTTCACCGCATCCAGGTTTTCAGGATGATGAACATTCGCGGCAATGCCGCCCTGCTCGATATGCTCAATCCAGTCGTTACAACACTCACAGGTTTCAGTTTTAAAGACCTCCAGACTCACCACGGCCTGGCCTGCAGGCACGGGCACGACTGCTGACGGCCTTTGCTCCGAACAGCCGTGCAGCAGCACAATGGACAGGTATGCGGCAATTAACTTCAGGTATCGCGGTAGGTAAAACATGGCAAGCTCCAACGCTACGCCAGGCAGTCATGCCAGGCATATGATTTTTTTAATAGGAGCTGAACAGCTCCCGCTCATTACTTGAGAATGGTTGCGCCCGAATTGCGGACACACCTATCCTGCATTAGCGGGAATTGGGAGGGCGGTAAAGCGAACCGGGAGGCGTACTTGAGTAGGCCGGCGGCGGATCCAGCTGGAATACAGCGACAGCTTCCGCAGTGCCTTGAACCTGGCTGGCAACAGACATCGACGGTGATGACAAGCAATGCGCCATGGAACATGCCTCGTCGCCACAGCACTCACTGGCAATATTTTCAGCAGGCGTCGCGGGCATAATATGCTGTGAATGGTCCATGGCAGACATATTGTGACCGCCATCCATCATGGCGCTCATCACCGAGCCCTGGGAATTCGCCATAGCGCAAGACACGCGTGCAGCCGCCACCGACTGACCCACAAGGGCCAGTGCCAGGCAAACTGCAGCGATAAATCTCGAACTTGTTATGGCCATGCTATTCATTGCACTTTGACAACACTTAGTAGGGAGGATACATCATGGCCCTGAGAATTCAATCAGTAACATAATCAGCGGCAGCTTATACCGTCAACCGGTGTCGTCGAGTTTAACCCGATGATTGTTTTTGCGGCACCATCATTCATAAACTAAGCCCTTCAGACGGGGGCTACCAGCGAGCACAGCGATTACATACGCTAGACCCGATCAACACACACTTTATGTATAATCGGAGAAACCGCAGGGCCAAATTGATTGTAAATAGCCACATCCGCAGCGTCCCGGCCGTAACCAATAGACACATAACCGCCGCTTTTCGTTTTTTGGGTAGCATCAAACGTGTACCAGCGCCCCCCAACGTAGGCTTCGAACCAGGCGTGTAATTCCATTGGTTCAAGCCCATATAAATATCCAACGACCATGCGCGCAGGAATACTCAAGCTTCGGCATAGTGCAACACCCAGGTGCGCCAGGTCCCTGCACACACCGGACTGCTGCTGGTTCACTTCGATTGCCGATAGGGACAAAAAACTGCTGCCGGGCACGTAACAAATGGTGGTCTTCAGCCAGCGCTCGATCTCAGCCACCTGGTCATAACCCGGGCGTTGGTCCGCGGTTATCTCCATTGCCATAGAACCAAAACGATCAGATTCGCAATAGCGACTCGGCAGCAGGTACTTCAGCACGCTATCGGGCAAGCTTTGAATATCGACAAACGGGCCTCCCGGCTCAATATCGACACTGTCCGCTGTCATGATCCGGGCAGAGGTATAAATAGTAAATTCACCCGGCGGCGCAACCAGGCGCTGGCATAAATTGCCGTAGTCATCGGTAAATTCAAATGCCGGCACACTCGGATAAAGCAGGTATTCTTCACTGGCGATCCATTGCTGCGCACCGCTCCTTGGGCGCAACATCAACACAAACGGTGTCGGCAGATCGATAATAAACTGCAATTCACAACTTGTTTGCAACCACATACTGCTCCCTTAGCCGAATTGGTCTAGTGATTGATAGCGCCCTTCACAGACTCCAGGCTGTATTGAAAATGTCGGTAATCATACAATGATGACAGCAACGGTAAATCTGCAAACGTAGCCGCTGCGGCCCGTCGGTGTCAGCACCTGTTGCCACGCAGCCGAAGCGAGCATGGACTAGAACCCAGATTATCGAATGATGCTGCTACCACCAAACGCGTTACCAACTCCGAGAAAGAACGACCGCCTGCCCCCTTCAGCCGCGCCCACCCCGATATACATTGGGCCAATGGGCGAACGGTAACCAAAATAGATGCTGCCGTTAAGCAAGCCGTCTTCGAAAACACCGCTGGTCTCGGGCGCTACGGCGCCATATTCCAGGGTGCCGCCAAGATAGGCCGGCAGAAAGCCCGAGCCTGCAACATGATAGCGGTAGCCCGCTAACACCATACCGAAGTTTTGACCGACCAGCTGATTGTAAAGAAATCCGGAAAGATTGGTGAATCCGCCGGCACGAAACTGTACGTAATCAGGCGCATCACCTCGCGTGGTCTGGTTCAGGCGGATGGCAGCTATAAGGTTATGCCGATCAAAGGTTTGCGCAATAATCCCGTCGAGCATCACTTGTTGATAATCTGCATCTGCCCCGAGGCCCCCGCTCGACTGGTATAGGCCAAGCTCGACCAAGCTGCCTTGCCCGGGAAAATAACGATCATCAAGACGGTCAAAAATGCCGCTTATATAATATTCGCCTACATCGAAGGGTTGGCTTTTAATATTGGGAGGCCCTATGGCAACTTCTACCTCACCACTGTACAAATTGATACCTGCTGCCACTGCAGCGTGGTGACCTATCTCGCGTCCAATCCCCAGCGAACCGCCATAGCGGTCGACAGTATTAGTGTACAAAGCGTCACCATCGGTATCAAAGGAGGTGAGCGTGTAGCGTTGCGCAAACAGCTGCGGTCTTACAAACCAGCGCAGTTCCGAATCGAGGTATTTGTTGACCTCCAGTAGCAATCCCGGGTCTGCACCCACCTGGGCAAGCACCCGAAACTCGCTGCCAAATTGATCAAGCGCCGTATTGAGATAGCCGATTCTCAGGTTTATGTCACTGGTAGAACCATCTGCCGAATAGCTCAGCCCGGTCTCAATAAACTGAGTGCCCCTGGTATCTTGCTGAACATGAAGCACAATACCGGCCTCTCCATTTTCCTCAACCAGCTCATAGCGGGCCGATTCAAGGAATCCAAGGCCATAGATATCCCGGATATTCGCATCCAGCGTATCGATATCCAGGTCATCCCCGGCCTCAAGGGACACTCGATTGAAGCAATACGGGGGGGCCTGGCTGGCTCGACTTTTACGAGTACGTATTGCTATCGCGTGACTCAAATCGTCCCTGACGTTGAATCAGAAGACAGTTCGCGGTTCAGCTTTCCCGGCGACCACGGATTCGTGCTGATCTGCGTTGCGCTGTATCTCGTTTACCGGGGCTCCAGCCGTCAGGAAATGCTGGCTTGGCTGTTCGTTGTGGCGTTTGGGCTGCCGAGGTTGATCGGTGGGCGCTTTCCTGGGCCACGGACATCATCATGGGGCCAGCACTGCAGGCGCATTAGTGGTGACCGCGTGGTTGATGGCGACCCCGTTGCACGACAGGATCGTGAATGGTCTTTGCTGGCGATTGGCGAATGTGTTTGCCGGTCTCTTTCATGGACGTGCGGCCACGGCGTGACACCAAGTGCTTGCATTATCGGTGTAAGAGCCAACTTGTGACCATTCCAAGTCAAACCGTAACGAATGCCGGCGCCGGCAGGTGATCGTCGAATGATTCGCTGCTCTGGACCGTTCCGCGACTTAGCGGTTGCTCGACTCTTTTCGCGTTCAGCGGGTTCAAACGCCTATCGACTGCTGAAGCCTGAGGACAATCAACAATCGACGACGGCAGGTGTTCGTTGATTGCGTGGAACGAAATGATGGCCAGGATCAGTCACGACCTACACGAGGTTGAAATCTGGACGCAAACGGTCGCAGGTGAACATGCCACCCAATCCAAGTCGCGCGTTGCTTCAGCCATTGGCGGCGTTTTGCACCGCGGAAGCATCGCGCCGACGTTGAGCGTGACTGCCATGTTGGCATTTTCCAGTGTCGCCGTTGACACCTTGACGGTAACAGCGTTTCAGATTTGTGTTACCTACCATGGCTTTAGCCGCCAACCTTCCCGGCAATCATGATTTCCTGCGATAGCTGCTTTGCGGGACTGTCTTTTGGTCAAACAATTATTTCCACGGCGCATGCGGGGCTCGGAGAGGGCAATCACATTATTCGCGTTGTGGGTGGCGAGATCATGATTTTGCTCGCCTCGTGGGCGATCATGGCTGCCGCTGTCTGGTCTGCGAGCGATATTGAAGCGACCCCGATCCTCTTCGCCGGTTTGATTGTGTTGCTGCTCTACTGCCTGGCGTCGGTTCCGTGCTGAATCCTCCGCCTGGCGATTTGGAATGGAGGGCCAGGATTCGCCTTGCAGAATTCTTTGGCCTGATGGCGTACCTGGTGCTGCCGCTCCCCGGAGTGGAGGTGTGTTCTGTAGCAGGCGGGTGAATTGACGGCCGTCGGATGACTACTCAGCTTGCTGATGTTTTATCTTGCGGTCGCGAATGCGGTTGTTTTCGTTTACGTTGCCGGCGCGATGGAACGGAAGTTGGCATGGCTGCGATTGCTCCCTCTCGCCGGAATGGGCTCTGGATTCTCGGCTTGTAGCGTCGGCCGTTGGCACGGGTTTGATCCGGGGACTTCTGCCCTTCCTTGTTTCTTACGCATTTGACAGGCGGTACGTACATCTTTGCCTCCATCGATATGGTGAACTCGAAGCCTCAGGGCTCGAACCGCCGGCGCGACGCTGAAATCAACAGCGCAAGTCGTTTCGCTCGCAGCATCGACGCGGCATCCTCTCGATTGATCGAACGACGCGTCGCACGACCGGGTTGGATTTGTCGGCATGATGTTCAACGCCCGGCTCACGTGAATCTCCGACGGACCCCTCGGTCCAGTGGGTAGATCGCTCACATTTTGGATCCAAGCGCGAATCGGCATGGATCGAACGGCACAAAGAAAAACGGTGACGTAAAACCGACACCGCATCCCCTCAATTCGTTTGATGGTTTCCAGCGTTAGCCGCCGTAGGCGGAAGTTGGATAGTTCGAGCTCGGGCCCGCCCTCGACATCGCCGACCATATGCAGGTGGTTGTGATCGATGTAGATCACTTCGACCGAGTCGGAATCTTCCAGCATGTGTGGGATCGGCCAGCCCACGAACGTGCGTTCTGAATAATAAAGGGTGCACTTGTAGTGGGCGTGATGCTGCATCGCCGGGCCGACCAACGGATAGAATCGCGGCGGATCGACGTAATCGGCAATCAAGTCCTTGACGATGCGGACGTTGTTTCGCTGGCGTTCCCAAAGCAGCGGGATGCCACCTTCCACCGGAGCGACTGGCTCGAGCGCCGCATGACTTCGTCGTCGCTCGGCGCATCCAGTGCCAACGGAGGCCCACCCGAAGTTACCGGACCCATGATCGGAACCCGCTCGTACCGTTCATGCTCCCAATTCCTGTCTTCAAGTGCCTTCTGCCAATACGGCGTGATCCGGATGGGCACGCTCAAGACTCCAGGTTGTTGCCCAACGTGCCCACACAACCGATAAGCGAGAACGTCGCTCACGATCAGCAGCAAGAGGAATGGTGCTTGTGTCTTCATGGCGAGGCCCTGTGAGTGTTCTTCAGTTGTCGGCGTATCCATGGGGTCACGCAGACGTGTTGGAACTAGTATCGAGTTAAACTCGGGCACAGACTTGTGGATTTTTAGGATTACGGAGGAAATTAGGCGGATTTCGTTTAGCTGCTGCCTGAGGCCGTCCGGCGGAGCAAAAAAACCCGCCGTTTCGGCGGGCTTTTCTGTTTGGGGCCAGATGTCGTTGCCACTACTTCGATTTGAAGTCAAGGAACCACCAGCCGTCGTCCCATTCCAGACAGACCTTCGCCAACCCAGGGGAACCTGTGGGTAAGGATAGAACGGGCCAATGTAGGGCCACGCGTTTGGGCGAATACTGCTTGGGATACGTGACAGCACCGTAGTTTGGGTAAGAGGCATAGCTGGGCCAAGCGTGACCCGGCATTTGGGGCGACTCATATGAAACGCCACCACCCGCCACCACCGTAGCCGCCGCCGTAACTCGAATCGGGCATCGGAGTTCCCATACCAGAGCCGTAGTCCACCGAATTGCAGTCTGCACCAGGACATCCCCATTCCATTTGCCATGTACTGGACCGGGCGAACGCGTTGGCCGTAGTGACCAACAGGGACAGGGCTGCCGAGCTTGAGCCATCCGTCTTCTGTCTGGAGCTCTACAGGAGTTGCTGAACCGGGACCCGCGGTGCATTTCGCTGCGCGATCGTCGGTTGCGACCTGCTTGGCATCGGAATAGGCTCGGTTTCAGCCACCAGAAGCGCTCCATGAAGTGGTACTTCGGCGCTAACCGGTTGGACTTGCTGTTCCCTAGGCGGTGCCTCTGTAACGGCTACGGTTGAGGTCATTCACGACCAATTTGACGCCTTCGATGCGTGGGCCAGAGATTCAACGCGTGCTCTCGCTGCGATTGATCATTCACCTGACCCTTCATCCAGACAATTCCGTTCTCGACTTTCAGCAATATGAGCATGTTTATGTTGTCTACTCGTTCAGTTACGTATTGCTCTTCTTCACGGGTCTGGTCAACCTCGGCGTCTTCGCCGGCATCGTCGGTTTCTTCACGATCACCGGCAGCCAGGTCGACCCCTGGAACACGTTCTTCTACCTGTTGCTCATCACCCTGCTGGTGACGCTCTACGACCGCTACCGTCCCAGAGTACGTGGCGCGCTTCTCGAAGGACGAGGAGACAAGCCACCGCCTGAATTTCCCGGGCCTGCCACAATCGGCGGCGTGAGCGGGAGAGCAGAGACGGAGGACCAGCCCAGTCAGGGGCTGAGCCGCCCAAGAAGGAGGGTCGGCTCAAGGCGAAGCTGCTTACCCGCTCCTGATGCGCCATGCGCTGTTTCGACGAGGCCTCGGCGTCCAGGTCGTATACCGCAGCACGGGCGGCGGGCTCATCGTCGGGGGCCTCTCCTACGCAGCCCTCTTCGCGCTCATCCCGACTCTGGTCCTGGTGGTGGCGGGCATCTTCCTGCTCGTCGATGATTCGCAGGTCCGCGAGGATGATCGTCGAGCTCGTAGGCGATGCCTTCCAGGCCTTCACGGGTTTCACCGAGTCGGCGGTGGACGGCGCTAACGGGGTGCGCCGCCGCGGGGCGGCCTCGTCGCCCTCATCGGCTTCGCCTGGGGTGCCGTGGCCTGTACCTCAACCTGACGCGGGCCATGGAACGGTTCTTCCCGGGTGAGCGGGTGAGCGGTGCGCTGGCGCGGATGATGGGGGTGCTGCTGGTGATGCTCATCATCGTGGGCGTCCTGGCGGCCGTGTTCCTCGCGGGCGTGGTACCGTCGTGGCACAGGCGCTGGCGCTCGACAGCGAGTGGATCCTCACCGTGGCCGGGGCCGCGGCCACGTTGGCTATCGCGACCGGCATCGTCTACGGCGTCTATCGCGTCATGCCTCCCAACCCGCCCACCGGTCATGCGCGCTCGCCGGCCCGCCATGCTGGTCGGCGTCGCCATCGCGGCCATGACGCTGCTCTTCAGCGTGCTCTCGCCCTGGCTCGTCTCCGGGTTCCAGGCCTTCGGCGTCATCGCCTCGGTGTTCGTAGCCTTGGTCTGGTTGCGGGTCGTCTTCCTGGCCATGGTCTACGGGGCGGCCATGGCTCGGTATCGCGACTACGTGGCTCGCGGCTGGTGTTCGTGGCGAGGCGACGCCGGACGCCTTCGCCAGCATACGCCATCGTCCAGGAGGAGAGCGGCGGACGCGAGCTCGGGGCGGCGCGAGCTCGAACGCCGCCAGGGGCCGCGGCCGAAGCATGAGAACCGAGACGGACCCGGGGTCAGGTCAGACGCCGCTGGCTGAGCCTCCGCGCGGCGTCGGCCAGCCGGTCGACCATGGCCCGCGTGAGGCGCCAGGCGCATCCGGCTCAGCGGCGGGCCGACGCGGACCTGGTTGGAGGCGTACTTGATCCGACCCTGCAGCGCACGCAGCGGGTCATCCATGGCCGCGGCGCGAGCGCCCGCATGGTGTCGGCCCGTGACCAGTCGGGCCCGAAGCGCAGCACCAGCTGGCCATCCTCGCGTGCGACCTGAAGCAGCCCGGCCTCCTCGGCGCGGTAGCGCAGCCGCGAGACTTCCAGCAGCCGTTCCACGGGCGGGGGCATGGCGCCGTAGCGGTCGAGCAGCTCGGCGCGGATCTCCTCGAGCCCATCGTCGCTGACGACCCGGCCCAGGCGCCGGTAGAGCTCCAGCTTCTGCGGCTCCTCGGGCACGTATCTCGGGCAGGTAGGCGTCGACGGGCAGGTCGATCTTGGCCTGCGTCCGAGCTGGTGCGGCTCGCGGCCCTCCAGCGCGGCCTTCTCCTCCTCGACGGCCTCGGCCAGCATGCGCGTGTAGAGGTCGAAGCCGACGGCGGCCATGTGGCCGTGCTGCTCGGCGCCGAGGATGTTGCCGGCGCCGCGGATCTCGAGGTCGCGCAGGGCGATCTGGAAGCCGGCGCCCAGCTCCGAGGCGTTGAAGATGGCCTGCAGGCGCTTGCGGGCGATGTCGCTGAGCGCGGCCTTGCGCCGGTACAGCAGGTAGGCGTAGGCCCGCTGGGACGAGCGGCCGACGCGGCCGCGGAGCTGGTAGAGCTGGGCCAGCCCGAAGGCGTCGGCGCGGTCGATGATGATGGTGTTGGCGTTGGGGATGTCCAGGCCCGACTCGATGATGGTGGTGGACACCAGCACGTCGAACTCGCCGGCGGCGAAGGCCAGCATGACCTTCTCGAGCGCGCCCTCGGCCATCTGGCCGTGGCCGACCGCGATGCGCGCCTGGGCACCAGGCGCCGCAGCTGCTCGGCCTGGGCTCGATGGTCTCGACGCGGTTGTGCACGTAGAAGACCTGGCCGCCGCGCTCGAGCTCGCGCAGGATGGCGTCGCGCACCAGGCCGGCCGAGGCCTCGGCCACGCGCGTCTGGATGGGCAGGCGGTCCTCCGGCGGCGTCTCGATGATGCTACATGTCGCGGACGCCCACGAGCGCCATGTTGAGCGTGCGCGGGATGGGCGTGGCGGTGAGCGTGAGCACGTCGACCTCGGTCTTGAGCTGCTTGAGGCGCTCCTTGTGCGTGACGCCGAAGCGCTGCTCCTCGTCGACGACGACCAGGCCCAGGTCCTTGAAGTGGATGTCCTTGCTCAGCAGCCGGTGGGTGCCGATGACGATGTCCACGGTGCCGGCCTCGAGGCCCGCCAGCGTGTCCTGCTGCTCGCGCTTGGGCACGAAGCGGCTCAGCGAGCGCACCGTCACCGGGTAGGCCGCGAAGCGCTGCTGGAAGGTGCGAGGTGCTGCTCCGCGAGCACCGTGGTGGGCACCAGCACCGCCACCTGCGTGCCGGCCACGATGGCCTTGAAGGCCGCGCGCAGCGCGACCTCGGTCTTGCCGTAGCCGACGTCGCCGACGACCAGCCGGTCCATGGGCGTGTCGCGTCTCCAGGTCGGCCTTGACGTCGATGGCGGCGCGCAGCTGGTCGGGCGTCTCCTCGTAGGGGAAGGCGGCCTCCATCTCCGCCTGCCAGGGCGTGTCCTCGCCGAACGAGCGGCCGTGCGCCTTGGCCCGGTCGGCATAGAGCCGCAGCAGGTCGCGGGCCAGGTCACCGACAGCCTTCTTGACCCGCGTGCGAGCCCGCTGCCACTCGCCGCCGCCGAGCTTGCGACAGCTGCGGGTGGTCGCCGCCGGCGTATCGCGAGACGCGCTCGATCTGCTCGACCGGGACCCACATGCGGCCCTTCTCGGCGAAGTGCAGCTCGAGGAAGTCGCGCTCCTCGGAGTGTGCTCCCGCGGCCGGCCGACGGACGAGACCCTCATAGCGCGCCACGCCGTGATCGACGTGGACCACGACGTCGCCGGGCTCGAGGCGCTCGAGCAGGTCGCGGGGCACGACCCGGCGCATGGCTCGCGGGCGACGCACGCGCACGGTGCCGAAGAGCTCGCGGTCAGTGACGAACGCGAGCCCGTCGGGGCCGCCGGCGAAGCCGCCGTTGAGGCTGCGTTCGATGAGCGCGAGGCCACCGGGCGGGACCGCCTCGTGGAGATCGGCCAGCGGGGCGCACCCTGCCGTCGTCCTCGAGGATCTCCGCGAGCCGCGCCGACTGGTCGGAGGCCAGCACCACGCGGGCGCCCTCGCCCCGCCAGCGACGGACCGTGGCCGCCAGGTCGCCGATGGGCGCCGGCGGCAGCACCGGCTCGTGCCAGCCGAAGGGGTTGCCGCCCGGCGGCGCGCCCTCGGCGTCCGGTTCCCAGGTCAGCTCCCAGCGTGCGTGCCTCGTCCAGCGCCGTCTTCCACTCGCGTGCGCTGGGGTAGGCCGTAGCCCAGCGGCAGGCAGCTCCCCTGCCCGCTCCAGCTCGGCCCGACGGTCTTCGGCCTGCGGCTGCAGGAACTCAGCCACGGTCGCCGACCTCGTCCGGCTCGTCGATGAGCCAGATCGGGGCCCAGGTGGTCGAGGGCGGTGGAGGGCGCGAGGTACCCACCCCACAGCTCGGCAGCATCGCCGAGGGCCCCGCTGTCGAAGCGCGCGAGGTCGGCCTGTAAGCCCTCCGGCAGACGCTCCACGCGTGCGGTTCATGCGCCCGACCAGCGCGTCCTTGATGCCCGGGCCAAGCAGGAACTCCGATGCCGGCAGCAACACGGCCGCATCGACCGGGCCTATGCCGCGCTGGTCGGCCGGATCGAAGGCCCGCAGCGAGTCGATCTCGTCGCCGAACCACTCCACGCGCACGGGCATCGGCTGGCCGGCCGGGAAGATGTCCACGATGCCACCGCGCCGGGCGAACTCGCCACGTCCCCCGACCTCCGGCACGTGCTCGTAGCCCAGGTCCACGAGGGCGCCGACGACGCCATCCAGTCCGAGCCGGGCGCCGAACGCGCAGCGCAGCGGCTCGGTCGGGATGTCCTCGGCGCGAGCGTGCGCTGGAAGAGCGCCTGCAAGCTGGCCACGAGGATACGCGCCGGGGTGCCCTCGCGGCGCCAACCAGCGAGGGCCGCCACCCGCGCGGCCGACTCGTCGCGCACCAGCTCCGAGCGCTCGTAGGCCAGCGCGGTCCGCGGCTCGAGCGTCACGACCTGCTCGGCGTCGCCGAGCCAGGCAGCCAGCTCTTCGCCGACGCGGTCGGCGATCTCGGCGTCGCGGGCGATCCAGACGCCGCTCACCCGAAGCCCGGACCAGGGCAGCCGCGAGGTACGTCTTGGCGCCGTGGGGCATGGCCGCGTAGGTGACGTGCCGCAGGTCGCGCCCGACACGACCGCCGGCGGCCTTGCGGTAGCCATCCACGAGCGCCTCCAGCTGGCCACTCTCTGCGAGGAGCGCGGTCAGCGGGGAGAGGTCAGGGATGCGGTGTCGGGCACTGTGTGGCCGGTGGGCTCATCGCGGTGTCGGCGCCGCCGTGGAGCGCCCCCAGGCGTCGGTCACCGCGGGCGTCTCGTCCGCCCTGTGAGGATGTCCGGCAGGAGCTGGCGCCAGCCGGTCCTGTAGGAGCAGCACCGTCGGCGTCAGAGCAATACGGCCAGGGCAATGGCCTTGTTATTGTCCGTGTTCCTGGCTCGTTACGTATTGCTAGTCGGTCGATGGCCTTGACCTCGTCGAGTGTGGTCACGCCGCCAGCCACGGTGACCTTGGCCTTGCCCGCCGCCTTCACCACCTGCTTGACGCAATCGAGGTCGATGCCCTGCAGGCGACCCTCGCGTTCGACAAAGGTGACCAGGAAACCGCCCGCATCGGGGGCGAGCTCGCCGATGCGCTCAATCACGTCGCGGCCGGTCTGGCTTGCGCCAGCCCTCCACCACGACCTCGCCGTCTACGCAGTCGAGCGCGGCGAGTCACGCGATCGCTGTGGGCAGCTGCGGCAGCACTTCGGGCATCGCCGCGGTGCCCAGGATGATCTGCTCGGCGCCCGGCATCGAGCCAGGCGACGCGCCGTGTCCACGTCGCGGATGCCACCGCCCACGCGGCAGGGGGCCATCGCGCACAGCTCGCGGATCAGCTCGCGCGTTGGAGCCCTGGCTCGCGCGCGCGTCGAGATCGATGACCGCAATGTCGCCGGCCAGGCGAGAACTTGCCGGCCATCGGTCGCGGATCGCCGGCTTCGAGCAGCCTTTTCGCGGCCACCAATCAGCTGGACGGCCTGTCCGTCCAGCAAGTCGATCGAGGGAATGATCACAGTCGTACCTCCACGCCGAACTCGGCCAGCCGTCGTTTGAGCTGCTCCACAGTGTAGTCGCCATAGTGAAAGATCGATGCGGCCAGCACGGCATCGGCCCCGGCTTCGAGGGCGGCCACCAGGTGCTCCGGCGTGTCGGCACCGCCGGACGCGATGACGGGCACGCACACCGCCTTGGAAATCGCCGCCATCAGCTCGTTGTCATAGCCCGAGCGCGTGCCATCGCGATCCCAGCTGGTGAGCAGGATCTCGCCCGAACCGCGCTCCACAGCCTCACGGGCCCATTCCACCGCGTCGATGCCCGTGCGCTCGGTGCCCGAGAGGACGACGACTTCCCAGCCATCGCCCGACTCCTTGGAGGCCGCGTCGATGGCGACGATGGCGCACTGACTGCCGAAACGCGTGGCGATCTCCGAGATCACCGCGGGCGTTCGCACCGCAGCGGTGTTCACCCCGACCTTGTCCGCCCCCGCCTCGAGCAGTGCACCGGCGTTATCCGCCGTGCGCACGCCACCGCCGACGGTCAACGGGATGGACAGCTCCGCGCGAACGCGTCTGACCGTCTCCACCTGAGTCGCGCGGCCCTCGGGGGTCGCGGACACGTCGAGCAGCACCAACTCGTCCGCGCCTTGCTGCTCGTAGGCAGCTGCCAGTTCGGCCGGATCGCCGGCGTCGCGCAGCCCCTGAAACTTGATGCCCTTGACCACGCGGCCGTCACGCGTGTCCAGACAGGGAATGATTCGCGGGATCAGCATGCGTCACCTCTTGCCACCTCGAGCCAGCGCCGCAGAAGGCCGAGACCCCACTGGGCGGAAAGCTCGGGGTGAAACTGGCACGCGAGCACGGCTCCGCGTTCCATCGCTGAAACGAAGGGCCCGCCGTGATCGGTCATCGCGCAGGTCCAGCCCTCGGGCGGGTGTCTCAGCCGATACGAGTTGGCGAAATAGGCATGGCCCTGTTCGATCAGCTTGCCGTCAGCCGCTGGTTCCACAAGGTTCCAACCGAGCTGCGGCACGCGCACGTTTCCGCTGAAGCGCTCGGCAGTGGCTGGGACGACGCCGAGGCCGGCAACACCCGGACTCTCTTCGCTGGCCTCGAGCAGCAGCTGCAAGCCCACGCACACGGCCATGGTTGGCTTGCCAGCCGCAATGCGCTCGCGCAGTGCGTCCACCAACGCGTGCTGTCGTAGGGTCTGCATGCCCGCACCGAATGCGCCCACGCCGGGAAGGACCACCGCCTGGGCAGCTTCAATTTCGCCAGGGCCTTCGGTCAGATGGACGCTGGCGCCTGCACGGCGCAGGCCCGCGATCACCGAGGCGAGGTTGGCGATGCCGGTCCGTACGATGCAGACGTCGATCGGTGCTTTGCTCGTGTCAGTTGTCATGAGTCTCTACGTCCGAGTCTTGCTGTGCGCAACTGGCTGCGCTCAGAGCACGCCTTTGGTGCTCGGGATCTCCGAATCGGCCCGGGGGCCACCGCCTGGCGCAGGGCCAGGGCGACGGCCTTGAAAGCCGCTTCGGCGCGATGGTGGTCGTTGGTGCCGCGTAGCACGTCGACGTGCAGCGTGGCGCGGGCGTTGGTGGCCAGCGACGAGAGCACGTGAGCGGCGTTTTCAGCGGACAGCTCGCCGATGGCCTCGCGATCGAGATTCAGGTTCACCGATGCAAAGGGCCGTCCAGATAGATCGACAACCGCGCGGGCCAGGGCCTCGTCCAGTGGTGCATAGGCGTACCCAAAGCGCGCGATACCCGCACGTTCGCCGAGTGCCTGGTCGATGGCTGTCCCCAGCGCCAGGGCGCAGTCCTCGGCCGTGTGGTGGTCGTCGACCTGCAGGTCTCCGCTGCACGACAGCTTCAGATCGAGTCGTGCGTGTCGGCCGAGGGAGGTCAGCATGTGGTCGAGAAAGCCGATACCCGTGGAGATGCTCGTTCGGCCCGTGCCGTCGAGAATCAACGGACACCGAGATCGATGTCTCCCGGGTCTTGCGCTTCAGCTCGGCGCGACGCGGCGCCGGCGCTTTTTTTCGGGCCATGACGTTCCCCTTCCTGTCTTCTGCCCGTAGGGCAGCACGCCCAGGCAGCACCCGTGTCCTGGTAGGCGTCTAACCGACCAGGAGCTGCTCGAGCTGCGCCACTGCATCGAGAACGCGCACCGCACCGGCTTGGTGCAGGGCCGCGGTCATCTGGTCGATCCCCGCCTGGTTCACGGCATCGCCGCGGGCGACGATGCCGAAGGGTACCACGCCTGCGCTCAGCGCCGCGCGCATATCGTCGGGCGTGTCGCCCACCAGCCAGGCTCGGCTGACGCCCAGCCGCTCGAGTAGCAGTCGCACCGGCGCGGGATCGGGCTTGGCCGGACCGTCCTCCATGCAGACCATCGCGCGAAAGAAGCCGCCGATCTCGGCGTGGGCGATGAAGCGTTCGGCGTCGTGGCGTGGTCGTCCGGTGACGATGCCCAGCGGCAAGTGTCTCGGCCAACCGACGCGAGCAAGTCGAGGCTGACTAGCAGCATTTCGTGCTGCCACAGGCCGGGCGCTTCGGGTGTGCCCTGATACACCGCTTCGAAGCGGGCGGTGACCTCGTCGAGGGGTGCGTCCTTCCCGTGGGCGCGCAGCAGTCGTTGGGTCAGCACCCAGTCGTTGTTGGCGTTTCCCGCGGCCTTTTCCGCGGCCACCTGGCTAGCGTCGATCTGCACGCCGAAACTCGCGGCGGCCTCTACGATCGCCTGGCGGTACGAGCGCGATACGTCGGCGATCACGCCGTCCAAATCGAATAGCAGCGCCTCGGGCCGGGCCGGTGCGCCGGTCTGTGCAGCCGAGTCGGTCATGGCACGATCTGCGACAGCCGGGTGACCACGATGTCGGTGCCGCCGCTGGCCTTGATCTCGGGGATGACGCTGCGGCAGGTCTGTCGCGGGGCACGGCGGCCTTCACCGCGAAGCCCGCATCGCCGTGAAGCGGCGCCACCGTGGGCTCGCGCAGGCAGGGCAGAGCCGCCACCACGGCGCTCGAGGGCCTCGGCGGACACGTTGACCTCGAGCATCACCCGGCGGCGGGCTTCGAGCACCGAGCGCAGCAGCAGCACGAAGCGATCGATGCGATCGCGCTAGCGCGGGATCATCCAGCACCTTCGGGTTGGCGTACAGCCGCGTGGAGGAGCGCAGTCAGCTCGTCGATGATCTCCAGGCCGTTTGCTCGCAGCGTCGCGCCGGTGGCGGTGTTGTCGACGATGCAGTCTGCGTCCTCGGGCGGAAATACCTCGGTGGCGCCATAGGAGCGCACGAAGCTGGCGTCGAGCCGCGCTCGGCGATCCACTCGCTGGTCAAGCGCTGGTACTCGGAGGCCACCACCAGGTGACGCTCGGGCAGCCGCCCCGTCCACGAGCGAGTCCGCGGGCGCTGCGGCGACGATGCGCACCGGGTCGAGCCCGGTGTCGAGCAGCTCGACCAGGTTTTCGACCTCGAGCTCGGCCACCCAGTCCGCGCCGGCAAAGCCGATGTCGCGCGAGCCGGCGTGCAGCATCTCGACGATGTTCTGGGGCTTGAGGATCTTGGCCTCGATGTCCGGGAGCGAGAGGGTGGGCCGATAGCCTCGCAGCCCGACCTTGATGTGGACGCCGGCATCCTCGAGCAGCCTGAACACGCCCTGCTGCATCGAGCCTTTGGGCAGCCCCAAGCGGAGCACCCGCGAGTCATTGGAGCTTTGGGACGGCCTGGCCATGGGTGATCTCCTGCTGTATAGCAAAACCCAGGTCCTCTTGGGCCGAATCCCTCGGCAAGTCAAGGGAATTTCGGTTTCGAGCGGTCCACTTCTGACGAAGGGGAGGCCAGAACCCGTGTGTTTCGCGGGGAAGCGCGCGACAAGCCTTGGCCGTGTTGACGGTCTGGGAAGGATGGACTATGCAGACTTGCGGGCAAGAGGTCGTTTGGGCCCATAAGGGTGAAGATCGATATGTCAGTTGTGTGTCGTGGCGTGCGCGGGGCTACCTGTGCTTCGGAAAACAGCCTGGAGGCAATTCTGGGAGCTACCCGCGAGCTGCTGGCAGCGATGATCGAGGCCAACGGCATGGATCCCTCGGACATCGCGAGTATTTTCTTCACGGTCAGTGAGGATATCGATGCCGCCTACCCGGCTGCTGCTGCCCGCGAGTTGGGCCTTGCCGATGTGGCCATGCTGTGCGCCCGCGAAATTCCCGTGCCGCGCAGTCCTCAGCGCTGCATCCGAGTGCTCGCTCACTGGAACACCCCAAAGCCCCCAGACGCGATAGAGCACGTCTACATGGGGGATGCCGCCACGCTCCGTCCCGATCGACGGTGGCCGCGCGGCCATGAGGAGTCATCGACCGGCGGTTGACAGGACTCTACGATTTCCGGTCGGCGGTGCACGCGTCGAGCACGAAGGATGGGATGAACTGACGTACAATGCCCCCGCCCGTGGGGGCGACCAAGCGCCCACGCGGGGCGCTACTCGTAGCGCCCCGACATCGGGGGTGGGGCCCCAGGGTGGCTTTGCCGACCTGGGGCGGGGGGATGGGACATTCCCCCGAAGGAGAACAC
>CAVROQ010000023.1:0-160676 GCA_963722805.1 uncultured Gammaproteobacteria bacterium
GGGGATGAGCCTGTATATCGCGGTCGGCCTCTACTTTGAAGAACGCGATTTAATAAGGCGATGGGGCAAGCAGTATGTCGACTATCGCAAGCGAGTCGGAGCCTTGTTCACCCTGCCAAAGTAGCGGCGCAACCCACAAGCAAGGACAAAAGCATACAAATCCAGCCGGCGCATCACTCGCCGGCTGCTTCGGCGTATCAAACCGACCGCGCCACAATTCAACTCCCGTCGTAGCAAAACCACTCAAGGTACTGATCGATCTGCTTCACAATGACTCACTGAATTGCAGTCTGTGCACCAAGCTCCAATAACGAATGGACAATTTCACAGCTCATCACCGATGCATGAGCTGCCAGGTAAAGGTCTCCCAGTTGATGGCAGGCAGAGGCGCTTTCGATTTTTCCGTCATTGTCGAAGTCGGCGTAAGTCTGGTGTATCCGGTCACGTAGAGACGACTGCCATCGGGTGAAAAACCTGCCGCGTTGGCAATGTCGCTGTTCCCGCCAACCATAGTAAAAATATGCTTTACATGGCCTTGATTGTCCAGAATCGCGGAGAAACCTTCGAGTTTTTCGTCAGGGTCAGCACTGCGTTCGAAGATGCCGTCGTCGTCGAGATCAAGATCGTTGGAATAAGTGCCGCTGATGACGATGTGCGTATCGCTGGTGGCCACGTGCTTTGCCGACGCCATAAAATCGGCGCCCCCATAGACGCTTACCCTTGGGGCTCACCCGAAGTAGCAGGGCGTTGCCATCCGCATGGTACTGATATTGTCCGGCTCCCATGGATTTCAGTTGAAAATCAATAGTGCCATCACCGTCGAGGTCCACATCTCCTGTAAAGCCAGCAAGAACCAGCAAATCTCCGTTGCCCGCTATTGCCATGGAGCCGATCACCTGCACCGCCGGACCGGCTATAACTTTGGTCCAGAGTATGTTTCCCGTTAAATCGAGCTGGGCGAAGAAGCCGTTGATATCTGTCTGCGCCGTCACTCTGTCTGCGCTGGCAGCATCAGCCGTAACAGGACTATCCGCAGAGCCGTCGCCGTCCAGATCCAGTGCGCCCCTGGCGTAGTGACCGCCGATATAAATCTCTCCTCCGGGCCCAGCCTGAGAGCCCTGCCGGATACAGCAGCCTTGCCGCCAAGCGATTTCGCCCAGCGCAAATTGCCATTGGCGTCGAACGACGCACCAGCGCAGACGACTCCCCTGCCGACACGACATCGACCTTGCCATCACGATCAATATCGACAGGGCCTCGTATGGTACCGATCACAAAGATATTGCCCTGCGAATCACTATCAATGTCGACAAAATCGTCGCTGTCTTGCCCCCCAGTGGCTTGGCCCAAAGCGTCTCCCCGCGTTCGTTGTAACGCACAATAAAGCCATCCACTTTGCCGGCGGAGTGAATGGTTCCCCCGGCAATACGCATGCTGTCATTGAAATTGCCAACCGCGTAAACCCCGCTGTGCCGATCTGAAGCGATGCCAAAAGCATCATCTGCTTTTGGCCCGCCGGGACCCTGCACCCAGCCCTTGGCATTATCGTTTTCATCAAACCACTTAAAGATCAATGGATCGGGAGAACCGAAGGTTTGCACATCAACTGAACCGTCGCGGTCCAGATCCAGACCGCCGCGGGAACCTGCAATGATGACGCCGCCGTCTGCATCGACCATCAAGTCATTTCCCTGATCGGTACAGCAGGGCCCCAACATGGTCTGTACCGAAATAAATCGGTAGCCGTTTTCCGCCGTATTTCCCCATTGGGGGCAAACAGCAACGCAAGAAAAAAACCAGGTAACAGCCAGCGGAGGCAGGCCAAATCGCCGTATCTATTGCCTCTTGGCAAAGGGGTTTCAGAGCTGTTCAATGCAGTGCCGGCTGTAAAAACCGTAAGCTGAGAATAATCGTTGTTATTCATTTTTTTTCACCCGCATGAATGATTATCGGAAGACATATCAATACGTCGAGCTGCTCAACAGGCTAGTCCAATTGTGGCCAGCGAGTCAATAACCACAATATGGCGGGGTGTTTTCGCTGATTCAGTGCGCATAGAATAAGAGGCCCCGGCCTGACCCGAGCAGGCGGCACGAAACCAGGAGTAACGCATGGGTAAAAAACACATTGGCGCCTTCTTTCTGCTTATCGCCGGCTGTGCCTCTGCGCTCAACATGGGCTGGGCCACCGAGACATCAGAAGCTGTGGAGGCTCCTGTCACATCCCTGGAATGGACTGTCACAGACTACGACAATTTCGATTTCAATAGCTTTGAACAACTGCCCCGGGCAAATCAGCGCATCGACATGGAGAACATCAACTATGCGCTGCTGCACGCGGCGATTTTTTATGAGAGCAACCGGCAGCGGGAGGAACAGGGCGTTCAGCAATTCTCGCATTCCCCGGCCCTGGAGCGCGCCGCCAAGGGGCACAGCGATGACATGACTGCCAACAACTTCTTTGCTCATAAAAGCCCGGTGAGTGGCAGGGAGACTTCGGCCAAGCGGCTGGCAATTGCCGGCGCCTCGGGCGGGGCTTCTGCAGAGAATATCGCCCTCTCCTTCGGGATAGAATACGAGGCCAACCGGCCCGTTGCCACGCCCGCGCAGAATGGCGGGTACTTCAGCTACAGCTTCGGTGGCGAGCCTATACAGAATCATACCTATATCGGCCTCGCCAAAGCGGTGGTCAAGCAGTGGATGGAATCTCCCGGGCATCGGGTAAATTTGTTGAATCCCACCTACATCTTCCTCGGCACAGGCTCCTCACACTATACCGACGCCAAGTTTCACGGGATTGACAAGTTCAAGTCCACCCAGAATTTCTCCAGCATCAAAGGTGACTAGTCGTTGCCGCCGAGCGCGGTGTGCCAGCGGGTGACTTGGTCACCGGCCAGGCGTGAAGCTCACAAGCGCTGCAGAAATGCTTTAAATGCCAGGTAATCGTCTCCCAGGACTTTTTCGATGGTCCCGGATGACAGCATATGTTCTAGGGCTTGTTCACTGCCGGGGTGCCGTTCACGCCAGTTGATAATGGCCTTGTGCCACCATGCCTCGCGACTGGCCCGGTCAAATTTATTGGGGTAATTGTGGGCGCCGTACAGTAGCTCGAGGTAGAAGCGCCTTTGATCGGCGGGATATTTCAGCAGCCGGGCTTTGTAGCGCAGACGCGACCTTCGGTCTGGCCTGGGGTGGGCGGGTTTGAGCAGTTCAAGATCGCTGCGGGCGGCAAGGCCCAGCAGATCATCCTGGTGCAAGGTCAGAAAGGCTTCGATTTTAGAACGAGACAGTAGTTTGCGATTCCAGTAGTGCTTTAGCACACCACCCTGGGCCAGCAGCTCATATTTTTTCCAGGCGCACACACCCAGCGCAAACTGCTCGGTAATAAAGATTTTTCCAGCCGGGTGATAAATCTTGTCAATCAGCTCAATAGTCGCGTCGACTAGAGGGGCGTGTGCCGTGGTCATGCCTATCACCCCGGAGTTGATCAATGGCATGGCATTATCCGGCAGGCACTGCTGCAGGTATGGGCTGAATTCGCGGTAGACCTGGCCTCCAACCGCAGTGCGCCAGGGCTCTTGAATCTCATCCACTAACAGCACCCCGGGGCCGAGCTTGGCAAACAGCAATTCCGGCGCCTTGATGAAAAAAGTATCGGTATCGATCAGTAGCGTTTTAGCGGCGTCGGCCAGCGCCCGCTTGAGCAGACAAGGCTTACTGCGATGGTTGTATTGAATCTCCCCCGCCCACTGCTGCAAAGTGCTGTCGTCCAGCCGGCGGGTGGTAACGGGAAGATCATCGAACTGCTCCGGGTGCTGGCACCAGACGACAATATTTAGCCGGCCGGGGTTCTGGCTGCGCAGCAACGCTGAAACGATACTGAAGCGGGCCTCGCGGTAATAGACGTCGCTGCCGTATACCAGGTAGAGTAATTGGTGGTCCACAGTGCTAGTCATTGAACACAAACCATCCGCTGTCGATTACTGGCCACTTACTGCAACAGCGGCACGATGATGCCGGGTCCGTGTGCTGCTGCCAATGTTGAATATCCTAACGAAAGCTTTCACCGGCGGATACCAGTAATTGGTAGAGCTGCAAGCCTATGTCGTTGTTGAGCTGGTCCCGGGCGCGCTGCTGGACCTGGTTTTCGTCGATCGCGGACAACTTGACTGGCCAGCGCTGCGTCGCCAGGACATCACCACTGTTACGCAAACTCAAGTGCATGGAACCACGCAACCAGTACCAGCCCTGCAGTTTTTGCGCCGGCCCGGTATCGAGATTACCCCAGAGCTGATAGCTGGATTCCGGCCGGTACTGAATTCCCAGACTGGCAATGGCGGCCTGCAGAGCACCGAGCATTTCGGGTTGCGCCGCCACCGCAGAAAACTCAAGGGTAGATAGGCCGCGACGGATCATGGCCTCGATTTCTGCCGCGCTTTTCGGGCTGTTGATGCCCCGTTCGTTGACAATAGCCAGGCTGCGGTTGACGCCATCTCGCTGTATCTGGATCAGGCGCGCTTGTTCCAGGGCGCTCAATGCCGCCACCGGATTCGGTGCAAGCACACTGGCGTAGTGAAGCAGCTCAAGTGTCTGCTGATCTGCCTGCTGCACACTGTTGCGCAAGCGCCGGGCTGCGGGTGCCTTTTCCAGGATGGCCAGGCTGTATTCGCTGCCATCTGCGGCCTGCCAGTGTTCGACAATTTCAGCCCCCTGCAGCACTTGTGTCGCTTCGGTGGAGATCGAGCGCGACACCTGCTGGCGGTTATCTGTGCTGCCGTCGATGGATCGTGACTCGGCAAAATCCATGCTGGAATCAGCGATGGCGACTTCAAATATCCGGGCGAGGTTAGCCAGCGCACGGGCATCAGCCGTCGATTGTTCACTGGCCTGGCCGGTGGCACTCAGGTATTTTTGCTCGGCGTAGAGTGTGGAAGCTTGTTCAACCCATGCCGGCTCTTGCGGCGTCGAGCTGCAGGCGCCGAGCAGGCCCAACAAGGCAGTGCCGCAGCAAACTGCAGCGCAGCGCCTCAGCCTCGGGCTTATGACCTTCAGCGGTCCAGTCCTGGCAATGATTCTAAGGGGCATTGATGTCATAGTGGAAGTTCCTGTGTCAGGGTTGCTTACTGAAACTGAAGACGCGTTGGCTGACCTGTGGTGCCAGCACCACTGCTGTTTCTCCAGCGCCAAGGTCCAGCCAAACCGTGGTGTCTGTCCCTGCGCTGCGTGGCGGCAGGCGGAGCGCGTAGCGTCCTGCCGGCAGCGTAATTCGGGCAATTTGCATTGTCGCGGGCAGCATATTCCAACTGCGAGTATCGGCCACCTCACTGAAGATGGTCGCCAGGTTGACCAACAGGCCCGCCGCCGGGCTCTCCCTTTGCGCCGCTCGCACCGCCTGGTGCTTACTGACCATTCGGGCGAGTGACGCGGCGTAGATTTCTGCTTGCCTTGCTTCCAGTGACAGCCTGGCAAGGCTGTCAATATCCTCCAGCAACTCGGTATTGTAGCTTTGCCCTCCGGCATCGACCCGCAACGGTTGCGACCGATGAACCGGCGGCGGGTAGTAGGGCACTGCCAGCGAGATATTGCCTTGCAGTTCAGGAACGTAGACGGTAGTGAAGCGCTGGCGCATGCGACTTACCACCCCGTCCCAAAAGAATATGATGAGCTCACCCTCGTCAGCGGATGGCCGGCGCGGCGCAAGACCATAACTCGCTACATACTGCTGATGCTCTTGTTCCAGACCCCGGCGTCTGCTGATATCGAGCAGACTGTGCCGCAGTGCGGCTGGCAATTGCTGCTTGCGCTGCTGCATGATCTGCGCTGCCTTGCGGTAACTGATAAGGGCATTATCCCACTCGCCGAGGAGTTCAAACACCAGGCCGGATACGAACCGGGCGCTGGCAAGCTGGCCCCGCACCGGATCGGCCTGCGCCAGCTGGTTCATCAGTACATCGGCCTGCAGCGCCTCAACCCGGGCGGCGTCCAAATTTCCCTGCATCAGGTAATTGATTGCCAGCAGCTCCTGCAGCAATACGCGTTCACCCGGAGTTCCCGCATAGGCCCGCAGGGTTTCGTTGATGGTGCCGGCGGCAAGGTTTTCACTCACACTAAAGGCCTGCAGTGGACCCAGCAGGGCCTTGGCATTTTGCAGGGAACGGATACTGGCGCTAAAGTCACCGGTTACCAGTTGCAGGGTGCCCAGGTCTAATAAATAGTGTGGCCGATCCCGGGCGGAAACTTGCAGTTGGCTGAGGGCCGCGAGCGCGGCCTCGGGCGAGCTGGTTTGTAACTCATCGGCCAGCTGATTGACCTGGCGCTGATGGCTACCACAGCCGGCCAAGATGGCACACAGGCATAGTAGGAACGTTAGTGTTGGTGCGGTGGGTCGGCGCATTCCATCTATGGGCGCACGGTGCCGTTTTTGACCAGCTTTTTGATTTTCTTCTGTCCCAGCCAAACCTTGCGATTGTCTGCCATGCTGATCATATTAAGATCGACCTGGTAGTAACGCACCTGCTGCTTGCCCTCGGTATCAAAAATGCTGTTGATCTGCCCCTTGAGCATAAAGTCGGCGCCAATTTCCTGCCCCGGTGCATTGCGGGTATCGTCCCTGGCATTGAGATCCTGGTCGATACGTTCGCCTCTGATTTCATCGCGCTCCCCGCTGGCTGCAACAAACTCGACCCGGCCGGAATTGACCAGGGCGCGCTCCATATCGGCGGTAAAGGTATTGACGTTGATATGTTCGTGGCTGAGATTGCGCACCGTGCCCACGATCACCGCAGGTGGGTGGCCATTGGCTTGCGTAAAGTTGCTAATCCAGGGACGATTGAGAGCATCCTGGATCATTTCCTCAGCGACCATACGCGAGTCAGAGTCGTTCCATGCGCCACTGAGATCAACTGTTTGTGAGGGATCGATCCGGCTTACCTGGGTAGCGCAGGCAGCGAGCAGAATGGGCAGGATGAGGGTGGGCAGCAGCGGCTTCATGGTTTACCGTCCTCTACAAAGCGATCGAAATTAGCATCCAGATGATCGATATATTGCTGCTTGAAGTTGTCACTCAATCTGGTCGCGGTGGCAATGGATTTATCCAGGCTTTTGGTATCCAGCTCCGCCAGCGCATAAATAATGCCCGTCTTTTGGTCTTTCCAATGCCCCAGAATGCGAGTGCCGCTCAGTGCCAGGCGAGTACTACTGGAGATTTCCCGCGCCACGCTGCCGTCGGCTTCGCCGGCGCTACTGGAGCTGTAATCCGCCAGCGTGTCCTGCATGATGGTCGACAATACCCGTGCAATCTCTGCCCGGGCTCTATTGTCGGCGGTGGCCTTCTGCAATGACGCATCGCCCATTGGCGCTGCCTCTCCGCGGCCATGAATCAGTCGCCCATCCTTATTTTTTATCGCCTGGGTACCTTCATTGACCCAGTCGGGTGCGCCCTTGATGCTTAGATCACTTTCGATTTGCGTGTTGCCAGAGCAAGCGGCAAGGCCCATTGCAAACAGCAAGGCCAGCCACAGCTGAAGAATTTTTCCCATGACAATTGTATACCCCGTTTGATAACTGCTATTTAGCATAGGCCAGCTTATGTCTGAGAGCGATATCCTTGCCCCAAAAGGTGACCTTTCACTGGCACACTCGCCTCTGGCAATTGGCAACATTCTCTCGCTGATTCTACCTGCATCAAACCCGCCCCACACGGTGGTATGAACAGCGACGGGATACTTAGTTCCCGCTGCGCTCTGCCGGGTGGCAAGGTTCAGGACTTCAGTTTCTGCAATAGGTCTACCGGAACCGGGAATACCAGAGTGGAGCTTTTGTCACCGGCGATTTCCACCAGGGTTTGCAGGTATCGCAATTGAATGGCCTGGTCCTGCGCTGACAGGACACTGGCCGCCTCGGCTAGTTTTTCCGCCGCCTCTGCTTCGCCCATGGCATGGATAACCTTGGCACGACGTTCGCGCTCAGCCTCAGCTTGCTTGGCCAGCGCACGGACCATGGTTTCATTGAGATCAACATGCTTGATTTCAACATTCGCTACCTTGATTCCCCAGGCGGCCGTTTGCTTGTCCAGGATTTTTTGCACATCGGCGTTGAGTTGCTCCCTTTCCGCCAGCATGTCATCCAGTTCGTGTTGGCCCAGCACCGAGCGCAGGGTGGTCTGGGATAGCTGACTGGTAGCCTCGAGAAAATTTTCTACCTGGATAATAGCCCGCTCCGGGTCGATCACCCGAAAATAGATCACCGCGTTCACCTGAACCGAAACGTTGTCGCGTGAGATAACATCCTGGGTCGGCACATCCATCACCACGGTACGCAAGTCAACGCGAACCATTTGTTGCAGCACCGGGATGAGAATAATGAGACCCGGCCCCTTCACCCGGTAAAAACGCCCCAACATAAAAACAACGCCCCGCTCATATTCGCGCAGGATGCGCAGCGCAGACACGAGGAAGACAAGCAACAGCAAAAAGACAACAAGTCCGAAATAATTCACACCTAACATGATTTAGCACCTCTATTGTCTCGGCTTACAAGCAGGGTCAAACCGTCGATTGCCTGCACGATCACCTGGTCGTTTGGCGACAGTTGGTCGGCGCAGCTTACCTGCCACAATTCACCGTCCAATCGAACCCAGGTAATATCTCCCTCGTCTTCGACAGACTCCACCGTGGCACGGGCACCGAGCAAGTGATCGAGGCCAGTAACCACTGCCTGATGGCGGGCGCGTATGATCATACCCAGCACAAATACCAGCATACCGATGCTAAATGCTGCGAAACCTGCGATCATCGGCATGGCTATCTGGTAACCCGGCAGTTCGGTATCCATCAGCATGATGGAACCGACGATAAAAGCCGCGATTCCCCCCACACCCAGAATCCCGAAACTGGGGGCGAACGCCTCCGCGGTCATCAGTACGATGCCCAACAACAGCAGGCCAAGACCCGCATAGCTGATCGGCAACACGGAAAAAGCATAGAGCGCCAGCAGCAGGCATACCGCACCAAGCACCCCGGGAAGCCCAAAGCCGGGGATATAGAATTCGATAATGAGACCATAGATCCCTATCATCATCAGCACATAAGCGATATTGGGGTCGGTTATTACCGCAAGAAACTCACTGCGCCAATCTACAGTGTGAGTGTGGATTACAAGGTCCTGCGTCTCCAGAGTCCGGGTGCCCCCACCGACCGTCACCTCTCGCCCGTCGATCTGCCGCATCAGCCCATCGACCGAGCTTGCCACAATGTCGATGACACCAATTTGCAAGGCATCATTCGCCGACAGGCTGGCACCCTCGCGGACGGCTTGCACCGCCCACTCGGCATTGCGCCCGCGCAACTGGGCCAGGCTTTCAATATAGGCGGCGGCATCATTGACCAATTTACGCTGCAGGCTGGTTTCGCCAGCCGGGGCAGAACCACCATCTTCTGATTGGGGGCTACTTTCCTCGCCGGGTTCACCCTGGGAGCCGATCTGTACCGGTGTGGCGGCTCCGAGGTTGGTGCCTGGCGCCATCGCGGCTATGTGGGTCGCATAGAGAATATAGGTGCCCGCGCTGGCCGCCCGTGCCCCACTGGGCGCAACATAACCAACAATGGGAATGTCTGCTGCCAGAATGGCCTTGATCATTTCCCGCATGGCAAGATCCAGTCCGCCGGGCGTATCAATGCGCAACACCAGTAACTCTGCCTGCGCAGCTTCTGCCGCCGACAGACCGCGTATGAAGTGGTCTGAGGTGGCCGGGCCAATAGCACCTTCAACGTCAATCAGCCATGCCTCCGCCCGGGTATGACCTGATGCCAGGGCAAAGCAAACCCCACACAGGCAGGCCTGTAACAAGTTGACGAGCTGTCTCCCGTTGATCGAGCGCATGCTTCATTGTATTGCAAACGCGGCGCCGAATATATCCAATCCCCACTTTTTACAGGGCCTTATTCAGGGCCGCGTTTGCAGCTCACGCAATCTCAACTCCCCTGGCCGTCGGACGGGGCTTTGAAGCTGGCATTCTGATCAAGCGGATTTACGCCCTCCCCAATGACCGGGACCAGTTACCCAAAATTGACTTTTCCCGGACGCAGAAGTTGGCTGGCGATGCTTACAGATTTGCTGACTATTATCATCTGAATTAAAGAAGCGATCGTAGGACTTCGCACTGCAAGTGAATTTTTTGTATAGCCCTTTTCGTGTCCAATTGGTGTATAACGGTAAAGCTCACGACCAGATGAACTTATAACGATAACTGCATCATCCCCAGGCTCACTGCCAGACGCGAGGTCACCATGATTCCAGCGCAATTTGAATATTACAAGGCCACCAGTATCCAGGACGCCATTGCCCAACTCGGCGCACATGAAGAATCAAAATTATTGGCGGGCGGGCACAGCCTCCTGCCAATGATGAAACTGCGCTTCGCCGAGCCACCCTACTTGATCGATATTAATGGCATCGAGGAGCTCAGGGGCGTACGTCTCGAGGGCGAAACTATATGTATAGGTGCCATGACAACCGAAAATGAGTTGATTCAATCCGAGATTCTGCAGCAGCACTGCCCTTTGCTGGTGGAAGCCGCCAGGTTGGTGGCAGATCCCCAGGTAAGAAATCGCGGCACCATTGGCGGAGACGTTGCCCACGGTGACCCGGGCAATGATCACCCGGCGGTAATGTTGGCGCTGGATGCAACTTTAGTACTACAGGGCCCGGACGGCGAGCGACAGGCGCCGGCTAACGGCTTCTTTTTAGGCACCTACTGGAACGATTTGCAGGAGCACGAAATCCTGGTTGAGCTGCGCATACCCGCCATCAAACCCGGGGTTGGTCATGGCTATCACAAACTGAAGCGCAAAACCGGTGACTATGCCGTCGCCGCCTCGCCGGTCGTGGTTGAACTGGACGGAGACATCTGTCGCGATATCAGAATCGCTTTGACCAACGTCGCACCGATGGCGATTCGAGCCGAAGCGGCGGAGAACATACTGCGCGGTAAGGTCATTGATGAGGCGCTTATCGAGCAGGCAGCGCGCGAAGTCATCACCGCCTGTGAACCCGCAGAAGACCTCAGGGGCGACGCCCTTTACAAGTCAAACATGGCGGCCGAGATGGCTCGTCGCTCGATTCGCGCTGCACTCCAACAGGCAAGGGGATAACATCATGGCCAAGCAACACGTTGCATTCAAACTCAATGGCAAACAGGTTGACGTTTTGGTGGAACCCAGGGAGTTACTGGTGCATACCATCCGCGAGACTCTCAGCCTCACCGGCACCCACATCGGCTGCGAAAGCTCGCACTGCGGCGCCTGCACGGTCGACCTGGATGGCAAGTCGGTCAAGTCTTGTACTGTGCTAGCCGTGCAGGCAAACGGCTCGGAGCTGAAGACCGTGGAAGGGCTGGCAGATGCCGATGGCCTGCACGCAGTGCAGCAGGCTTTCATTCAGGAGCATGGCTTGCAATGCGGATTCTGCACTCCCGGGATGCTGATCAGGGCCTATCGCTTTTTGCAGGAAAACCCCAACCCTACCGAGGAAGAAATTCGCTGGGGGATGTCGGGCAACCTGTGCCGCTGTACCGGCTACCAGAACATTGTCAAGGCGGTACAGTCCGCCGCTCAAACGCTACAAAAAGCCTGAGGTGATCGCCATGGACAATACCACTGAACAACAGGAACGCGAAGATACACTCAAGGGCGTCGGCTGCTCACGCAAGCGCAAAGAGGACGCTCGTTTCGTGCAGGGCACCGGCCGCTATACCGATGACATCAAAGTGCCCGGTATGTTGTTCGCCGACATGGTGCGCAGCCCTTACGCCCATGCCCGCATAAAAAGTATCAACAAGGAAAAGGCGCTGGCACTGCCGGGCGTTCATGCGGTGCTGACCGCCGACGATCTGAAGCCGCTGAATTTACACTGGATGCCAACCCTGGCTGGCGACGTACAAGCGGTGCTGGCAGACGAGAAGGTGCATTTCCAGTATCAGGAAGTTGCCGTGGTAATAGCTGACGACCGCTACATTGCGGCCGATGCCACTGAACTGGTTGAGGTCGAATACGAGGAGCTGGAAGTACTGGTCGACCCGCACCGGGCGATGGATGCCGATGCCCCCGTGTTGCGCGAGGACCTGGCGGGGAAAATGGACGGCGCTCACAGCAAGCGGGTGCATGACAACCATATCTTTAACTGGCAAGCCGGCGAAAAAGACGCCACCGACCGGGTATTCGAGCAGGCCGAGGTCACGGTCAAACAGGATATGTACTATCCCAGAGTACACCCATGCCCCATGGAGACCTGCGGTTGCGTTGCCTCGTACGACAAAATTAACGAGCACCTCACCGTACACCTTACCTCCCAGGCACCACATGTGGTAAGGACCGTGGTATCCATGTTGTCCGGGATACCTGAAAGCAGGGTGCGCATTGTGTCTCCCGATATTGGTGGCGGTTTTGGCAACAAGGTTGGCATATACCCCGGCTACGTCGTCTCCATTGTGGCTTCCATAGTGCTGGGCGTACCGGTGAAATGGGTGGAGGACCGGATGGAAAATATTTCCACTACCGCTTTCGCCCGGGATTACCATATGACCGGGGAGATTGCTGCTGACCGCGAGGGACGCATCAAGGCCCTTCGCGTCAACGTGCTGGCCGACCATGGGGCCTTTGACGCCTGTGCCGACCCCTCCAAGTTTCCCGCAGGACTCATGCATATCTGCACTGGCTCCTACGATGTTCCGGTGGCTCACCTCAATGTCGATGGGGTTTATACCAACAAGGCCCCCGGCGGGGTCGCCTACCGCTGTTCTTTCCGGGTAACGGAAGCCGTGTATGTTATAGAGCGGACCATGGACGTACTGGCACAGAAGCTCGGGATCGATAAAGCAGAGATCAGGCGGCGCAATTTCGTCAAAGTTGAGCAGTTTCCCTACAAGACATGTCTCGGCTGGGAACTGGACAGCGGTGATTACCACACGGCGCTCGAAAAAGTCCTCAACGCCGTGAATTATGACGCGCTGCGCAAGGAACAGCAGGAAAAGCGGGCACAAGGCGAGCTGATGGGCATCGGCCTGTGCACGTTTACCGAGATCGTGGGTGCAGGACCGTCCCGCAATTGTGACATTCTTGGGGTCGGCATGTTTGACAGCGCTGAAATTCGGGTGCATCCCACGGGCAGTATCATGGCCCGGATGGGCACCATTACCCAGGGCCAGGGCCACCAAACGACTTATGCGCAAATTATCGCCAGCGAGCTGGGCATTTCGTCGGATGATATTTCGATCGAAGAAGGTGACACCGACACGGCGCCCTACGGCCTCGGAACTTACGGTTCAAGATCTACCCCGGTGGGGGGAGCCGCTACTGCGGTCGCGGCACGTAAAATTCGTGCCAAGGCCCAGAAAATTGCGGCACACCTACTCGAGGTCAGTGAAAACGACATCGAATGGGACATCGATCGTTTTAAAGTCAAAGGTGTTCCCGGCCAGGAAAAAACCATGAAAGAAGTGGCCTGGGCGGCCTACAACAACGTACCTGAGGGTATGGAACCTGGCCTGGAAGCCGTTGATTACTATGATCCGCCTAACTTTACCTACCCGTTTGGTATTTATCTGTGCGTGTTGGACATCGACAAAAGCACGGGAGAGACGAAGGTGCGCAGATTTTATGCACTGGACGATTGCGGCACCCGGATTAACCCCATGATTATTGAAGGCCAGATACACGGGGGACTGACCGAGGGTTTTGCCGTTGCCATGGGACAGGAGATGCCTTTCGACGAGCAGGGCAATCTGCTGGGCAATACCCTGATGGATTACTTCGTGCCAACCTTCGTCGAGACACCCCACTGGGAGACCGACTACACCGTAACCCCGTCACCGCATCATCCGCTGGGCGCCAAGGGGGTTGCAGAATCTCCCCATGTAGGGAGTATCCCGTGCTTTACCTCTGCTATTGTCGACGCCTTCTCGCACCTTGATGTAACCCATATGAATATGCCGCATAGTGCCTATCGCGTGTGGCAGAAAGTGCATGAGCTGGGGCTGGACTCACGTGCCTGATCATTCCCCGAAGGTCATGCGAGCGATACGTTTGCAAGCCACTCTTTTTGCCCTGGAGATACCTAGATGCAAGTCGATTTAGAAAAACAATTTGAGTTGCCCGGAACGGCTGTAAAGGGGTGGGAATTCCTGCAGGATATCCCCGCCGTTGCCAGCTGCATGCCGGGCGCCGAAATTACCGAGGTAGTCGATCAAAGTAACTACAAGGGTAAGGTGAAAATGAAAATTGGCCCCGCTGTCATGGCCTTCAACGGCGATATCGTGGTTAACAATGTGGATGCGCAGAAGCGGGAACTCAACCTGGTGGGCAAGGGCCAGGATACCAAGGGCACCTCCTCTGCCTCAATGGATCTCACCGCCTGGATCATTGAAACCGAACCCGGGAAAAGCGCCCTCAAGGGAAATGCCACCGTGAAGATGACCGGCAAAGCTGCCAGCATGGGGGGGCGCATGATGACCCAGGTTGCAGATCAGATCCTGAATCAGTTTGGGGCCAATTTTGCCGATCATATTGCAGCCCAGGGTGAAGGCCAGCAGGCCGAGGAGGCACGCGAACACATCGCCGAACAGCCTCAGGAAATCAACGGACTGAAGTTCGCCTGGACGGTCTTCATCAACTGGCTGAAGAGCCTTTTGGGCAGAAAGTGAAGCGGGGCTCTTACCGGGCGCCGGGCTGAAAGGACAGCGAACTATGGGAGGAGAGAACCGGGTTACCGCACTCCAGGCCAGGCTGGCTGAGGCAGGTTACATTGCCGAACGCAGCCTGAGCGCCAGCCTTCTATTGTTTACCGAAATGCAACGGCCACTGCTGCTGGAAGGTGACGCTGGCGTCGGAAAAACCGAAATCGCCCACGTTATAGCGCAAGTGTTCGACTGTCCCCTGATCAGGCTGCAGTGTTACGAGGGACTGGATGTCAATTCGGCGGTGTACGAGTGGAACTATCAGCACCAGTTACTTGCCATTAAATTGCTGGAGCGCGACCACGGCCTGGACAGCGATGCCGAGCAGGCCATCTTCAGTAAACGCTTTCTGCTGGAAAGGCCGTTGCTGGCTGCCATCACCCAAACGCGATCCCCGGTCTTGTTGATCGATGAAATTGATCGTGCCGACGAAGAGTTCGAAGCCTACTTGCTGGAACTACTGTCGGATTTCCAGGTTAGCATTCCTGAGCTTGGAACCATTACCGCGACCAGCAAACCCTATGTTGTGATAACGTCCAACGGCACCCGTGAACTCAGTGACGCCTTGCGCCGACGCTGTTTTTATCACTATGTGGACTATCCCGAATTCGACAAGGAACTGCGCATAGTCAACGCCCGCCTGCCTGAGATTGGCCTGCAACTATCCCGTCAGGTAGTAGCCTTTGTGCAGGACCTGCGGAAACTTGACTTGCGAAAAAAGCCCGGGGTTGCCGAAACTCTGGATTGGGCCGCCGCCTTGTTCAAACTGGGCATTAACAGCCTGGATTCTGAGCCGCAGTTGCTCCTGGACACTCTGGTGTGTTTGCTGAAAACACGCGAGGATAGCGCCAGATTGGAAGCCTTTGAAGTTGAGCGGCTAGTGGCGCGTGCCTTGTGAACACTGACGCCCTGCCAACGCTGGACCAACAGCAAATCGCACATTTTTTACAAACCCGGTTGGTCGAATTTGTCCGCCTGGCTCGCAGCAACAACTTTCGAATCGGCGTAGCCGAGGAGCTGGACGCCCAGAATGTCGCGCTAAACTGCGGGCTGGGTGATAGCACTCGCCTGCGATGGGGCTTGCGAGCGTTGCTCTGTTCCGACCAGGACGACTGGGAGCGTTTTGACGAGCTGTATGATGCCTATTGGTACCCGACCAATGTGAAAAGTCGGTATAGCGCCGCGACCGGCGGCCTCGCGAAAAAACGACCCGAGGCGCAGAGCTCTGCTGACGAGTCGCGCCAGCAAGCCTTGCGTCACACCGATGCCGACAGCCAATGCAGTGATGATTCTGATGAAGCCACCGACGGTGAAGGTACCCGCGAGGGTGCCAGCTTCACTGCCACCCTTGCAAAAATGGATTTTCAGGCACTCACCGACCCGGATGAAATGCGAGCCGTTGAGGCACTGGTCGATCGCCTGGCAAGACAGATGCGCAAGCGAGCCATCCGCAGGCAACGCATCAGCAAAACCGGCCATCAGATACACCTCCGTAAAACGCTGCGGGACAGTATTCGCTTTGGCGGCACACCGCTTGTGTTGCATTACCGGCAGCGCATCAAGCGTCAGCCCCGGCTGGTCCTTATTGTGGACGTCAGCCGATCGATGTCGATGTACAGTTTCTTCTTTCTCCGCTTCGCCCGGGCACTGGTCTGTGTTTTTCGTGACGTCTCGGTTTTTGCCTACCATACCCAGTTGCTACCCATCACCGAGGCCTTGCGTCAAACCGATTTGATCCGCGTCCGCAACAGTCTGGCGATGGCCTCTCAAGGCTGGTCAGGCGGCACCCGAATTGGCGAGAGCCTTGCAACTTTCAACAACAAATACGCTCAAATGTTAAACAGTCGCAGTATTACTGTCATTGTCAGTGATGGCCTGGACACCGGTGATCCCGACTATCTTGCCGAGCAGCTGGGGCGGATCAAGCCACGCTGTCACAAGTTGATATGGCTGAATCCGTTACTCGGGCGCAGTGGCTACGAGCCTGTCAGCCAGGGCATGCAGGCCGCGCTGCCCTATCTGGACCTGTTCGCGCCGGCACACAATCTCAGTAGCTTGCAGGCTCTGGAGCCGGCACTGACCAGGCTATGACAGAACGAGGCTACGATCATGTTTAACGACAACAGGCTCAACGACAAGGCCAGCCAGCTTGAAGCAGAACGCACACCCTATGTGCTGGCGACCGTTGTCAGTTGTAAATCGCCCACCTCGGCGCAGCCCGGCTACAAGGCATTAGTCACCACCACAGGCGATATCTACGGCTGGATCGGTGGCGGGTGCGTGCAACCGGCGGTCCTAAAAGCCGCAAGCCAGGCACTACGCGATGGCCGACCGCAGCTGATTCGCGTGAGTCCGGCGGAAGACGCTCACCCGGATGGCGATGTCGTGGGCTTTAAGTCAGCCTGTTACAGTGGAGGCACATTGGACATTTTTATTGAGCCCGTATTGTCGCGGCCTGAGCTGTTGCTATTGGGCTCATCCGAGGTGGCAAAGTCACTTGCTGCCCTCGCTCATTTTGCAGGCTTCGCCGTAACGGTTGCCTCTCCCGCAGCGGATGAGACCGGTTTCCCCTGGGCGGATCGGGTGATCAGGGGTTTCGATACCGGCAACACCCTGTTTTCGGGTGCACCGCTGGTAGTCATAGCAACCCAGGGCAAGGGTGATCAGGCCGCACTGCATGCGGCACTTCGCGTTGACACCTATCATCGCGCTTTTATTGCCAGCACACGAAAAGCGGGCAAGTTGAAACAAATGCTGAAAGACAAAGGCCACGATCCGCAGGCTGTTGACGCCATTGTCGCACCCGCCGGTCTGGAGATTGGCGCGAGGTCTCCCGAAGAAATAGCGGTTTCGGTGCTGGCAGGCCTGGTTGCAGCACGACACCAGCAACAGACAACACCCGCGGCAGTAATGGCCTTGGATTCCACCACAACAAGGGCTACCCCGGCGACAGTCGCCGGGGTAGCGGAAACGACTGAAGCCGTCGCTGCGACAGGCGCCGGCTGCTGCGGGAGTCACAAGAGCGCATGACCCGTCCCGGCAAAAAATCCTTGTCTGCGGTGCTGCTGGCGGCGGGCGAGTCGCGCCGGATGGGCAATATCAACAAACTTTCACTGCCCATTGGGGGTATTCCCCTGTTAAGGCGCACGGCCGAGACCCTGGCTCGATCCCAGCTGGTGGAATTGGTGGTGGTGGTGGGGCACGAACAGCAAGTCGCCCGAGAGCTACTGCAGGGAATACCTGCCCGAATTGTTTACAACGAAAATTTTCGCGCTGGCCAGATGACTTCTGTTTATCGCGGTCTTGAGGCCCTGGAAAAACCCTGTGCCGGGGTAATGATCTGCCTGTCCGACCAGGCCTTGCTCGACGTCGACGATATCCAGACAATCGCCCGGGGCTTTCAGCTCTGCCCAACCTCGATCATGGTTCCGGTGTATGACGGCCGGCGTGGCAACCCTGTGGTACTGGATTACAGCCAGCGCGAGGCTATCCTGGCAGACAGACAAAATCTCGGCTGCAGACGCCTGATAGAGAAAAACCCCGGGCTGGTTACCACGCTGGAGATGCCCAATGATCACGTACTCGTAGACCTCGACACCCCGGAGGCCTACGCCACTGTAAGGCAGCTTCTCTCCAGGAAGAGCGCCTTGCGCGAGACTATGACTGAATAAACAAACCTATGGCAAAAGATATCTTCGACATCATCCAGGACCTGCAAAATAAGGCAGAACCTTTCGCCATCGCAACCGTGGTCGAAACCCGGGGATCGGTGTCAGCAAAAACATCATCAAAAGCGGTAATCGATTGCGAAGGACGGGTCGTGGCCGGCTGGGTTGGTGGCGGTTGCGCAGAGTCCAGCACCTGTGAGCAGGCGTTGGCCTGCATCAGTGACAATGAAACCGCCATACTCGACATCGACCTGGATGACGAGATACTGGGGGCGGGTATGCCCTGCGGAGGCAGTATGCGCGTGTATGTCGAGCCGGTGTTGCCCAAACCGGGGCTCTGGATCATGGGACATGGCAGGGTTGCTGAAAGCCTGTGCATCATCGGCGATCTGGTAGGCCTGCGGGTCATCGTTAATGATCCAGCCGTTGAATGGGAAAAATACCCACAGGCCAGCCGCCTGATTACAGACGACCTCGACTACTCGCTGTTGCAACCCAACCCCGATGACTACGTTGTCATCGCCACCCAGCACAAGGGAGACCACGAATCGATCAGTCGCGCTCTCGCTTCGCGGGCCAAATATATCGCTTTGATCGCGAGTCGCAAGCGGTCCCGCCTGGTGCTCGACTACCTTCAAGCGCAGGGCTTCTGTGATGCGGACATTCAGCGGGTCGTGACCCCTTCCGGGATCGACCTGGCGCCAAGGTCACCGGAGGAAATCGCCCTTTGTATTATCAGCGAAATTGTCATGTTACGCCGTGGCGGTAGCGGCAAGCTGATGCGTGACCGGCTGCTGGAGGAAGCAAATGCCGAGGCACAGCTGACTTCGATCAAGCGGCGCTGAGCAATGTCAGAGACGGCGCAGCCCATCTTTGAGTCCGAACCCATCAACCCGGCGCTGGTGAGGCGCAATTTTCCGATATTTGAAGTTGCAGACCGGCACCAACCATTACGTTATCTCGACAACGCTGCAACAACGCATAAGCCTGACGCGGTTATCGATGCCATAACCCAGTGCTATGCCCGGTGCTACGGCCCGATTCATCGTGGGCTTTACCCCCTGGCAGAGCAGGCGACGAGCCACTACGAAAGCGCCCGCCGGACGCTGCAGCACTTCATCGGCGCGACCTCCCCCGACGAGCTGGTTTTTACCCGGTCTGCCACAGAGGCCATCAATATGGTCGCAAGCGGGTGGCTGCAACCGCGTTTGCAAAGTGGCGATGTGGTTTGGGTGAGCCGTATGGAGCATCATTCAAACTATTTGCCCTGGCAGCGCGTTTGCCAACAACAGGGAGCCGAACTCAGGATTATTGAACTGGCGGGCGATGGCAAACTGGACCTGGAAGCTACACCCGAGCTGTTTTCCGAGCGCACCAAATTCATAGCCGTCACCCATGTATCCAATGTTCTTGGAATCGAAAACCCCGTCGCAGCACTGTGCGCGATGGCGAACCAGCATGACATCCCGATTTTAGTGGATGCAGCCCAATCGGTGTCACACCTTGAAATCAAGGTTGCCGCCATGTGCTGCGATTTTCTCGCCTTTTCCGCGCACAAAATGTTCGGGCCGACAGGCATCGGCCTTCTCTATGGTAAAGCGGAGCGCCTGGCGGGATGGCCCCGTTTCAGGTCGGAGGCGGTATGGTCGACACCGTCGGGATCGGCAACGCGCCAAGCCAGTGGACTGGAATTCCTGCCTGCTTCGAAGCAGGCTCACCTGACATGCCCGGTGCCGTCGGCTTTGCGGCAGCGGCAGATTATCTTACCAGCCTCGGACTTTGGCGCGTGCAAAAGCATACCGCCTCACTGACACGTCTGGCCGCTGAGCGCTTACTCACAATAGAGGGCATCAGCCTGCTACCCCATGCAGAACTGCCAGCCTCCGGCATCGTCTCGTTTACTCATCGCGATCTGCACCCCCATGATATTGCCCAGATCGCCGGTGAATCGGGTATTGCCATTCGTGCCGGACATCATTGTGCGCAACCATTGCTGAATCATTTGGGACTAGCCGCCACCGCCCGTGCTAGTTTTTCGATATATAACGACGAATCAGACGTTGAAGCCCTGATTGCAGCCATTGTCAGTGCTGAAAAGGTTTTTTTGTAGATGACCGACCAGGCTTTGTACAAGGCAACCCTGCTGGAGCATTACCGCCACCCAAGGAATCGCTCTGAAGGGCCTATTCACAATGCCGACGCAGTGGAGCGCGGGGCCAACCCCCGGTGTGGCGATGAAGTCGAAATCGGTATCTTCCTGGGGCATGAAAAGATCGAGGCTATACAATTCCGCGGCCGTGGTTGCGCAATCTGTATCGCCTCAGCGTCGATGATGACAGAGGCCATTCGCGGCTTGAGTTCAGACGCCGCCCGGCAACTGTACCAACAAATGCGAGACTGGTTTGGCGCCGTCGAGACAACAGCAGATGTCACCCTGCCCCGGGATTTGCAGGCGCTGGCTGCAGTGCGCGATCATCCCGCCCGGCAGAAGTGCGTCATGCTGTCGTGGGAAGCACTGGCCGAGGCACTCGACAAAGCTGGCGGAGGATAGACAGGCGCACCAGCCATCATTTTTCGGACCACAAACCAGACAACACAAGTTGCAGCAAACGCTGGCCTTACTCCCATTGCCAGCAGTGGATGACAGAGGGCATTGACAGTCGTCCCGTGTTGATCCCTGCAATCGTAATCGTTCCCGTTACGGTTGGCGCTGCATAGGCAAGCCAGCCCTGCCCCGCCTCAATAGTGTTCCTTTTGGACGATGTTTAGTCTTTGGCGGAATACCCACCCATTTGAATATGACACGGCTACTGCTATCCCGGAAGGGCAGCTGCAACTGACAGCAATTGCTGTCAGTTGCAGGGCAAAGCCAGTTGTTTTTTCGATAGTGCCGGCTGGCGATTTAACAAGGCTGGGCTGCCCTTGTCCACAGGCTTGTAACATTGAAGAGCCCCGTCGACACACCATGCTATGCAGCGAAAATCCCGCATCCTTCACTCTCAAGCTGCGGCAGCAACGGCATTATCTCAAGCTAACGGTATTGAACAACCGGCACTGGCGTACCACAAATAGCGCCCGAAGCTGCTTGACTTGCATATTATTTGGGATTAATTTCCCAAATCAAGGCTTGACGAAGCCCTTCCGATCAACCAACAAGATGGTGATTTTTATGAGCTTATTTAATCGCTGCATCTTCAAAGCTCCCTTGGTGTTGGCCTTTCTGGTAAACACTGCTTCCCCGTCAGCTTATGCGGACGACCCCACTGTCAATCGCCTGTTGGCATCCCAGTGCGCGCAATGCCACGGAACTAATGGAGACGGCGGCTTCGAAGAACTCACAGGAGAAGAGGCGAACGAGCTGTCCGAGGAAATGGCCGAGATGAAGGATGGAACGCCGGATGACATTATGGAACACCAGGCCATGGGTTATAGCGACGAGCAGATCAGGCGTATAGCCGATTACTACGCGAACCTGGCTGGGAGTCAGTCTGGCGAGAGAAAACGACGAGAGCGGGACGACGACTAGAATGGCCTGCACCGCCGGATCTGAGACCCAGCGGAAAATCGTAAATCCGCTCCAAACAAGAGGAACATAGCCATGGCTTTTACACGACGTAATATTTTGCAAATGGTTCCAGCATTCGCGGCATTGGGATTTATGCCCGGCAGTTTCGCAGCAGTGCCGCACCGGGTGGTGGTAGTGGGTGGTGGCTTTGCCGGCGCCACCATCGCCAAGTACCTGAAACTATGGGCGCGGGATAATATACAGGTGACTTTGGTCGAGCCAAATCCCGAGCATATTTCCTGCATTATGAGTAATCTGGTGTTAAACCGCCGCTTAACCACAGGTGACCTGGCCTTTAATTACTCCGCGCTGCAGCGTAACTACGGCGTCAAGGTGTTACAGGACCGTGCCGAATTTATCGACGGCCCCAACAAGATACTGTGGCTGGCAGGTTCTGGAGCGGCCAGCTACGATAGCCTGGTGGTGGCTACGGGCATACAATTTGACGCGATCGATGGCCTCGATCCCATGCTTGTTCCTCACGCCTGGATCGCCGGAGCGCAAACCAATCTGCTGCGCGACCAGATCGAGGCGATGCCGGATGACGGCACCTTTGTTATGACCGTTCCTCCAACGCCCTACCGCTGTCCTCCGGGGCCCTATGAAAGGGCCTGCCTGGTCGCGGACATCCTCGGACGCCGCAGTGGTGTGCTGGGTCGGCAGGGAAGCGCCGGAAGAAGCACGCCGCGAGTGGTGGTGCTGGATGCCAATCCAGGGATTCAGGCGGAGAAGGAAACCTTCACCCGTGCGTTTAATACCCTGTATGGCGAGATCGTGGAATATATTCCCGATGCCCAGGTCATTGCAGTGGATTCGGCCAACCGCGAAGTAGAAACAACCCGTGGCGCCTATCTCGGTGACGTACTCAACGTCATACCCCGGCACAGCGCTCCCGGGCTGCTGCTGGATAGTGGCCTTACCGGTGGCCCCGATGTGCGTTGGGCACCGGTGGAAGCGGAGACCTATGCCTCTTCATTGGCGAATTTTCCAGGCGTTTATGTGGTGGGCGATGCCCAGGGGACCAGCCAGCCCAAATCCGGCCATATGGCCAACTCCCAGGCCAAGGTCTGTGCCGACGCCATTATCCGCACTGCCTCAGGGCTGTCTCCGTATACCGATGAGCGCCTGACTACCCTGACAACTAATTCAGCTTGTTTCAGCCCGATCACGAGGAGTAAGGCTTCCTGGCTTACGGCGGTTTACCGCTACGATCCTGCAAGTAGAAGCATGAAACTGGTGCCGGGATCACTGGGCGAGGCGCACAGGTGGGACTCGGAAAATTTCGAAGACATGTTTACCTGGTCAGATAGTTTGTTCGCCGACACTTTTGGCTAGGGCATCAAGACCATCACAGCTGGTCAACAGCTTTTGAGCCCACCCTGACGTGGCCCTTCCCTGTCGAAGTGGCTACGTTATGCCGTCAGTCGTGCTCGCCGGACGCTGGTTCCCTGGCCAGGCACGCCAGCTTGGCGCTCGCCTTTCGAACCAGATTTCCCGTTTGCTATTAAGGTCCAGTTGATCCTACCGGTCCCCGGAGGTGCCGGACCGGCAGGGGCCGTCTAGCATCGCTGCCCGCGGGCCACAACCACCAGAGTAACAACCCACACAGCAGTGTTAACAGATTAGCCATGGCAAGTACGTTATTGTCACCCGTCACTCGCGGCAGGACTGGAACCGCGCTGTAGGCAAACTGCATCGACACATTAAATACCACCAGTAGCAAGGCGCTGCCGGTTTTATGGTATATCCAGACATATATGGGTGTGATAGCGAACCAGCCCAGCACCAGGCTCGCCGCACTTATACCCGGAGCAATAAAGAAACCGGTATATATAAAAGGAACATACGCCATACCCCAGCACACACCCATAAACAGTGCTGCCTTCAAAGGAGAAAAGCCTGCGTGTAATAGCCTCGGATAGACAAAGCCGATCCAGAACAGCTCATCAGAAACCGCCACTTTGACAAACATCGGCGCGTCTTCCAAGGCGCTATCCCAGGATGGCAACTGCAGGCTGTACAGCCGTAATGGTTGACCGAACAGCCAATCATTCAGGTAAAGGGCCGCGAACAGCACCGGCACCATGATTCCAATTGCCAGCAGCCACCAGCCCGGGTGCAGCAGTACGCGGCCATAGGGCTGAATGATGCGCCGCAAACCCTGGCGACCATCAAAGTACCAGCAAGCCAGCAAGGCTAGCGACCCATTTATCAGGTAGGTGCTGTTTTTAGCAGCGCCATTAAGCGACCTGCCGGCAATGTCCGGAAATAGTTGAAAAAAGGACAGTCCGTTCAGAAAGCACTGTAACAATGCGGCAATAGCAACAATAAGAAAAACCTGCCCGAGGGGATCAAGTTGCCGGCAAGATCTAAAGGTGTCACTCAAGTTGTTACTCGATTGCGCTGGCGCATGGCGCTACAAAAATCAAAGTCGGATTGTCGGAGTTCTCCGGAACAATAGCAATGCTTTACTGTTGCGCAGTTGTGACAACGGTGGCTCCATAAAGTTGCCGGGATGCCTGGATACAACACCACGCCACAGGCGATCCCTGAAAGGCTGCCATTGAATCAGGCACGCGCCGGGCCTGGACTGCAGCAGGCCCACACTGGCGTCATTTCTGGATCAATCGAAGCCTTTCCGCATCCAGGCCTGTTCGGACTCACCCATCCGATTGAAAGATCGCCCGAGGTATATGCCGGTGATTGCCCAGATACCGGCAATTGCGGCGCCCACTGCGGCTGCCGCTGCCAGGCCAAGCCCCAGGCCCTGGGTGAGGGCGGTGAACGCCCAGGCATTGAGCATATCGCCCCCCCGGTAGATCACAATGTCGATTACGGGCTTTGCCTTGAACCGGGTTTCCCTGCTTACCGCGGTGAACAGCATCTCCCGTGCAGGCCTCGACACGGCATAATTGCCCACCCGCCGCACGACCTGCACGGCGATGACCACGGACACCATGGGGGTAGTCGCCAGCAGTAACAGCCCCCCGGCAATAATTACCGGGATCGAGGCCAGGGTAAAGGGCAGGCCCAGGCGGGATGCGATGCGGCCGGTAGCAAAAACCGCGACCAGAATCGTCAAAATGTTAACCACCAGGTCCATGCCGGCCCAGATCCGGGTGCGGGTTTCGAGATCGTAGTCCACCAGCAGGTTCTTGAGTTCGAAATAGACGAATGAGCCGATGGCGGTGTAGAGGAAGATGAACAGGCCGATGCCGAGCAGGAAGGGACTGCTGAAAAATTCCTTAAACCCAGCGAGGGGATTGCCGCCGATAAACTCAATGTCGCCGCTACCCGGGCCGCCGGGCTGGTTGTGTAAGTCTGAAAGTTTCATACACTGCAAGCGCCGAATCAGGGGCACGCTGAGCACCACCAGCGCACTGGCGACCAGCATTAGTGAATCGGTACCGATATCATCGACCAGCAGGGTGGCCACCGCCGGCCCCAAAATTCCGCCAACACTGGCCCCCGCACCGATAAAGCCGAATAGCCGGGTGGCCTGGGGCCTGGAAAAGGTGTCTGCCATAAAAGCCCAGAACACCGAGATATGGAACAGGCTGAAAACACTGATCCAGACGTAAAACGCCTTATCGAGCAATGTCTGGTCTTGCAAGGTTTGGCCGGCCAGGTAGAACAGCACGAAACTGGCCGCGAAAAAACCGTAAACCGCGGGTACCAGTTGTCGCAAACGAAACCTGGCCACGGCGGCGCCATACAAGGACACGGCAGCAACACTGAACAGGAAGGTAAAGGTCCACAGCCAACTGACTTCGGCGTCTGTCCAGTTGCTGGCCATGGCGTCGCGCAACGGACGCAGGATGTAATACGCCGCCATCAACACTAACACCAACAGGAAAGAGGCTAGCGTCGCACGCACTTCGTGGGGCTGGATGTCGCAGGCCAAAGCCAGCAATCGTTGCAGCCGTGACGGATGCGACGCGGTCATGTCATCTGTCTACAGAGACTGGTAGAAGCGCAGCATTTCATCCCGCTGGGCCGCATCGGGCACCGTGCCAAAGTTGGCTCCCATGTTGTCCTGCATGTGCTTCACTTTCGAGGAGGCAGGAATGATGCAGGTGACGGCGGGATGAGCAAGAATAAACTTGAGGTAGAATTGTCCCCAACTGGCACAGCCCAGGTCGCGGGCGAAAGCGGGTAACTCTGTGTTGCGCGTTTTTGCGAACAGGCTGCCGCGCTGATAGGGACGATTGATCATGGTCGCGATGCCGCGGTCACTGGGCCAGGGGCAACAGTTTCTTCTCTGCTACCCGGTCTTCGATATTGTAGGAAAACTGAACGAAGTCCAGCGGCTCCTCGCGCATCACTTGCAAAAATTGATCGTGGTCACGACCGTGCGAGGTGGTGATGCCGATATAGCGAACCTTGCCCTCGGCCTTCCATTGTTTCAGAGTCGCCAGCTGGGTGCGCCAATCCAGCAGATTGTGAACGGCAATCAAATCGAATCGCTCCACCGCCATGCGCCGGGCGGATTCCTCCATTTGGGCGATACCCTCCTCACGGCCTGTAGTCCAGACTTTGGTGGCGGCAAACAGCGGTGGTCTATTGGGCATGGCCCGCAGCAGGTCGCCCACCCGAGACTCCGCATTGCCGTACATCGGCGATGAATCGATAACCGTACCACCGCCGGCCAGAAAAGCCTGCATCACCTCTTCCAGGGAAGCCAATGATGCTGCATCAGCGGCGGCATCAAAGGTACGCGAGGTGCCCATGCCTATCACCGGCAGCAATTCACCGGAGCTGGGAATGGGGCGCTGGATTACAGCCGAACTCTCGGCGCCAGCTGCCATGGCTTCGCCACCACGCCACAAAGCCTGGCCGACGAACAGCCCCGCACCCAACTGTAACACCTGCCTTCGCTTGATCATGATCAACCTCCAGGAATACGCTATTCGCCCTGCCATTGCAGATCGCAATGATCAGATAAATCGAGGCACCCAAGATAAAGTACATCAAACCGGAAGTCGATATTCGCCGCTAATAACCGTGCTAGACGACAATGGGCCAAGCAAAGAGATGCTAGCTCGGTGGAAGCTGGACATGACGGGTCAATGCTGAACTTATTAACCAAGGCGATTAGCCGTAGCGCCCCTCGATATAATTCGCGGTTTCCTGATGCGTGGGTGTGACAAAAATCTTATCTGTGGCGCCATGTTCAATGACCTTGCCCATCAGCATGAAAATGCATTCTTCACTTGCCCGGCGCGCCTGGGACATATTGTGGGTTACGATCAGTATGGTGTACTCACCGCGCAGGTCCCATATCAATTCCTCAACCGCCTCGGTTCCTTTTGGATCCAGTGCTGAGCAGGGTTCGTCCATCAACAACACCGCCGGTTGTACGGGTATCAGGCGGGCAATACACAGCTTTTGTTGCTCCTCCAGGGACAGCTCGGTTGCCTTGCGCTTAAGGTTGTCCTTCACCTTATCCCAGAGCAGTACCTTGCGCAGCGCGGACTCGACAATCTCGTCCTTGTCGCCCTGGCTACTGCCCAGGTCGCGGCTGTGAATATTGTAGCCAAACAAAACGTTATCACGAATCGAGATCGGCAGTGGATTGGGTCGCTGGAATACCATGCCAATCTGTTTGCGAACCTGCAGCAACTCGACTGCGTCACCGTAGATATCCTCCCCGAGAACGTCGACTGCGCCTTCAATGCGCACGTAGTCGAGTCGCTCGTTGATGCGGTTTACGCTGCGTAAAAACGTACTCTTGCCGCAGCCGGAGGGGCCGATAAGCGATGTAATGATGCCACTTTTGATTTGCAGGTTAACATCGAACAGCGCCTGAAAAGTGCCGTACCACAGGCTTAGATTCCTGGATTCGATTGCCAGGGCAGCGTCATCTTGTAACTTTTGTGTTGCAGCAGCTGAACTCATTATTCTTACTCTTCCTGTACTGTGGTGTCATGGCGGGCGGGTTTTAGCCGAATTTACCCTCAATGTAGTCAAGCGTCTTCTGCTCCTTTACCTCGCCATTAAACAAGGCCTCGGTGTCACCAATTTCAACACAGCGACCATCAAGGAAGAAAGCCGTGCGATCCGCCAGACGCCTTGCCTGTTGTACCAGGTTGGTCACCAGAATAATGGTCATCTCGGACTTCAGCTCCTTGAGCACGTCCTCGATTCGCATGGTGGTGACCGGGTCGACGGCGATAGAAAACTCGTCCAGCATCAATACCTCGGGGTTTTGCGACAGTGCCCGGGCAATGGTGAGTCGCTGCTGCTGGCCACCGGAAAGCAGGCTCCCGAGGGAGTTCAGGCGATCGCCCACTTCGTCCCACAAGGCGGCACGACTGAGACAGCGCTCAACGATAATATCCAGGTCTTGTTTATTTTTTATTCCGGAAAGGCGCGGCGCCAGCGCTACATTGTCGTATATGGTCATCGGCAAGCCGACCGGCAGTGGAAAAACCACGCCGATCCGCTTGCGTAGCGCATAGATATTGTGCGCCTTGTGAACGTCGATATCACCAAAATGTATATCTCCTTTCACATGCATCCCGGTGGTAAAAATATCCATTCGATTAATGGCTTTGAGAAACGAGGTTTTACCGGCGTTGGCAGGACCGATAATGCCGAAAATCTCGTGCTCTCGCACATTCAGCGACACGCCTTCCAGGGCAGGTTCGCTGCCGTAATGAATGGAAAGGTCTTTGACTTCAATTTTGACCGGACGGCTGCTCACCACTTTTTCTTCCCGCGCAGGTACATGCGAAAGGCAATCGATACACTATTCATAAGTAACACCATTGCAATTAAAACTAAGGCTACACCATAAGGCAGGGCCTCGGGCACATTGGGTACCTGGGTCGAAACCACAAACAAATGCAGTGACAAAGCCATGGTCTGGTCGAACACGCTTTCGGGTAAAAACGGCAGGTAGAAGGCCGCCCCGGTAAACATAATCGGCGCGGTCTCTCCGGTAGTACGAGACACCTCAAGAATGACGCCGGTGAGAATGCCGCTGACCGCATTGGGCAGCACCACCTTGCGAATCGTCTGCCAGCGGGTTGCCCCCATATTCCAGCAAGCTTCCCGAAATGCATGGGGTACTGCCTGCAGGGATTCCCGGCTGGCAACAATGACCACCGGCAGCGTCATAATGGCCAGGGTCAGGCTGGCAGCCAGAATGCTGGTGCCAAACTTGAAAAAGATAACGAAGGCTCCGACGCCAAACAATGCGTGTACAATCGAAGGCACCCCGGCCAGGTTGATAATGGCAAGGTTGATCACCCGGGTTAACCAGTTGTCTGGCGCATACTCACTGAGGTAGATCGCCGCCGCAATGCCAATAGGAACAGACGCCAACAGTGCTACCGCCACCAACCAGACGGTACCGAACAATGCCGGGAATATGCCTCCCGCGGTCATACCATCGGTGGGCACAGTAAAAAGAAAATCGGCGGATATAATGCCCCCACCTTTGTAAACCAGGGTACCGACAATAATCAGAACCGGCAGAATCAATAAGCCGGTCATGGTCATGAAAAGCAGGCGGTATAGCCCCTGGGTACGCTGGTTGCGCTGATTTAATTCCGTTGCTGCAAACATAGCGGCTTAGCCCTTTTTTATGCCTTTAACGATAAGGTCGGCTGTCAGGTTGATCACAAAGGTGATCAGGAACAGGAATATACCGATGGTGAACAAGGCTCCGTAGTGCTCCGAGCCGACGGCGGTTTCTCCCAGCTCTGCGGCGATGGTCGCGGTTAGCGCCCGCACCGAATCAAAAACACTGTGAGGAATATTGACCGAGTGTCCGGTCGCCATCAGCACCGCCATGGTCTCGCCAAATCCTCGTCCGACGCCGAGCAATACGGCACCGAGCAAGCCGTTGCGTGCCGCTGGCAACACCACCCGGGTTATCACTTGCCAGCGGGTTGCCCCCATGGCCTCGGCAGCTTCACGATAGGTGTCTGGCACTGCTTTGAGCGCATCCTCTGCAATGGATGCCATAATCGGCGCAGCCATCAGCCCAAGAATAATTCCCGCGTTGAGCACGTTCAGCCCAACCGGAACATCAAAGGTTTTAATGATCAGTGGATTCATAATGGTTAGGCCGATAAAACCCCAGACCACTGAGGGTATTGCAGCCAGTAATTCGACCAGTACTTTCAGGTATTCGCGCTTTTTCCCGGAGGCAAATTCGCCGATGTAAACCGCTGCTCCAAGGGCAAAAGGTATCGCCACGATCATCGCCAGCCCGGTGACACTGGCGGTCCCGGCTATCAGTGCCAGAATGCCAAACTCGGGATCGTCCTCGTCACTGGGGAACCAATATTCCGTGGTAAAAAACTCCATGAAATCGAAGCGATCGGTGAGAAAGCCCATGCCCTCTTTGGTAATAAAGACGAAGATGCCGATAATAAAAATAATTGCCGAAATGCCACCGATAAAAACCAACGACTGCATCAATTTGTCGACGTACCAATCTGAGCCACGGCGATCGGCGTCGGGGTGTCGGATGGCGGGCCCGGACTTATCCATATCAGGAAGCGTCCTCACCGCGCAAGTCGATCATCAGGTCCTTGATACGAACAGCCAGTTGGCGGTGCGCCGCTTCAAGCTGGGCGACATCAGCATTGGGTGGAACGTTGGCGATGTCCCAATCAAGCATGACCGTGTGAAATGGCGGATGCGATATCAGCTTTTGGGCCGCACCACCCAGGCCGACAATGACGTAGAAGTCGCCCAGCTCCGAGGTGGTAAAATCGAATTTTTTTGGTTTCCTTGAGCGCAGATCCTCACCCCGCTCCGCCATAAAATTTGCCATATTGGTTTGCATGACTGCTGCTGCTTCCACACCAGCACTGCTATACCTCCCGCTGTTGGGGAAATTTTTGCGGGCAATGGCTGCCGCTAATGGCGCCAGACAAGCGTCGTCATCATCGACAAACAGCACCTGGTACACTTTCTTCGCTTTGGTCTCGCCGGTGGCGAGAAACACTGTCTCCTCGCAGAGGTTTTTGGCCTGGTCCGCGATGCGTTCAAGGCGATGGTAGACCACAAAGATGGCGAACCGATCCTGCAATGGCCAGGTATGCTGGGGGTCGAGTAGATCTTCGAAAACGGCAGAAAAAGTAGTCTGCACGCCGTTGGCCATCTGCATGGTACCCTTTGCCAACTCGACATTGGACTCTTCGAAAGCCTGCACCGCCTGCTGCAGCACATGACGTGATTCCTGGGCCAGTAACTCAACCCCACGGGCTGCTGCGCCTTCGGGAGGCGCTGACAGCTGGTAAATTTCCCGACAGATAGTTACCGCGTAATCGCCAATCCGCTCCAGCAATATATTGCTGCGAAAAATCGAGGATATCAGCCGCAGATGCCCAGCACTGGGAAGGTGGACCGCAATAAAACTGTGGCACAGGGAATCAAGGTCGCGCATCGCGCGATTGATATGACCGTCTGCCAGAATCGTACTGCTGGCCAAGTCCTTGTTGCCGGTAAGCAGTGCATGCACAGCATTCTCTACCGCCGTCTCGACCCGGCCTGCCATCAGCCTGACCTGCTCGCGAATATGCAACAGGTCGTTTTCCAATCGCTTCTCGTAGTGGGACATAACTTTTACCGCTCTCCTGCCGCAGTGCCACCGGGACACTGGAGCTAATACAGCTCGGTCAAGCGGAGATTAAACCCCGCACTGCTGTTTTTATTCGCATGTAACCGCTGTGGCGGGTGCGTAACCTTTGTTGACAATGATGCACTGGCCGGTATCACTCATCACCCAATCAAGATAGGTCTTGATAGCACCCTGCGGCTCACCGTCGGTATACATGAACAGAGGCCGGGCAATGGGATAGCTGCGATCCACGGCGGTTGGTACACTCGGGCTCACACAAGTCTCCCCATCCGCCTTTTCGATACAAACCATCTTCACGTGATCGGTAGCGTAAGCGAGGCCGCTGTAACCGATGGCACAGGGCGTTTTTTCTATCAGCTCAACCACGTCCTTCGAACCGTGCATATCGAGGGTACCGGAGCGGTACTTGCCTTTTTTACCCAGCACCGCTTCCTGAAAATAGGCATAGGTGCCGGAATTATTCTGGCGGCTTACCACCACAATTTCATCGCTGTCGCAGCCGGGCACTGTAATCCCAAGGTCGGACCACTTCTCTGCCCCACCCTTGCGACCGTAGATCGACTTCAACTGCGCGATGGACATGGTGGTGGCGGGATTGTCGGGATGCAGGAATACTGCCAATGCATCGTATCCCACCACGTGTTCAACCGGGTTCTGGCCGCGATCCTTCGCCTGCTTAATTTCACTTTCTTTCATGCTGCGGCTGGCATTCGCGATATCGACCGTACCATTGATCATGGCCGCGATTCCGGTTCCGGAGCCACCGCCCGATACCGCAATAGCAACATCCGAATCCACTTTCTGGTATTCCTCCGCCCAGGCCTGGGCAACATTAACCAGGGTATCTGAACCCTTGTTCTGGATAACAGTGCGCGCCTGCGCCACGCCTGAAAATAGAACGGCAGTGCTTACCAAAATAGCGGGGATGAGATGGTGAGATTTCACGATAGTAGCTCCTGTAATAATTAGTTTCTATGTGGTTAAAAGAACACTAACCAACATTTATGACGCTTCTATTACACGTAAAAAAACATATTGACGAGGAGTTTGAGTCAGGAAATTCGTGTCCGGCCCGAATGGCACTTACTTAAGCGGATGTACCCCGGTGTGTTCGATCCGCGGTACGCCGTGAATCCCTCCCTGGAGGCTCGACTGCGGCATCCCTGCCGCAGACGCCCGCGGATCGAACACACCGGGGCTTGGCAAATCACTGTAGTGGCGTTAAGTCAGTGCCATTGGTGTCCGGCCCGAATGGCACTGACTTAAGCCGATTCGGGTGTCCATCGGCAGGACCTTCGCCGACATGGATGTCGGCGCAGAGCCCCCAGGGACGGGTTTACGGCGCGTCCTGACGGTGGACACCCGGAGCGGCGCTCTGAAAATCCTATGCTTTTCTCCTTAAGTAAGTGCCATTGGTGTCCGGCCCCAGTTTTACGGCAGGTGACCCAGGACTTTTCCGACCATGGATGGATTTTTATGAATACTAATTTCGCTCTACTAAACAAAAATTCAGCCCCGATAGAAATGATATACAGATCGTTTCAAAGCGCTTCTGATTGATCGATTTGCCGCAGCAGGTGTCGCACTAAGGAAACGAAAAGGTGTCCGCTTTTACGCGGCTAATTGCCGCAGGGCGCGGCTTTGAATTGGGTCTTAAGGACGGCCATCAAGTAAGGGAAACCTACTCGCTGCTGATGCAGGCCATGACCTTGCCGGGGCGGCGTGCTGCCGCGACTATGCGTCTTTTTCCGACGGCCTAACGCCAAGCGTACTGAACAGGCCGATGTCCTTGAACAGCCGGCCGAGGATATCCGAGTCAGTGATAATGCGCTTTTCTTCGGCCCACAACAGGATAATACGAGGCGCAATCGGCGCGTCGGATTGTGCCGGTTGTTCACCCTTGAGTTGTGCGATCACCGAACCCAACCGGGCATTGGTGTCTGTCACCACTATGGGGTGGTGGCAGTAGGCGAAGGGATCGACCGGCTTGTCACCGGCATTCAGAATGGCGCGCAGAAAATGATTACTATCCAGGGCCCACACCGGTTTATTAGCTGTGTCTACCAGGATCAGCCAGCGATAGGGTATGGCAGCCACCCTGCGGGCAAAATCTTCTTCGCTACCCGAAGCAAACTCAGCGGCACCTGGAAATACCGGACGGCCATCACGCAGTGGCAACTGCATAACACTCGCGGGCGCGACCAGTTCACCCTCATGCGCCAGGAGGGTGTCATCGAGGGCGAGAAAATTCAATGCACCAACACCTTCAACCGCATTGACGTCTGAATCGACCGCCATAATATGTTGCTCTATCAGGTGGCGCACTTCCTTTTCCCGCATGTATTCAATGCTGTCCTTGCCGAGCCAGGCGTCCAGTACCAGTGCTGAAGGTTTAGCAAGCACATAGAACACCCGCTGGTAAAAACGCAGCACCGGCGACAGCGCCGAGGCCATGCGCAGCGCGTTCCGGGAAAAGTAAGCCTGGGGCAGGATTTCGCCAAAAATGGTGATCGCAAAAGTGGAGAAGAGGAAAGCGACGAGCCCTACCATCACCGAATTTGACAGCAGGGTTAGCAGTACATTGATGGCGACATTGCCCCACAATACAGTCGTTAGAAGAAAGTTTGAGTCTTTGCGCAACGCCATTACCCGGGCGGCCTGGCTATTGCCATTGGCCTGCTCAATTTCAAGCTGCAGACGGCTAATACTGAAAAACGCCAGATTCAAACCGGAGAACATCGCCGACTGGCTAATGCAAAAAATGATACCCAGCCAGATGAGGACGGGGCCCACCGACAAACTTGCTGATTCCATGTTACTCGAGTCCTCTTTGGCGCTATAGCTCACGGCAAGAACCGCATTCGCGCCGAGGCAATGGAAAACCCCTGCCCAAAGACGCGGTATGCTTCGGGTATCGCTGGCCACAAGGCGATGCGGACCAGGGCATTGCCATGGCACTCCGGGCCGGTGCTGCGACTATGGCGGCAGCCCGAGTATACACGGTATGATTTCCCGGCTGCGATCGGCTAAATCAAGGTGCAGTTTGCTGGATTCCCCAACAGACCGCGACTACGCTTTGATCAATGCTACAAGGCTCTAGCGCCAGCGGCTTACCGCCTTTACTATGTGCCGCAACAACCTATCCAGGCGTCACCTCCATGCTATCTGAATTGTTCACCAATAATCCTGAAATCCTCGCCGCTATCATTGCACTGACAGGGTTTGTGCTGGCGGGTTTTGTGGCCAGGCATACAGATCGATGGTTGATGAATCTGGAAAGCTATCTGCGCCGGCGAACACCGGATCGATTTGAACACGTAGATTTTCGGGTGCCGCGGCAAACCCTTCGCAGGGCGGCATATTTCGGCACGCTGGTCATATTCCTGATGTTCTCGCTGAATATTCTCGGTATTTCCGTGGTGAAGGTGTGGCTCAACCTGCTGCTGCATTACATTCCCCAACTCATTCTGGCTGGCCTGATCATATTTTCCGGCTATCTGTTGAGCGTCATCGTTCGCAGTATGGTCGCCGGCATCATGGAAGTGAACTCAGATCACCTGCTGCCCCGTCTTGCGCAGTCGCTGATTATTACTGCGACAGTGTTTACAGGACTGGCTCAGCTATCCATCGATATCTCGTTCATCTGGCACTTGCTGGTGATTCTACTGGTACTTTTCTTTGGTGGTCTATCACTGGCTTTCGCGTTGGGAAGCAGGCAACTGGTCGAAAACCTGTTGGCGCGACGGGCGCTGGACCATTACCGGGTTGGCGACCAGGTTCGCCTCAAGGGCGTGCAGGGCAGGATCACTGAGATACTCACCACTGCAGTTGTGCTGCATAGTGACGAGGGCACGATAACCGTGCCGACGGCGCTTTTCGCTGACTCGGAAGTGCTGCTGCTAAAAGAGGAAGGGCTGGATGACGATGCAGGCTGAGCCGCACGATGCCTTGATACTGCAATTCGCTTCGTCCCGGCCGGAAGAGCTGGCAGGGCTGTTGGCGAACAGCAAGCTGCGGGAAATAGCCGAGCTTGTTACAAGTTTGCCAGTAGAGACTGCCGCCAAAGTTGTTGCGCGGCTGCCCAGTTGGCAGTTGAGCAGCCTGCTGGGGATACTCCAGCCTGAATTCATCTGCCGTATGTTGGTGGAGACGGCAACCGATGATGCAGTCGCCATTGTGTCTCATTTGCACGAATCGCGTTACCCCGACATATTGTCGTCCAGCTCGGGCAAAGACCGAAGTTTACTACAACATTTATTCGAGTTTCCCTCCAGCAGTCTGGCCAATCTGGTCACCACTAACTTTATCAGGGTCGGCGCGGATAAACTTTGCGCCGCGTTCTGTGAGCAGATGTCGGAACGAGCAGACCCCCAACCTCGCCCCATCGTGGTTGTGGATCAGCACCGGAAATATCTCGGCATTTTGAATATCGACAGGGTGTATGCGCGCAGGAACGCTACCCGGACGGTGGGCGAAATTGCCATTCCGTTGGAAGCTCTGAGTGCCCTTACCGATGCTGCCACGGCCTTAACCTCAAGACTATGGTTGCACCATACAGAGCTACCCGTGGTGGATGAGCGCCATCGACTGTTGGGAGTGGTCGGTAGAGCTTCGCTGCTGCGGGTTGTTGGACAGAGCGCGCCGACAGGTTTTACCCTCGAGCGCATAATATCCGAGCTTGCAGCCAGCTACATCGATATTTGTAGCAGGCTGATAGCAACGGTATTGGGGAAAGCACCTTGAGCCTGGCCACCACGATTCGCGAAAGCTATGTGCGGGAATTCCCGGCAGAAGCAGCCCGCGTAGTAGAAAGATTAGCCGACCCCTCCCAGGAGCTCGGCGGGCTGTCTGCAGATGGTATTGCACGGCTACTGCAACATGTTGATCCGGGCCGACTCAAACCACTGTTGCTCTCGCTGGAATCTGAGCAGCAGTCGAAAGTGCTGCAGATGACTAATATCAGAACTGCCATCCTGATATTGAGCAACCTGACCGATGCCGAGCGCGAATCTGTGCTGGTGGGCCTGCCAGAACGAGTCAAGGCAGAATATATTGAACTCATACAGTTCCCCGATCGCACCGCCGGTCGCTTTATGGATCGGCTGGACACCCGCTTTCACTGCGAACAGTCGGTCGGTGAGGCACTGGATACACTGCGCAAATCAGGCGCCCAGCGGGTGCGTTCCCTCTACCTGGTCAACGATCAGGATATGCTCGCGGGGCGGGTTGATTTACAGGATATGGCCCTGGCTGATCCCACGACACCGATGTCAGAATTGTTGCATATTGTCGACGCGGTTGCCGACCTGAACTCTACCGAGGCCGATCTGGTGGCGGTGTTCGATCGCACTCGCGTAGATTCCATCCCCGTGGTTGACCATGAAAACAGGCTGCTCGGTATTGTCCGTTATGCCAGCCTGTTTCAGGCGGCAGAAGCCGCGGCCACCGCCGGATTGCAGCGCATGGTAGGTGCGAGCGAGGATGAACGAGCGCTGTCCAAGCCCCTGTTCGCAGTAAAACGCCGCCTGGTCTGGTTACATATCAATTTACTGACCGCGTTTATGGCGGCGGGCGTGGTAGGCCTGTTCGAATCTACCATCGCTCAATTTACCGCACTGGCTATTCTGTTGCCGGTGGTCGCCGGGCAATCAGGCAATGCCGGATCGCAGGCGCTTGCAGTCACCATGCGTGGCCTTGCCCTGCGAGAAGTAAGCACCCTGCACTGGCGGGGCGTACTCGGCAAAGAGTTGATTATCGGGCTGATTAACGGCTCAGTGTTGGCGGTAACCTGTGGCCTGGGGGTATGGTTGTGGAGCCGCTCATGGGGGCTGGCCCTGGTCATTGCCATCGCCATGGTGACCGCAATGATCATGGCGGGTATTTCAGGTGCTCTGGTGCCCATGATACTCTCTCGGCTGGGACAGGACCCCGCGACGGCGTCGTCCATAATCCTGACGACAGTAACGGATATTTCTGGCTTTCTGGTGTTTCTGGGAACCGCCAGCTTATTGTCAGGATTGTTGTAATGGTTGCACACCGCGCCAGCCCTATCCAACTGCACGCGGCCTCTTTTGCAGCAAACCATGTGATGATGGGTATGCAGATCAGCAGCTCTCAGCCCGCAACACGGCCGCTCGCGATAACGAGACTAACGCCGCAACTAACACGATTACCGCTATAAGATTTTTTCGCCCCGGCACATCAAGCTGCAAGTCGTGCTGTGCACAGCAGTAGCGTTAAGATACTGTGCCCCGGAACAGGATTGCCAAACAGATAACAAGCTGGAGGACGACGTGACAGAGCCACAGCAAGAACCCGTACAAAAGCAAAATCCCGATCGAACAGAGATTACGCTGGCCCACCGCGCCCTCGACAAAGGCAAGCCCAAGCGGATCCGCAAACTTTTGCGAGCCATGCATCCAGCCAAGATCGCCAGTTTGCTGGAGTCACTGGAACCCCAGCAGCGTGCTGCACTCTGGCAGCAGGTCGACGAGAATGTCGAGCTACGTGTACTGGCCCATTTAAGTGAAGGAATGCGAGCCTCTATTACCCAGGATGTCGAAACCATGGGAGAGGCACCTGAAGAATCGGAGGACGGGGCGCCGGCCCGCTCCGAGCTGGAGCGATTGCGCGACGCACTTGAGCGGGGAAAGCTAAAGCGCGCCAGGAACATGCTGCAACGCATTCATCCAGCCAAGGCCGCTGGCCTGCTGGAGTCGTTGCCTCCCGACGAACGTTCTGCCGCCTGGGATATGGTGCACAACGACGCCGCCGGTAAAATACTGATACACCTGCATGACGAAGTACGCCGCAATCTTGCGCTAGAGATGGACCCTGAAGACCTGGCCATTACCGCACGCAGCCTGAAGCTGGACGACCTGGTCGACCTGATTCAGGATCTGCCCGCCACGACCGGCCAGCAGCTGCTCCAGACCATGGATCTGGCCGAGCGCAAACAGCTCGAGACAATGTTGGACTATCCCGAGGATTCAGCGGGTGGTCTGATGAACACCGACCAGATTTCAGTGCGAGAGAATACCAGGCTCAGCTCTGTACTGCGCTACCTACGGGTGCTCGAAGACCTTCCCGATCAAACTGACAAAGTCATGGTGGTAGATCGCAAAAACCTCTACAAGGGGCAGCTTTTACTGCGAAAACTGCTGACCAGCAGCACCGATCTGCGGGTAAAGGATGTGATGGATTCAAGCTCCTTGCCTTTTGCGGTCGAAACGCCAAGCCAGGAAGTGGTGCGTAAATTCGAAGACCTGGACCTGACCTCGGCACCGGTGGTGGATGGCAATGGCCGCTTGGTAGGCCGTATTACCATCGACGACGTGGTAGACGAAATTCGCGAGGAGTCCGAGCGCAGTTTGATGAACGCCGCAGGTCTGGACGAAGAGGCTGACATGTTTGCTCCGGTGATTACCAGTGCCCGCCGGAGGGCTGTATGGTTGGGGATCAACCTGGTTACCGCATTCATGGCGGCCTGGGTCATCGGCTTGTTTGAAGGCACTCTGGAGAAAGTGGTAGCACTGGCGGTGTTGATGCCAATTGTCGCCAGTATGGGGGGAATAGCCGGCAGCCAGACACTCACCCTGGTTATTCGAGGCCTGGCCCTGGGCCAACTGGAAAGTGGTAATGCCAGGGTTTTGCTTTGGAAAGAATTCGGCATTGCAGCGCTGAACGGCATTCTCTGGGCGGCAGTGGTGGCGGCCCTGGCGATTGCCTGGTTTGGTAGTTGGGAGATCGGCGGTATTATCGCGGCGGCGATCTTGCTTAACCTGTTGTGCGCGGCAATCGCGGGGGTAACCATCCCCCTGGTGCTGAGACGCGCGGGCATCGACCCGGCCCTGGCCGGAGGCGTTATCCTGACCACCGTGACCGATGTGGTGGGTTTTGCGGCATTCCTCGGCCTGGCGACACTGGTGTTAATGTAGCGCGCTATCAAAGGCACCGTCGCCACACATTCAAGCTGCGTTTTTCTTACTCAAGCTTTTGCATATGCTTGTGAATCAGATCCAGAAACAGCGGCGTCATACCGGCGTCGTCAAATACCGGGTCGCCGTACTCGTCCCGCCTGATCACCTTGTCTCCCTGCACATAGGGCATTTGTACTTCGATCTCCGCCAGTGCGGCACTGAGGATATCGGTAATGATCGATTCCGGCGTCTTGCCGGGAAACATTTCGCTCAATGCCAGCACCCGCGCGGCATCATCGAGGGGCAAGCGCACCGAAAAGTGCTCCTTGGTGGTGATGGGTTGGCTACCTTCCTTCCATTTTTCCAACAAACTTTTCAGTGGCATTTTTATGCATCCCTTGCGCAAGGCACCGTCAAAGCGCGCCGCGACCATTGCTCGCAAATGTTACGGGCAATCTGTGATCACCCCCGGTGATGTCAGCAGTTCGCCAGGCGACGAAAGCTGAGGTAAAGAAAGGATAAACGCCACCGCAGGAGAAGTCTATTGACCACCTGGCTCCACCCCGGCACTTGTGGCAAAGTCATTGCGTTATTCGCCGCGTGGCCGGCACGCTTGCCAAAAAGGCAAAGAACACACTAGCAACCCGCCCGACCGGCCAGCAACAAAGTCGCCGCGGCGCTCACGTCTACTGGCACGATCATGCCCTGGCATCAAAAATATTGACGACCTCCGCCGGCGTCAGGCGACGGCACTGGCCTTCTGCCAGATCCCCCAGCGTCAGGCTGCCAATCGCAAGCCGATGAAGTTTTAGTACTTCGATCTGAAAGAAACCAAACATGCGTTTAATTTGATGATAGCGACCCTCACTGAGAATAACCTCGACATTCCGGTCATCAATAGCGAGCAGTTGGGCGGGACGGGTGGTGATGTTTTCGAAAGCAAAATAAATGCCGACGGCAAAGGCGGCGATAACGTCATCGTTAACCGGCTTATCCAGCACCACCCGATAGCGCTTTGCAACACGCGAGACCGGGAGCGTTAAACGGCGGGACCAGCGACCGTCATTGGTCAGCAATAACAGGCCCGTCGAATTGAAGTCCAGCCGGCCGGCGATATGCAGGTTTTCGGGGCAGCCATGGGGGAGTAAATCGACCACCGTGGTGTGCCTCGCATCCCGGGTGGCGCTCACGATGGCCGGCGGCTTGTGCAGCATCAGGTAACTGGGAATGTTCGCCTGCAGCACCTGTTCGTCACATTGAACGTGGGTATATTGATCCACCAATTGCTGAATATCCCTGGCAATATGCTGATCGACCCTCACCCTCCCCTGTGCCAGCAGCATCCGCACAGCGCGACGATTAATCGACAATTGCTGGCTTAAGTAGCGATCCAGGCGAGAGCGTTTGCTTTGCATAATACGGGCTTCAGAATGTTGTTTTTAGCGTTGCTAAGCATGCAATCCCGCACCGCAATCACCGCACCGGCCATTTTCACCGCGCTTCAATCCTGGCTAGCGTACCGTGTCCATCTTGCCGGGTGCTGGCGCGACAGTGATAGCATCCAGAGATGGCGACCAGGCAACATTATTCAGTTCGATCATAATGCATTGCGCTCATCGTCCTGGCCGGGCCCAGGCAATTTTTTTGCTTGCCTCGGGGCGTGTTCGACCCGCGCTACGGAGTGCCCAGTACGATCCGGCCGCGCCTGGTTTTTCAGCATCGCCTGATCCTGGCGAAAGCGCACCAGGTAACCCGCCAGGGCGCCGCCACCGGTAGCGATAGTTAGCACCCCCAGGGTCATAAACTGGGTGAATATCATTAAGGCTCCCGCGCCAATGATCCCGGTAAACGCAGCACCCACTTTGAAATTGGCTTTGGCGTGAGCCCGGTTGGTGGCCTTGGTCATCTGCGCACTGGTCTGCTGCAGCAGCTTCACAGTCTTTTGCTCAGCGTCCACCTTGAACTTTTCCCGTTCACGAGAGAACTGCTCCTGCGCTTTGGCAACCGCATCCTTTTTCAGGTGCTTGGTAATCGAGCCGAACCAGAGTGCGGTGACCAGGTTAATAATGAGGGCCAGGCAGGCAATGGCAAGCCACAGCTGATGATCGTCGGTTTTCAAGGCAGCCACAACCAGAGCAACCGTGGCCACCTGCACGAGAACAATTCCGGGAACATACCTGATCATGTTCGCATGTTAGAAATTAAATGGCCCTGTGACAATTGATTATGGAATGTTCAACCCCGGGAGCCGATCTGGGAGGCACCGGCATCATTTGGGCCTTGACGAGCAGGCGCCATTTCAGGTTTACTTCCGCTATAGCTTCACCCATGGATACAACAGATAACATACGCCGCCCCTGGGAGGAATCTAATATCAGAGCAATTCCGTAGGATTCGAAAAAGCTAGTTACATTTGATAAATTGGCAGAGCAAGCGGCGTCGTTGCGGCCGATACACAGACAATAATGATGGTGAATCATGAAAATTTCGTCCAGATACCTCCAGTCCCTTGCAGCATCAGCACTGCTTTGCCTTTCGAGTTACAGTAGCGCCCTCAAAACAGATGCCATGGTGGCCAATGTTAAAAACACTGACCAGGAATGGCTGAGTATCGGCAAAGATTATCGCGAACAGCGATTCAGCCCTTTAACCCAGATTAATGATAAGACAGTTAGCAATCTTAATCTGGAATGGGAGGCTGAGTTTCCCACCACCCGCGGTATGGAAAGCACACCCCTGGTGCATGACGGCAAACTGTATGTCACCCTACCCTGGGGCCTGATCTATGCCTTCGACGCCAAAACCGGCAGACAGCTTTGGGAATTTGATACCTTAAGTAACCGGGCCAACCTGATAAACATGTGCTGTGGTCCGGTAAACCGTGGCCCCGGCCTGTGGGTGGGTGATGATGGTATAACCCGAATCTACATGGGGACGATAGATGGCCGCCTGGTCGCTCTCAATACGGAAACGGGAGAGTTACTGTGGGAAGTTCAGGTTACGCCCGATGGAAAGGGTTCCCAATATTCTATTACCGGCCCCGCTCGTGTCGTCGATGGCATGGTTTTGATCGGATCATCTGGCGCGGAATATGGCGTGCGGGGATTCTTTACCGCCTATGACGCCATCACCGGAGAAAAAGTGTGGCGCTTTTACACCGTGCCGCGCGACCCTGCGCTGGGGCCGCAGGAGCAGCCCGAGTTGGAAATGGCGCTCGAAACCTGGACCGGAGACTTTTGGAAGACAACCGGGGGCGGCGGCACCGTGTGGGATGGAATGGCCTACGATCCGGAGCTGGACCTGCTCTACGTAGGCGTTGGTAATGGCAGCCCATGGAGCCGGACCGATCGCAACCCGGGTGCTGGCGAAAACCTGTTCCTCAACAGCATCGTCGCGGTCAGGCCGAAAACCGGTGAGTACGTTTGGCACTACACGGTAACGCCGAATGACAACTGGGACTATACCGGCGTGCAGCAGGTGGTACTGGCCGAACTGGAAATCGACGGTGAGATGCGTGATGTCATCATGCAAGCACCCAAGAATGGTTTCTACTTCGTACTCGACCGCCGCACCGGGGAGCTCATCTCCGCGGAGCTCTACGCTCGGGTCAATTGGGCGACCCATTGGGACTATGAAACCAACCGCCCGGTTGAAACAGACATCGCCAGTTGGCAGAACTACAAGAACGGAACCATCATATTGCCGGGCCCGGTAGGTGCCCACAATTGGCAGCCCATGGCATACAGCCCGGACACCCAGCTGACTTACATCCCGGTGCAAAATGCGCCGGTTCCCTATAAGAGAAAGGAGCCATTTGACTACACCCTGCACCGCTGGAACACCGGGACAGACGATAGCGTAATCCCTCAGATCACCAACTGGGTCATGTGGGAAGCGGTACTTGATGCTCTATTTTATGGCAAGTTGGTCGCCTGGGATCCGGTCAAGCAGAAGGAAGCCTGGTCGGTAAAGCTACCCTATGCATCCAACGGGGGCGTGCTTGCCACGGCGGGCAACCTCGTTTTCCAGGGTAATTTCCAGGGCGAATTTGTCGCTTACAATGCCAGCAATGGCAAGAAGCTCTGGCAATACCAAACCGACGCCCCGATTATGGCCGGAGCCTCGACCTATGAAATCGACGGCGAGCAATACGTCGCGATCACCCAGGGGGGTGGCGGTGTTTTGCAGCTCGCCTTCGGCAGGCCCTACCAAAATACCGGGGAGAACACCAATCGCCTGTTAGTGTTCAAATTGAACGGCCTGGACTTGCCGGAACGTGCGGCAGATGTTGTACCGAGAAGGCCGGTTCCTCTCATCGAGCCGCGTAATGAGGACCCGGAATTAATTGCCAAGGGTTATGAAGTCTTTATGCACCATTGTATCGGCTGCCACGGTGTCAGTGCAGCGGCCAGCAATGCCGTGCCAGACTTGCGTTACCGCAGCGCCGAGACACAGCAAGTATTTGCGGGCGTCGTCGGTGCCGGGGTCCTCGAGCACGAAGGCATGGTGGCATTTTTCCAGACCGAGAATCTGGAAGACATTGAGGCTTTACGCGCCTTCCTGGATATGCAGCAGGAGACCGTAATTGAAATGGGAGACAACCCGGACCAGAAAACCATCTGGCAGAGTATCCAGTACTGGTTTTTCTACGGGCTTCTCAAAATCGTTGATAAATTCCCAAGTTTACTGAACATAATGAGTTAACCAAGGAGCAAAACTATGCATTACATTAAAACCACTATCGCTGTACTGGCGAGCCTTGTTGCAATTTCTTCGGCCTCAGCCGACGAGGCTGCCGACGTGGAAAACAAAATACGTGAGTGTGCCGGCTGCCATGGCGCCGATGGCATCTCTATTGCTCCGACAATGCCGAATCTGGCGGGGCAAAAGGAGCAATATCTGGTCGCAGCACTCACCGCCTACCGTGACGGCACCCGCACGGGCGTAAGCGCCGCAATGATGACGCCAATGGCTGCAGGTTTGACAGACGCCCAAATCACGGCACTTGCGAAACACTTTTCCGCCATGGAGTAAATGAAACCCCGTCAGTTGACGAGCCCGCTTTCGAGCGGGCTCTTTTGATTTGGAGCCGGGAACTCAAGGGATCTCGATATTTGCTCCAAACGCCACTCCCACACCCTATCAGCGGCGCAACGTCCTGAGCCCGTTCAGCTGGTTCCAGCCCTGCTAACACTCTTCCAATTACCGACCTGCCCAACGGTCTCTACACAGCACCCGAAACCGACACCAGGCATAACGGAATAGCCATCGCCAAGCCCCTGACCGACCCACCCGAAATACGGCACCAGAGAGCCGAAGCGGGCTGAAAGCCAACGGGCAGGGTACAGTACTAGGTAACACTAGCTGGAGTCGCGATGGTTCTCGGCAGGACCGCGAGCATTTCAGTTTCGCAGAGCAGCTCGGGGCGGCAAACCGGCACCGAAACCAAGACATTGGGAAAGCCCTCGAAGCCGGCTTCGCGAAACTTCTCCCGCAGACGATCGGCATCTGCAGGGTGCTTCAGGTAGGTGATAGCGGAGACCACGTCGCCGAAGTTGGCGCCCTGCCCCTCGAGCAGGGCCGCAACATTCATCAGCATGCGGTCTGCCTGGGCCTCGAAGTCGCCCGGATGCGCTGACCTTCCGGCCTCATCAACGCTCGCAGTCCCGGAAACGTGGAGCGCGACCTTGTTGGCCTCTACCATTTTCATCCCGCGCACGAAGTCGGCGCCATAGTCCATCGCTTCGTTGAGCGTGGGCGAGGTCATTACAGTCCGAAAAAGGGGATTTACCCCTTTCACAGCGTAGATACCAAGACAGAGATTGTGCGCCGTGCCAACCGGTCCGCCGCCGATACCGGTGCTGGCCGGGACCGGGTCGATCCCACGCGCTTCGAAGAACTCGCGCCGGGCGCGATTCAGGTCACCGTAATCGCGGTCCATCTCGCGCAGATAAATCCAGGTGCGTACCACATCGCGAAACTCCATCCCGGCCTGTCGCAGCATGTCTTCGGCAAGACCAAACATAGCGAGGGTCTGCTCGTAAGCGCTCTCACCGGCCCCGCAGAGCCCCCCGGCATAAAACCGGGCCTCATCATCACCAATGTCAATTCGCAGGCCGTGGGCACGGGCACACTCGGCGCAGCCGCAGCTGGGGCTAACCTCGATACTGTCGACTTGCAGCGGCGAACGGTTCGGAATGACGGCCTGCAACGATACTTCCAGGCAGGCCTTCTCGTTCAACGGGGCTTGCTCGATCTCGGTGATAGCGGGCCTGGCCGCCGCCTCCCCAGATGCGGCGAGAACCCGATGGCGAGCTTCGCGGACAGACTCGATGTCTGCCCGAAGATTGCGCAGGAAGACGGTCTCGGACACGACCGACGCAAAAGTTCCTCCCTCGGCCTTGAGCACGCCTAGAATAGCGCGATAGATTGCTTCAGCCTGCCGGCCGGCATCCACCACCTCGGCGGGCTGGCAGCTCAAGAACAGTTCCAGCGCCTCGGGGCCATATACGCAACGCAAAACGACCGAGCAGCCATGGCTCTCGATCGTTGCAGCAGGGGAATGTGGAGACATTAATGTCCTTAAGCCGGCGACCGGCCCCGGGGGTTCCCGGGCCACTCGGGCACCGGGCGTCAAATCAGTTGCCAGGGGCGGCTGGCTAGCAGCCGTCGGTGGGCAGTTCGCCGTCGGGCTCGCTGGAGAAGAAGGTATACCCGTTCTTGGGCTTGTTCTTCTTGAAGCAGTTGCCAGTAGCACCCGTCACCTAAATCGAAGTAGGTCACGTCCGCAGCCAGGAAATTAAGAGGCCCGGCCATCGGCGCGTTGCCGTTGCCACTCAGGTAATTCAGCTGGACGAGATTGTTATTCGCTTCAGGAGGCGTGATTGGTGGTTTGACGCACACAGTTTTCGGGCGTCGTACCGGTGCTGTACACCACCCCAGCACCCCGATCCCGACGAAGTCGTTGTCCTCGACGTTGTTCTTCGCGACCACATGATCACTCACACCAAGCAACAGGACCCCGATCCCCGGCGGCAGAATCGCCTGGAAAGTCCCGGGAGGTGCCTCGTTCGGTACCGGTTGTTGTCGTAGATGTCGTTCTGCTCGATCACCCAGTTCGCCATGACCGGCAGCGGGGGGTTACCCGCCCCGTTGGGATGGAAAAGGCCAACGCCCACGGTGTTGTTGTAGATTTCGTTCTGCTTCACCACGACATTGTTGGACACCGTAATCTCGAAACCAATGACGCTGCCGTAGAGTTCATTGCCGATGACGCGAACATTCTCGGAGCCCGCTACCCACATTGCGGTATCGAGAGAACCATAGGACTCGTTGTTGCGCACCAGCCCATTGGCCGAAAGGGTCGGGTAGATGCCGTTGTTGAGATTGTTGACGGAGTCGTTGCGAACGAACTCGAAGCCATCCACCCAGCGAGTCTGGATCCCGTTCTTCGGGAACTCCTCGACGGAGAAGCCACGAATATAGAAGCCCTGAAGCTCCCTGCTGCGGCATTCCTGCCCAATCTCACTGTCATCAGAAATGTCATAATCGCAACCTGAAGGAGCCGCATAGACGCCCGTTTCCTGATCTTCGTTTTGCGAGGAGTCGAACCTTGCCGGCCTCACCCTTACCCTTCTTCACCTTGCCGATCAGGCGCAGGTTGTCGGTCGCAATGCGAAGGCCGTACCTGCCGTTACTCATTTCCTGGTAAAGCCCCGGCTCCACCAGAATCGTGTCCCCTGGCGCGGCAGCGTCGATGGCCGCCTGAATAGATTCACCCGCATAAACCCTGTGGACTGCCGCCTGTGCGGTGCCTGCAGCCGCGAATAAAGCGACTGCGAATACAGCACTGAACCAGCACTTGATGTTGTCTTTCATTATTGTTCTCCGGGCTCAAAGTTCGGATAAATTTAGCACCATCTATAGACACCACGTTTTACACTGATGGCTTTGGCCTGTCAATTGACAATACGCTAAACACGCCGATGCTCGCAACACGCTCGTTATGGACTCGCCGGCGAGGGGAGCCCCGATTGACTTCGCATTGCCAATCCCCCAGAATCCGCAGCCAGCGGGGCAAATGCTCAGGGGCTCTGCTGCCGCTTTCCCAAACCCACATCAAACCATTTTTAAAGGACAATTCTCCGCAGTGATGGATCCTCGTTATCGAGCTCGATCGGGCACAGCTGCCCCATCTGTTCAGCCCCCTCCCCGGCAGCATTCTATGATCGTGTTCTCTGTGGTACTGGTTCTGGGCGCTGGCCACCGGTATTCCAGTGCCGCGCCGCTGGAGTTCCCGACCTCGCCATCCGGCAGCCTCGAGATCACTTACCCGCTTGACGAGACGCTCTTCCCTCCCGACATTGTCGCGCCAACCGTTGTCTGGAGCGACGCTACCGCAGGCGTCGGGCAATGGACAGTCCTGCTGAAGTTCGGCAGCGGAGGCGAGCCACTCCGGTTCTCGACGTCGGAGCCGCGCTGGCGCCCCTCGGAGGAGGACTGGGCAGAGATAAAGGAGCCGATCGACGGCGCACGACGCTACGCTGGCGGTTGTCGGGGTCGATTCAAAGGGTGACGCCGCCTCCTCCGCTTACGTCCGTATCCGCACGTCGACCGACCCGGTCGGAGATTCGATCTTCTATCGCGAGGTTCCACTCCCCTTCATTGAGGCCGTGCAGGACCCCTCGCGTATTCGCTGGCGCTACGGCCCGGTCGACTCAGTAGAACAGCCCCCCGTGGTCCTCGAAAACCTGCCGGTCTGCGGCAACTGCCACTCCTTTTCCGGCGACGGCAAAACCCTGGGCCTCGACGTCGACTACGGCAATGACAAGGGTGGCTACGCGATCCTCCCCGTGTCGCCGCAGATGGAATTAAATGACGAGAAAATCATTACCTGGAGCGACTACAAGCGAGACGACGATGAGGCTACCTTTGGGCTACTCTCGCAGGTCTCCCCCGACGGCCGCTACGTGATCAGCACCGTCAAGGACCGGGCCGTGTTCGTAGCGACCCCCGGTATCGAATTCTCTCAGCTGTTTTTCCCGATCAAGGGCATCCTCGTGGTCTACGATACCGAGACCGAAACCTACACCGCACTGCCCGGCGCCGACGACCCAGCCTACGTGCAGAGCAACCCGACCTGGAGCCCCGACGGTAAATCCATCGTATTCGCCCGGACCAAGGTCTACCAGAAGGACTCAATCGCCGACGCCAGCAGCATCCTGCTCAGCGAACTCGACGTTCCCGAATTCATTGAAGACAAGGAGCCGTTCAAATTCGATCTGTACCGGGTTCCCTTCAATGAGGGCCGTGGCGGCACCGCCGAGCCTATTACCGGCGCTTCGCACAACGGCAAGAGCAACTTCTTCGCCAAGTTTTCCCCGGACGGCAAGTGGATCGTGTTCACGCAGGCAGAGAACTACATGCTGCTGATGCCCGACAGCGAGCTCTATATAGTCCCGGCCGAAGGGGGTGAAGCACGGCGTCTGCGTGCCAACACGCCACTGATGAACTCCTGGCACAGCTTTTCGTCCAACGGCCGCTGGCTGGTTTTCTCGTCAAAGGCCAATACCCCCTACACCCAGCTGTTCCTGACGCATATTGACGAGGAAGGCTACTCCACGCCGCCCGTGGTACTCGATCGCTTTACCGGTACCTACGGCGCTGCCAACATCCCGGAGTTCGTGCCGCTGCCCGCCGACGCGATCGCCCAGATCAAGGAGCAGTTCCTCGATGCCTACTCGTTCCTGCGGGCGGGTATGGCAAACGAACGCACCGGCAACTATCCGGCCGCGGTTAAGGCCTACAATCGGGGCCTTGAAGTCGAGCCCGAAAACGTCGAGCTGCTGAACTCCCTCGGGTTCGCGTTATTCCAGCAGGGCAAGAGCCAGGAGGCGGTCAGTGCCCTGGAAAAAGCACTCGAGGTGGACCCGAAGCACTGGAAGGCACACAACAACATGGCTCTCGCGTCGATCGACATCGGCGAGCTTGAAATGGCCGAAGCCCATTACCGAGAATCTCTCGCCATAGAACCACAGCCAGCGATCTATAACGACCTCGGGTTTGTACTGGAACGCCAGGGATTGCCCCATGAGGCGGCCGATATGTATCGCAAATCACTCGAGCTCGAGCCCGAATCGGCAACAGCACACTACAATCTGGCTGCGGCCCTGGCACGAAGCGGCGAGTTCGCCGAGGCGGAACCCCACTTTCGTGCCGCACTCGAGCAAGAACCCAGCAGCCAGGCGTACGGTGGGCTCGCCTTTGTCCTGGTGCAGCAGGGACAACTCGAGGAAGCTGCATCCACCTATCGCCTCCTCCTCGACAAACAACCCAGCGCTTCTGCCCACAAGCAATTGGCTGAGGTCCTGATGCGCCTGGGACGCAAAGATGAGGCCAACAAGGAGCTGGCACTGGCGCGGGAGCTGGATACGATCCAGGGCGCAGCGCGGCAATAGAAAAAAGCAAGTGCTACGACTGGCGCTTGCTGTTAGCACTGCTATCTGAAATCTTCCTGGAAAGACCCGCTGGTTTGAACGATAGGTTCAAGTACTGCTTCGCAATGTCTCATCAACGCCCATCTTCAACCCCCCTCTTTCAGGCTTAGGGCAGTTCGACACCCAAGCCGGCCAACACCCTGGAGTCGGGAAAGCCATCGGCAACCAGCCCCTCCGCCTGCTGATAGCGGCGAATGGCAGCACGAGTGCCCCGTCCAAGCACGCCATCGGCTTCTCCAGCGCCGAAGCCCCGCGCGTTGAGAGTGGTTTGCATTTGCTCTACCTGCTGCTTGCTCAAGCGCGGCGCATCGGCCGGTGGCGGCTGCTGCAGCGAGCCTGCGCCGTTAATGCGATCGGCCAGGTGACCGACGGCGATGGCATAGAAATCCGAGCGGTTCCAGCGCAGAATTACGTCAAAATTAGGGTACACGGCGAAGGCAGGCCCCTTGTGACCCGAGGGCACGATAATGGCTGTAGGCACGTCCAGTTCGGGAACCAGCGCGCCCTGGGTCGTGCGCACGCCACCTTGGCGCCAAAACTCCAGTGGCTGGCGGTTGCCCCGACCGGCGTCAATATAGGCGAAGCCTTCAGGCAGGATAACCTCGCGACCCCAACGCCATCCTGGCTCCCAACCAATGTGCTGTAGAAAGGCGGCAGCGGATGTGAGAGCGTCGGGGGCGCTATTCCACAGGTCTACCTTGCCATCGCCATCACCATCCCGGGCAAAGCGGCGATAGACCGAGGGCATAAACTGGGTCTGGCCCATGGCCCCTGCCCAGGAGCCCTGCATATTCGCTGCCGGCACACCATCATCGACAATTTGCAGCGCCGCCATCAACTCAGAGGAAAAATAGCTGCTGCGACGGGGATCACAGGCCAGAGTGGCCAGGGAGTCAAGCACCGCCAGGTTACCCGTATAACTGCCGTAATTGGTCTCCAGCCCCCAGAAGGACAGCAGATACTGGGGCGGCACCCCATAGGTTTGCTGCAGGCGCAGCAGCAGCGGACGATGCTTTTCCAATAGCTCTCGACCGGTGTTAATACGTTTCTCGTTGACGCGTTTGTCGAGATAGTTAGTGAAGGTTTCGGCGAACTCCGGCTGGCGGCTGTCCAGCTCGATCACCTTTTCGGAGTAGCTTACACTGCCCAGAACCTCGGTGACCACCGGTTCACTCAAGCCCTCGGCAAGCGCACGCCGCTGCAGACGCTCGATACAGCTGGCAAAGGACTCGATGGGCTCGGCAGCATCAGGCTCGGCGGTGACCGGCGTCGCCACCAGCAAGCCGAGCAGGGGGAACAGGAATCGAGAGACAGGACGAAAAAAAGCACGCGGCATAGTCGGTTTACTTCTGCTAGTTAAACGGGAGAGGCGCACACAATAACCGAGGGTTCGACGCCAAGCAATGGCCAGGGTTTTCGCGCCCGCTCAACCACGGCAACACCGGATATCCAGCACACAGCTTCCTCGCTTACCGCGCAGCTATCGCAGAACATCCGCTGCTATGTAGCAGTTATCGTCCACCACCCTTCAGCGCCTGATGCCGCGACCGCCGTCGCCGCACAAATATCGGCCAACTGCCCCGGCTTTGATTTAGCGCAAGCATCGTTTCCAATAAAACCGTAAGAATGTAGGATGGGGACTTCCCTGCATAACAAAACGCTAATACTCAAGGGGCTTATAATGAAATATCCCGACCTGACGCTGCCACCGGAACTGCAAGCTATTCGCGGTACCGGTCCCGTCACCCAGTTTCGTCCGCGCTACCAAAACCTGTTACCCCCTTGCAATCAATCCTGCCCTGCCGGAGAAGATATTCAAGGCTGGCTGTCCCACGTCGAGGCCGGTGAGTACGAACAAGCCTGGCGGCGCCTGACCGAGGTCAACCCACTACCGGCCATCCATGGCCGGGTCTGTTATCACCCCTGCGAAACTGGCTGCAACCGTGCCGAGGTCGACGAGCCAGTAAAAATCCATGCCACAGAACGCTTCCTGGGTGACATGGCGATTGAACAGGACTGGCAAACGCAAATCGACACCCGGTCCTCGGGTAAAAAGGTATTGGTCATCGGCTCGGGCCCCGCCGGCTTGTCAGCGGCTTATCACCTGGCACGCCTGGGTCACAAGGTCGAAATCTACGAAGGCGCGGAAAAGCCCGGCGGTATGATGCGCTACGGGATACCGGCGTACCGCCTGCCACGGAATATTCTCGACGCTGAAATCCAGCGCATCGCCAACATGGGTGTCGTGTTTCACCTCAACCATAAGGTTACCGACCTCAAACATGAAATGCGCCAGGGTTCTTTCGATGCGGTGTTTACCGCGGTTGGGGCACACATCGCGACCCAGGTCGATATTCCGGCCCGGGACGCCAGTAAAATTCTCGACGCGGTGAGCTTTCTGAAGGGCGTCGAGTCCGGCGAATCACCGGTTATGGGCAGGCGTGTGGCGGTGTACGGCGGTGGCAACACCGCGATGGATGCGGCTCGCACCGCAAAAAGACTCGGTGCCTCCGAGGCGATGATTATCTATCGCCGTGATCGCGAACATATGCCGGCGCACGAATTTGAGGCCCGGGAAGCCGAAGACGAGGGTGTGAAAATCAACTGGCTGCGCACCATTAAGGAATTCGATGATGATCAGGTCCAGGTCGAGATCATGGAGATTGACGCCGATGGCCGGCCCCAGCCAACCGGCAAATTTGAAACCCTGGGTGTCGATGCCGTTATTCTCGCCCTCGGTCAACAGATGGAGGCCGAGCTGTTCGCTTCTGATAAGGACGTCAGCATCAACGACGGCGTGGTAGAGGTCGATGCAAGCTTCATGACCGGCAGCTCCGGTATCTTTGCCGGCGGGGATATGACCCCCGGCACCCGTTCAGTAACCTATGCCACGGGGCATGGCCGCAAGGCGGCGATGCACATCGATGCCTGGCTTAAAGGCACCCAATGGCGCAAAACGCCAAGTCCCGACGTGGTCGGCTACGAGTCGCTGCACCTGTGGTATCACACCAACGCAGCCACCGGCCAGCAAAACGAACTACCAGCTGCCGATCGTGTCGGCAGTTTCGAGGAAATTACCCAGGGCTTTTCCCGGCAACAGGCCCAGTATGAAGCCAGCCGTTGCTATTCATGCGGCAACTGCTTCGAGTGCGACGCCTGCTTCGGCGCCTGCCCCGAAAGTGCTATCAAGGTATTGGGCAAGGGCAAGGGCTATCGCATCGATTACGATAAATGTACCGGTTGCGGTGCCTGCGTGTTGCAGTGTCCAACCTATGCGATAACCCTGATCCCGGTGCAACAGTTACAGCAGGAGCGCGGCGAATGACAATGCAGCCAGTGATTTACAGAGTTATGGACGGCAATGAGGCCGCCGCAGACGTCGCCTTTCGGCTCTCGGAAGTGTGTGCCATCTACCCGATCACACCGTCATCAACCATGGCCGAGCTGGCCGACCAATGGAAGAACGAGGGCCGCAAAAACCTGTGGCAGCAATCGCCCACCATTATGGAAATGCAAAGCGAGGGCGGCGCCGCGGGCACCGTGCATGGTGCTCTGCAATCCGGGTCGCTATCGACAACCTTTACCGCGTCTCAGGGTCTCATGCTGATGATTCCCAATATGCACAAGATTGCGGGGGAATTAAGCCCCACCGTGTTTCATGTTGCGGCGCGCTCGCTGGCGGCACAGGCATTGTCTATTTTTGGTGACCACCAGGACGTTATGGCGGTGCGCAATACCGGCTTTGCGCAGCTGGCGGCAAATTCGGTACAAGAGGCCCACGACTTTTCCCTGATAGCCCACTCCTCCACGCTGCAGAGCCGAATACCCTTCGTCCACTTCTTTGATGGTTTTCGCACCTCCCACGAGGTCAATAAAATTGCCTGGATAAGCGATGAAACCGTGCGCGAAATGATCAATGACGACTGGGTTCGTGCGCATCGGGAGCGCTCCTTGAATCCAGAGCACCCGGTCATTCGCGGCACCGCCCAAAACCCCGATGTCTACTTCCAGGGGCGCGAGTCCTGCAATCCCTACTACTTGAAAACACCCGCTATTGTGCAACAAACGATGGACCAGTTCTACGCCCTGACCGGCAGGCAATACCACCTGGTCGAGTACCACGGCGCCGCGGATGCAGAGCGTGTGCTGGTGCTGATGGGCTCGGGCGCGCAAACCGTCAAACAAGTGGTCGCGCAATTGAGCGGTGCGGGTGACAAGGTGGGCGTGCTGGTGATTCGACTGTACCGCCCCTTCCCGGCCGAGCAACTGGTAGCGGCCATGCCCACCACTGTTACCGGGGTGGCCGTACTCGATAGAACCAAGGAGCCCGGCAGCCAGGGCGAGCCGCTTTACCTCGACGTATTCTCGGCACTGGCTGAAGCCTACCAGGGAGGCTCGATAGCAGCGCTACCCCGAGTCATCGGTGGCCGTTATGGTCTTTCCAGCAAGGAGTTCACACCCGCCATGGTACGCGCGGTTTTCAGTGAACTGGAAAAGCCACAACCCAAGAATCATTTTACTGTCGGCATCATCGACGATGTCACCCATACCCACCTCGAAGTGGCGGATGATAGCGCCAGCCAACTCGCGACGGATACCCGTGAAGCGGTGTTCTACGGGCTGGGGGCAGATGGTACCGTGGGTGCCAATAAAAACTCGATAAAAATTATCAACGAAGAACCATCTCTGTTTGCCCAGGGATATTTTGTCTACGACTCCAAAAAATCAGGTTCGCAAACGATTTCCCATTTGCGCTATGGCCCCAGCCCCATAGACGAACCCTACCTCATCACCCAGGCTGGCTTTGTCGCCATTCACCAATACAATTTTGTTGAGCTTGAAAGCATTCTGGACATCGCGGCTGAAGGCGCAACTGTGTTGCTCAATGCGCCCTTCGACAAGGACACCCTGTGGCACAAGCTGCCCGCACACTTCAGGCAAACCCTGATCGACAAAAACCTGCGCCTGTTCGCGGTCGACGCCTACCAGGTGGCCGCAGAAAGCGGCATGGGGCGGCATATTAACACCATCATGCAGACCTGCTTCTTTTACCTGGCAGAGATTATGGCGCAAGATGACGCCATTGCCCTGATCAAAAAATTTCTCGCCAAGAGCTACCAGAAGAAGGGCCAGGCGCTGATTGATAAAAATTACCTCGCGGTCGACCAGGCGCTTTCGGGCCTGCATGAAATCAGCCACAGTGACGCTGCCATCGCCACCGCAGAAGCAACACCTGACCACAGGCAGATGCCCGCCTTTGTGCGCGAGGTCACCATGGAGATGATCGCCGGGCGCGGTGATTTGCTTCCGGTCAGTCAAATTCCGGTCGATGGCACTTACCCCAGCGCAACCACCCAGTGGGAGAAGCGAGGCATTGCACAGAACGTTCCGCTTTGGGATTCTTCTATTTGCATTCAGTGCGGCAACTGTTCAGTGGTATGCCCCCACGCCGTAATACGGGCCAAGTTTTACCACGAGGACGCCCTCGCGGGATCACCCGCATCGTTTCAATCAATGCCCACAGCGGCGCGTGGCTTCCCCGAAACCCGCTACACGCTGCAGGTCTATACCGAAGATTGCACCGGTTGCGAACTGTGCGTACAGGCCTGCCCGGCAGAATCGGAGGACAAGCCCGGACACAAAGCCATCAATATGACCCCGTTGGTGGATGTGGTCGATAGCGAAAGAGCCAATGTGACGTTTTTTGAAACCTTGCCGTACCCCGATCGATCCAACGTCGATTTTGCCACGGTGCGCGGCGCACAATACCTGCAGCCGCTGTTCGAATTTTCCGGCGCCTGTGCCGGTTGCGGTGAAACTCCGTATTTGAAAATGATTTCCCAGTTATTCGGCGATCGCATGCTGGTCGCCAATGCCACCGGTTGCTCCTCCATTTACGGCGGCAACCTGCCCACCACGCCCTGGGCCAAAAATGATGAAGGACGAGGACCGGCCTGGGCGAATTCCTTGTTCGAGGACAACGCCGAGTTTGGCCTTGGATTTCGACTGACCGCCGATCACCATCACACCCAGGCTGTCTACCTGCTGCAACAGCTGGAGCCCCATATCGACAGCCAACTGTTCGCAGACCTGATCAACCAGCCACAACACAGCGAGAGCCAGTTGCGTGCGCAGCGCGCCAGGGTAGACCAGCTTGAAATAGCATTGCGCAACATCCCGGACAATAGCGCGGCACGCCAGCTGGAATCGATTGTCGATCATTTGGTGCGCCGCAGCATCTGGATTGTGGGTGGTGACGGTTGGGCATACGACATCGGCTACGGCGGCCTCGACCACGTGCTGGCCAGCGGCCGCGATGTCAATATTCTGGTGATGGATACCGAAGTCTACTCCAACACCGGTGGCCAGATGTCCAAGGCCACACCACTGGGTGCCTCGGCAAAGTTCTCGGTGGGGGGTAAACCGGTGGGCAAGAAAGACCTGGCGCTGCAGGCTATGGCCTATGGCAATGTCTATGTTGCGCGCATCGCCCTGGGCGCCAACCCGCAACAATCGCTGCAGGCCCTGCGCGAAGCCGAGGCCTACCCCGGCCCGTCGATTATTCTGGCCTACAGCCATTGCATAGCCCACGGCATCGACATGACCCAGGGATTGCAGCAACAGAAGATGGCGGTCGCCTCGGGCCATTGGCCACTGCTGCGCTACAACCCCCTGTTGCGCAAGTCGGGCACCAATCCGTTTGAACTCGACAGCCTGAGGCCATCGGTGACCTTGAAGGCCTACCGGGAAAACGAGGGCCGCTACCAGCATCTGATGCGCAGTAACCCGAAAGAAGCGGAGCGCCTGTTGGCGCTGGCCAACGAAGCCCTTGAATTACGCTGGCTAAACTATGAGGACATGGCCACCCGTGAAGCCCATGAATTCCATCCCATGTACGAGTAACATGTGCAGGCGGCACGCCGCTCGTTGGTCGGCGTTGCTAGCGGCTGCCAGGCCAATGCTATTGTGCCAATACCTGCAGCCGTTTGGCGTAATGGCTGAGGGAATATCCGAGGGTTCTGGCCAGGCCCTTTAGCTTGTCCGGCTCGAGGCAATCAGCCGCGGGTGGGGTCTTACCCGCATAGATAATGCGATTACCACCGCCACAATTGCAGGCATAAACAACAGCGAAATCGCGCTGCAGCTGTTGCGTCAGCTCAAGCTCCAGATCGTGTTCCAGCCAGTAGTTCAACACCAACCAGCCGCCGTCGTTGAGGGCGTCGGTGCAGCCGGCGATAAAGGAAGGCAGTAACTGCACCATGTCGAGACCTTCTTCGAGATAGAGATCGACCATAACCAGGTCGAAGCGCAGGGTGTTTTGATCGATAAACTCCGGCGCATCGCAATGGTGAGTATGCAGTCGGCTCGACCTGGGCAGTTGAAAATACCGATGAGCTATCTTAATGACAGCCTTGCGCAGCTCCACCGTATGCAATTCGCATTCGGCCAGGGTGTGGAGTATTGCGGTGGCCAGGCTGCCACCGCCCAGGCCCAATACGCAGATTTTTTTCGGCTGGCAAAGCAACATCACCAACATCATGGCCCGGGCATATTCATGCTGCGGAATGTGCGGCGAATCCCTGAGCTGCAGGCTCTGCTCGTGACCCGAACCAAAGCTGAGAATGCGCTTGGGGCCGTCATCCAGAACCTCAATCGTGCCATACTCGTCGTGGGTCTTGAAAACTGATCTGGCCATTGCTTACTCTCAAGCGCAAGAAGGTAATTTAGGGTATATCGCTACCGAGATACAGCTCCAAGGGACTTCGTCACGCGAATCCGGGCGCTGATCAAAAATACAGTTCAGAGTCCCGAACGCACAATGTACTATGTCAAACAATGGGTGGTTTTCCTTCAGTTCACCGCCGCTGTATCTAAGCAAGGCATTTACAGGTAAACACCACGTCGACCAGCGCACGTGATTTTATCGAGGCAAGCTATGTTCAAGCTGTTTGAAAATATCTTTGAACCCTCCAGGCCCAAAGCCGACAGGTTACCGGAAGATCTGCTTGATGCAGCCGTTGAAAGAGCGGTAGACGGCACCGACCCGCGCCTGAAAATGTTGCCTGCCTACGACAGGAAGCTGCGCGGGCCGGTGGCGCGAGCGGTGCAGTATGTTATCAGACTGGTTGATGAGTTACCTGCGGCGGAGCCACTGCAAGCCGAAACCCTTGCCAGTAACCCCGCGCTGGCGGCGATTTTTTACTCGGCTGAGCAGCTGCAGCGCATTGTCGAGCACGATACCGAGTTAAAGAGTTTTCGCAAATTGAACCCCCTCAATCCCGGACCCGTGAACGCCCTGCTGCTGGTCAACACCACGCAAAAGAAGACGATAGGTACGGCGCTGGTTGACGACAAAATGCGCAAGGACGTCGTCCAGACAAGCGTTGATTTTCATGACCAGCGTTTCATGGCGCCGGCACGAATAGAAGCCGAGACGCGGGATTTGCTGAAGCGCCGGGCATTCGACCACTTGCTGCTGGTGGCAATGTCGCGCATCGCCCGCCAGGGCCAGCAACGCCAGGAGTTACAGGCTCATCGGGCGGTGATGCAAAGCAAGCTCAGACTGATGACCCGCAGTGGCGGCTTTCACCATCAGCATGGGCATGGCCTGGAGGAGCAGGCCGGTTTGCAGGGCAAAATGGAGAAGATCGAGCAACAACTGGCAGCGCTTGGGCCCGACGAAAAAGTATTGCCGTCAAACCTCGCGATGGTGCTGGAAGTGCTCGAAAATGCCAAGGACCACTTATGGCTAGACCACACAAGCCTTTGCCTCGACCGCTACTACGTATTGCATAGCAAACCCGAACGCGGGGCACCCGCCATCGAATTTATGCAACTGCACGGTACCGACGCAGATACACTGATTATTCGACTGGTTGCGCTGCCACCCGGTTAAGGCACTGCCGACCCCACGCGACCATTCTACCGGCTGTAGCGGCGTTACTCATCGATCCAGTTGTACCGGAGACTTACTGCAACAACGTTGAATGGCGCCGTAGATCAGGCCGCGCCATCACCGCTGCCCCGAAATCTCCAGCCAATCTACACTACAGCACCGGAGCCGCTAATCGCGAAAGCCGCACCGCGATTCGCCACCACAGCGGCTGGCTATCCCAGCTGTCGACGTCGATCGGCCTGGCGTGAGCAAAATCGTCTTCCAGCATGGCCACCATTTCGGCAGCAAAGGCTTCATCAAAGATTACCGAGCCCACTTCAAAGTTAAGCCGGAACGAGCGGTTATCAAAATTATGCGTGCCGACGGTCGATACCTGATTATCAATCAGCATGACCTTCTCGTGAAGAAAGCCTGGATGATAAGCATAGAAACGTATGCCGAGACCGCGAAGCTGGTGCATATAGTGAAAAGCCGCCAGATAGACCGGCATGCTATCGCCCTTTCCCGTCGTAATAATACGCACATCGACCCCCCGCAGAGCGGCAAGCTGGAGCGCCTTCATCACCGCCTCGTCCGGCACAAAATAGGGCGCTGAGAGCCAGATACGTTCGCGGGCAGCACTCAACGCGGAGACAAAAAACAAGCTCGCAGTCTCCAGCCGCCCCGTTGGCGAGGTAGGGAGTATCATCACCGCCTGGTTGCCGTCTGCACTGCGCCGCGCAGTCCAGTTCAGCTCGGGAATCTCACGCGTTGCCCAATACCAGTCCGCAACAATGGTTAGCTGCACTTGTAGCGCGGCCGGCCCCTCAATACGCACATGCGTATCGCGCCAGGGGCTGAATTCCGGGTCCAGCCCCAGATATTCGTCACCCACATTATGACCTCCGACCCAGGCCACTCTTCCATCGACCACCACCATTTTGCGGTGGTTGCGAAAATTCAGCTGGAAGCGGTTGCGCCATCCCTGTGTCGGCCTGAAAGCACTCACCTCAATGCCTGCCGCCCTCATGTCATCAACATAGGAGCGGGGTAATCCCGAGCTGCCTACTTCGTCGTAGAGCACCAGCACCTGCACCCCAGCCCGGGCTCGCTCCTTCAGCGCGCTTTTCACCCGTCGGCCAAGGCCGTCATCGTGAATCATGTAGAATTGGAACAGGATATAGTTTTCAGCAAGAGCAAGCCCTTCGAGAATGCTGGCGAAGGTGGCTTCGCCATTGACCAGCAGTTCAACGTCATTGCCGCCGACGAATTCTAGATCTGAGAGTTTGCGGACCGCGTGATACCAGGACGGTACCTCGCCGGGCGCAATGCGCCATGGATCGAGACTACGCCGGAACCCTTGCACCAGCGATTCGATTTCGTCATAGCGTTGCTCGAATGCAACCGCCATACCTTCAAACTGATTGCGCCCTAACACAGCATAGGCGGGCACGGCGATGAACGGCATGGTCACCAGAGAGACCCCCCATGCCACCGCGCCTGTAGGTGTACGAGCCGTCAGTGCTGCGTGCAGCGCCAACACGATACCGGCAATATAGAAAGCTGTAACAACAATCCCGACCGTTCTTTTGCGTCGCATTTTTACCAGCCCGCTTGTATAGGATCCAGCATGCCAAACCTATAGTATCCGGACGAATCCGCTGTGTAGCAATAACCACTTGCCCACAACTGGCCCAGGCCCCAGCTTAAAGTGCTACATGGGTCGTAACAGCAGATTCTGCTGTATTTTTTCCTGCACCGCGTCTGACACCCCGGCGGCCTGGGCAAATGACGACCATTTCGATACCGCAGCCTGGACTTCGCCCAGGATGATTTCGGCCCGACCCCGCTTCATTGACGCAGCCCTGGCACAGGCCCTGAAATCATCGAGGGTAAAGCCTTCACGCTTGCCGTTCATGGTCATCTGGTGACTGGCGGTCCAGGCGCCGGCAGGATTATAGCTGTAGGCCATATCAAACGCCGGTGACAGCGCCCATTGGCCGGACTTGTCCATCAGGAACGCAATATTCTTGACATGATCGTCCTGGTTGCGGGCCACTATATTAAATGCCATGCGCCGAAACTGCTGTTCGATCGCCTGCATCGGCAGACCCAACTGCCGTATCACCAGCAGCGCCTGTTCGTAGCTGTAGGCGCCCGCCAGATTGAAATCAAAATGCGCCAGTGCACACAGGGATTGCATATGCAGCTTTTCACCCCCGGGGAGGCGGTCAAAGCGCCGGGTCATAAAGTGACGCCGGCCGTTCTCTTCAAGCAGGCGGCATTCGCTGATCTCGATACCGCACTCCCGCGCCATCAGGTAGTACCCATACTCGATCGCCCCGTACCCCCTGGGATCTTCCAACTCCTTGTCTTTGTTGCCGCTGACCCCATCAAATTTCAACAACCAGTATTCGAAACCATCGCCCGCTTTCACCTGGCCGGATCGCACTTCGTGGGTGTCGGGGTTCCAGGCGATAACGGCTTTCGCCCTGGCGCCACCGGCAGAGGTACCGACCCGCAAAATATCCCGCAGTGCGGCGGCCTTATCCTGGTCTTCGAACGAGGTCTGCAAGTTGTTGCGATGGCTCAGCACCCGGGATGCAAGTGCAACCAGTTTGTCGATCGCAATGTCTGTTGCCTGGCGGGTTACCGGGCCGATGGCCGGTGCAAATTCCAGCGCCCCCATACCGCGTTGGCCGGTATAGCAGAGCCGCTCGACAGCGTTGAATGAATCTGGCCGTCGACCCTGCGATGCCAGCCAGGCGTCGATCAGGGCATTGCCAAACTTGTCGGGCAGGGAGTCGGCCAGCAGGCCCGGCAAGCCCAGGAAAGTCTGCCGCGAGAGCTCGGGAAAGCGATACACCTGGCGCGACAGCGGCATGGTGAGCGGCGCCACCGGGATACCGCTGCGAGCAAAAGCAGCATCGTATTCGAACGCCGCGACCGGCTCTTGATCCGGTAACGAGACGGCGCCAATCGTCCTCCCCCAGAGTCTGACTTCGGCAACCGTACTCACGACTTGTCACCCCAACTCCAGGGCTCATCCGGCGACTTGTCGCCAGCCTTGCGCGAGGCGCGTTGTCGTACCTTGCCTGCGCGCTTCAGCAGGTCCATCGGCCTGGGCCCGGCCTCTGGAATCAAGGCCTCCAGTCCCGGCAGGGCCTCCAGTACCCGCAGCACGCGAACCAGACTGGACAGTTGCGAAGAGTGCCCGGCCTCCATCCGCTCCAGAGTGCGCTTGGCGATGCCTGCCTGCTCGGCCACCATGGCCTGGGTTAACTGCAATTCGATGCGGCGGGCGGCAATACGCCGACCCAGTTCCGCAAGCACGGTATCATCAGTGAGAAAAGGTGAAATCTTCATAGTCGACATATATTACGATAAATAGCCAGAATTGCGAATTTATTCGCTATTAATGACGATATAGATTAAATCATAAAAATTTCTTTTATTCGTAAATTATATCGACTTATAGAGTTTTATTTGCTTTTATCGCAATTTTTGACGACTTAAAGCATAGATTCGAGAAACCACGCCGCTTGGCCATGCAATGCAAATCCGCGCCGCGACCGGGCCTGCACCTGTCGCGATTCCAGGATCGATATGCCGGCAAGCGGGCAGCTGGGGGCGCCTTGCAAACCCGAGAGCCTTATAATCTCCCCATCCATGCAAGCAACAAGCCCAGCAACAGCAACAGTACCAGAGCGCCTGGCCAACGATTGAGTGCCGACTCCCATTGCCCGAGTGGTACGCGTGATGCGCCCATCCACAGGCGTCTCGCCAGTGCCCGGGCATTGTCAGGCCATTGCGCCAGGGACCCACCGAGCAGGGTTTGACCACTACGACGAGCCCATGCTAGACCGGGCCGGATACAAACCAGCACATCACCCGGCGGTAGTGACGGCAAACGGCTAATACCTGACTTTACGCTCGCTATCGCCAGCAGCATGGGCAGCAGCACCATCAAGCCAGCGAATGCGGTTGGGGCCAATAACCAGCCCGGGAGCTGGTACCCCAGCGCCAGCCCCGCCGCAAGGGTCAGACCCATAGCCATCGCCATGCTCGTCGGCGACTGTAAATCCCGCTGCGCGAGTTCCGCAGAAGATAGCGTATTCACGCTCCCTGGCACCTTCACTGCAGTGGTGTTGCGCAACACACTGCTGGCGGCGAGAAAGGCGATGACCGCCATGGCAGCATAGATCGGTGCCGCCGCCACCGGGTCAGGGATCAACGCGACGATACCCGCTGGCGCCGCCGCTAATAACAATACCGCCAGCCAGCGCAAAGCAGCAGGCCGCAACGCATCGGTAGCAGCGCCGGCGCTTGCCAGCAGCAGTAACGCAGCCAGTGCAAACCCGGACTGCAGAACCACGGCAGCCAGAGGGTTTGCCGCCTCTAGCCACAGCTGCGGCTGATCCAGCAAGGCGCTCAATAGCCCCAGCCATAAACCGCCAAGGGCCAGGGCGGCATAAGCAAGGGTCGAGCGGCAATGAGCCTGCAGTGCTCCAACCAGGCAGGCATAAGCCAGGGTAAGCCAGGTCAACCACCACAAGCTTGCCGCAGCCCCCGGGGCAGTCCAGTCGCCGAGGGGCAGTAAGCGCAGGCCACCCAGCAACCCGGCGCCAAACATGTACGCGATCAGCGCGGCACGGAACGCCACCCCGGTGCTGACAAAAATCGGAGCCAGCCAAAAATGCAAACCCACCAGACCCACCTTGATACCGAAACCGGCGACCAGCAGACCCAGCAACAGACCGCGATTCCCGGCGCCCAGGAAGGCCTCGCGCATGGCGCCAAAATCGAACCCCCCTGCAACATGCCCCAGCAGCAGCAACACTTCAAAAACCAACAGATCACTTATCACCAGCAACACCACCAGCACCGTTCCAGCCTGGCGCGTCGGCGCATCCGCACCCTGCATCAGCACACCATACAAAGCGTAACCGGCAACGGTAGCGGCAGCGAAGAACAACAGCGCGTCACCCGCGAGTGCCATGCCGAGGCAGCCGGCCATGGCGAGCAGTAGAAATATCGGCAGGGAACCGCTGTCAGCGGACTGCAGCCGGGGCCTGGCAATTAAGCCCGTCACCAGCCAGAGCACAGAAATCAGCAGCAGAAACACCCGGCCAGTGGCATCCAGCACCAGAGCAGACCCCAGCATCACCCCGTCAAGTTGCAGCTCGGTGCCCGGCATCAGCGCTGTTATCAATCCTGGCAATGCGGCCCAGGGCAACAAACCCAAAGCCAGCGGCCGGGTAACGGCAAAGGCCGCTGCAAGGGCCAGCAGCAGGGGCCAAACCGGGGCTATCAAGAGTAGCTGCCCTAATGCGGTTTCGATCATGGTCCGTAAAACTCCCGTTGCGCCACCAGTCGCGCCCACTCCAGAGCACTGAAGGGGAGCGACGCCATCAGACCAGCGCCCAGAGCCAGCAGCGCCGTCACTACCGGCGGCACCAACAAGGCCAGGGCTGTCTCCTTGCGCCCGAAGTCATGTTCATGGGGCCATCTGTCGGGCGGCGCCATAAACCACGCGCGATACAATATGGGCAGAAAATAGGCAGCATTCAGCAGACTGCTGCCGGCAAGCACCAGTATCACCCAGCCCTGCCCTGCTTCCAGCGCTCCCTGGCCGAGATACCACTTGCTGATAAATCCCGCTGTCGGCGGTGCCCCGATCATACCGAAGGCACCGACAGTGAACGCGGCCATGGTCCAGGGCATGCGCCTGCCCGCGCCATTCATTTCACTGATCTTGTGCACGCCCAGGGTTTCCGCCAGGTTGCCGGCACAGAAAAACAGGGTGATCTTCATCAGCCCCTGGTGTACCAGGTGAACAATACCGCCGATACTGGCGATGGGACCGACAATCGCGACCCCCAGTGCGATATAGGACACCTGGCTGACGGTCGAAAACGCCAACCTTCGCTTCAGGTCGTTCTGAAACAGCGCCCGCACAGACCCGTAGATAATGGTAAACGCCGCCAGCCAGGCCAATGGCTGCATCACCCCCAGCCCGGCCGCAAACTCCACCCCAAAAACCTCGTACACCACCCGCACGATACCGAAGGCACCGGCTTTAACCACGGCTACCGCGTGCAACAAGGCACTCACCGGAGCCGGCGCTACCATGGCCTGGGGCAACCAGCCGTGCAAGGGCACCAGCGCCGCTTTTACCCCCAGTCCAGCGATCAACAGGACGAAGATGATAATCAGCGAAGACCTGTGCTCCGGCCCCAACTGATCGACAAAGCCCCTGTGGAGTGAACTCCAGGCTACCCGTCAGGGTGTACAGCCAGACCGTACCCAACAGCAACAGGGCACCGCCAAATACCGTATAAGCCAGGTAGGTTTGCCCGGCCCGTCGCGCCACTTCGGTGCCACGATGCACCACCAGCGGGATAGGTCGAGAGGGTCAGTATTTCGTAAAAGATCAGGAACGTGAACAAGTTACCGGCCAGTGCAACTCCAACAGTGGCGGTCACACAGAGGCTGAAAAAGCCGAAGAAGCGGCTCCGCTGCGGCGCCCCTTCCAGGTAGCCGATGGCGTAGATAGTGGTCAGTAACCACAATATGCTGGAGAGTGCGACAAATAACAGCGCCAGTGGCCCCGCTCGCAAAACCAGCTCCAGGCCTGGCAGCAAGGCCACCCGGGTTTCGTAATGATGCTCGTGGAAAACGCCCCACAGCATCACCCCGACCAGCCCCAGTTTGGTCACCGCACCAAACAAATTGAGCGCGGTACGCAGGCGCACTCGCTCCTCCGCCAGACCGAAGATAATCAAGCCGGGCAGCAACGAACTCGCCACCACCAGCAGAGGTATCCAGGCATCCCAATTCATGGGCCTGCCCCGCTGCCAGCAAAGGGATCACCGACGGCCAGCAGCGCCAGAAAGGGCGCCGCCAAAAATCCGGCCACAATGGCACCGCTCGCTAACAACATCGCCGCCCACTCCATCCGCGCCGGGACGGCTTTGGCCTCGTGCGGCACTTCAGCCTGGGTAAAGGTATGGCCCAACACCTTGAAAACATAGGCCGCAGCCATCACCCCGCCGGCCAGCATAATGACCACCAGGTCCCAGCGACCCTGGAGGATGGCGGCCTCCAGCAACAGCCATTTACCGTTGAATCCGCCACTCGGTGGCAAACCCATAATACTGACACCCGCCAGGCCGAAGGCACCGGCACTGAGCGGCAGGCGTTGCACCACGCGATCGAGACCGGCGATGCGATCATGGCCGCCAAACTGCATAAAGTTGCCCGCCGCCAGGAACATGGCTGCCTTTGCCAGGGCATGACTGAACGCCAGGTAAGCTGCTGCGACCCAGGCGGTGCCTCCCATACCTGCGGCGAGTGGAAACGCCAGGAACAGATAGCCGATTTGTGCCACGGTTGAGTAGGCAACCACCAGTTTCACCCGCGTCTGTTGCAGAGCCTGTAACGAACCCCAGACAATCGCCCCGACACCGAGCATACCAAGCACCTGCGCAACAGCGCCCGACAGTGTGGAAAAAATCTCCAGCCACAGGCGCAGAAGTATGTAAAACGAGGCCTTCACCACCAGTGCCGACAACACGGCGCTGACCGGAGCCGGCGCGCTGGCGTGTGCCGGTGGCAGCCAGAAATGGAGTGGAAACAGCGCGGTCTTAAGAGCCAGTCCAGCGCTCATCAGGCCCAGCGCCGCCCAGGTCACAGGTGACGGTGCCACACGCTCGGCCAGCAACGCAAGATCTACCGTGCCATAGCCGTGATAGAGCAACACCACGCCCATCAGGTAAGCCAGCGACCCCAACAGGGTTGCCAACAGGTAGCGCATCGCCCCCACCAGGGCACTGCGGCCGCCCTGCAAGGCCGTCAAGGCAACGGCGGCCAGCCCGATCATCTCCAGGGTGACGTAAAGATTGAACAAATCCCCCGACAGGAACAGGGCGTTGAGCGCCCCGAGCAGAAACAGCCACAGTGGCCAGAAACGCTCCGCCTGCTGCAACGTAAAATAGGCGCTGCCGTAAAGGCTGACGCCGCATCCCACCAGCGCCGTCATAGCCAACATCACCACGCTCAGGCCATCGGCACGCAGATCGATACCCAGCGGTGCCCCCCAGCCACCCACTGCCTGGTAATAAACACCGTGCTGCATCAGCTCGGCACCCAGGGCCGCCACTGCCAACAGCACCAGTGACACCGTCAACAAGCCAAGCAGCTTCGCCGTGCGCGGCAGCAGGAAACAAAAAATCCCGCCCAGCAGGGGCAACAGGATCAACAGGGGTCCCCAGGGGATCGCCGCCAACACCGCCTCCATCCGCGCTATTCCCCGTCCTGGCCGGGAAGCTCGGCCCGACCGGTGGCAGCTTCAACTTTCAGCATTAAACTGAGCCCCAGGGCTGTGGCCGAGACCGCCACCACGATGCCGGTAATGACCATCGCATGGGGCACTGGATCGGGCGGCAGGTCCCCGCCCCGTCGTGCCAACGCGACCAAGACCAGGAACACACCGCTGCCCATCACATTGAGTGCCAGGATCTTGCGCAACAGATGTGCCTGCACAACCAGGGCATGGAAGCCGAGACTGAACAAGCCGACGCCGACCAGTGCAAAGATAAACGCCACGCTCATTGCTCACCCTCAGCTGCGTTGGTGGCAGCCAGGAACAATGCCGCAAGTGCAACCGCAATAGAGACAGTCGCCGCGGCCTCAATGATGAAAATCAGCGCTCCGGCCTGCGCCAGCGGATATTCCAGCAGTTGACCCGTACTTTGCAGCGTGAGCACCGCAACTGCGAGAAAAGTCAGCACACCCGCCACCAGTGCAACTCGCAGCGGCCATTGCATCATCCTGGCCGGCGGTCGCCAAGCTGACAGAAGCAACAGTACGCCCGCCGCTCCCAGCACTGCCCCAGCCTGAAACGCACCACCGGGCGCATGGGCACCAGCCCAAAGCAGGTAAGCCGCTACCAAAATCATCAGTGGCACCAACAGGCGAGTGAGAGCATCGAGGATCAGGTCGGGTTTTACAGTCGGACGAGCTGCTGATTGGGGCCCGAGTGACCAGACACCCAGCAACGCCAGCAGCAACACCACCATCTCCAGCAGGGTGTCGTAGCCGCGAAAGTTGAGTAGTACTGCGGTTACCGGGTTAACAACACCGCTTTTGTCCAGATGCTCGGCCACCGCAAGTTGCAGGCCCGGGGCCTGCTCCGGTAACGACAGCACGGCATAACCGAGGCCGGCTGCCAGCGCCAGCATCGGAGGCATTATCAGCCAGCGACTCCAGTTCATGTCAATGTACTCTCAGCCGCGCCAGCGCCGCCATCAGCAATGCGCCGGTGAGCCCGGCACCGATCGCGGCTTCTGCCAACGCTACATCCGGCGCGGCCAGGCGCACCCAGGCCAGCGCCATCAATAGACCGAAAGAGACAAACAGCACCACCGCCTTGAACAGATCCGGACAGGCGAGAGCACGCCACGCCAGCCATAACAAACCCAGGCCCAGCAGCAGGTCGAAGCCAGTTTGCAGCAGGCTCAGCGCCGCCATACAGGTATCCCCTTGCGCACGGCACTGCTGGCGACCAGGTGCGCCACACTGGCCCCGGCAACTAACACCAACAGCCAGATTAGCACCAGCTTAAGGGCAACCGACCAGGACGCCGATTGCAGCGAAAGAGCCGTAACGATAAGGCCCAGGCCCACATTGTCGGCTTTGGTCAGGGCGTGGAGCCGGGTATAGACATCGGGAAAGCGCAGCAAGCCGAGGGTGCCTGCAAGAAAGAACAGACCTCCCGCGAGCAACAGTGTGGCAACAAAATATTCACTCAATGCCATTGTCATCCTCTTTACCGGTCCACGCCAGTCGCACAAAAGCCACCGCTGTCACCGCCGCCAACAGGGCAAATACCAGCGCCACATCGCGTAGCGCCGCTACCCCCGAAGTCTCGGCAAGCAACAGCAACACCGCCACCGCAGTGGTGCCGAACAGCTGCGCCGCCAGCATGCGATCGGCGGCAGTGGGCCCACGCAACACCCGCCACATTCCGGCCCCGAGGTTCAACAGGAGAAAAATCGCCAGAGCAAGAGACAAGATCTGCACGTGGGTCAGTTTTCCAACGCGACCGGCTTAACCATGCCGAAGATCAGGCGTCGCATCACATCGACCATCGCCAGACTCACTTGCTTGTTCCTCGCCAGAGCCACAGCCCTTGCCAAAGCTGGCTGCCCTGCGGTTCCAGCACACACAGCATGTTTTTGAAGCCTTGCATCTCATTCACCTCTCTGGTCAGGCGTTAATGTCACACCCGATATACGTGCGACGCGGCGCTCCAGCGCTTCCAGCTCTGGCAAAACATCCCCACGCCCATCCAACACGTGAATTTTCAATACCTGCCCCTCCAGTTCTGCGCTCAAGGTGCCGGGCAACAAGCTCATGATATTGATCAGCATCACTTGCGGCAGGCCCGATGGTAGCCGCAGCGGATATTCGATCATCTCGGGGGCTATGGGCATGCGCGGGTCCAATGCCCGCCAGGCCACATCCACCCCACCCTGCAACGAGCGCCACAGGAACACCGGGACGAATTTAAGCAGTTGCCACCAGACAAGGGGTACCGGCGCCAAAAGCGCGACACTGGCAATGACGGTAAGGACAACGGCAGGAGCACCCACCCACCAGGATTGAGCGCTTCCATCGCTGAGTGCCCACCACACCAACGCAAAAAGCAAAGCGCGCGCTACCACTACTCGTAAGACAGCGTTTTCAATAACAGGTTTCATGCAACCCCTTGGCAGAATCGACGCGTGCCAGCGACCGCTCCGGTTAATCAGATCCTGCGACGCCAAAGCCCGCACGAAGGGTTCGGGAGACCCCGCGCGGATTACAACCCGAAGCCAAACGACGGGTTAACGCAGCGCTGGGACGCTAGTTTGGCTTTTCAAGCAGGACAAATACAAAAGAACTATTAAGGCATATATGGACCCGCTATTGGAAGGGTACACCTGATAAATTCAATGTCACCTCAAGGCTTCACCTGGCGTGCCTACTGTTGGTGCGCCGTGATATCCTACCAGAGCCTGGTCATGCAGTAAGGCTGGTGGCTTAAAAGCGCCTGCTCCTCACCAAAGGCTCCGCGGAGGTAGTACCGCGTGATCAGAAATGCCCTGGCATAGATTGTTTATTTCAGCTGGAAACCAAGGAGAACCGTGGCGACATTGACGCAGCACGCACAGCGCGTAGCCAAGAATCTGGCTAACGATGCACTAAAACGCAGGCCGGTGGAATTGCGCCATGCTGAATTGCAGCGCGCAGTGGAAAACCAGTTTCCGCTGCGCCGGGAAAGCCTGGTACCGCTGGAGTTCAGTGATCCCTATATACGACTGGATGTCGGTGAAGACCTGATGGGATTGGAGCTATCGATCAGTGCAAAAGTACTGGGGGCGATGACGCCCGCCACCCGCTGGCTGCTGGTCGGCAAGCTTAACTACGACCGCCATAGCGGATGGTTCATCCTGTGTCAGCCGAACCTGCAATACCTCAAAGCTCGTGCCTACGTCGAGAATATTCCCGCACCCAATCTTATTCGAAAATTCCTGAACCCGGATATCATCAGCTCGGTGATATCGGACGTGCGTATCTACCAGCTCAATACCGCTGACATAAAACAGGCCCTGGTGCGAAAATACCTGCATTCCATCAGGGTAAACGACGGCAAAGTTTCTCTCTGCCTGCATCTTGAGTAGCCCGGAAACCGCTGCCACACCAAGCTCGAGTGATTACACCCGACTCCCTCTCAAGTCGCAGGCCGAACGATTTCCTGCGATTGTTCCAGCAGCGCTTTCAGCGCTACCAGCTCAAAGTGCCGCTTTGCGGTAATAGCAAAAAAACGCTCAACCACAGTGTCCAGCACACAGTAAATTTGCAAGCGCCCGCTTTGCAGTTCGTCCTGCACCACAACTTCCGGAAGCACAGCCAGGCCTCCTGCGTCCCGCGCCATCAAACGCAGCGTCGCCATATCCTCAACCTCCGCGTAGGGGTCCACTTCAACCCCCAGTTGCCCGCACAGCAAGTCAAATTGGCTGCGAATATCGCTACTTGGCCCTGGCAAAAGCAGCTTCATCTTGCCAAGATCCCGGGGAAAGCGAAACTGCGCGGCCTGTTTCCCGGGCGGACCGACGATACTGACGCTTTGCTGCGCAATTTGCTGGCAGCGCCAGGGCGTCGATGAGTCAGATGCCACTGCCCGGTTAGACAGAATCAGGTCCAGCTTATGCACCTTCAACTGCTCCAATAACTCCTCGAGGCTGGCAGAGCGGATCAGCAGCCTGACCTCGGCCTCGCCCAGCACCGGGCGCAGGAAGTTTTCCAGAAAGTTACGCGACAGGGTAGCAACCGAACCAATACGCAGGCGCTGCAGGGTTTGCAATTCGCCACTTTCGGTGAGTGCCAGCAATTCGCTGCCCAGATTGAAAATACTCTCGGCGTATTCCAGCACCACCTGACCGACTTCGGTCAATCGCAGCTTGCGCCCTTCGCGGCTGAACAACTCTTGCCCCAGTTGCTCCTGCAGCAGGCGGATTTGTGAGGAAAGCGCCGACTGGGACACATGCAGCTGCGCGGCCGCACGGGTCAGGTGGCCTTCTTTGGCGACCACCCAGAAATAGTACAAATGATGAAAATTCAGGCCGCGCATATTTCGTTCTCTTTAACAGAACAATAATATCTAAAGTATATATTTTTAAAAGGTATTTGGATATTGCATGATGCATCAATCAGCCGGCCACGACTTCCAGGAGACATTACAGGTGACAGCGTTTTTCGGTGGATGGATAGTGCCAACACTTTACGCGGTGGGCTTCGCACTGACACTTTGGCGGCCGGGGCAAGCCTGGAAGGTCGCCCTCGCCAGCGGCACGCTCGGCCTGATTATTACCGTGCTAGTGGCCGCCGGCACGCTGCTGTGGACATCATTTTCGGCTGTCAGTGTCGACAAGCTGGGCCTCACCGGCGCCCTGCTGGTGTCGCTACTGGGCTGGGTAATCATCCGCTACTCCGCTCGCTACCTGGACGGCGAACCCAACCAGGAACGCTTTGTACGCGCCATGTTGTTCACCCTGGCAGCGGTCAATCTGCTGGTGGTCAGCCAACACCTGCTGGTGATTGTGCTGGCCTGGACCGCCACCAGTATCGGGCTGCATTTCTTGCTGACCCACTACCAGGAGCGCAAGGCCGCCCAGATTGTCGCGCATAAAAAGTTTATCGCCAGCCGTCTCGCAGACCTCTGCCTGGTGATAGCCCTGGTGCTGGTGTACCAGGCAAGCGACTCCCTCACCCTGGCGGGCTTGAACGCCAGTATCAACAGACTCGAAACGCTACCGGTCGGCCTGCACTGGGCTGCGGCACTGTTTGCACTTGCCGCCATCCTCAAATCTGCCCAACTACCGCTGCACGGCTGGTTAATACAGGTGATGGAAGCACCGACGCCGGTGTCGGCCCTGCTGCATGCCGGGATTGTGAATATCGGCGGGTTTGTGCTGATCCGGATGGCAGAGCTGATCTCGCTGGCCCCGGCGGCACAGACCTTGCTGGTGCTTACCGGCAGTGTCACCGCGGTGCTGGCGAGCCTGGTGATGATGACCCGCATCAGCATCAAGGTGCGACTGGCCTGGTCTACCTGTGCCCAGATGGGCTTTATGTTGTTAGAGGTGGGGCTGGGCCTTTACGAACTGGCACTGCTGCACTTGGTGGCGCACTCCTTGTACAAGGCACACGCGTTCCTCAGTGCCGGCGACAGGGTTGAAACGGCGCGCAGTCACGATCTCTTCATCAACCCGGGTACGGCTCGAGCCCTTCCCTGGCACCTGGGAGCCGCGCTGATCAGCGGCATGCTGGTTGCCGGGTCCGCCGGCATCTGGCGTGCCTTGCTGCCCGATTTTACGGTGCCTGCGGTCGCCCTGGCCATTGTTGCGCTAGGGCTGGCACCCTTGCTCTGGCTCGAACAGGGCGCCGGGTTGAGCGCACTGCTGCGTGGCGGCGCCCGGGTAGTGGGGCTGACCCAACTCTACCTGCTGTGGCACGCCCTGTTTGCCGGGCTGGCGCCCACCGCAAGCGCAGCCGCACCAGCGCTGTTAGTCTGGGTAATGCTGAGCTTTGGCGCCCTGTACGCCACCCAGGTCTGGCTGCGCCGCTACCCCCAGGGGCGGCTCGCCGAAACCCTCTACCCCTGGGCGTACTGCGGCTTCTATCTCGATGAAACCTTTACCCGACTGACCTTCAAGCTCTGGCCCGCCAGGCTGAGCCCGTTGCAGGCGCGAACCCTGGTAAACCGCAACCCCGCGCAACAAGGAGACACACTGTGAATGCATCCGCGCTGCCAGAATTACTGGCCGATGACTCGGTGATGGCGGCTATCGCGTCAGCCACCGACAGTATTGCACCGACCTGGCCCCTCGACAGGATGATAGCGGTCAACCCGTACTGGGGACGAATTCACCAGGCTTTTGATGAAGCCAGAAACAGCCTCGAAAAAATTGCCGGCTCAAGCCTCAGCCTGCCGCTGTCCTGTTACCGGGATGCCTGGCAGCGCGGGGAGATCAGTCCCGCGAGCCTGGACCAGGCGGTGCTCGAAATGGCCACGCCGATGTCACCGCAACAATTGATCCAGGCACTGAACACAGAGCATGCCGAGCCGGCTCCCGCACCGCTGCTCAGCGATACCCTGGACAGTCAGCGAGACCTGCATCACCAACCGGCCTGGTGTGATGCCCTCACCCACCAGGTGGCCCAATTCTGCGCCGCCTATTTTGATCGTGAACAGGCGGACTGGCGACCGGACCAGGCGCACCCGCTGTTTGAGAGCTGGCGCCGCGCCCTGACCAGGGACCACAGTATCAGCCTGTTAATGAAAGCGCCCTGGATTGCCACCAAGGCCGGTAAGCTGCTGCAGCAACCGGAGCTGCAAATTGAAGCGGCACTAACCCAGCTGGAGGTGCCGGCCGGTCAATGGTCTGAATATCTGCAAGCGGTGATAATGCGAGTCAGCGGCTGGGCCGCCTGGTGCGCCTATCTTCGCTGGCAAGCGCGGCTCGCCGGCAGTGACGATCACACCCTGGTGGATTTGCTGGCGATCCGCCTTGCCTGGGAGTGCCTGCTGGACGATGGCGAGCGGCAGGACGGTTCAGTATGGAAGCGCTGGCGGGCTGACTGGCAGAACCATTTCAGCAGTGCCCATAATGATTCACCACAGCCACGAGCGGTGTGGCAGCGAGCCCAGGAAATCAGTTACCAGAACGCTCTGGTGCGCAAGCTGGCGGGGTCGCCAAACCAGCAGCCAGCGGCAGCGGTGAAAGTGCAGGCCGCGTTCTGTATCGATGTACGATCAGAGGTTTTTCGGCGCCACCTCGAAGCCCAATCACCCGCCATCCAGACCCTGGGCTTTGCCGGCTTCTTCGGGCTGCCCATCAGCTATACACCATTGGGAACCAGCGCCACCCGACCCCAATTGCCCGGCTTGCTGGCGCCGGCGCTGGATATCTCGGACAGCACCGGCAGCAGCGCAAGCGACCAGCATATTTGCCGCGAACGTGAGCGTAAATTGCAGGGCAACATGGGCTGGCGCCTGTTCCAGTCGGTACCGCTATCAGCCTTCACCCTGGTGGAAACCCTGGGGCTGGGCTACCTCGGCAAACTGGTGCGGCGCACCCGGCCAGACACGGCAACCATGCCCGCTGCAAACGCCAGCGGGCTGAGCGCTGCCAGCGCCGCTGCAATACGCCCTACCCTGGATAAGAAAACCGCTGGCGGTGTCGCGAAACAGGCAGCCCTCGCGGCCCAGGTACTGGGCGGGATGGGTCTTAGCGATGGTCTTGCGCCTCTGGTACTGTTGATCGGTCACGGCAGCCAGACCCGCAATAACCCGCAGCGTGCGGGCCTTGACTGCGGCGCCTGCTGCGGCCAGACAGGCGAAGTGAACGCCAGGGCACTGGCTGGATTGCTGAACGATACAGCGGTGCGCCAACAGCTGCGTGAAGCCGGCACCGAGATACCCGACAATACGTTGTTTGTCGCGGGGCTGCACAACACCACCACCGACGAGGTGCAGCTTTATGATCTCGCACGGGTTCCATCCAGCCATAGCGCCGAACTTGCCCAATTGAGGGCCCAGCTTGACGCGGCAGGCCAGGCCGCTCGACAGGAACGGTCTCCGGCGCTGGGCTTGCAGACAATGCGCGATAAGCCCGATGCACTGCTGCGCGCCGTACGGGAGCGTGCCAACGACTGGGCGCAGACCCGGCCTGAGTGGGGTCTGGTCAACAACGCGGCCTTTGTCGTTGCCCCGAGGGCCAGAACCCGTGACGTCAACCTTGAAGGTCGCAGTTTCCTGCATGACTACGACTACCGACGCGACCCGCAAGGTACTTTGCTTGAGCTGATCATGACCGCGCCGATGATTGTCACGCATTGGATCAACATGCAGTACTTCGCCTCCACCGTTGACAACCGGCGCTTCGGCAGCGGCAATAAAACCCTGCACAATGTCGTCGGCGGCCGCCTCGGGGTGTTCGAAGGCAATGGCGGAGATCTGCGCATTGGCCTGCCCATGCAATCGCTCCACGACGGCACCCGCTGGCGCCACACACCGCTGCGTCTGACAGTGTTTATCGAGGCGCCCCGACAGGCTATCGATGCAGTGCTTAATCAACATGCCCATGTCAGGCAGCTGGTAGAAAACCAGTGGCTTTACCTGGTGCGCCTTGACGAAGAGCTGGCGGAGACATATAAGGGCGGTCAATGGCGCGCCTGGCAGGAATAAAGGCCCGAGGCACCGATGGTAGATTTCTATAGAAAAAGCGGCAGGAGAATACGATGACAGAGGAAGCAGAGGCGCAGAAATATCTTTTGATCAGCGGCGAATTTTATCCCGATGAAGCCAACGAAGTGCTCATGACCCTGATCAATAACAAAATCAGCTTTCACCAAACCCACAACTGGAGCCGCAGAGAAAGGGGCGAATCCGACGCTGTCGGCCGCAAGCGGATCGAGCAGTTGACAGAGACCAAGGCCAAGCTCGCTGAACTGATGGAGCAAGCGGGTTCGTCAGGCCAGCGGCTGGCGATCAACTGCACCATAGACATCACCGTGTTGGCGCCGTGAGCCGAGGCTCCATTTGGCCTTGGGAGGACTATTGACCTGCGGTCCCCGGACAGATATCGGCTGCGGAAGCAGCCGCGACCGGGCCCCGGCGATTGCGTCTTGAGCCGATAGCCTAAGGCCTTCGCCGGTATTCGAGGTGGCCTCCCTGTCCTCTGCCACCCTAACTCCCGGCATCACTTCCTGCCCGGCCTATCAGCCCCCACCCTTCCAATCTTTAATCCATTCCTTTGGACTTTAAATTTACTATGAGCGGGACTACACCGGCACAGGGAGTAAGACCGCTTGAGCGGGGACATCATCAGCCTGCAGCATGTCAGTGACCCTACTGCAGGTGGCAAAGCCTATGGCCTGGCGCGCCTGATGGCCATGGGGCTGGCGGTGCCGCCGGGCTTTGTCATTCGGGACGCGCAGTCGGGCACTTATCCTGACGATCTGGATCAGCATTATCTTGCCCTTGGGGGGAGCAAGGTAGCGGTGCGTTCATCAGCGCTGGGGGAGGATGGCGCTGATGCGTCCTATGCCGGACAGTACGACACAGTGCTGAATGTCGCGGATGCCACTCAGCTGCGGCGGGCCATTGATCACTGCGTGGCGTCGGCCGCCAGCGACCGCGCCAGGCAGTACCAGGTCAACCATGGCGCTGTGGACATGGCCCCCATGATGACCATCCCTCCATGGGGGCCATGTCCATGGCGGGCCATGTCCATGGGGGCCATGTCCATGGGGGCCATGAACGTGGTGGTACAGCGCATGGTCGAGGCCCGCGTCGCCGGCGTGGTGTTCACCGCCGACCCGGTCAGTGCCCGGCGCGATTTGTTGATCATCGATGCCGTAGCCGGCCTGGGAGAGGCCCTGGTCAGTGGCGAGGCTACGCCAGATCACTACGCCGTGAATCGCGCGCAAGATATCGTCCGCCGACATAAGGTGGGTGATACCTTTCTGTTGAGTGACCTGCAAATAGCTGAAATTGCACAGCAGGCCAGGGCCGCCGCCGAATACGAGGGGCAGCCACTGGATTTGGAATGGGCCATCGATCAGGCGGGGGGTTTGTTCTGGTTGCAGGCAAGGCCAATCACCACTTTGCCCGCCGATCTCAACGAGTTTGATTCAACCCTGCCTCGACCGGATGATGTACTGACCATCAGTAACGTCAGCGAAATGATGCCCGGTGCGGTGTGTCCGCTAACCCAGTCCTTTACCGGCTGGGGTATCGACTACGGCCTGCAACATATGCAGGTAGCGGTGGGCGCCCGCGCCAGCATCGACCCGCGCTGGCAGGTCACCGCCTCGGCCTACGGTCATCTATTTCTCAACATGACGGGAAACCTGGTGATGTCGGCCGCGGTCCTGGGCTCCAGTGCCGACCAGACCGCGCAGACACTCTGCGGACGCAGAGTGCCGGAGCTCAAAGAGCTGGCGCCGCTGCCCACCTGGCGCCGGGCGCTCAATACCGTAAAGCTGCTGCGCTACTGCCTCGCAGCCCCGGGCGTGGTGCAAGGCTTTGGCCCGACGCTGGACCAATTCCGTATTGACAAGAAGCCGGGCAGTGCCGCTATGTGGAGCGAGATAGCCGGGAAATCATGGTTCTTTGACCACTGCATGGCGGTACACATCCAGTCCTCCGCACTATCGGGCTTTCTCTGTGCCATGGTCGAGAATATGGTGTCAGGTAAATCCAACGACAGCACCATCACCGAACAGGCCGAAGCGGTTCGCCTGCTGGCGGGCGCCAGTGGAGTGGAAAGCGCCCTGATGCTGGAACAGCTGGATACCTTGCTCGATCAGCTGGCCTTGCACCCGGGCGTAAAACACCGGTTTCAGCAGGCTAGCGCCGAGGAAGCCGAGGCGTGGTTGGCTGAGAGCTCAGATCTGGCACAACAGTTTGATGACTTTCTCAACCGCCATGGGCACCGCGGCTATCGCGAACTGTGTATGCGCGACCCGTCCTGGAGGGATGACCCGAGGCCCTTGATCCAGAGTATGCAAGCGGCGGTCCATGCCCGTTTGCTAAGCCGCAGGACACCGGCAACTGCACGGCGAAGACATCCAATGGTCTACCCTTGGTCGCGGCCTGCGCTGGATTCTACCCAAAGCACATAAGGCCATCCGTCGCCGTGAACATACCAAGTCACAGCTGGTGGCACTGGCGCACCGCTTCAAGCAGGCGTTTCGTTACCTCGGAGAACAGATGGCAGCCGAGGACATATTGCCCGACGCCGACCTGGTGTTTTTCTTCAGTACCGACGAATTGTCCGGGTTTATCGCCAGTCCCGACGCGGCGGCTGTTGAGCATGCCCAGGCCCGTCGCAGGGCGCTGGATTATCAGCAGAAGTTTGAGTTCCCGGAAATTTCCGTAGGCCTGCCGCAACCGCTGGAACCGCAATCGATAGACATTGCCGATGGCGTGCTGCAGGGCCGGCCGGCATCCCGCGGCGTAGTAGAAGGAACAGCAAGGGTTGCCCACAAGCTGGAACAAGCCGCGGCACTGGAGCCGGGAGAAATACTCGTCACACCCATTACCGATATTGGCTGGACGCCCTATTTTAGCCTGATCGGCGGCCTGGTTACTGACCTGGGTAGCTCTGTATCCCACGGCGCAGTCATAGCGAGAGAGTATGGCTTACCCTGTGTGGTCAACACCCGGCAAGCGACGCGCCTCATTCAAACGGGTGACCGGGTGCGCCTCGATGGTGACACCGGCAGCGTGACCCTGCTCAACACAGATGGCACGCTGGATTTGCCCTCGACGGATATCGGCAGCCTCGACCCTGGTGCATCGAACGCGAGGCAATAAACCGGTGCATAGGCCGACGCCGTGTCGACTCCCGTCCAGTTTAAAACAATGGCACACCAGGCCGGTAAGCACCCTACCCTGCAACCACCGTGTAAAGGCTGTGTTGTCACCATGAAATCGTGTAAGTTGAACCTATGGGCTCTTACCTCGGGACTCTCGATTGGGTCGTTATCGCATCCTACCTGATGGGCATGCTGCTGCTGGCGGTATATCTGGGGCGTGGGCAACACTCCCGCGCAGACTACTACCTGGGTGGCAACGGCTTGCCGAGTTGGGCGTTGGCAACTTCGGTAATTGCGACCCAGTGTTCGACTAACAGCTTACTCGGTGCACCCGCGTTCGTTGGTTTCGTCGCTGGAGGCGGCATGCTGTGGTTGCAATATGAACTGGCGGTCCCACTGGCCATGCTGGCGCTATGCGCACTTTTTATACCCATTCGCCGCAGCGGCGTGATTTCGATCTACGAATACCTGGAGATTCGCCTGGGCCGGCAAAGTCGATTGCTGGCCAGCGCTTGCTTCCTGTTGTTTCGCGGTGTCGCCACGGGGGTGACCGTATACGGCGTGGGCTCGGTGGTGAGCCTGGTCACCGGCCTGTCTTATACCTCTGCAGTTATGATCCTGATGGGAATCACCATTGCCTACGATGTGCTTGGTGGTATGCGCGCGGTGGTGGTATCCGATGTAATTCAAATGTTGTTGCTGACCGCTGCGGTGGCCGTGGCCCTGGCCTGGCTTTACCCGCCACTGCTGACACACCTGGACAGCCTGTCGGATCGCACCCCGGCGTTGATGAACGACTGGGGCCTGAACGGCAATAACTATGGTTTCTGGCCCATGCTGTTCGGCGGCTTTTTCCTGTACATGGCCTATTACGGCTGCGATCAAAGCCAGGCGCAGCGACTGCTCGCTGCCCGCGATGAACGCGCCACCCGCAGGGTACTGGTTTTGAATGGTGTGATGCGATTTCCATTGGTCTTCGCTTACTGCGTGGTCGGTTTGGGCCTGGCTGCCTATGCGCTTGATCACGGCAGTTTTATCAGCAGCCTGCCAAAGACCGAGGCCGGCAACCCCAATCTCAATCTTGTATTCCCGGCCTTTGTCGCTGCTGAGTTCGCGCCAGGATTGGCAGGGCTGGCTATTGTCGGCTTGTTTGCGGCCGCTATGTCGTCCATCGACTCGGCGCTAAATAGCCTGTCGGCCAGTACCGTGGAAGATTTTTTGTCGCGCTGTACGCACTCTTCAGAGCAACGCCTGTTCCTGTTGTCAAAAATGGTTACCCTTGGCTGGGGCGTGTTTGCGGTCGGCTTTTCCTTTGAAGTCGAGCGCATTGCACCTACGGTGCTGGAAGCGATTAACAAGGTGGGGTCGATGGCAAATGGGCCGCTGCTGGCGCTGTTTGCCGTGGCACTGTTGATCCCGGGCGTGGGGCAGCGGATCGCGCTGCTGGGTTTTGTCAGCGGACTACTGGTCAACCTGGCTCTGTGGACCTGGCTGCCCGAGGTATCCTGGCTTTGGTGGAACGTGACCGGACTGATCGCCGGCCTGGCGCCTGCAGTGCTGGCCGTGATATTGGTGCCCGGCAGCAAATCACGCGTCGATGTTCACTTCGTTCCCGTGCCCGCACCCATCATCACCGTTCTGCTGTTAGCCGCAGCCGTGATTCTGATTATTGCGCTGTTGCTGGGGTAAAAAGCGGGCAAACCGGTTGCGGAAATACTGTGCACTGATAGCTGGTCGTGATTTAACAGCTGCCACAACCGGATTATGGTTTGGGCAGTGGCGGGTGCTGGGCAAATTCTGCCTTATAGTCGTCGCAGCTATCCACCGCTCCGGCGGCACGGTCTGCCGCCGCTTTCCATAACAAAGAGATCCCTCCCGTTGCTATGGCGGTGCCACCGGTTAGCAATACGCCTTTCTGATTAAGACCCAGTTGCGGTTTGGCGAGGGTACCTTTAAGCGCAACGAAAGGGGTGACAAACATATCGGCGCTGACGCCAACGCCCTCGCGGGGCTGGGTCTTAAATTCGATATTCAACTGTTCAGTATTGAAGTCAATGCTGCCACCGCCGACGACCTTGACCTTTTTGGTCTGCGCATATAATGCCGCTATATCAGCCAGCCCGTCTATCACGTTAAGCCGGTATATGCTGCACTCCCAGTCGGTCTGACCAGCAGTCTTGGATAATGGATTGAGAGCGGATACAAGCTGCATCAACAGATCACTGGAAAATATGTCGAGAAACCCACTGGTCACCCGACCTCGTCCCTGGCTGACGACCATCATGCCATTCGCCCTGGCTGCCAGGGTGTGGGCACTGTTGCCCCTGGAGGTAAGTTTGACGGTGATATCGGTCGGCGGCAAGCGAGCATAATCGCTCACCTCGGCGCCGGCAAGGTTAAGTCGCATGTTTTCGCCTTGCAGCATGATATCGACCGTCGGTAGCGATCCCGAGGTGCTTAGCCGAATAGTATTGGCGGCTCTGCCGTTATTGACGCCCACAAAATTGATCTGCGCCTGCAAGTCTCCCTGCTGCAGCGCGGCGTCAAGCTTGAATCTTGACAGAGGAGATTGCTGGCTCAGTAGTTGTTCTATGCGAATTTTGACGTCGGCATCAATGGCGGCCAATGAGTCCAGCGGCAGCGGCTCTTCACTCAACAAATAGCGGCTCTTTTTCTTTGGGGGGGGCGATTCAACCGCGGCCCGGGCTTTGGCCTCTGCCGCACGTTTGGCTTGAAAGGGTTGCAGATCGAGCAGCCTCGACTGCAGCTCAGCTTTGAGCAACATAGGTTTCTGCCGCTGCAGGTGCAAAGAGCCACTGAGGTCGCTATCCCCAAAGCTTGCCTGCAGATCGGCAATGGCGATGGACTTCGCGGTAATGCTCACTGTGCCACTGGACTTATAGTCAAGCTCAGGCAAAGTCTGGTGTAGTTGCGACAGCCTCGTTCCCGAGGCCTGCAATTGCAGTTTCGATGGCTTATCCGTTTTGCTTAGCGAGCCGTCGACAGTCAAACGATTGTCGGCCAGCTTCAGCGTAATATCGCTCAGCTCAATTGCCGCGGATCCTGGCCGGGCTGTGCCTGAAATTGACAGTGCTTGCGGCGGCAGTCCCGTCAGCTCGAACAAATCCCCCAGTTTATCCAGCGGCGTTACAGTGCCGTCAAAGACAATGGCTCGTTTGCCTAACTCGAAATTGAGGTCGGCGTCGATGGCGTTTACCGCTGCCCGCAAGTTGATTTTTTTTCCGGGCTCAAGCCTTGCGTCCAGATCCAGTGGGCCGCTAAATGGCAAGCTCAAGCCGAGAGCTGCGCTGACGCTTTTCACCTTGTCAGTCGTCAGCTTTGCTCTGAGATGGGCCCGCTCAAAGTTGCCGAGGGCGTGCCGGCTACCCTCCAATTGCAGTTTCAAATCGCCCCAATGGCCTGCGACGCTAAACCCCTTCGGCGCACTATCTTTCAGCGCCCCCGGTGCGGTGCTGTGTCCCACAAGTTGCAACCCCAGGTCGAGGGCATGGCCGTCGACCTGCATCGTTATCGCGCCATCCGCAGCCGTATCCAGGGTGGCAATGTCGAGGTGCAACACGCGATCCGCAGTCTGAGCCTGACGCTTGACCAGCCTGACCTTGCTGACGTCGGCGTGGTCCAGGATCAGCCCTCTCCAATCCCCTGCCCCGGTACTGGACTTGCCGGCAACAGCAGCAGCATCGGCCGGCTTAAAGTCCCAGTTGGAGTTACCCTCGGCATTGGATTCGACCAGCACCTTGACATCACTGACATGGAAATCCGTTAGGTGCAGCGGGCTTGCCAGCAGCGACCAGAATTTTATGCGCGCCGACAGCCTTCCAATCTCGGCCATATCCGGCTCCGATCCCCAGGCAGCATTGGCGATGCTCAGCTTTTCAACCAGAATGAAAACGGCGGGGAATAGTTCCAGTTGCAGCTCGCCGGCGATCCGAATTTCGCGCGCCAGCAGCAGCGACAGCTGCGCTTCGATGGCAGGCTTGTGGCGGTTGAGATCGGCAAATTGCAGGTAAAGCAAACCAGCAAGGACGGCGACCAGAAGTAGTGCCACAATACCCGCCACGCAGTATTTGATTATTTTCATTATCATGCACCGTATTCATGCAAGCCTGCTTTGCTGCAGCATAAACGTCAACAGGGCAGAAAATCAATACTCCTACAATTCGTAGGTTATTAAAGATAAAGCGAAGAAACCGCTTGGCCAGCGGGCCAGCGGGCCACCGGGCCACCGGGCCACCGGGCCACCGGGCCAGAAAGCAGATGATGAGATGGCTGGTTCTGCACCGTCGCGGTGATACTATCCCCCGCCTCGCTGTGGAACAAACAGGTGAGCGCATTCGCCATAAGCCCATACTGAGCGTGCAGGGACCGGTCGACCGCGCGACCCGGCATGGAAGTCATAATTTTTATATTCAGAAGCGCGCCTGAATGAAGCAGCATTGAGCCCGAATGCCTTATGCAACCCGCTGAGTTATAGTTCCCAACATGCAACCAGCCGACACTGACACCAACAATCGAGGGATTCCCCCCTCTTTAATCGACAAGATCTGCAGTGATCTTGCCCAGGCCAGGTCTGTACACGCCACCCTGCCAGGTGGCGTGGTGATTAATTTCGACCGACTGGTGCCGTTCCTGTGTGTCTACCGTCAAGACCCGCGGCGCGCGGACGCCGGAACCCAGCGCTTCGTTACCACCGAAGCCGCCTTCCTCAGCGCGCCCGGAAACGCCCAGGTGAGGCGTGGACTCAGACCCTTGATTCGTCGCATTGCCCAACTCTGCGCGGATCACTTCGGGGGCTTCCTGATTCTGGAAATCTGGTCCGCACAGGAACCAAAATCGCTTGCCGGCAAGGATAAAACCAGCAAGGAGTTGGCCTTGCCCCGGCCGGGCTTCTGCATCAAAACCAACCACCCCCACTATCCACTGGAAGCTGTCGCCGCGCTGGAATTCGCCTTGCAAAGACTTTGCCTGCAACGCCAGCAGGCAGAGTTGAGCATCGATTTGCATTCCCCTCCCAACCCGCCAGCTATGAAACCGTTGCTGAGTCACAAAGAAGCCGCCCAGCTTAGGGCGCATGTTATCGGCCTGGAGATTCGGCCAATCTACCGCGATCCGGCGAGCGGTGATGTCTACGCCAGTATCCTGCAAAGCCTGCAGCTAAGCCTTAGCACAGTGCTAAAGAAGACATTTTTCGCTTACGCACTGAATCAAACCCGGGTGAGACCGGAACATTTTTATTCGCTGGGACGAAAAAAACTGTCTCGCACGGTGTGGAGTGTTGATCGACAGTTAGCCGATGTCAGCCGCCAGTTCAACTTTCTACTTCAGGTCACCCCGGTGAATGCAGAACAGTCCTGGCTGGAGTTTCAGGACAGTGGCTATGAAACCAACCCGAAGTTTGACTATCGGCCCCTGGCAAGCGATCCGCTGCTGCTGAAAAGACGGCTGCTGAAAATTCGCACAGAAGCCGTCGAGGATCCGACCCTGGGCAATCTGCTGCGCGACACGCAGGATGAACTGGATCGCCAGATCACCATGCTCGCCGATATCGACAGCGACCGTTTTCTCGCCGGCAGCCAACAGGTGTTCGGGCGCGTGAGCGCACCGCTGTTGCAGACCTCGCTCACCATCCTCGAACAGTTGACGCCAGCAGAACGCACTGACACTAACGCCAGTGACCAGCTTGACGCCCGGGCATTTGCCAGGCGCGCAAGCCGGGAAATCGCCTACTATCGCGCCCAATCGACGGAATTTGTCGCCACTGCCTCAGTCCGGGGCGACCTCTATTCGGGCCTGCTCGCCGCGAGTGGTAATTTGTTGATCGGCCGTAATACCTCCATCCCGAAAAGACGCGCCGCTGCCTTGCTGGAACACGAAATTGGGGTTCACCTGGTGACCTACTACAACGGCAAGGCACAACCCCTGCGCCTGCTTCAGGTAGGTCTGGCGGGGTATGACGGGCTGCAGGAGGGGCTCGCGGTGCTGGCTGAATATTTAATGGGCGGACTGACGCCCGGGAGGTTGCGCTTGCTCGCCGCCCGCGTGGTGGCGGTCGATGCCATGAGCCGCGGAATGTTGTTTGCGCAGACCTACCAGCTATTGACCGAGCAATATCAAATGCAAGCACGCACCGCCTATACCGTGGTAGTGCGGGTCTATCGCGGCGGCGGGCTGACCAAAGACGCGGTCTATCTCGAAGGCCTGATTAAAGTGCTCGACTATTTTAAACACGACGGCGACATCTCCCCGCTGCTGGTTGGCAAGCTGGCATTCGAGCACATTCCTGTGATTCGCGAATTACTGCTGCGCGGCGTATTGAAGCCTCCTACGCTGCGGCCCCGCTTCCTCGAAAATAAAGCCGCCATGCTCCGCCTGGAAAGCCTGCGCGTTGGTAAAAGCCCGATGGATTTGCTGATCGAATAGTTACACCAGGCCCATCAGCTGGACAATCCCGTGACTATGGCCGGCGGTATAACCACCGTCAACCACCAGGGTATGACCTGTCACATAGCTGGCATCGTCTGAGGCCAGAAAATAGGCCGCGCCGGCGATCTCCTCCGGCGTGCCGAGACGCCCGACCTTGGTTTCGCGCACCACATCGGCCTTGAACTCCGGCATCAGCCCCATTACATCATTCAGCAATGGCGTGTCGATAAAGCCGGGACAAATGGCATTGCAACGAATACCCATGCGCCCATAGTCGATCGCCACGTTTTTACTCAGCAATACCACACCCCCCTTGGAGGCGTTGTAAGCACTGCCGCCCTCGGTCCCATTGAGCCCCTCGACACTGGCTATGGTGATTATGCTGCCCGAGCGTTGCGCGCTCATGGTTTTCAGCACCGCTTTAATCGACAGGAAGGTGCCCTTGAGGTTGATATCGATCACCCGATCCCAGCTGGCTTCCTCCAGCATACCCACTGGCCCGCCAGCGCCGACACCGGCCGCCGTCAGCAGAATATCAATGCTGCCAAAGCTGCGCGCAGTCTCCTCAGCCACGGCTTGCTGCGCAGCCCCATCGGTGACATCCAGCTGGTGGAAGCGGCACTGGGGAGCGAGTGCCTCCACCGACGCCCATTCTTCAGTCAGGTTTCTGTCGAGGCCCACCACTATGGCGCCTTCCGCCGCGTAGCGGCGCGCACAGGCCAGGCCGATGCCTGAAGCCGCTCCGGTGATAATCGCTACCTTGTTTTTCAAATTGGACATACCGTCCCTCGCTTTGCTTGCCCACTGAACTGCTTACCCTACGCTTTTATTCGGTGCTAAACCGGTAGGGCAGAAAATCGCGTTCGTTTTCGTTGACCTGGATGACTTTGCCAATCGGAGGAAATGCCCGTTGAGGACAATTGGGTCGCTCGCAAACCCTGCAACTGACACCAATAGGTACCGCCGCTTCTTTGTCTGAGAGATCGATCCCCACGGAATAAATCAGCTTGGATGCATGTTGTATTTCGCAGCCCAGCGCGACCGCAAAATTCTTTTGTGGCACCAGGTAACCACCCTCGGTTCGACTGACCGTGCGAGCGATACAAAAATAGGATTTTCCGTCGGGCATTTGCGCGACCTGGCGCAGAATCTTCCCTGGCTGGGCAAAGGCTTCATGCACATTCCATAGCGGGCAGGCGCCACCAACACGGGCAAAATGAAAACTTGAGGCGCTTTGTCTTTTAGAGATATTTCCAGCCGCATCCACCCGCAAAAAATAAAAGGGAATGCCGCCTGCCCCGGGTCGCTGCAGGGTGCTCAAACGGTGGCAGATTTGTTCAAAGCTGACGTTGAATATAATTTGCAAGCGCTCAATGTCGTAGCGTTCCTGGCGGGCCTTTTCGAGAAAGCCGCGGTATGGCATCAACAGGGCGCCGGCAAAGTAATTGGCCAGCCCAACCCTGCAAAGGCCCGCTGAAGCCGGGCTTGCAAACCCTGCGTCGCCAATGAGGCGGTCCAGGGTATCCCGTTGTTCCAACAGACAAATCTGGTGGGCTACCTGGAACACTCTTTGCCTACCCGAAAGCAGTTTCGACAAGGTTAATGTTTTGCTATTCGGGGTGTAGTGGCGCAGCCTCTCATCTTCCACATCCAGAATCACGGCAACCTTGTGTTCAGCCTCCAGGTAATCAATCAGTTGCCCGACACCGCCGCCGAAGCTCAATCCCGCCTTTTCGAACAGGGTTTCAGCCGCATGATCCAGACCGTCAAAATAGTTGCTGTTGTAGTGGAAAAATTCGCGTACTTCCTCGTAGGGAAACTGCGGCCCTTCGATGGTGCGCACCGCTTCATCACCCGTCATATCCTGGGCCAGGCCAGCATAGTTCTGGATGGCCTGCAGGTACGACCGATACAGCACGAGGTAGTTACGGGCAAAACCGGGAGCTTGATTGACAATAACTTTCAAGTCCTGCAGGTCGACGTGGGCCGCTTTAAAGACCGGGTCTTGCAGGCTTTCGCTCAGCTCGCTGATCAGCCTGTCGTCCTCCTCCTCAGAAAATGAGGCGAGATCGACATTAAAAATGCTGCCCAGCTTCAGCAGCACAGGGACGGTCAAGGGGCGCTGGTCATTTTCGATCTGGTTGAGATAGCTGGGGGAGATTTCCAATTGGGTGGCGAGGCTGGCCTGGGTAAGTTTCTGGGTCTCCCTGAAGCGGCGTATTTTCGCGCCGAGAAACAACTTGCGTTTTCGCTTGCTCATTGACCATCACCCATCGTTTGCAACTTTGCAACCTTTGCAACGTTGCACTATTTTTTGCAAATATATTTGCATCTCCGCATCTTAACTTAGCCTCTATATTGCGTTAAATCTAGCTTTTTTGTCATAATCCACCTTCCCCTTGGCCACTAGTTGTTATGTTTGCGAAGTTAGCAACGAACAGGAGACTCTGATGCAAAACTACCGCGCCCCCATCACCGACATGCAGTTTGTGCTCTATAACACACTGAAGGTCGATCAGTTCTGGGCCGAGACTCCCCAGCTATCCGAGCAGATAGACAGGGATATCGCGGATGCGATGCTGGAAGAAGCCGCCAAGGTTAGCGGTGAATGCGTTTCGCCCACCAACCGCAGTGGCGATGAAGAAGGCGCGCAATGGCTGGACGGACAGGTAAAAACACCCAGCGAATTTCCTGCTGCATACAAGATATTCTGCGAGGGCGGCTGGCCGGGCATTTCTGGAGATCCGGCATACGGGGGACTGGGAATGCCCAAATCATTCTCCGTCCTGACTGAAGAAATGCTCTATGGCGCAAACAGCTCCTTCGCCCTGTATCCGTATTTGACAGCGGGCGCGGCGCTGGCGATAAACGCCCATGCCAGTGAAACACTGAAGCAAATCTACCTGCCAAAAATGTACTCCGGTGAATGGGCCGGTACCATGTGCCTGACCGAGCCCCACGCCGGCAGCGACCTGGGGCTTATTCGCACCAAAGCCGTGCCTCTGGACGACGGCTCCTATGCCGTGACGGGCACCAAAATATTTATTACCGGCGGCGACCAGGACCTGACCGACAATATTGCGCACCTGGTAATAGCCAAACTGCCAGATGCACCTGCCGGGTCACGGGGCATTTCATTATTTCTGGTACCGAAATTCGAGGTCAACAGCGACGGCTCTATCGGCCCGGGAAACGGTGTTAGCTGTGGATCCATCGAGCACAAAATGGGCATCAAGGGTTCCGCCACCTGCGTACTGAACTTTGACAATGCCAGGGGCCACCTGATAGGGGAGCTCAACTACGGCTTGCAGAGCATGTTTACCATGATGAACTACGAGCGACTCTCCATCGGCATCCAGGGGATTGGCTGCTCCGAGATGTCCTACCAAAACGCTGTTGGTTATTCCCGGGAAAGGCTGCAGGGCAAGGGTGCTCAACCACCCGCAAACCTGACACCTATTCTTGCCCACCCGGACGTCCGGCGCATGTTGTTAACCATGAAGTCGACCATAGAAGCAGGTCGGGCGATGGCGGTTTATCTGGGCATGTTGCTCGACAAGTGCAAGTACGCTGAAAGCGCCGCTGAGAAGCGCAGAGCCGAGAGCCTTGTTGGCCTGTTAACCCCGGTGGCCAAAGCCTTTTTTACCGACCTTGGGCTTGAAAATACCATACATGGCCAGCAGGTGTTTGGCGGCCATGGCTATGTTCGCGAGTGGGGCCAGGAGCAACTCGTAAGGGATGTTCGAATCGCCCAAATCTATGAAGGCACCAATGGCATCCAGGCCCTCGATTTAATGCAGAGGAAAGTGTTCGCCAATAAAGGCGAATGGCTGCGGCTGTATTTTGACGATGTTGTTGCGACGCTTGAGGCTATTGAAGGTGACAGTAGAGTCAGCCTGAGCCCCTATATTGCAAAGCTATCGCAGCTTGTGGAAGGCACCTTGTCATTAGCTGACGAAATCATCAGGGCCGGTGAAAAATCACCGGTGAATATCGCGGCGTCTGCGACGGAATTTTTGCAACTGCTGGGTTACATCACCTACGGTTACCTGTGGATCAGAATGATGGATGCAGCGCTTGACCTGAAGCCGCAAAACCCGGAATTCGCCGAGGCAAAACTGGCAACAGGAAAGTTTTTCTTTCATCGGATCCTGACCCGAACCGACACCTTGCTGGCAAACCTCAGGCACCAGGATGCCGACGACTATATGTGCCTGAAGGCGGCTTCTTTCTAGGGCACTTTTGATCATTACAGCCCTGTTTATGGCAGTATTTCGCGGCATGCCGGTTTACTCTAGTGATAGCCCCCTGCCGCGTGTTCAGTATCCAATCACAACTGAAGAACCAATTGCGAAGAGCACTAAGGCCGGCTTTTAAAAAAATGGACCGGACAGAGCCCCGCCTATACCCCTGCACTTTCTATTCACGCTTGAATTAATTAGACGATCGGTCTATTATTCGCCCCATGAGCACTGCGATTACCCAGAAGAAAAGCCGCGGACGTCCCCCGAAACAAATCGGTGGCCAGCACGAGACGCGAACAGCGTTGCTGCGTGCCGGGGTAGAGGTACTGACAGAGAAGGGGTTCACCGCCACCGGCATCGACGAAATCCTGCGCCGCGTAGGTGTACCCAAGGGCTCCTTCTATCACTACTTCGGCAGCAAGGAGGCATTCGGGGTCGAAGTGATCGAGACCTATGCGGATTATTTCGCGCGCAAGCTGGATCATTGCTTGCTTGATGAGTCGTTCCCCGCACTGGAGCGTATCGCCAATTTCGTTGCCGATGCGCGCACTGGTATGCAGCGACATGGATTTCGTCGCGGCTGTGTGATCGGCAACCTGGGCCAGGAGATGTCCGCCCTGCCCGAGGCATACCGGGAACAACTCGCGGCGGTGTTCGCCGACTGGGAATCGCGCCTGGCACGTTGTATCGAAACTGCGCGGGCGGAGGGAACAATAAGCCCCGCCGCGGATTGCATGGGCCTGGCCACATTTTTCTGGATCGGCTGGGAGGGGGCAGTACTGCGGGCCAAGCTTGAGCTTAGCGCCAGGCCCCTCGATATATTTTCTGAAGCATTTTTTGCCGGTCTCAAGCGGTAATTTTTTCGCCGATCGATGGTCGATCGGTCTAATAACAGGAGCTCAATGACATGTTCAAAGGCATATTGATCGAGAAGGACGACGCCGGTTATCACGCGCAACTGAAGGACATCGACGAAGCCATTCTGCATGACGGCGATGTGACTATCGATGTGGCCTATTCCACACTCAACTACAAAGACGCCCTGGCGATTACCGGTAAAGGGCCGGTGGTAAGACGTTTTCCGATGATTCCAGGAATAGATCTGGTCGGCACCGTCGAGCACAGCGACAGCGCGGATTACAAGGTCGGTGATACCGTCGTCCATACCGGCTGGGGCGTTGGCGAAGTGCATCCCGGTGGCCTCGCCGAGAAAGCGCGCCTGAAGAGTGAGTGGCTGGTACCGCTGCCGGACGCCTTCAGCCCAACCCAGGCGATGGCGATCGGCACCGCCGGCTTTACTGCAATGTTGTGCGTGATGGCGCTTGAACGCCACGGGGTGACGCCGGACAAGGGCGAAGTCCTGGTGACTGGTGCGGCCGGAGGTGTGGGAAGTGTGGCCGTGTCCTTGCTGGCGAAGCTGGGTTATACCGTAGTGGGTGTCAGCGGTCGCCCGGAAGAGTTCGACTACATCAAGGGCCTGGGAGCTTCTGAAGTACTGGAGCGATCCGAGTTCACTTCACCCGCAAAGCCGATTGCCAAGGAACGCTGGGCGGGCGCCGTTGATGTGGTCGGTAGCCATACCCTGGCCAATATCTGCTCCACGATGAAGTACCGCGGAGTAGTGGCCGCTTGCGGGCTCGCGGGTGGCATGGATTTTCCGAGCTCGGTAGCCCCCTTTATTCTGCGTGGCGTAACCCTGGCAGGCATCGACAGTGTCATGTGCCCACGAGCCGAGCGGCTTGAGGCATGGCAGCGACTGGCACGTGACCTCGACGCTTCCAAGCTGGAAATGCTGAGTCATGAGATCGGTCTCAGTGAAGCCATAGCAGTGGCTGGCGAACTGCTTGAGGGCAAGGTACGGGGACGCGTTTTGGTTGACATCAGCCGCTGATCCAGCGCCTCGCCTACAATACTTTCACCTGAGCAAGCGGCATGCATGCGCTTGCACAGGTGGATAATCGCTTTCGATAACACTGTCTCATGGCTTCGGCGCGGGCAGATTCTCGGTATCTTCGAGGCCATCATTTTGTAAGCCGAAGCGCACGACACTTTTCCCGCGGATTGTCGGGATCTAGGCCTGACCCGGGAAAAGCGGTGCGAATGTTTCATGCTGAACGCCAGTCACGTTAACCATGAATGACACCGCATGATAGAGCCCTGCCAACATCACTAACTCCACCAATTGCTCTTCATTGAAATAGCCCGACAAATCGTTCCATAAATGCTCATCAATATTTGCGTCGCGATGAAGTTGGTCGGACAGGCGAATAACAAGCTGGTCTTCCTCATTCCAGCAATCATCTTCTGCTCCGCCATGAACACTTGAATAGATCTGTTCCTTTGTCCATTCAGCTTTGCCACCAAAGGCAGCAACATGAACGCCCCACTCATATTCTGCGCCGCACTTCGCGGTGGTGCGAAGAATGATAAGTTCGCGACTACGAATTGAAATACTGCCTTTGTCCAGAAGGCCACCCGCCATCATTCGTTGCAGTACTCGGGGATTTCTGGCAACGGTCCGAAATAAAAGCAGTGGTGGCTGATCTCCCATGAGTTTCTCAAAGCTCCGCTGCATATCCAAAGAATAGGGAGGATCGATGGGTTTGATGCGCGGTCCGTTCATATTGCCACCTCAAGGTTTGGAGAAATACCTCGGATAAAGTATCGGCAAGTCTAGTTTGCTGTCAATCAGGTAGCGCGTGTTCGAACGTATCCGGCTTGCAATTGATCCTGATAAAAAGTCAGTGCCCTAAAACCTGGCCTTGCCAGGTATTTGCAAGCGGGCGCTGTAGACTTGCCGCCATTAAACGCAGCGTGTGAAACGGGTACCCGCCCCTCGATTAACTACCACGTTTTAGCTTGGGCTGCGAATAGGGTAAGTCCGGACAGTATCATAACACCAGCACTCAGGCGGGTAGCGTGTATCGATGCCGGCAACAGTTTTTCGGCGCCGCTGAGAGTTCGGTTTGCGCCAGCCTAAGACCAAAGACAATGAGGGTCGTTAGTAATGAGCTTGGCATTGGGCTATGGCAATACTTACCCCGACCTTGGCTTGCAAACTTTGCTGCAAGCCGTTCCCGGCGTGCCACCTATGGACAATAGCTATTTCTGATTCAACGTCGTCTTGGATGTTTTGGTATACGCCATGGGTATTGAGGAGGTGCACACTGCGGCACGGAGCCCTGATGATGTGATGGCGGCGTGAAGACCGGCATCATCACCTTACTGCTCTACTATGATCCCGGGGAGAGGCTGTCATAGGGACTACGGGCCCAGACATTCAAGCCGGGCTGGTGTTAGCCATAAAGCGACCGTTGAGGTAGTCGATAATCTCCGACGAATCATACATCCAGCTCACTTTACCCTGATCATCCTCAATTCGCAGGCAGGGCACCTTGAGCACGCCGCCACCTTGCAGCAATTCCTCCCGGCTCCTGTCCTCGCGCTTGGCATCCCGCGTGTCGATGTTCAGCGACTGGCGCTTCATCTCGCGGCGCACTTTGACGCAAAAAGGACAGGCCTTGTATTGGTACAGGGCCAATTTTTGGGTTTGAGCATCGACTTGAGCCTGGGCGTCGGTATCACGCACGATACCCTTGGGAGTGAATACCCAGTTAAAAAACAGGATGAGTGCACCTAAAAGCCAGCGGATTATGCTCATATCGATTCCAATCTGTGATTGCAGTGTGATGGGCTCCCCGGACTGACCGTCGGGAAGGGGCCGGATTATAAAGTATGCGGTGTAACCACACAAACCCGGGATGTACGTCTTAATTTTCATGAGGGCGCCAGCTACCGACATGGTGGCCCCTTGCCATCGCCAGAACTTAAAAAAACTGAAGGCTTGGGGCGTGCGGCGAACGTCAAGCAACCCCATGCCGACAAGCAACGATACACACCTTTAATCCCCATACTATTTCACCCGACATCGATAAAAATCATAACTAAACAAACGAAAAAAGCTCAAGGTATGTAGAGGAGATATATTTTTTGCCGCAGCCAATGGCCTTGGCTTTTAAGAGCCGGCCAAGGTGCGGTGCTAAATGGAAAAGGCGAACAAAGGGAATCCTATGAACGCTCTAAAGGCTATTGCGTTGGCAACGCTTCTCAGCTTGGCTTACGGCTGCAGTCATCCCATCGAAATTGTCGGCGAAGGCGATGTGCTGTCGGCTACCGGCACGCGCAATTGCTATTACGAAGACTACCTGGCGGGCGCAGAAAGCTGTAGCAAAAACCTGGTGGTGCACGAGTATGACGAGACCTACCACGCCGTACCGCGGGATGGTTGGGAATTTTAGCAATGGTTGAATTACAGCCACTGTAGCGACAGTGGTAATGAGTGCGCGTTCGATATACCCGCCGATGCGGTGAAGTTTGGCTGGCTACAAACCATGTCACCACTGGTTGCTGTGTTTGCAAAAACCGCACCGCCACCCCCGAGCCCGTGGCCGTATACAGCTACCAATTGGATGCCGCCGGCGGCTTTTTAAACCCCCAGCCACTGGAAGGCGGACATCTGCTGCGCAAATCTGTGTACTTCAGTTTTACCGGTGAATACAGCAAAGCCACATTCTGGTGCTGCAACGTAATTGGCGGCACGCTTCTTGGAAAAGTCGCTATAACCGCCGAATACCTCGGATTGGAGATTGCAATCAGTGGCGGACTTTTCAGCGGGGATATATACCTCTACAGTTGGGGTCCTGCAAAACTTGTGTTTTACGGCAACCTCAAGCTTGACTTACTGAGTGAAACGATTGAAAACGAATCCGTGACTATTGCCGAATATTTCATTCAGGGCACGTTGCGGGATGGGTCGCCGTTATCGACCGACATTCATTCCAGTAGCAGCTATTTTGGCCCTGACTATACACCGTACCCCTGGGTCAGTATCACGGTGGATCCCTAGCAAGCGGCTCGGAGTCTCAAGGTTTCGGCTTCGTGAAATAAGTCCGTGGGGCCGTTGCAACTTTGACGGCAGGAATTTGCTTTTTCCAAATGAACCAGCCTGATCGCAACGCAGTGACACTCCGCACAGGTCAAAATATTTTTAGAAACAACGCTCAGCTTATCAAGCGGCACCCTATCCCTCAGCGGAAGACAGAATTGCCAAGCTAAAAAATTGAAAAAGGCAATCCTTGATTATCAACATGAATTCATAGCGGCTCTGCAACAAGACTTTGGCACCCGTGCCAAAGAAGAAACGCTGATGCTGGAAGTCTTGCCCTGTATCAACCAGATCAACCACACCGTCAAGCGACTGAAAAAGTGGACCAAGCCATTGCCTACGTAAATGCCCGACCACGGCCATTGGCGCTTTACATAATGAGCTTCGATAAGAGCGTGCAAAAAGATATGCTTACGCGTACCCACTCCGGTGGCGCCTGTGTGAATGACACGCTGTTTCATTTTGTAGCGGGACATCGTTTTGCCGCCTATCTACATATTTCCATAAGGTATTGCCAGATAGGGATTACAACCCAGCGCTTCATCACCGGCCGTACTGGTATTCTGGATAGCCTCATCAAAGTCATCCGCCGGCAACAGCCGGCTCATAGTCGTCGCGCTGACTCTGATAGATATCTGCGGGCACCACCGGTATCCCCGGGGGCTCAGTACCTACCGACAGCGCCTCACAAGCTTGATCTCCCTGCAGGGTGCTGCCATCGGCGAGGTGTAAAGTCACACGCGGTAGACCCACGTCACCGGTCAGGTCGCTTCCGTCATTGGGCACATAATTGCGGCAGAGCAAGGAAGCCTCACCCCCCACGGACTCCGCTGCGTCATAGAGCGTATTGGCTTTTCCCTTCTGTGGCTCACCGGGTAGTACGCTGACCACATAGCGTCGAGCGGAATCGTTGCGCGCGTTACCGTCCACGAAGGGATTGATGGACCCAAGCTCGGGCACGATGTCACGGTCAGTCAAAGCCTTCGCCGGCGAGGTGTCTGCATTATAACTGTTGTAGGATATGTAGCGGGAAAAAGGAAAATCGGCTTCCAGGGTGATGTAAGCGCCCTCTTCCGGCAAGCGGTAAACGGCACCCCAATAGATAGCGCTGCTATCGGGGTAGGCGAAATTGAAACCTTCGTTATCCTTTACATACGGGCCTACCCATAGGCAATCGCTGGGCGGCGCTGAAAAATCGCTATAAGCGCTGTTGCTATTGATAGAATCGGAACACCCGCCGGCCATCACCGCAGCGACAGCTGTCATTATCAGGCTAGGCCAGAGTCCGAAAGTACTGTTCATTTTTCTGTGCTTTTTTCCAGGGTATTACAATATTGAATTCTGCATTAGGCGTTTCAAATAATGTAAAAACCCAGCAACTGAATCACACTTCCGTCCAGTTCCAGCTCGTCCGACGTCAGCGTTTCTCGTAGGCCCTTGCAAAAATCTCTGCCGTCATCCCGAGGCAAACCCTTAGCCAACTCCTGATTGCCAGACAATGTAGAGGAGGATCGCGCAGTAAATCCCCCGCTATTTGCACCCGGCTCCTGAGCGGATTTACCGCAGCCGTTCAACAGCGTGAACAACAGTCCAGCAAGCACCAGTCTTGCCCAACTGCCAGCCGTTAACCCACCCACTTTTTCTAAAATTATTGGCTATTCCTGACATGTTATAGTTACCAATATTGTATTGTGTCAGCGCAAGTTCGAACTGGTCAACAAGCGCCAGCCTCTGGTGGAATGACGACAATGACTGCCAACGCTATAGAGCGAGCAGGTATGGAAATATAACTCACCTGTGGCAGTTGGCAGCACGCGATAGCGGCGACGCTATCCGGCGACTCTGCTTCTTCAGTGCAGTGGCAAGCAAGGTAGCAGGCATGGAATCCACCTCGGGTAAAGGCAGCACGATGGAAGTGGTATTTCATCTGCACACAGCTGCAGCGGGCGAGGCAATCGAAGCTTTTATGGCCTGCGGTGATTATCGCTAACCGACATCTGCTTTCTCCTGGGGTTTTCCGACCACCGTAACTTCACCAAGGCTTTTAAGCGTTGGACTGGGCAGACACCGGCTATTTACCGCCACAAGTTACTAATGGAATTTCAACGGGTACAATACGGGTATGTCCTATCTGGATCGAATCAAGGCCTGTAACAACGCTGACCTCGACGGGTTTATCCCCTTACGGGTGGCGGGCACGGGTGTGGGCTGGATAAGAAAGGGGTTTGCCGAACACCTGGCGGCGTGGCCCCGGGTTTTTCTGGTTTCAGCGGAATCCGTCGATATGCACCCGGCGCTGGACAATTTCAGCGCGCGCACCGCGGCGGTAGCCGAGGTCACCGGGGCTCTGGTGGAGCAAGGCATCATCGACCGGAGCCACGGTGAAATGTACCCGGTGACCCCGGCGGGTCGGGGTGAGGCCGTCTTTTTACTGGACAGGGCCTGCGCACCGTATTTCGGCATCCGTGCCTTCGGTCAGCACCTGAACGGGTTCGTGCGCGATGGCAACGATCTGAAAATGTGGGTGAGCAGGCGCGCCCACAACAAGAGCACCTTTCCCGGCAAACTGGATAATATGGTGGCCGGTGGGCTACCCAACGGTATCGGGATTCAAGAGAATCTGATCAAGGAGTGCTGGGAGGAGGCGACGATCCCGGCTGATCTGGCGATGCAGGCGCGTCCGGTGGGGGCCATCGCCTACTGCGTCGAGACCAGGCGTGGCCTGAAACCGGATGTCATGTACTGCTACGATCTCGAACTGCCTCGGGATTTTGTGCCTCGCTGCAATGACGATGAAGTCGAGGAGTTTTACCTGTGGCCGTTGGCCAAGGTGGCGGACCTCGTCAGTGAAACCATGGAGTTCAAAATGAACTGCGATCTGGTCATCATTCATTTTCTGCTACGTCATGGCTTTATCACCCCTGAGCATCCCGATTACCTGGCCCTGGCGGAGAGTCTTTATCGGTGGACAAAATTCCAGCGCTGAATTCAGGCCGGTGCTCAGCGGACTGGTTCAAAAACGGCTTTCCCGGGCACGGTCACCGGCACAACATTGACCTAACCAACGCACTGCACAAGGAACCGAACGATGAATGACACGAGTAACAAGCCTTACGAAAACAAGAGCGTCTGGCGCCGCGGCTTGATGATGCTGATCTTTGCCTTCTGTCTCGGCATCGCCAAGTTCGTCATGGGCGCGGTGGTGATCTTCCAGTTCCTCAACGTACTCTTCACCGGTCAAACCAACGGCAACCTGCTCACCTTCGGTCACCAGCTCAGCCGCTATCAGTATCAGATTATGCTGTTCCTAACCTATAACTCGGAGGAGCAACCGTTTCCCGTGGGGGTTTGGCCGTCAGAAGATAAGTCATGAGGTACATACTGGCTGCCCCTGCTGTAGAGAGGCCGGTGCCTGCATCTGCAAACGTGGCTGATGTTTTTCGAGTAAACAATACCGCGCACCCCAACGACAGCCAAAAGGACCACGGTGTGAGCTGCTTGAAATCGTATTAGCATGATGATTACTCTGCGCACAATTTTATTAAACCTACTCGCATCACACGCCCAACGGAATGCTTTGGAAAACACTGCGATACCTACAAAAAACATTGTACCTAAGGCATCTCTGATTAATTCGGTGACGCTTCAGGCTTTGCGTCGGGTTTGGCCACAAGGCGCAGTCGTGCAGGAAGGCTGGCTGCCTTTCAAACGACTGTAACGCAGTAGACAAACGCGACGCAAAGCCCCGCAGGGCGGGCCTCTGGCGCACATTGGACAAGGGGGCGGCCATCCGCTTGCACCACTCGTCAAGGACAACCAGCCTTGACCTTCGCGGCGCGCCTTGCCAATGTACGCCAGAGGCTCCGCTGAAGCATTACCGAATTGATCAGAGGTGCCCTAATGTTAGTTTCCATAGGTGGTTTAAGCGGCATGTGCATGTGGCAGGTCAAACAATTTGGAAGACAGGCAAGCTGTTGCTGCGATCAATAATGGGTAGTTTCAGCGTGTTTCGTTTTGCAGTACTTTCGGTTTTAGCTGGATCGAGCGACGAAACTTTACCCCGAGCTACTCGGGGTTTTGATAGACTGGAAACCAAAAGCCGATATTTCATACTCCTAACTCCACACATTCCACCGCTTACACCCGCCTGTCATCCCGACAAGACAGTCTAAAATTATTTCCCCCTGCATAATTGTTTCACGCTTAAACGCTTGCCAACATGCTTGAGGTCAAAGCCAAAGTTATCACGGTGCCCGCATATAAACCGAAGCGCCCGGGGAGCTTACCGGCCCCACTGAGCATTCAGTTTGCACGGCACTTTTTCCGCAGAATTCGCTCTGGCTACGGCAATTTCATTGCCAACTCCAGAAAAAATGCCTCAGTTGATAATTATCAATGACGTCATACCCATTATTACCTTATATTTTATATGTGTATAAGATGGGATTTGAAGGGAGAAATGGGGCATGCTTCCCCTATTCAACGTTGTAGTCATTCTTTTCGTAATCGCGCTGGTTGCGGGTTGTAGAGTCGCGGTAATGGTAGTGGAAGGCGGCGAAGTGGAATCGGTTGGTTCGGGCACCTGCGCGGAAGGTACAATTTGTATTGTTGCGGTGAATGATACAAATTTCTCTGAGACCTTCACTGCTGTCCCCAAGACAGGCTGGTACTTCGTAAGGTGGAATAAAGGAGAGGATTTCTTATGCGGGGATTCTGCCGACCGAACGTGTGTTATATCGACTGTGGGTACCGCTGGAAACGCGGGAATTGAAGCCATTATTGCATCAGACGAAACGTTCTATCTTATGCCGGTATTCAAGAAAAGTACGCTTATCGAGACGGCTCCCGCAGGATTGGATTTCTACCGTCCGCCCTCGCCCTTGCCGGGCGAAAATGGCGATGTCATCTGGGCCAAACAGCTGGCATCAGTAGAAAATGGCCGCATCTGGCAAATACTCTACCGCTCGCAATCCACCAATGGCACACCGGTCGCCGTGTCCGGTTGGCTTGGCGTGCCCGATGGTTTGCGACCTGGCGAAGGTTTTCCTCTGATCGTGTTTGGCCATGGCACTACCGGGCTGGCAGATCACTGCGCGCCAACTCAACGCTCAAACCCCAGAGAAACTATTGCCCTGCTGGAGGATTTTTTGGCCCGCGGTTATGCGGTGGCGGCCACTGACTATGAGGGCCTCGGCACACCCGGTTTACATCAGTACCTGGTAGGCCCCAGCCAGTCATACAGCCTGCTGGATTCAGCCCGCGCGGCCCGGCGTTTCGCCGGTGCCGGAAACAAGCTGATCCTGTTCGGCCACTCCCAGGGAGGGCACGCGGTGATCCTAGCTAACGAAACCGCAGCCAGCTATGCACCGGAATTAAACGTTCTGGGCACGATTGGATCGGGCGCCGGGGTGACGGACGAGTCAGCCAAACTACTGACTTTCCTGCAACAGACCAGGTATAAAGGGTATGTGGTGATGATGGCACTGGCCCAGAGGGCGGCGTACGGCCCGGTGGAGTCGCCTCTGTCGCTATGGTTAACCGACGAGGGTATTCGATCTTCAGCGGCGCTCGATACCATCTGCGTCGACGGATTGATCACTACCTACGGTGCATATAATAGCTATGATCTGTTTGTCCCCGGAGCGCCGTTGCCCAAAGCAACAGTCGATGTCGACTATAAGGACTCCATCCCCGGGCTGAAGCCGGGGGCGTCGCCACTGTTGATGCTTAACGGTCGCACAGACGAGCTGCTGCCGTCGGAACTCGTGGTTTCGTGGGTAGAGGAAACCTGTGAAAGGACAGGTATGGCAATACAGCTCGAATGGTTTGATACGGGCCACAGAGTACCTTATGAAGATCCCCAAGGCGTTGCAGCGGTTATTTTCCCCTGGATTGAAGCGCGTTTTGCCGGCGCTGCGGCGCCATCAAGTTGTGGGAATGTGCCCTATCTCTGACTCACCATCTCCTGACCACGACCTGGCGAGGTGGATCGACGCACAGTTGAGCCTCGATTCAAGGCCGGCTGGCAGTTGCAGAGCACACCGGCAGTCACGCGATCTGGGGGTGTGCCCCACATTTCGATCAACGGACAGTAAAGCTGTAGGTAACATCAACTTCGAAGACGCTGATGTTGCTACCGAACTGGCACAAACCGCCGCTAAAACTGAGGGTATGTTCACCGCGTTTCAGCTTGGGTGAAAGCACCCAGAACCCATCCGCTAAGGCTTCGTTATCGCCCAGGTACGTGAATAGCGGTGACTGCACTCGCTCTATCGGGATACCATCGAATATCACCGGGGTACCATCCACGGTAGCGCTGAGCAGGCAGGTCTCTGCAGCAAACACACCGGGAACCTGATCGCTAAAAATATCATCCAGAAGCTGTCGACGCTCGGCGGTGTTCAGCGGCTCGTCCCACACAACAAGATTCACCAGTGGAAAGAAAAATTGCTTGCCTGCGGGGATGCGTTGAAGGCAGGTTCGTTCTGCGGGAGCATCACCGCCAGTGCCTCCGAGGAACCAGATGTTTCCTTTCTGGCCGAGGCTGCAGTCCACCAGCCCCACGCCAAAATCAAAATCGGGATAGTTGGCCTCTTGCCAGCCATACCAATCGACAACCAATTGCGCAGCGCTATTTTTCTTAAGGCTACTTTTCTTATAACTTTTTTCCCTGTAACTTTTTTCCTTATAACTATTGTTTTTATCACTATTGCCCTCGGCCTTTTTCTCGGCGAAAGCAGGTGCCGTCGTCATGCTCAGGGAGCTGCCGATAGCGGCACTCAGCAACAGGCTTGCCAGCTTTTTGCTTGATTTCATGATCCACCTCATCCTTGTAATGAAAAATCCAGACCGCCACCCAGTCAGTGCGTTTCACTTGCGTGGCGCCTTTGGGTAATGCACACATGTGCATTGGTCGTCAGTGTCAGACAGGGAGGAATACAGGACATTGATCCAGATCAAACACTTCGGCAAATAACCATATTTAAAGTAAGCCATAAGAGCCTGTTCGATTGACTCCCCATTTCGATGAAACTAAGCGCTTTATTAAGCCAAGGTCGTTACTGATCTAAACGAAAAATAACTTGCAGGTTCATTGCCCGGAATAGCTGACGTAAAAAGACCGTATCCCGACCTGCTAATAACCGTAGATCGGCCAGCCCCCCTCGAGCCTCTGTGGTAAACGCAAAGGCGTAACAACCGTCTTGATTTATATCCACCGCGGTTTCCGTCCCAGCGCCAGCGAACTGCTGTTTGATCTTAACCTCAATGAACTAATCCGCTGGCCCAGCGATTTTCTGAGAGCGGCAGAAGGCGGCAGCACGATCCAGTCTGCCGCCGTGGAACTGCCGCCGGAGACCCAGCCATGTTTGGTCTCCGGCAGTGTAACGGTCTCCGCCAGCTTTGCAGATGATACCCAGCAGTATCTCAGCCCAGGTGACATAATTTCCTCAAGTTTCCAACAGTGTAACGACGGCGACGGCGTAGTGGTTAATGGCGGATTCCGTATCCTTATACTCACGCGGACTGCTATTGATTTTGAGCTCAATTTGGTACCACCCTATATCTTTGGCAGGGAGATAATCTTTTCCGACTTATCGCTTACCGAGTCAGGTGAGACTACCACGCTATCAGGCGATCTTGAGCTGGAGGAAGCTACCGACGATGCAGTGGTTTTCGAAAGTCGCCTTGCCATTGACCAGCTATCGACTGCGGTCAATGGCGATCGAGAATCACTTCGGTACTTTCAGTTGTACGGCGTCATGAACGAAGGCAACGGCAGTTATACCGTGGAGGTCGTTTGCGAAGAGGGACGTTGCGCGCGGCTCGAGAGTAGCTATTTAAGTGGCTTTGTCGATTTCGGCAGCTTGTCACCCTTTGAGGGTATCGGTGAGGAAGATCCCTTTACAGGTGTTCTTGAGACGGTTGGTGGTGTAGCAGATGATGGGGTCGGACCTTCAAGGCTCGAAACTGAAGCACTGAACCCCAGTTGTGCAGAGTTGCGGCTCGATGAGAATGGCGACGGCGGGGTAGACTGGACACAAAGAACCACGTGGACATCTCTGCCAACAGGCATTATAGATCCCTGCTAAACGCTATAAGTCACAGTTGGGCTCGGATGAGTTTCGGTATGCCGCGGTAGCAATGCGGCAATTGCTTACCGAGCCCGCCGATTGGCGGCTATCAATAGATCAGTAAGAATCAGCATAAGGATCAGGGTCAGGCTCGAATTCAACTAACTTTCGTTATTGGCGCTCACGCATAGCTACCTGGCGCTCGAATCAGGTCACGAGAATGCTATGGTGCAGTTGCATGGGCATTCGATCACCCGTCGCCTTGCTGCGAATGCCTGGTAGGACAGGAAGAAATTGTTGGTCAACTTTTCGGTTTTGCCAAATTAGCAAAACCGTAGGTCGGCTCTGGGTCATTCTCGCCGATTACCGGCACCGTGGTTCGAATGACCGCTATCAACGAACGCTGGCTTATATTTTCATTTTGCTAGTATGAGTGCACTATGGGGTTACACGGATGCAACCATGGTACGAGCCTTTCGGCTGCCAACTGTAGGGTTTCCCAGCATAAATTCAGAAATTCCAGGGCCACGATGATGACTATGAATAAAAAACCGCCAGCTAGCGACTACGAGAAAGTTCGCGCCGCGCAAATCGAATACATCGCCAGGCGCGCCAAGGGCTACCGTGAACGGGCATTAAAGCTTTACCCCTGGATTTGCGGTCGCTGTGCGCGTGAGTTTAGTCGGGCGGGGTTGTCTGAATTGACCGTGCATCATATCGACCATAATCATGATAACAATCCCGCTGATGGCAGTAACTGGGAGCTGCTGTGCCTTTACTGTCACGATGAAGAGCACGCTAAATTCGAGAATCTGGTGCGCTATGGCAGTACAACCGACAGCGCTCCCGCACCAGCAACGTATAACCCCTTTGCCGACCTCAAGAAAAAAATGGAAGATAACGAATAACAAGGCAAGCGCCACATAGCGTAACCCGCCCCTGCTTGCCAGGCGACCAACTTCAGGCCTAAAAGCGACGCATCATTCGCAGACCTGGCCTGGTAGATATCACACTGAATATGATGGGCAAGCGCCCCGTCCCACTGGAGCCCTGTGCCAATTGCGGCGATGAGCCAAGTTGACCAAAAGCTGAGCGATGGCCGCCAATTCGGAGCCTGAATACGCTGCTTCCAGCGGGCATAAGTCCAGTCAGCGACGCGTCCATAGATGTCGACTTCATCACGGAAACGCTTTACGCTCAATGCTCATCAATGCCCTGAACCTCGGATCTAAACGCAGTCTGTTGCTTCGAAAATCCACCGACGGTCTGTGCTTTGGAGTCACCGCTGCAGCCAGAGCGTCCGCTACAGGACGCAATGATCATTAAGAGGGTCAATGGCGCAGTTTATATGGGGCTGCTCAGCGACCTGCGGTCCCCTGACATTGTTCTTGGGTCTGACAACGATCTGAAATTATGCAACGATTTAGTTAAAGTAGGGTTTTTCCAATAACGGAACTGAATGATGAGAACAGCGCTAATAGTGGGAGCTACGGGGTTAACAGGCGGCCATTGCCTTGAATTACTTCTGAATGATGATGCTTATGACAAGGTCACGGTGCTAGCTCGCCGAACGTTGCCAACAACGCATAGAAAGCTGACACAGTATTGTGTGGATTTTGACAATCTGGATGACGCCGCTGCGCTGATAACAGCAGATGACGTTTTCTGCTGCCTTGGTACTACGATAAAAAAGGCCGGGTCAAAAGACGCTTTTCGCAAGGTGGACAAGGTCTATCCGGCTGAATTGGCTCGCCTGGCCTCTGCCAATGGTTGCAAACAATTTTTGGTTATTAGCGCGCCTGAATCCAGTCCGCATTCACCCTTCTTCTACGGGCGTGTCAAAGCGGAAATGGAACAAGCGATCTCAGCATATGTTTTTACTCAAGGCACTTATATCTTCAGGCCAAGCCTGCTGATAGGAGAGAGAGATGAAACCCGTTTTGGCGAGAATCTGGCTATCAAAGCATTTACCACAGCGCCCTTTCTGTTTGCAGGCCCTCTGAAAAAACTGCGTCCCATTGACGCCAAGGCCGTTGCCGGCGCGATGATTATCGCTGCGAAATCGACTCCCGGCGGGAAACAGAGTTTTTCATCCAGCATCATTCAAGCAATTTACGATGCAGGGAAAATGGTGCCTGGTTCGGTGTGAACACGCGGATATCAAGCGAGAATACCGACCATGCCATGGGCTGTGACCGTCCTTGTTGGTGAGCTTTAATTGCTCGCTATTAAGTGGCGGTGAAGTTCTCTTTAGGGTCGAACTCGCCCGTTGCTACCAGGCTAGGGCGAATGACTGTTGACGAGAAAGGCGGTGACTGAAATCAGCCCGGAACTGGCCCGCTATGGAGTAGGCGCAAGGCTGTCGCGACTGATGAGTATTGTTAGATCTCTTTTTCAACTCAGTTTACATGTCTAGACTTTTGGAGAACGGATCATCGGCGTTACTACAGGAGATGATCCGAATTTGATTTCACCCATCACTTCAAAGCCATGACGCTCGTAAAGCGATATATTCCGTGGATTCGTTGATTCAAGATATGCCATTAACCCATCTTTATCACAACGACTAAGTGCATGTTTCATCAACGCTGCACCAAATCCACAGCCTTGATGAGCCGGATCTACGGCGATTAATGGTAGATACCAACAAGGCTCCTCAGGGTGGTATTCACCCATAGATTCAAAAACTCGAAATCCGTCGTCAAGAACGTCATGTCTTGCTGTTGCCTCCAGAATCTCCACAAACTTTTCTTCGTCTGGGCCGAAGCCTGGTGGAAACCAGAGAGCAGCCCCCTCAAAGTTATCCGTTATATAGGCAGTGCCAGTACTTATTGCTCCCCCTCCAAACGCATCCAATGCCGGAGTACAGTTTAAGTACCCTATAGCCTCCGGCCAGAACCAACGGACAAACGGGTCCATAGAAAAACCCAGCAAAACTGTAGAAAAAAGTTGCTGTTTATCTTTTTCATTCGCTGAGCGCATCTTCGGAATTTCCATGCTGAATCCTTTTTCTATGCCGGGTCTAACAGCTGACAAGTTGGCCATGGCCAGAGATGCACCTCGCCGCATATCTATTGAGCAATTCTGACTTCTTCCTCAGTTTTCCAATCCCAACATCACAAACGCTCCAAGCGGCTAAAAATTACCTGTGCTTATGACATTATATTCGGATGTTACTGTGACAGGTATAATGGCCCAAACTGCTCCCTTGTTGGCCGGACACAAACATGAACAAAGAGATCAATTACAAGAATCATCCCCTACACGGCCTTAGTTTAAAAACACTGTTGATTGAATTAGTTGATCAATACGGATTTGAAATTCTCTTCGCCTATCTCAATATCAATTGTTTTAAGACCAACCCGAGCATTGATTCCAGCGTCAAGTTTCTCAAAAAAAAGGACTGGGCGCGTGAAAAAGTCGAAGCCTTCTACTTATATCAATATAAAAACCTGCCTAGAGCCTCTGCCGAACAATTTGAATTACCACCCAGAGATCGAATCATTCCAGATGGTCAAACGCCAGGCGAACCTGCAGCACTTAGCTTGGAGGATGCTGAGCGCTTGCGCGAAAAACGTGCAAAAAAAGCGGCGGAACGAGCCCGGGGCTCGGGGTCTGAATCGTCTAAGCGTGCCGGTGCTCAAGCTGGCGGGCAGGCGTATAAGCGAGGCAAGACCAGCTCCCGCAAAGGCGGTGGTGATCAAGCGAGCGCTGACAGCGCCGCTACTGATGGCAGTATCGATCCCTGGGCGAAATGGAAAAGTAAGTCGTAGCGCCAGAAAAAACATTCATTGTTTACCGCCCCGCAACGCGGGCGCTCTCCGCGGCTGATTTTTATCCGTTATCAATTTCTGGAATAGGGAAAATTGTATGAAATTGCCTTTAGCACGGATATTTCAGGAAGAGGATAGAGACACAGCCTAAAACGCTTGAAAATAAGGGTGCTGACGCATTACCAACAAGAGTTTCCGCCGTGACAGAATGCTACCAGACTTCCATCGAATTTGGGCATGGGGATGGTTTGGCGATTTGAAGCCTACCAACGAGTCGATCATTTATCCTGCAGCAAGGTCCAAAGACGCGGCAGATCAGGCCCTGGATGAGCTGGAGTCCCGCTGGGGCGATCTCTATCCTATCGTGATCAAGTCCTGGCGAACGAAATGGGAAAATCTATCCGCCTATTTCAAATATCCGCAGGATATTCCCCGGGTGATTTATACAACGAATTCTATAGAAGCAGTCCACCGCCAGTTGCGAATATTCACCAAGACGAGAGGCGGCTTCCCCAGCGAGGATAGCCTTCAGAAACTGCTTTATCTGGGGATTCAAATGCCAGCAAGACATGGACGAAGCCGATCCAGAGCTGGAACATCACGCTATCCCGGTTGGCCATCTTCTTCGAGGCCCGGCTTGATGGCGTACTGGATCTGTGATCAGATGACTAATGAGCAATTACTGCGACACAGAATTCTGAACACTCCCCCTTCCACCGGCTGAATTATTGTCTCGGCCCGTTTTCTATCGAGACAACCACACCGTTATTGACGATAACAATCTGCAAAAACTTTCCCACCCCCTGCTTATAAGTCCAACGCTCACCGGCACTGATCTGTGTCAGCTCACCAGTCGTGCTCCGTGCGGACTCGGTAATAGGCTCAACCATCATCGGCTTGCCACACTTGGACAACAAGGCTGAAGTCACTTCGCCCACCGTAACCAGCTGCGTACCACTGCCACAACGAAGGGCCCCGGCCTGAGTTGCGATTGAAATTAAAAACAAAGCTATTCCCAAAACAACATTTCGCTTTTTAGACATTTATGCCTCACAAAAAAGTGTATCCCTATTCTGCCAACATAGTCTGAACCCTTTCGCCAGCGCAATACTGCGGCACAAGTAAATCAATTGGATGGCGACTGACAAGTTCAATGGGCGAAATTGTCAGAATCGGGCTGAGCAATCGCATCCAAGCACTATCGTGATTTCTGGATGAGTGCGTGCTCAGTCTGTATTGAGCGGCTGCGCAGCCTGAAATTCAGCGTCCGGGCGAGCGACTGAAGGCGACAGAGCAGCGCCCAGGGTTAGTCTTTATCGCCAGCCCGCGCGTAAGGTTGCAGACTTTTGTGGTGACCCATTATCAGCATGCAGGATGTCCGGACAGCGTAGACAACTCTCTGACATCACCGATCGCCTCACTAGAATCGAAGCCAATTCCCCGGTCTCTTGCTCATGGACTTCCCAGCCGACAAGCTTGCGACTGAACACATCCATGATCATATACAGATAGAAGAACATCCCGCGGGCCGGCCCCTTCAACCATGTCACGTCCCAACACCACGCCTGATTCGGGTCAGTAGCCGCATATTCCACCGGCTTTGAGCGCCGCTGCCTTTGACGCGCCCGGCCTCGATCAGGTTTGCTGGCCAGCCTCATGCAATTCCGCGATAACAGGTTGATTCTGATGCCGGGTATACACCTCTATCGGCCAAATCCGGGACAATTTCAGCCTCACTCATCGCCGCAGTTTCCAGCACCGCTGCAAACTTGTCTCGCGACACCCAACCCTCTGGTGTATTGTCTGAAACCGGCATCAGCTTTCCCTCGTTTCTGGCCTGTTGACGCCAGTTATGCAGGCTTGCGTCCGATATGCCTTCCTCGTTTACCAGATCAGCAATTGACCCATTATTGGGCGGGCAACATCTTGCTTTTCGTTCCCGGGAATATCCCACTCAAATCCTCTCACCCGTTGCCGCTGAAAAAAGCTTAATTTACTGTCCGGAAATAGTTGACCACTACATGCCGCACCCTCGTCGGCGGCCAGGGATTTCCCCCTCGTTGTTCACGGTGCTTATTTCGGGTAAATTTATTGGCCGGGGGTGGCGCCTTTTTTAAGCCGCCCTCTGGGGCGCGAACGCCTCAACACGCGATGGGGATGGATCCTGCGCAAAGGTAGCGCCGGATCCATCCGAATCCCAGGAGGCAGTATGGGAAAGTACCGGATCGCCTTTGTGATAGATATGTTTCTCTACTGGTCCCGAAAAGGCGGGCAGATCGCGCTGGGCCTGCTGGCAATGGCCCTGCTGGCCCGGGGGGCCGCCACCGCCGGCGAAGTGCCGCAGTGGGTCTATCTGGCCTGCCTGGCTGGGGCTGCCGTGCCCGGTCTCTGGGCGGCTGTCCCGAGCTATCAGGCCTACCAGATCTGGAAAAGCGGCGTGCCTGCCGACGCCCTCATAACCAATATCGAAAAGCTGGGGCAGCGCGGTTCCAGCAGCACCCGCTTGATCAGAACCCGGGTGCATTTCAGCTATGCTGTCGACGGGCAGGACTACACCGGGGTGTCCTCGGCCGGCAGCCCTTCCCGCACGGCTCTGCTGCCGATAGGCGGCACGCTGCCCATTTTTTACCTGCCCCGGCAACCGGGAACCGCGCGCTGGGCGGAGGATCTTCCCCTGCGGTTTCCGCCTTTGTACACGGGGCGCTGAACGCCGGCCCGACCAGTAACATCAGGACTGGTCCCGAGGGCCCGCCGGTAAGACCTGGCCGTAGGGCCCGATCTACGGCGTCGTCGACATGATGGTAGGCGGCATTCTGCGCGGACCGACTCTTCCGGCTTCAGGTTATGGTCCTAGTCGGGACACGTTGCATACGCCTGCGCGCATTGCATCAAGCATCCCATGGCGTTCACCGGGAAATTACTCAAGTCGGGAATTTCATCATCCTCAAGATCCCGGGCGGTTTCGGAGAACACCTCCATCCGCGCATCCAGTTCCTTCAGTTCTTCGCAACTGCAAGTGCATGCCTGCGCCGAGCCAGTGGAAGCGCCTGCAGAAGCGGTGCCCGGCCCTGATGCACCGATCGATGCAGCTGGCCCCTGCTGCGCACCGTTGATGCCGGTTGCCGGCATCGTCGGGCCATTACCGCCAGGCAGAATATCGTCGAACAGCGCCCTGTACAGGCCCATGACTGGCGTGTCGATGCTGGTGAACGTCTGCGCGCGATCATAGACCCACCCGAATGCCTTGATGACTTCGCCTTCGACTGTCTCGACGGAAGTGCAGCGGCCGTTGACCATGTTTGAAGCCCGGCAATAGCGACCACGGACGCGAATATGCAGCAATTCGTCGTCGAACCGAACGACTTCCATCGTTCCGGAAGGCTTCTCGCTGCTGGCGTTGACCAGCATTCCCTCTCCGGTTGCGGCGCCAGGACCGAAGATAAGCTGTGTCCCGCTTACAGCCGCCGGGTAGGTGCCCACGGCGCCGAAGAGAACCGGTTTTTCGGTTCTGAACGTGAACGTGGACCGGCCCATCAATTTATCTTCCTCCGCTTCGTCAGGATATTCGTGCAGGAAGACCGCAGCCAGGCCCTCGTCGCCATCGTCGATGAGTCCGGCTCCAGCCTCGGCGATCAGAAATGGCATGCCGGTCGCGTCCATTTGCGAGCTTGCTAAATAGCCATCGCCCGGTTTCGAGTTCAGCGCTCCGGTTCTGGTCGGCTTATTTACCGCCGACCCGGGACACTTCATTTTCTCGCCATTTTTCTTCACACGTGTCGCGCTCACCGCGACCGTCCGTTCAATTGGCTTGTAGCGCTCTTGAGCGTCCGGCTTATGCGGTACATTGCTGAGAACGTAGATATTCTCGACGCTGGAGGCGATCGATTTTTGCTGGTAAGTAAACCATGTGCGCACGTAAGAGCCGCCTTTAAAATCGACGTCTTTCTTAATGCCCTTGGTACCTGTTTGCGCCTTGATCACGCAGTAGGGTTTGTCTTTCGTTTCATCGGCTGGTGTGGATAGCTTATAGCAGTCGAACTCCGTAGTGCGCCGGCCGGACATCGTTTCGCCTCCGAGGCGCACCGCGGACAAATGAATGGGGTCGACATTCTCCAGTTCTCCGTGTTTGACCTTCCAGTCGACATAGATACATTGGCCGGGGCTTAAACCATCGACCTTAACCTTGACGCATTCAGCCTGATTGTTGCCAATGATGTGTTTTAAGCCAATTCCGCTCCCGTCCAGCTTCCTACTTTCGCCTAGCTTTAATTTGACTTCCTTACATTGCCCAAACGTCGACTTTAACCACTTTGCGTCCTCCACGTCGTAGCGGTCCGCCGAAGCACCATGATGCGCAACAAACTCCGGGAAATAGATAGGCAACCCCATTTTCTCGTTGATCGCCTTAAGCCCTTCCTCGAACCATTCCACCAGTGCATCCTTCGAGTTTTTTGGCACGCCAGCGTTGAGGAGCTGCAGTGCAATCTTAAGACCTGCCACCGTATCCTCGCCACCGTAGCGTTCAAACGTATAACGAAAAAGCGCATTAGTGGCGTAGCTATCTCTGGGCAGGTCGTCAGGATCTTCGGTGGCGCGGGGCCAGGAGTCGGCATATTTAAACTCGCCTCTGACATCCATAGCAGAATACTTAGCACTTACGGAGTCTTGCCAGTCGGGCTGCGTATTCGTCATATAGACGGCTACAGCTTGGGTAAAGCCTTCCTTCCAAACCGTTTGCCAGTAATTGACCCTGTCACACGGATTGAGCTTTTCCTTTTTCATTTTTTGGTACTGGATAGCATGGAATAGTTCATGAGCCGCGCTCCGGTACTGATTCCGCACCTCCCGCACCAGGTAGTCTGCGAATTCTCCGGGCTTTTGTCCCGGCTTCCGGCCTGGAAATAGATATGCCCTGTTGAAAGATATCCAGCCGGGTTTGTCATTGGTACAGGATGCTTTGTTAGTACGCGCACGTGCGTAATCAAGCGGGGCAATTTTTTTTACTTTGTCCGTCCCTGTATTCACCCATTCGTAGCGCGATGTTGCATAGTCATACAGGTACACCCTGTATTTCTTCCCATCAACCGTCGTCTGCAGGTGCTTAGGCTCCGGAAACCCTGCCCGGGAATAAAGATCCGCTACTTCGTGCAGTAGCGCCTCGATTCGACGCGTCCAATTGTCCAGGCCGTCTTTCTCGTACTTTCGATTGGCCTCTACACGTTCTGCCGCCGCATTCTTTCGGGCGCGCCTCTTCGCCTCTTTTTGCGGGTCCGGATTGATTCTCTCCGGTGGCGGCTCGTCGAGCAATTTGTTCTCCAGATTTACCTCATCGTAATCAGGCTCGCCCAAGACAACCTCAAACTCCGTAATACGCCATTGAGCATGAGCGACGGGGTGAAAAAAAAACATCAGGAGTGCGACCATACCTGCCGAAATCGCAAATTCGACCCGCTCTCCCACCGCTCCACTCACGTCAGCGAGAATCCTGAAAAATAGACTGGTGTTACCACGCATCGCTCAACCTCGCCTTCACCCTGGTAACAAGCTCCCCGGATCCATCCCGATACACTTCATCTGCCCCTCGAGCACATCCGCGTTGGCCATGCTCGCGCGCAATCTTCGACCGTGTCAATGGCGACGTCGATGATGCCCGCGAGCGTCTGCCGGATTGCCGCCTGCGCATCTAGATTCTACGGGGTCGTCAAATGCAACCCGACCCGCCCGTTTTTCGTTTCGGCGGCTTTTTTTGCCTTTCGCTTGCCGGCCGCGTGTTTGCGCTCCTCCCAGCAAGGCGAATCAGAGGGCGTCTATACGAAGAACCATAAAGCACATCATTCCCGAAGTCGAGATCTGCTAATCCCCTGTCACTGGCTCCCTACCCCACCAATTCCAGCCCATTTCGCCGCCAACAGTGGTATTGCATTGGGCTCGATGATCTATGACTTTATGCCAGCTGAGTTTGTGTCTGCCATGGCGAGTGATGGCAATCTACTTGCCGTACCGATAGCTGCGATCATTGGTGTACCTTTGTCCATTAGAGCTGGAGCTGTGATACCTCTGAGTGCTGCCGTAGCAGCTAAAGGAACGAGTTTGGGTGCGGTGTTGGCCCTGAACATTGGCAGTGCTGGAGCTAGTCTCACAAAGGTTATTTTGTTGAAGTCTATTTTCGAAAACCAGATGATTGCGGCGTTTCTTGCGGTGATTATCGGGATGGCAGTTGGCGCAGGTTATCTCTACGGTTTCATCTTTTAGACACTATGCCCCGTCTAAGTAACGGGGCTTGTTAATGATCGCCCATATGGAGCCATTCCGGGATCGGCCTATTGGCGCCACCCGATGATCGGCCTAATGGACCCGCCTGATGATCGCCCTATTGGCGCCACCTCAGGATCGGCCTAAAGGAGCCACCTACCGCTGACTAGCGGATCTCAGACATCCAATCTACTGGTGTAACCTTGCCGGCTTTTGCCGGAACAATGAGGAAAACACCATGGCAAACCGGAGGTTTGAGATGTATGAATATCGACAGGTGATCGTCCGCTTGCGGCTAGGCGAGTCCGACCGCGCTATTGCACAGACCGGCCTGATGGGCCGCAAGAAAGCGCGAGGGGTACGTGACCTGGCCAGTACCCGGGGTTGGCTCGATCCGGGCAATGAGCTCCCGAATGACTCCGAGCTGGAGGCCTGCTTTGGAGGCGCTGCCCCGCGAGTCCAGATGACGTCGCAAGTGGAACCCTACGCTGACCAGGTTAAGACGTGGTGGGGCCAGGGTATCCAGGGCACAACCATCCACCAGGCGCTGGGGCGCAAATACGGGTTTAGCGGCAGTTATTCGTCGGTCCGCCGGTTTCTCCAGAGTGTGGAGGCAGCTCACCCTCAAGTCACCACTGTGCTCGACTTTGCACCTGGCGATGTTGCCCAGGTCGACTTCGGCGCCGGGCCTGTCATTACCGACGTCCACACCGGGGAGGTATTTAAAACCTGGGTGTTCGTGATGGTGCTTGCCTGGAGTCGCCACCAATACGCTGAACTGGTGCGAGATCAGAAGGTGGAAACCTGGCTGGGCTGCCATCGCAGAGCCTTCGAGCATTTTGGTTCAGTGCCTGCTCGGGTCATGATCGATAATCCCAAGTGCGCCATCACCAGGGCCTGCTATCACGACCCGACGGTTCAGCGCGCGTATGCCGAGTGCGCAGAAGGTTACGGCTTCCTGATCATGGCCAACCCGCCGAGAGATCCGAAGAAAAAAGGACGAGTAGAATCGGGCGTCAAATATGTCAAAGCCAATTTCTTTCCCCTGCGCGAGTTCCGTACCCTGGGTGACGCTAACGCCCAATTGGCGCAGTGGGTACTGGGCACGGCGGGCAACCGTATCCACGGTACCACCCACGAGAAACCGCTGACACGCTTTACCGAGACAGAGCGGCACTTGCTCAAACCCCTGCCCGCCGTCCCGCCAGAGTTGGCCAGCTGGGCCAAGGTGAAAGTCCACGGCGATTGCCATGTGCAATATGAAAAATGCCGGTACTCCGTTCCTTACCGGCAGGTGAGGCAAACCCTGTGGCTGCGCGCCTCGGAAACCACTGTGCGGGTCTACCGGGACCAGGAGATGATAGCGATCCATAGCCGCCTGTTCCGCCACGGCAGTCGCTCAACGGTGCCGGAACACATGCCCCCTGAAGCCCAGGCCTACGCCATGAAGGACCCCCAGTGGTGTTTACGGCAGGCGGAACGAATCGGCCCTGCCTGCCATGCCCTGATCGAACAACTCTTTGCCGACCGGGTGCTGGATAACCTGCGCGCCGCCCAGGGTGTGGTGGGCTTCAAAAAGCGCTATGGGGCGGCACGGCTGGAAGCTGCTGCTACCCGGGCTCTGGCCTATGCCAGTCCACGCTACCGCACGGTCAAAATCATTCTTGAAAATGGACTGGATCAGCAAACCCTGGATGAGCCGGGCTTCGACAAACTCGGTCATGCCTACACCGGCCGCGGCCGTTTCTCGCGCGACACCAAGAAACTCTTAACGCACTAACCCTGAACAAGGATGCTAACGATGGATACAATCATGAATAGCCCAAACCCGATGCCGGAGCTCGCGGCATTACTCAAACAACTACGCTTGTCTGGTCTTCTGGATTCTCTGGCCCAACGTAACCGTGAAGCTATTGAGGGCAAGCTTGCCTACACGGAATTCCTGGCGCTGGTGATCCAGGACGAAGTGGCCCGGCGGGATCAGAAGAAGTTTGCATCCCGGGTGCGCCGGGCTGGCTTCCGGGGTGAAAAGACGCTGGAGGGCTTTGACTTTGACAAACACCCTCACTTGAATCAGGAGCTGATCCGGGATCTGGCTACCTGCCGGTTCATTGAAGAGAAAGTTGCACTGCTGATTGCCGGTCCTTGCGGTACTGGCAAAAGTCACATTGCCCAGGCACTGGGACACTGTGCCGTCAGGCAGGGTTACGATGTCCTGTTCACAACCCTGACAAAACTGCTGGGCAACTTGCACGCTGCGCGTGCCATCAATGCCTATGACCGCCGGTTCCAGAGCCTGGTGAAAATTCCATTGATCATCATTGACGATTTTGGCCTTAAGCCCATGCGCTCTCCCCATGATGAAGACTTCCATAATCTGATCGACGAAAGGTACGAGAACGCGGCCACGATTGTCACCAGCAATCTCGACTTCGGGGAGTGGGGTGATGCCTTCCCCAACAAACTGCTGGGAGCTGCAACGCTGGATCGGCTTCGTCACGCCGCCTACCGGCTTGTTCTGGATGGGGAGAGTTACCGCACACCGCGGCCCCTTCTTGAGCAGGGAAAATAAGCGTTTACAAAAGAGGGTAAAAAGCGATAAAAAGAGAACCGTCTGAGATCCACTAATCGGCGCTAAAAAATGGCGCCATTAGGCCGATCATGGGTGGTTCCATTAGGGCGATCATCGACAGAGGTCTCAACCATGCTGGTACTCGCAAGACGGATAGGCGAGAGCATAGCTATTGATGGCGACATCGAGGTGATGATCATTAAATGCAGTAGTGGCCAGGTAACGCTGGGAATTGATGCGCCAGACGATATTGATATAGTGCGCGAGGAATTACTGGCACAACAAGAATGAAGCAACTCCTGTTTGCGCTGATTTACCTTCCCTGTCCACATTACTGGTTTACCCAGCGGCAAGATCGTCAGCATCACTGACGGCGATACCGTTACTCTCCTCACTGTCGATAACTGGCAGGTCAAAATCAGGCTTGCCGAGATCGATACCCCAGAGCGAAAGCAGCCCTACGGCAGCCGATCCAAGCAAACCCTTTCTGCCCTGGTGTTTGGCAAGCAAGTCACTGCCAAGGTGGTAGCCGTCGACCGCTACGGCCGCAACGTGGCAAGGCTGTATGTTGGCGGGCTGGACGTTAACCGCGAGATGATCAGGCTGGGTGCGGCCTGGGTTTACAGGGAGTACAACACCGACAAGTCATTGCTGGATATTGAGGCTCAGGCCAGAGCAGCGAAGCGGGGTTTGTGGTCACTGCCCGAAACCGACCGAGTACCACCGTGGGAGTGGCGGCGAAAATAGAAGGGTAACGGGCCAGTAAAAACCGAAGCGGGAACGGGAAACTCAACACCCACTGGCGAATCGGCTGATAGGGCAGGACATCATCGACCAGCAGCGCCGCACTCTCAACCATGCGCCTGGCACCACAACTGGGGCAGATACCACGGTGCTTACAGCTGAAAGCCACCAGCCGCGCATGATGGCAGTCCTCGCAGCGCACACGCAAAAAGCCATATTCCAGGCGACCGCATTTGAGGTAGTCGTCAAATTCCCTTTGCACATACCCAGGAATAAAGCGGCCTTGCTGCTCCATCAGAAGCAGGAATTGCGGGAGCGCGCTCTGCCTTGAAGGCTCGGCGTGCGGTGGTAGGTAGGTAGGTAGGTAGGTAGGTAAAGTGTCTTGCCTCCCAATTCCTTGGGACTCGCTTGACCCTGTTTTGTGTGAGTCCGTTGGGTCGTGAGGTCTCCCTGTCGGGATTCTATCAAACCATTCATTGCGTTGTATAGCCGCAGGGCATTTTGAGCCTGTGTATCCTGTGGACGCGAAGGGCGAGAGTGTGGGCAAGCGGCGGGCAACACGGCTGTGTTGTCCACGGCTTGTCCATACGCCCCGAAGGGCTCGCCCTGGTCCGAAGGACGCGTCCACAAGTGCACAGGCCCGTTCATGCGACTTGCTTGCGCTCTGCGTCTTCACTCATCGCCTCATCGAGCTTCTGTCGCGCTTTCTTCGCCCAGCCCTGCCAGCGTGGCAGTGTGATCGCCACACCCCCGACATAAACATCGCGAGGCGTCACCACGTCACCGCCGGTCGCCGGCTCCAACGCCCAGTAGGGGCGAACCGCGTTGTAGCGCTCCCGGAACTGTGCCAGCTTCTCCCGCGCATCGGCCGGTGAATCGTAGAGTTGCCAGTACACCTCCTCGCGCTTGAGCGTCTGGTGGAAGCGCTCCAGCAATCCCAGCTGCTGCGGGGTACGGTAGCGGGTACGCACCTGGCGAAACTGCCCCGCTATATGCGCCTGAAAACGTTTCGCCAGAAAACTGCTACCGTTGTCGGTCACCAGAAACTGTATTGTTTCCAGAGGCCCGTGCAGGCGTTCGGCTTCGGCGCGTGCATGGTCGATCGCCGTGTTGATTTCAGGCGCGGCATAGCTCGGTGTCAGGTGCAGCGCCAACAGGTAGCGGCTGTAGTAATCGATGACCGTCACCGCGTACCACCAACCGTGGCCGGGGATATGGATGTAGGTCACATCACTCTGCCACAGTGCGTTAGCGCGGCTCGGTAGCAGTTCATAGAGCTTGGCGCTCTGGTGCAACTCGGCCGAACTCGGCTTGCGCTTCTGGAACAGATCCTCGGCTTTGAACACGGCGTGCACGAACTTCTTGCCGATCACGTGACCAGCCCGGCGCATCACGATGGTCAGGCGTTTGTAGCCCCACCACGCATAGCGTTCGGCGAACTCGATCACCAGCGCCTTGCGGGCTTCATCGAGAGCCCTGGGCTTCGGGCCTGGACGTTGCCGATCGCCCTCTCTCGCCTGCTGGCGATAGTACGTCGACGCGGAAAGCTCCAACCCCTCCAGGACTTGTTTTACCCGTATACCGTCGGCCTGTGTCTCGCACTTGATCAGGGCCCGTACCTCCGTGTTCATTGAGATGGGCCCGAGAGCTTTTTTAGGATACGGTTCACCACGGTCAACTCGCCGATGACCTGCTCGCGCGATTCGACCTCGCGCTGCAGCCGATTGACTTCCTTTTGCAGCGAACCATCGCCCGATTTACCCTTCAGGCCCTGCTTGCCGGCATCGAGAAAACCATCTCTCCAGCGGTACAGCGACTGTTCACTGACCCCATAGCGCCGCGCGATTTGCTTGGCCGGCTCTTCCCTGCGTAGCAGCGACAACACCGCCTCAACCCGTTGCTCAGCCGACAATCCACTCTTACTGCCCATAACATTCTCCTCGCCTCAGATGTAACATTACACTGAGTCCCAGGAACTTGGGGCAAGACAAAAGTATAGACTTCGGCGATCTTGCGTTTTATCCTTATTTAAAATAGGGTCGATACGTGGCGCAGATAAAAGTTGTCCAGCGCGAAACGTCGCTGGAAAGGGCTTTCGCCCACATCCGCAAGACGGCGGATTCCCAACATGAGCCCGCAAGGCGGTCCTGGGAAACCAAATGAGGAAGGTGGATAAACATGGACTCTCCTACATATCCTGGCGTTTATGTACAGGAAATACGCAGCAACAGTCGCACGATCTCGGGCGTTGCCACTTCGACCGCCGGAATTCTGGGCACGTTCCGCAAGGGGCCGGTCAACGAGGCTGTGCAAATCTTTAATTTCGGCGAGTTCGAACGCGAATTCGGCGGGCTGACGCGGCAGCACGAAGCCTCATACGCAGTGCGTCAGTTCTTCCTGAATGGCGGCGGTCAGGCGTGGATCGTACGCGTCGCAGAAGAAGGCAACGCGGTTGCCAACAGCAATGCGGCCGAGGCCAGCCTAGCCATTTCCGACAACGCAGTCGTGCCGGCCACGCTGTTCACAGTCCGCGCAGGGCGCATGGTGCGCACCGATTCCGCCCTGAACCCCGGAAGTTGGGGCAACAACATCCGCGTGGAGATCGACTACAAGACACTCGATCCTGCCACGCGTTTCAACTTGATCGTAACCGAGATCGCGACCCGGGACGGACGCACCGAGGAACGGGTGCGCGAAGAGTTTCGCAACCTCACATTTGATATCACCGATACCCGATACCTTTATGACTATGTCAACGCCAACTCGCGCCTGATCCAGGTGGATCTGCCGGGAGGAGCGCCCCCAGTCATCGGCTCGCAGCCCGCCGTGACCGGGCATTTGGGCGACCCGGTACCTGCACTGGGGGTTGCAATCGGGGACTATCAGGATCTGACGGTTACGCTTGAGTTTGTCGATGCCACCAACACGGTGACCTCGGCACTCGGGCCGATCAATATCGACATCGCTGCATCCACGCCGCTGCCCGCGACGGTCGCCGATGTCAAATCGCTGCTGCAATCGGCCATTCGCGCGCTGGCCCGCGATCCGGGACTGGAGGCGCTGGCAGGGTTCGACCCCGTGTTGCGCCCGTATTTCTCGGGCGCCACTGTCGAGGTGGTGAACGGCCGCGTCGTCGGCGATCGCCACCTGCGCATCCTGCCCGGGCGCGGTGCCCGGCCCTATTTGCCCAACAGCCGCTTCAGCTTTGGCGGTGCGGATGCAGCGCAATATGGCCTCAATGCAGGTCAGAACAACGCCCAGCAATTCTCACTGGCCGGCGGACGGGACGGTCTGGTCATGAACGCCACTATGGACCAGGTCGTGACCAACGATGACGTGTTCCGCGGCAGTCCGGCTGCGGCCTCGGGCATCTATGCCTTCAACGATGTCGACGATGTGATCGGAATGTTCCTGATCCCCGAGGCGGCGCTGATGGCGGACAATCCCATGCGCTCCACCTATTCCGAGATCATCTCCTACGCGCAGGAGCGCCGCGCGATGGCAATTGTCGATGTCGGTCTGGCAATCGACTCGATCGAAGAGATGCAGACCTGGCTGGACGCAAACGCGCTTCTGCGCTCACCCAATTCCTGTGTCTACTTCCCCCGTGCGCTGTCGCCTGATCCCGAAAACAACGATGCCCTGCGCAGTCTTGCGGCCAGCGGTTCGGTCGCCGGGCTCTGGGCTGAGACGGATTCGACGCGCGGCGTGTGGAAAGCCCCTGCCGGGATCGACGCCCGTCTGAACAATATCCCGGCACTTGCGGTGTCCTTGTCAAACGGGCAGCAGGGCGCGCTCAACACGTTGGGCGCAAACTGCCTTCGCACCTTCCCGGTCTTCGGCAACATCGTCTGGGGTGCGCGCACGCTCGAAGGCGCAGATGCGCTGGCCTCCGAATGGAAGTACCTGCCGGTGCGCCGGTTCATGCTGTTCCTCGAAGAGAGCCTGTTCCGCGGAACCCAGTGGGTCGTGTTCGAGCCGAACGACGAGCCACTCTGGTCGCAGATCCGTCTGTCCATCGAGGCCTTCCTGAACGGTCTGTTCCGGCAGGGAGCGCTGCAGGGGTCGAGTGCGCGCGATGCCTATTTCGTCAAATGCGACTCGGAAACAACCACGCAGGCCGATATCGATGCGGGGATTGTCAACATCGTGATCGGGGTCGCGCCATTGAAACCGGCCGAGTTCGTCATCCTGAAATTCCAGCAAATCACCCGCAGCGCCACCTGACGCAGCACCGAGGAGACCGCCATGCCCGCGCCAAAATTCGTCGTGAACGCAAATCGCTACGACCCTTACGCCAAGTTCAAATTCGCCATCCTGATGGAGGGCCGCTATGTCGCGGGCATGTCACAGGTGTCTGCCCTGACGCGCTCGACCCAGGTGATCGAGTACCGCGAGGGTGGCGATCCCTCCCAGACCCGCAAGCAGCCCGGTATGACCACCTTCGAGCCGATCACGATGTCGCGCGGCCTGACCCACGACAAGGAGTTCGAACAATGGGCCAACCGGGTCTGGAACATCGCGGGCACCGGGGGGCAGGAAATCTCGCTGGAGAACTTCCGCAAGGATTTCATCATCGAGGTGCGCAATGAGGCCGGACAAACCGTCATGGCCTACAAGGTCTATGACGCCTGGGTGTCGCAGTTCACAGCGTTGGATGGGCTTGATGCCGCCGACAGCGGCGTGCTGATGCAGAGCATTCAGGTCCAGCACCAGGGTTGGGAACGGGATCTGAGCGTCGTCGAACCGGCACAACCGTCCTTCACCATTCCGGAATAAGGGCACAACCATGGGCGCGACCAGCCGCATACCTGTCCGCCTGACCAACGGCGACGCTATGGTTCGGGGGCTGACCGGATATGACATGCTGATATTGCAGGATCCCCGGCAAACCGCCGGCGCCCCACAGGCCATCGGTCTGGCGGAGCGTCTCTGCGACCGGGACCTCGAGGACGCAGCCTGGCCAGATGTCGAACGTGTTCTGCTGGCTGCGTATCTGCTCAATTTCGGGGCGCGGACCGAGCTGATCGCCCTGTGCTCTCACTGCGGCGAGACCGCAGAGATCACCCCTGATTTGCGCGATATTCTGGCGGATCCGCCTCCCGGACCCGAGGATATCTCAACGCAAGGCTGGCATATTCGCAGCACGCCACCGTCTGCCCAGGCCATGCTGCACGCCGCGTTGAGTGCCCCCCATGGTGCCGCGCAAAACTTGCAGCGCGCCATGTTCGTAAACGCGACAGACCCTGAGGGGGTGCCAAGGCCGATGGATGACGTTCCGACACATCTGCTCGACAGCGCATTTGCACACCACAATGCGGCGGGTCTGCTGATATTTGAAATCGAGTGCCCGGTGTGTGCGGCAAGACTGCCCACACGGCTGGATGCGCTGGGATTGCTGCGCGCGCAAGCTCAGCAGTCCGGAGATATTGCCACTGCCGCGCGAACGCTGTCCGCGCGCCTTGGCATGCCGCTGTCGCACGTCCTGGAATTGCCCGACCCCGAACGCCGGAGCCTTTCCCGCGTTGTCGCGGAGGCCGCTGCATGACAAGCTATTTCTCAAACCTCGCTGCCTTTGCCGCCGGAGCCGCGCCGCTGTCCGGGGAAGGTTTGCCGGCGGTGCTGACAGCGCGCCCGCGCACCCCCTTCGACGACGACGCCCAAGACCTGAGTCCGGACGTGAGCGCAACGGCGGACGGCCCGCGGCCTGACAGGTTCCACGTTTCGGAGACTGAAGCACCAAACGGTGCACAGCAGCAGGTGCAAGACACGACCCTTGCGGCCCAATCGGAGGTTATACCCCCAGAGTCGCCAGAATTCACCGCGCCGTCGCCTGCCGAAGCGACCCGGCAAACAACAGCCGCGCAGGCAGCCGTAACAGACACACCAGCGGTCCCCGAGATCCCGCTGGATGTTCCTCCTGCTGCGGCAGAACCAACCGTGCAGCCCCCGGCCAAGGAGGCGCAACAGCCGCCCCCCCAGAGTCCGATCATGGCGGCACAAGAACAGCACAACGAAACAGACATGGCCGCGCCGCAGATCGAGGCGCCTCTGCCACAGAACACAGCACGCCCGGAGCAGGAGGCCTCAGACGTCAGCAGGACAGAGGACATGTCGCTTGCGACGGCGGTCGATGCCGTATCAAACTTGAAACCGATTCAAACCGAAACCGCGGAACATGCCGAAATCAACACGGGAGAGGCGAGCGCACAGCCCCCCGCCACTGCCACGCGTGTCTCGATTGGGCGGATTGATCTGCATTTTGAAGCGCCCCCCGAGCCAGAGCCGCAGTTCCCGGCGATCCCTGACTTCCTCGCACCCTCCGAACCGCCAGCCGCGTCCGGATCCACCGGGTTTCAGGGCTATTCCGCGCGTCGGCGCGGCGCACTGAGGTAGCCGCATGGCCGGGTTCGCCGCCATATCCGAGGTCACAAGCTCCCTCACCCGCCTGTTGCTCAGCCACATGCAGTCCGGAGCGGATGTCACCAATGCGCCCCCCGACGTGTCCATCGCAACATCCGGCGCGCGCGTGAACCTGTACCTGATCCAGCTTCTGGAAAGCACCGCTTATCGCAACATGGACATTCCGGCGCGTACGGTTCCCGGTACACGGGGCCGTCCGCCCCTGTCTCTCGAACTGCGATACATGCTGACCAGTTATCCCGAACGCGAGGACCAGCGCGAAGCTCAGATCGCCGCGGAACGCGCGCTTGGCGATGCGATGTCTGTGCTGCATCATTTCGGACCGCGCATCGACGGTGAGGTCATTCGCAACTCTGCCGCGGGCACTCCGGGAACACCGGTGCTCGAGCCGGGGCTGCGGGACGAGTTCGAGCGCGTCAAGATCGCGCTTCTGCAAGCCCCGCTTGATGAATTGTCAAAAGTCTGGTCCGCACTTTCGACGATGAATTTCCGGCTCTCAACGATGTACACCGTCAGTCTGGTGCAGATCGAGACGGATGAACCCGCCCCGATACCTGCGCCGGTCGAAACGCGGTCGCTGGGCTTTTCCATCGCCACCCGCCCCGAGATCCGCGCCGCACGGCTTGCGGTGGCGCCGGGTCAGCCACGCGGAGAAACCCGTCTGCGGATCGGCGACACGCTGGAACTGGACACCGTCGGTGCGCGCGGTGCCGACCGGCTTTACCTGCGGATCGGGGACCTCGAGCCAATCCGGGTCGAGGCCGAATCTGGCAGGTACGGTGCACCTGGTGTTGCCCGATGATCAATATGCGCCCGATCTCGACAACCCGCTGCCCCGTCCGATCCCGGTCGCAGACCGTCTGCAACCCGGCATTGTGGCGATTATTCTGGAAGCCGAAATCATGAGCGACGGCGTGTCCGGGGGGATGGGACCGGGTCTCAATACCCCGTCTCCGCGGCGTTACACATCCAACACGGCGTTTGTGCAAGTGGTCCCGTCGGTCACAGCTACAACGCCTGCCTCAGCTGATGCCGGTGGTGTGCTGCAGATCACCGGCACGCGCCTTTGGCGGGCAGGATCGCGCACGCAGGTGCTTCTTGGAAGCGCCGCCGCCAATGTCACGGTGCCCGAGATCGGCGATCCCTGGGCCACACCAACCGACACAATGATCGAGGTGCCGCTCTCGGCCTATCAGCACGCGCTTCCCGAACCGCAACCGGGTGGGGACGCCTACCCGGTCGCCATCCAGATCGACGGGGCCCGCAGCCGCGACCCCGGTTTCACCTTCACGCTAACCCCATGACACCATGACCAAGTCCGACACCATATTGGCCTCTGCCCCGGTCCTGTCACCCCGCGAAGCGATTGGGTTGGCCGTGCGGTGGGCACAAGCCCGCCTCGAGGGCACGGGCGGACAGCGCGCCTTGCAGCGCGCGCTCGACAACCTGCCCGGGCTGGACCGGATTGCACAGACCTTTGGGCTGCACGCCGTTGACCGCCGGATCCTGCTGGCAGCCTTGCTTCCGCGCATTGATGATCGTGCGCCGCTGGCCACGCTGGCGTGGCTGGAAACCGCGCTGGGCCCGCACAGTTCGCTGCGCGCCCGTCTGGCACCCGATGCGCCATTGCGCCGGTATGCGCTGGTCCATCTGAGCGACGGATACACACCCGCCGAGCGCTATGCTCTTACCGATGAACGGGTCGAAGCGTTGGTGCTGGGCGAGGACTGGCTTGATCCACGCATGGCCCGGCGGATCGCCGACTTGCCAATCGCCAGCCCCCCACCCCGCCACGCCGAGGCGATTGAAACCGCCATGGCGGATCTGCATGCCGACATGCCTGCACGGTTCCTGATTGACGGGCCAGATGGCTGCCGTCTGGCCGCCGCGCGCCATGCCGCGCAGCTGCTTGGACGCTATCCCGTCGTCCTGCGCCCCCAAACGCTCCCGGGTCCCTATGAGCGTCCTGCTTTCTGGGCCCTCGCTGCCCGCGAAGCTGCACTGGATAACCTTGTCTATGTACTGGACGCCGATTCCGACCGCGATCTGGCCGAGGACGCGGCCCGCGATTTGTCGGCACCGCTGATCCTGCATTCCAACGGCGCTCTGCCCCCAGTGGACGCCGCCTGCACCATTCGGCTTGCCCCGATTGACACAGCCGGCCGATCTGCGGCCTGGGCGGCGGCTCTTGGTCAGGACTGCACGTTGGCGGATGAGCTTGGCGCCACGTTCGGCCTTGGCCCGGATGTCATGCCCGGCATTGTCGGACAGATCCGCGCCCAGCGCGACGCACCGTTCGCCGTTGTGCGCCGAGCAGCGGCGGAGGAGCTGGATCAGCTGATCGCGCGGATCACTCCACGCCAGAGCATTGAAGATCTGGTTCTGGACGAAGAGACGGCCGGGATGCTGGCCGCCCTCATCGCGCAGGGCCGCAACCGCATCACCGTGCACGGTCTCTGGGGCTTCAACAGCGGCGCGGCACAGGCCACTGGTGTCTCGGCGCTGTTTTCAGGCCGCAGCGGCGTGGGCAAAACCATGGCCGCAGAGGCATTGGCCCACGCATTGCGGCGCGACCTGTACCGTGTGGATCTGTCATCCACCGTGTCCAAATACATCGGCGAAACCGAAAAGGCGCTGGCCCGGATCTTCGACGCGGCCGAACGCGCGGGCGCTGTGCTGTTCTTTGACGAGGCCGACACCCTCTTTGGCAAGCGGACCGAGATCCGTGACAGCAAGGATCGCTGGGCCAATCTCGGCGTCAGTTATCTGCTACAGCGGATGGAGCGTTTTGGCGGCATCTGCGTGCTGGCCACCAATCTCAAAAGCCAGATCGACATCGCGTTTCTGCGACGCCTGCGCTATGTCATTGATTTTCCTTGGCCTGATGCCAGCTTGCGTGAACGGATCTGGCGCCAGGTGTTCCCCGCAGGCGTGCCCTGCGACGCGCTGGATTATCCCCGTCTGGGACAGCTTGATCTGGCCGGCGGGCACATCGGGCTGGTGGCCGTGAACGCGGCGTTTCTGGCGGCGGATCGCGACACATCGGTGGGAATGGCCGAGATCGAGACCGCCGCCCGGGCCGAATTCCGCAAGCTTGACAAGCCGTTTCCGGCCCGTTGGCGCGAGGCTCGACCATGATCGGCCGCCCCGACATCGGACAGCACGTAGCGCAGGCGATCACCGACGCCACCGGCAATCTGCCTGCGGGCACGCAAGTGGATTTGCAGACTTTGCGGCTTGATCTGCCCCACGATGCCGGGCCGGAGGATATACGCCAAGCCGTGTTGGCCGCACTTCTGCAGGAGCGCGTGGAATGAGCCAATCTGCCCCATCCTATGCCCATGCCCTGCCCTCGACCGTCGCGCAGTGCGAGACAGCGCTTTCCGGGCCGGGCAAAGCGCTCTCACCGGATCTGCGGGCCGAGTTCGAGACATCGCTGGACGCCGATCTGTCGAATGTGCGCGTGCACACCACGGATGCGACGGCGGCAGCGACGGCACGGGCCAATGCGCGCGCCTTTGCATTTGGCGATGACATCGGGTTTGCCTCTGGCGCGTTCCAGCCGGACACGCCGAGGGGTCGGTCTCTGATCGGTCATGAGCTTGTGCACGTGGTCCAGTCGCGTCGCGGCGCGTCCGGTGCACGCGGTCGGGCCGAAGCCGAAGCTGACGCACTGGCCGCGCGCGTCGCCGACGGCAGTCCGGTGCAGGTGCAGCGCAGCGCGCCGGAGGGTCCCGCCTTTGCGCTGGACGACTATTTCTTTTCGTCACCGAACATTCAGGCGATGACGTTGTCGCAGGTCGAGGATGACATTGCCGAAATCACCGAATATCTCGACCGGCAGTTCGAGACCAATGAAGAAACGATCCGTCTGCAGCAAGCGCTTGAGGCATTGCGGGCGCGCAGGGCCGAACTATTGCGCGGGACCACACAGCAACCGCCCGCGCGACGTCAACGCAGAAGCGGCCGGCGTCGTCGTCAGCCCACCGAAGACACACCCCTGCCAGCCGATGCGCCGCGAGTTCTGCGCGAACGCACGTCGCGACCGCTCACGGATCCGGATGAAATTAGGGCTGAGACCGACCGGATCGTTGTCTGGTTGAACAGATCGGATCTGTCGCGGGAAGACCGCGCGATCCTGCAGGACGAATTGCGCGCGCTCGCCCCGCAAAGTGAAGAAGCCCGCCGGATTGACGCGGCGCGGCGCCACAGCGCACGTATCCGCAGGGCGTTTCAAAGCCGGTCCACCAGCGGCGACCAGACAGCCACACTGCGGCATCAGCTTGGGATCGTGGAATCAATCTATACCGATCCGGCCGAGCCTCAGGTTCGATTCATCGTGCATGAAGGCGAGCGCGTCCGCATCAGCGTGGAGCATGCAAATGAGCTCCGTCAGCGCAGCACACAGGCCTTGCGCAACGCCATCCGCAATGCCCGTGATCAGGCGGCCTCGGCGATGCGACGATACCGGTTCCAACAGCGCCTGAACGAAGACCAGCCCATCGTGTCGACGATTGCAGGCTGGCTTGGCGGAGTCGACGACCCGTGGACGGCGGTGATCCGGGCCAAGACCCGGGCGGACGCCGGCGTGCGGAATGCCACAATTCATCTGGATGAAAACCGACTGGTCCGTGCAGTGGGACCGATCGTTCAAGCAGCCGAAGCCGCAGCACGTCTGAAACGCGCCGTGGATGCTTGGCGTGACGGGCTGATTTCCGGAGCCGGGCTGGCAGTCGGTGTTTTGACCTTCGTGCGGGACGCGTCCGCTGCCATTGCCACAGCCATTGCGGCCGTGGTCGCGGCCCCCGTGGTGGCCGGATATGCCGCAGGGCTAGGGCTTGGCGCGACGGGTACGGCCGTGGCCACGACGGCAGGAACAGGCCTTGTCGTGGGCACTGGTTCGGGGGTTGCCGGCGGCGGAGCGGAATACGCAGGCCAACGCATAGCCGGAGCCAGCCATTCGGAGGCGTCCTCTGCCGCAGGAACAGAAGCCCGCCGGCGCTTTGCCGAAGGGGCCGCGGCCGGTGTTGGTGGCGGTGTAACGCGGGTTGCCGGACAAGCGTTTCGCGTCGGCGGTACCGCCACACATCAGGTGGCGCGGCGCGGCGCGGCCGAAGCGGTGGGCAATTTCGCGGGCACCACGACAGGCGGTGTACTGCAAGGGCAGGATCTGGATGTTGCCACAGGTCGTGGCCTGCGCACCGCGGGAATCAGTGTCTTGGGCAACACGGTCGGATCGCTGGGACACTCGGTCGCCGCGCAGGAAGGTCTTGAGTTCGTCACGAATGCGGGACTCGGCACGGCCGATACTCTCGCGCAAGGGGGTACGTGGCAGGATGCCGCGCTGAACCTCACGGTGATGACTGCCTCGCAGGGCATCCTGTCCCGGTCAGCCGGTCGGCAGGGCGAAATTGCGGGCTATGAGCGTGCGGCCACACGCACCGGGCAACGCCATCGCTCAAGAGCCCGAAGCACCATCGGCGCGGTTGGATTGGGCATTCAGACAGCTTTGCCGCCGAGCGGGTTTGGCGGCTCCGCACCGCTCGACTTGCCCACGACCCCCATCGTGCAGCGCACCCAGACCAGTGCAACACCCGAATTCACCACCCAGACGGCCCCCGCGCGGCCCACGTCCACCCAGACCCCGACGTCGCGCACCCAACGGCCTGCCGCACCGACCAGCGAGACCCAAAGTGCGCCGCAGCAGACGCGCCAGCAATCCGTCGATCCGAGTCTGGAACTGGACACACGACCGTGGCAGCAACGCAGGACCAGCGAAGTGCAGGATCCATCTTTGCGCACGCAACGCGGGCCAAACCAAACGGCACCTCAAAGCACAACTGTCGAAGCCCACGTGCCCACGCAGGCAACGGACACACACCGCGTGTTCGGCGAACTCTCGAGCGAACTCGGGCTCACTCCGGCGACCGGTCCCGCCGCGACCGCGCAACAGCGTGCTGCTGGTTTGCCCGCTGTCACGACGCAACGCGCAGCCCCCGCGAGCTCCACCGCCCCGGGGATGCGCGAGTCGGCCGGTGCACGGGCCACACAGCGCGGGATCCGCCGCCATGACCCGCAAATCGCTGAATTGGAAGCCATGGGCCATTTGGATCCGGCGCATCATTCCGGCGCGACCGGCAGCGCCAGAACGCCGCGCTCCATCACAACGGCCATTCGCGCTGACACAGCGGAAATCATGACGTACCATGAGCGACTCGCCCGCGGTGAAATCGGAATCCTCGCGCCGGTCGGATCCAATATTGCCGGCGCGGACTCCGCAACGGCAGTCCGCCTCCCCAATGGCGATTATGAAATCGTCGTGATCGATACGAAATCGAAAGTCAGTCCCACCAGCCAATTCGGTCGCGTTGGGACCACGTTAAAGCAGACCTGGCGCGATGCGGTGGCCGACGCCTTGGCGCCCGGCCGGCTCAGCTTGGGCGACCCGGTTCTCGAAAGTCGAATTCGCGCCGCCTGGGCCGCGGGGCGATTCCGGATCGCGCGGGACACGGTCGATTTTAGCCCCGCAGGTCAAGGCAGAGTGAGGCTGGACAATTGACAGACTACCCATGGATATCAGCACGCGGAGGCGGGGGATCATGACGCTCTCTTCCCCGCTCCTTCCCAAAGTTCAAAAGGGCGCGATTGCGGCTTATGCTTTTCCGTCGCTTTTGCCAAAGATCGTTGTGTTCCAATACAATCCCGATGGCGTCGGGCGCCAGTTGGCCGCGCGCGGTGTGCCAGGCGGCGGTGCACGCGGCGATGCCCAGCGGGTGAACGGCCCGCCCTCTGAAACGCTCAGTCTGAGCGTAAGAATCGATGCCTCGGATCAGTTGCAGTTTCCCGATCAGAACACGCTGACCGTCGACAACGGCCTGCATCCCGCAATCGCGGCGATCGAAGGGCTGATGTATCCGGCCTATGCCGCCGTCCTCGCCAATCAGGCAATGGCGCTGGCCGGGTCGGCTTTCATCCTTGGCGAACAGGCCCCGCTTGCGTTCCTGATCTGGGGCGCACGGCGGGTGGAACCGGTTCAGGTCGCGTCAGTCAATTTCCGTGAAGAGGCGTTTGACGCAAAGCTGAACCCGACCCGGGTGACCGCCGACCTCAGTCTGCGCCTGCTCACCTATCGCGATCTGGATGTGACCAATCCGGGCTATTGGGTGCACCTCGCCTCTTTCACACAAAAAGAGGTGATGAGCGCACTGAACCTCACGCAACCGGCCAGCGGCACCACACCGCAAGGCCCCCTATAGGAGAAACACCGGCATGTTCTTCAACGGCAGCAGATATCAGAGCGTCGCCGACCGCTGGTTGCGCAAGGAAGACGGGCGCATATTGGCCTACAAGGCACCGCGCCGGGTTCCCGCACCGAATGCGCCGCGCAGCTATGTGGTGCGCAATGGCGACCGACCCGATCTGGCCGCATGGGCCACACTGGGCGATCCCGAACGGTTCTGGGAATTATGCGATGCGGCGGGTGAGGCGCGACCCTCGGAACTGACCGCAACGCCGGGGCGCCGGATCCCCGTGCCGGGTGTGGAGGGGACATGATGGCCAGCCCTCTGCCCTCCTATTTCACCGTGCAGGTCTTCGGCGCGCCGCTGCCACCGCTTCAGATGTCGGCGCTGGAGCGGATCGAGGTCGAGTGCGCCGTGGGGCAGGCCACGATCTTTCGCATGCATTTCCAGATGAGCCGCACGAACTTCGGCGATTTCGATGTGCTCGGCTTTGACATGTTCCGACCCTTGCTGCCGGTGACCATCCGCCTGTCACCCGGCATCGGTGTGCCACTGGCACTGGTGAACGGATATGTGCGGGATACAAGAATGACCGCTTCGAACACGCCGGGTCAATCCCGGCTGGAAGTAGTGTGCGTCGATGAGCTGGGGGCGGGTTTGGCGCAGACGCATGCCCCCTTCCCGTTCCCCAACACTTCCGACGGAAACGCGGCCGCGATCATCTTCAGCCGCAACCAGATTGTGCCCCGCGTGGACCCTGTCCCGGTCACCCGCCCGATGACCGAAGGCACCAACGTTCAGCACCGCAGCGATGCCCAGCATCTGTTCGCGCTGGCCGAGCGCCTCGGCTATGATCTTTATATCCAGCCGGAACCGGTCAGCGGGCGCGATGTCGGGCACTTGCACGCCCCGCAGATCGTCATGCCACCGCAGGCGGTGCTGTCGATCGATCACGGCATCGCAACCAATCTTGCCAGCTTCGAGGTCGATTACGATGCCCTGCGTCCGACGACCGTCGCAACCGTGACGACCGATCCGACAACCCGCGCGCCGGTTCCTGTGATCGCACCAATCCCCACCGAGTTCCCGATGGGGCTGGAGCCGGCGGCCCTGCGCGTACTGCCCCCGTCGGTCAGCCGCCCGATCGGACGCCGCGGGGGCTCACCGGCCGAAGCTCAGAGCCGCGCCATGGCCGAGGTAAACCAGTCCGGCCGCGCGATCCGGGCCGAGGGGCGCGTGGATTCCGGGCGCTTCCGCCGCCCGCTTTTGGTTGGTTTGCCTGTGCTGATCCGAGGAGCAGGGCGGCGCGACAGCGGTCTTTACCAGATCGACCGGGTGACGCACGACATCTCGCGCGATGGCTATGATCAGACCTTCAGCGCGTGGCGCAATGCCGTGGGGCTGACCGGAGCCGAAGTCTTCTTCGACCCGCTGTCGGCTGCGTGACAGGAAAGGAGAGAAAACATGGATGGCACCCAGTCACCACAGGCGGCATCATCGCAGGACAACCGGGTCTACGGCAAGTATCGCGGCACCGTCGTGGATACGAACGATCCGCAAAACCAGGGCCGGATCACAGCCCTCGTCCCGGCGGTTCTGGGCGAAATTCCTACGGGGTGGGCTCTACCCTGCGCGCCGATGGCCGGTATGAATGCCGGTTTCTTTTCGATCCCTGCACCGGGGTCAGGTGTCTGGATCGAGTTTGAAGCGGGCAACACGGATTATCCGGTCTGGACTGGCGGGTACTGGGCCGCCGGCGAAGCCCCGATGACACCGCCCGGCTCTGCCGCGGACTGGATGGGCAAGACGTGGCGGTCGGTCTCGGGACTGACCATAACGCTGGATGACAGCGGCCAGAAGGTCACGGTGGCGGATGCTTCCGCGCAGAACCTTCTGGAAATCGACGTTGTCTCCGGAACCGTGACCCTCAAGGGTCTGAGCCGCGTCGTCGCCGATGCGCAAACTGTGCATCTGGGCAGCGCCGCTGCGTGGCATCCTTCGGTCTATGGCGACGATCTGCTGGTCTATCTCAACCAGCTCGTGGCCACTTTCAACGCCCATGTGCATCCCGGCGAAATGGCCCTTGGTGTGCTGCCCGTGACGCCTGCCCCGCCCGTCGCCCCGATGACACCGCCCTCGCCCAGCCTGTTGTCTCGCAAAGTCTTCGATGAATAGGATCCCGCCATGCCCGACCGCCTGAAACCCGGACATTTCACATCGCGCCCCGAGGGCACGGACAGCTATGACTATTCCGGCTGGATCGGAAGCATGGCCGAGGAAATGGAAGCCGCGCTGGACGATCTGCTGGATCTGGACGGTCTGCCCGGGCTCAAACACGGGACTTCGGATGCGGAGGTGCGTGACCGCCGGCGCTTCTTCGTCGCCATCGCGCGCGGCGTGGTCTTGCACCTGCGCAAGAACGAGGGCGCCTTCAGCGTGCCACACACCAGTGCTGACCCGCTCAGTGTCGACATCAACACGGAGGAGAGTTGATGACAGATCCGATCTGGCATGACGATCCGCTCGGGTTCAATGCCCGGGGCCGCACCCGGTCCATCAAGCGCGAGGATCATATCCGCGACATGATTCGAGAGGTCTTGTTCACAAGCCCCGGAGAACGCGTGATGCGTCCGGAATTCGGCTGCGCGCTCAAGACGCTTGTTTTCGCACCGATATCGGACCCGTTGATCGCGGCCACACAAAAGCTGATTCAGGGATCGTTGATCCGTTGGCTCGACCCGTTGATCTCGGTCGAGGACGTGCGCGTGCGCGCCGAGGACGGGCTGATCGAGGCAACCGTCGTCTACACGATCCGCGATCTGGGCGAGCGGCGCGAAGACCTGTTCCAGGCCCCGGTGCCATCATGACAAGGAGACGCGCGCCATGACCCTGTCCCGATCCGGCCTGATCTATTGCAGCGACGAACGCCGCGCCGGCATTCTGGTCGATCCGGCGCACCCGTTGAACGGGATCGACTTTGTCGAATTCCGCCGCAACCCGCTGGCCGTCCCTGCACAACGCTTTCGCTTGGAAATCACGTTCCTGAAGGTGCCACCGCCCCTGACCGCCGCCGATCTGTCGGTCTCCGGGGGAATCCGTGTGGTCGATATAGCCGTGCTTGACGTGGTGCCGGGAGGCGACGCGCTGACCCTTGTCGCATTCCTGTCGGCAGAGGGCGACTTTTCGCCCTACCGGGTGCTGGTCACCCATCCCACGCTGGACCCCGAACGGCGCGAGGTCTCCTTTTCGTTCAAGGCAAGCTGCCCAAGCGACCTCGATTGCCGCATCGACTGCGACTGCCCGCCCGAGACACTGGACGGCCCGGAAATCGACTATATGGCGAAGGATTATCAAAGCTTCCGCCGTCTGGCACTTGGCCTCATCGAACAGCGCAACTCCGGCTGGCAGGAACGCTCCCCTGCCGATCTTGGCATCGCGCTGGTCGAGACGCTCGCCTATGCCGGGGATTTGCTGAGCTATTATCAGGATGCCGCCGCCGCGGAGGGGTATCTGGACCTGTGCCGCAACCGGATCTCTGCGCGCCGCCTGACGAAACTGGTGGACTACCAGATGCATGACGGGCGCAATGCCACCGGGTTCGTGTTTCTGGAGGCCGAAACCGGCGGCGACGGCGTCGTCCCGACGGGCGTGCAACTGGTGACCCGGATCGGCGACCCGTTGCAAGGCATGGCCGGAGCCCCCGGCACGATCCTGCCCGACACGATCAATTTCGAAGGTGACCCGGCCCTTGCCGACGCGACCGTGTTTGAAACCATGGCGCGCACCCGCGTGCGGGCGGTGAACAACGACCTGCGTCTGCACGACTGGGGCAATTTCAGCTGTTGTCTGGCCAGGGATGCGCGGCAGGCTGTGCTTTATGCCGTTGATGGCGCGACGATCCTGCGCCCCGACCTCCAACCGGGCGACTACCTGCTTCTGGAAGAAGCGCTGAGCCCCGTGACCGGGCTTGCGGCGGACCGCGACCCGGCGCATCGGCAGGTGGTGCGTCTGGAACAGGTCCAGATCACAACTGATCCCGCCTTCACCGATACACTCACCGGGACAGAGTTGACGCCCCGCACCGCGGGCGATCCTGAAATGCCCCTGCTGCGCGTGACATGGCGCACCGAGGATGGGCTGCGCTTCCCCGTGTGCCTGTCGACGGAAACACCGGAAACGGGCCCGATTTCGGGTGTCTCACGCGCACGCGGCAATATTGCGCCCTGCGATCACGGCCGCACCGTGCAACGCGACCTTGGCGCGCCCGAGCCCGGCGCAATCCGCTGGTCGCAACCGGTCTTTGCACTTCCCGATGCCCCATTGACCCTGCAAAGCGCGCCCGCAACACCGGCCTATGCCGCGGACGGCCGCCCGTTGCACGAGCGCCATGACCTCGAGGCCGAGGCCAGTGACGCTGTTCCTGCGGTCGCTCTGGTCGTGCATTTTGAAACGCTGGAGGACGAAGTCTGGACGCCTGTCCGGGATCTGCTGGATGCCGGGCCTTTCGACCAGAATTTCGTCGCGGAAATCGATGCGCAGGGCCGCGCCCGGCTGCGCTGCGGCGACGACGTCAACGGGCGGCGGCCCCTGACAGCAACAGGTGCGATGGCACAGTATCGGATCGGCACCGGCACGGCAGGCAATATCGGCGAGGGAAGCCTTGTGCACATCGTCACGCCCCCCGCCGCGTGGCAGGTCGACCCGCAAAACCCGGGCGCGGCCCCGCCGCCCTTCCCGGCGATCCGGCGCGTCATGCAGCCCCTGCCCGCGCAGCATGGCACCCCCGCCGAGACCATCGCCGAAGCCCGACAATTCGCGCCCGAAGCGTTCCGCGCCATTCTGATGCGTGCCGTGACCGAAGCGGACTGGGCGACGGTTGCCAAACGGTTTGACGACATCGCCGCCCTGCATGCGCGCATTCGCTGGACCGGATCCTGGTGGACGGTCTTTCTTGCGGTGCATCCACGGGACGATGAAAATCTGCGACGTCTGGCCGGGGGACAGGTCGCGCTGACCGACGGCTATGCGGCCTTCACCCATGCCCGGTTCTCTCAGTTCCGCATCGCCGGGTTCGATCTGCGTATTCAGGCCGCAGTTTACGTCCCGCTGGAGATCGACCTCGAAATCTGTGTGGCACACGGCCATTTCCGCGGCGATGTGCTGCGCGCGGTATCAGACCGCCTGTCCGACCGGCAATTTGCGGACGGCTCGCGCGGGCTGTTCCACCGGCTTGCGTTTTCGTTCGGTCAACCCCTGTACCTCTCGGCACTCTACGCCGCCGTCGAAGCCCTCGACGGTGTGGAAAGCGCGCGCGCGACCCGGTTCAAGCGCTATTGGGAGGCCGAAACCGGAAACGCACTGGCCCGTGGCGTGATCACGGCAGAACCGGGCGAAATCCTGCGCCTCGACAATGATCCCAGCCAACCCGAATGGGGTGTGCTGCGGCTGACAGCAGTAGGAGGTTTGTGATGACCTGTGCACCCGACCCCCGGTTTTGTGACTGCTGCGAAGGCCCTGCAGCGCATACGCCGGCTGTGATCCTCAACCGCCCCGGCCTGTCTGCGCTGCAATACCGAATTGGCGTCTTCGCCAGTTTCCGGCAGGCAATGGCCGACGCGATTTCACGGGATCGCAGGCTTGATGCGCTGACCACGCGCGAAGCCGATGACATGGCGATGTCGATCCTAGAGAGTTTCGCAGCCATTGGCGATGTGCTGAGTTTCTACAACGAAAGGCTGGTAAACGAGCTTTTCCTGCGGACCGCGCTTGAACGGGATTCTGTCCGGCGGCTGATCTATCTGACGGGCTACCGCCTGCGCCCCGGTCTTGCGGCCACAACCGACCTTGCCTTCCAGCTTGATGATGGCGCGACTCTGACCCTGCGGCGTGGCCTGAAAACGATGAGCGTGCCGGGCCCAGAGGAAGATCCGGTTTTCTTTGAAACCCTCGCCGATCTCGAAGCCGACGCGGCCCTCAACAAGCGCGACGTATTTGCCCTGCCGCAGCTTTTCAACGGTTTTGCGCGCGGACGCAGCGAAGGGCCGGTCACCCGCCTGCCCGAAGATTTGAAACCGGGGGACCGCTTGCTGATCTGGGGACTCGAGCGGGTTGAAGAAAAAGCCAGCGGCACCGTCGAGGACGCCCGCGATGGTCAGCGCCTGCATTTCACCCCCCCGATACAAGGCATCGGGCTGTGGCCGGAAGTAGCCAACGCGAGCCGGGCGAGCCGGCGCTTGCGGATCTTCGGGCATGACGCGCCGGATCAGTATTCGCTCTATGTCGCCGACACGACGATTTCTCCGGCTGACCGCTGGCAGACCTTGCCGCTTCCGCATCAGCTTGCGGAAGGCCTGCCGCTGCCGCTGGACCGCACCTATGACGATCTGTCTCCCGGCGACCGTCTGCTGATCGATGGCGGACCCGGTTCGGTGCCACGCCTGCGCAGTGTCCGGGTCAGCACCGTCGAAGACGTCAGCCAGACCCTCGCCGCCGCAGGGGACAGCGCGGGCTTCCGGACCGAAACCGTGACCCGTGTCGAGGTGCGCCAGACCCTGCGCGGCCAGCCCGGCAGTTCGGGCCGGTTTCACACCGCGCGCACCGAAGCGGGCAATCTTGTGCGCATGAACCGCGTGGCAGGTGAAAGCAGTTGGACCATGATGGAACTCGCGGTCTCCGCCGACCCGTCGGTGGTCGAGCAGAGCGGCGTGCAACATGTGGTCAGCCGTGCTGCGGGCGGGGCCCTGCTGCACTACACCGTCGCTGCGGACGGCACGACTGTCAGCACCAATCGCGGCGGGTTCCTGACCACGCAGCCGGTGCTGGTCGCTTTGTCCACAGGCGAAGTCAGCGTCTTTGCACGCGGCCTCGATGGGGCGCTCTGGAGCCTGCAACTGGAACCGGCGGTTGGTACGTGGACGCGCGTTGGCGGTCTGCTTGCCTCCGCACCCGCACTGGTCGAGACCACTGCGGGCACCTTGAATGTCTTTGTGCGCGGGCTGGACCGGGGTTTGTGGCGGCGCGTGCGCTCCGGCGGCGTCTGGGGCGATTGGGAACGTTTGCGCGGCACCCTCGCCACCGCACCGGTCTGCGCGGTGGATGCCGCCGGGAACCTCGACGTGGTGGCTCTGGACGACAACGGCCGATTGATCCACCGGCGCGCGGACAGCGCGGGCTGGCGAGAATGGACCACACGCGACGGACGGCTTGAAGGCGCGCCGGCCCTTGTGCCGGGCACAAATCGTCTGGACGTGCTGGCCACCGGTCAGGACGGCGCGCTGTGGCACTTGGCCCGCGTCGGCGATGACTGGGGTATATGGCGCTCGCTGGGAGGGGCGCTCGCCTCGACCCCGTCAGCCCGGCGCAGTGGCGCCCGCATCGACGTTGTGGCGCGCGGCGCGGATGACACGCTCTGGGAGCGCACCTGGCAGGGTGGAAGCTGGGGTCCATGGTTTGTGTTGGGCAATGGCATGCCTGCGATAAATGACAGGCGCCGTGCCCGGATCTGGCAGATCTCGCCTGACGATGTGATCTTCCGGGACTACGATTATGCGGATCAGACCGAGGGCGGCGCGCTGGCCATGCCCTTGGCCGCTGGCGAGGACCCCGACCGCCTGACCCGTCTGTTGCGCAAGCGGCGCGCCATTATCGCCTCCGACGGGCAAACCCATGCAACCGAGATCACCGAGGCTCAGGCCTTTGCGACAGATCTTGGCATGCCTGCGGATCACCTGCGGCTTGGATTGCGCGACCCCTTGCCTGCGGACACATCCACCCCGCGTCTCATGGCCAATGTGGCCCGCGCCAGCCATGGCGAGACGCAACGCCCCGAACCCCTGCCCGGCCCGACGGGGCCCGTGGCGCTGTGGACCGCCCGGCTGAAGGGATCGCCCCTAACATATATCGCCGATGGCAAGGCGATTGCCGGACAGCCAGAGCTTGATCTCAGGGTTGGTGGCGTGCGCTGGCTGCCGGTCGAAAGTCTCTATGGCCAGGATCCCAAGGCGCGGGTGTTCACCTTGCGCGAAACCAGTGAGGGTGAAAGCGAGATCGCCTTTGGTGACGGTCGCCACGGAGCGATCCCACAAGGCGCGCCCAACGCGATTCAGGCCGTGTACCGGGTTGGCACCGGCACTGCCGGGCGGGTGCGGGCGGGGCAGCTATCAGTGCTGCTGGAAAAACCCCCGGGATTGTCCAGCGTCACCAATCCAGCAGCCGCCTCCGGAGCCGCGGACCCCGAACCGCGTGATCAGGGACGCGAGAACGCGCCAGCCAAGCTGCGCGCCTTTGAACGCATCGTTTCACTGGAAGACTTCGTCGCCGTGGCCAAGGCAACCGGACTGGTCGCGAAGGCCCATGTGACATGGGTCTGGCAGGCGTTCGAACGGGCCGCACATCTGTCGGTCGCAGGCCCCGGTGGCGCCGCGCTCACCAGTGACGATCTCGCCCTGTTGCATCAGATGCTGGACAGCGCCCGCCTGCCGTATCGCCGCCTGACGATTGCAGGCCTGACCATGATACCGATGGTTGTCACCGCGCGGATCGTTCCGGCTGAAGACACCAGCAAGGACGATGCCGCTGCATCCGCGCGCGCGGCTCTGGGCGCCTTCTTTGACTTTGACACGCGCGCCGTCGGACAGGCGGTGCATGCCTCCTCGATCTACGCGGCCCTGCACGATGCCCCCGGCGTTGCTGCGGCGGATGTGGATGTGTTCAACGTCAAAGGCTTTCGCGACTTCTCAGCCGCGGATCTGGCCAAACGCGCATTGACGGCAGAGGATCTGCAACCGCAGGTGCGGGTCTATCCCGCACGCCCCCTCCCCGCTGATCCGACCGAAGTCGATCCTCTGGCAAAAGCCCCGTTCGATGGTCCACTGCCTCCGGTTCTGCCGGCGGAGCAGGCCTTCATCGAGACCGCGTCCGAGGACGTGAACATTCTTGTCACGGAGGCGCTCTGATGGCCTATTCCGACCAAAAGACAGACAGGCTCTATGCGCTGTTGCCCGCCGACATACGAGAACGCGACGCGCATGAAGGCGAACCGCTGCGGGCCCTCATGGACATCGTCCAGACGCAGGCCGACCTGATCGAAGGCGATATCCGGCAGTTGGGCGAAAATGCCTTTGTCGAGACCGCGGAACCGTGGGTTTTGCCCTATATCGGCGATCTGGTCGGAACGACGCCCCTGTTCGATGCGTCGCGCGTGCTCGATGCGGGCACAGCGACGGAATTGTTCCCGGATCTGGAGGGGCCGGACCTCACCCCTGCCGTGGGCCTGTCGGCCCGCGCCGATGTCGCCAAAACGATCTATTACCGTCGCCGCAAGGCCACCCCCGCGATGCTGGAGGAACTGGCCCGTGACACGACAGGCTGGTCTGCACATGTGGTCGAGTTTTTCGAACATGTGGTCTGGTCGCAATGGATCCGCAACCATCTGCGCACGCACGCGCCGGGCACACCGGATTTACGCTCGGTCGACCGGCTGGACCGAGTCGGACATGCCTTCGACGAAACCTGTCATGTGCCACACCTTGGCCCCATGACCCAATTCAGCGGATGGTACGGCGTAGACAAGCTGGGGGTCTTCCTGTGGCGGCTGTTTGAGTACCCGTTGCAACGGGTTTGGGCGCGCGCCTTTGGCGGCGCTGCGGATTTCCGGTTTCACTTCAGTGTTCTGGGCAACGATGCACCGCTGTTTTCCCGCGCCCTCCCCGACGGTGATGCAGCGCGCCGCGCAACAGAAGCGCATGTTCCAGCCCCCTACCGGCGCGCGCGGTTCTTTGAATCCCTCCGGGGCGGATCCGATCCGGACCTGCCCTTCCGTGTCCGCGTGGATGGAAATCCGGTGCCCGTCGCGCGCATCATCTGCCGTAATCTGGCCGCATGGGGCCAGCCCGGCACCGATTTCGTCGCCATCGATCCGGCGCTGGGGCGGCTGACATTGGGGCCCGACCTTGTCCCGGCGCAGCGGGTCGAGGTGGATTATCACTATGGCTTTTCCGGTGGACTTGGAGGCGGCCCGTACCGGCGGCGGCCATGGCGTGTGCGCCGCGATCTCGGTTTCGACGTGATCGAGATCAATGCGGACGGCACAGACGGCGCGGAAACATCGATTGCCGCAGCGCTGGCCGTGTGGTCGGGCGCGGGTGGCGGTGACACGATCCTGCGCTTCACCGACAGCGCAACGTATGACGAAGCGATCTCGATCGATCTTGACCCGGCAACCGGCACGGTGCTTGTGTTCGAGGCCGCCGATGGCGAACGACCACACCTGCTGCTGGATGGCGGCGTCTTTGAGATCACCGGCGACCGCCCGGACGCCTCGGTGACGCTGAGCGGGCTTTTGATCGAAGGGCGCATCGAGGTCACTGGCCAACTGGGCCGATTGCGCCTGTTGCACACGACCCTCGTTCCCGGTGTGCGCATCGCCCTGCCCGCCGGACCGCCGGCTGTGCCCGATCCCAGTATTTCTGCGGCGGAGGTCATAAACGGCGCCCCGGCGAATTCGGAACTCCGCCTTGAACTCGCGTTTTCGATCACTGGGCCTGTGCGACTGCCGCGGCTGGCCGAAGGGATCTGGGCGCTCGACAGCATCATCGACGGGCTTGGCCAGATCGCCATCGAGGCCCCGGGGGGCGAACCGGGTCCGGTTGTGCATCTTGAGCGCACGACCATTCGCGGCGGCACCCGGTTGCGCATGATCGATCTGGCAAGCGAGGTCATCTTCGAAGGTCTTGTGGAGTGTCAGCGGGTTCAGTCCGGATGTGTGCGGTTTTCCTACGTACCCCCCGACTCGCAGACGCCACGCCGGTACCGCTGTCAACCGACCCTCGCCATCCGCCGCGAAATCGAGGCCGCCGGACTCCTGACCCCGGCCCAGGAGGCTGCCCTGACAGATCGCATCACACACCGGGTCCGCCCGGAATATACCTCGGAGATCTACGGCCAGCCGGCCTATCTGCAACTATCGATCAAGGCCCCCCCGAAATCCTGACCGGTGCCGAAGACGGCTCCGAAATGGGTGCCTGGAGCCACCTCAAACAGCCGCAGCGCGAAGCCAATTTGCGTCACCGGCTGGAAGAATACCTGCCCTTCGGCCTTGAGGCCGGGCTCATCTACGAAACCTGAGCCAAGGCGGCGAAAAAGGAGACTACTCGTGTCTGGAGATTATTCACGCTTCAACTTCGACCCCCGGCGGCGCTTTTCGACGCTATATCTAAGGCAGGGGGCGCTTTGGCTCGATCAGGACAAGAACGAGGATGGCGATATCCAGCGTCGGGCCAACCGTACGCTGGCCGAGGATGTGCTGGGCACGGCGGGCATGTCCTATCGCCGCTGGCCCGATGCCTTCCGCATTGGCCACCTGCCCGGTCCCCCCGAAGACCTGTCGATCGAGCCCGGGCGCATGTATCCGTTCGGCATTCAGATCGAGAATTTCGCCGAGGACGGGGCAACTTATCTGGACCAGCCGTTCCTGCCGCTGCCACCGGACCTGCCTGCGGGCGAGGCGCTGGTCTATCTGCGCATCTGGGATCGCGAGATTACATGGGTCGAAGACCCGACGCTGCTGGACGTGGCCCTTGGCGGCATTGATACGTCGACCCGGCTGCAAACCGCGTGGCAATTGCTTGTGGACAGCGTTCAGCAGGCCGCATGCGGTGCGGCGGAGCGCCTGGTTTCGGACGGACGCCTGTCGACGGCGGCGATTGCCCCGCCCGCCCCCGATGATCCCTGCATCGTGCCACCGCTGGTGGGGTATCGCGGGATCGAGAACCGGCTCTACAAGGTCATGATCTTCGAAGGTGGACCCTTGGGCACGGCTCGGTTCATGTTTTCGCGCGATGGCGGATCGATTGTGTCGGCGGTGCAGGATATTGCCGTGGGTGCTGGCGCAACGACCCTGACGGTCAACCGGATCGGGCGCGATCCCGTGCTGCGCTTCAAACCCGGCAACTGGGTGACGGTGACCGACGATGTTCGCGAATTGATGCTGTTGCCTCCGGAACCGGCCCAGATCCTCGACATTGACGAGGCCAATCAGCGCATCGTGCTGGACAGGGTATTGCCGGCGCATCTGGCGCAGCCCTTCGGCGCGAATGCCGCCGAGGTGCAGGCCCGCCACACCAAGATCACGCGCTGGGATCAGGACGGCTCCGTAGCGCCGATTGACGGCGACGGGCTGATCACGACACAGGCAGCGCCGATTCCGATTGGCGATGGAATTCAACTCACCTTTACGGACGCGCAGCCCGGCGGCGAATTCCTTACCGGGGATTTCTGGCGCTTTGCCGCGCGGGTGGCGGACGCATCGGTCGAGGTTCTGACGGACGCGCCACCACTGCCGGAATACCATGTCGTGCAGGTTGCGGCCGCGCATAACCTCGGCAGCCCGAATGCGGTGATCGACGATTGCCGCCCGCCCCCGGACGAAATGGATGGCTGTTGTTGTTGCGAGGTCACGGTCTCGCCGGACCCGGAGGACAACGCGGACTTCACGACGCTGGAAGGCGCGGTCTCCGCTTTGCCGCAGATCGCGCCCAATCAGGCCGAGTACGTGGTCATCTGCCTGCTGAACGGGCGGCATGAGCTGCGGGGACAGGTGGATGTGGGGCGCCAACGCGTCACGATCCGGGGGTGCGGGCGCGGCACGCTGCTTGTGGCCCGGCAGGGAACAGCGGTCCGTCTGCTTGGAGAGGAAACCGCGCTTGAGAACCTTTCGGTGTTGGGGGAAACCCAGGCGCCGCTGGTTGTCTTGCTCGGTGCTCGCAAAGCGGTGCGTCAGACATGGCTGACCAATCAGGGACCGGGTGCGACCATCGAGGGGCTGCGTGTCGAGGACATCGAAATCCTCAACACCGAAAGCGCGGGCACCGGCGGTTTCGATCTGTCGGGGGACCGCATTCTGGTGCGCGGCAACCGGCTGGACCGGGGGCCGATCCGGTTGTCCGACAGCGTGGCTCATGCCCGCATAGAGGACAATCTGATCGAACGCAGCCACAGCGAAGGGATCCTTCTGGGCAATCCGGGCGTGTCCTTTGAAATCGACGTGATCGGCAACCGCATCTACAGCGCTCGTCGTCACGGAATTGCCGCAGGCCATTTCGATCCCGAAAACGAGGGCGGCGACAGCACGATCGACGGGCTGCGCATCATCGGCAATGAAATCGCCGACTGCATCGCACGCGATGAAGAGCGCAACCGCAATGATCCGCCTTTTGCCGGGATTGCGCTGGGGCGGGTCTATGACCTCGAGATCCGCGACAACCGGATCCTGCGCAACGGCGAAACCACGGCACATCCGTGCTGCGGCATCTACGTGCGCCACAGTCGGGGTGCGTGGGTTCAGGACAACACGGTTGAACGCAATGGCCGCGTGGGTGCCGACGCGCCCCCCGTCGGCGTTCAGGGCGGAATTGTCTTGATGGATGCGCGTGCCTCCATGGCCGGCATTCTGCAACCGGGACAGGACGCTGTGGGCTTTGCGGACCTCACGGCCGCCGGCGCGGCCCATGTCACCGGAAACACCGTGTCCGCGCCTCGCGGGCAAGCCTTGCGCATCGAAGGTCAGGGACCAATGCGCATCACGGACAACCGGTTTCAGGCCCGTGACGTGCTGGGACGCGCCAATTCGGATCTCAATGAAAGCCCGTTCGAGACCATCGCGGCCTACGTGGCCTCGGTTTTCGTGCTGAATCTCGGTGTCCCGAGCTGGATGGGATCGCTGGCCGCTACGCTTGGCTTTGATCTTGTCACCACGGAAGGCATAAACGCCATCGAGGCTGACGAGATAATGGGCCTTGTCACTGCAGGCGGACATACGCAGTTCAGGGGCAATCAGGTGCGTCTGGACATGACCCGCGAAGACGTCGACATCGCACTTGCCAATGTGATGATTGCGTCGCTGGATGACACCGTGATCAGCGACAATCAGACCGAGGGTATGCTGTCTGTGTTCCGCGTGGGCCGCCGCGCGTCAGATGTCGCCGCGACACTCTCCGTGCCGCCTGCGGCGGTGGCGGCGACCTTCGCCTCGGATCTGATCCTGAGCGATCTGCTCAACATCGCCCCCTCGACGCGTCAGACCGACAATGGGCTGATGACGACGCCGCTGATGACGATGTTTTCAATCCTGTCGCGCGGCATCGTGAATCACTGCACGCACAATCAGACCACCAGCTGCATCAGCGCGACCGGAACGTCTCCCAAATCCGTTCGCGCGGGCAATGCGGTTCTCTTCCCACACCCGGTCTTCTGCCCGGATGAACGCGATTAACAAGAAAGGAGCTTGGCCATGGGTCGTCCAGTTCGCAGTACCAACAAATTAGCTACAGCGCTCAGGCGCAAGAATCCCGACACCGTTCTGAAACAACTCGGCGAAATGCTCGAAGGGGCGCGTCAGACCAGCCTCGCGCGCGGCGCGGTCGCGGCAGAAAAGGAACGCGAGGCGCTCATGAACGCGGTCCGGGAGCGTCCGGGACTTGAAGCGCGCGCCAAAAAGGGCATCGGCTGCCGCATCTGGCGAAATTGCCTTCGCCAAGACCGTGGAGGAAACGCGCCCCAACATCGCAAGGCCTGACCCAAAAGGCCTTACAATCGCCGGAACCGCAATCCCCGGTCGGACCGGAGGCGCCAAAGTAAGCATCGTATTCACCGACGACGATGGACGGCAGATCGAAGGCGCACCCGAAGTCGAAGTCGCCAAAGGCGGTGCGGTATCACAGGTGCTGGGCGCGCGCGAATTGGCCAAACTGCGCGAAGCCATCGGCGAGGACGGCAAAGCACGGGTTGCCATGAAGGTTGGGCAACGCGTCGTCTCCACGACATCGCGTGCGCTGAACCTGAAGCCCGGCGGAGTTGTCCAGTTCTCGCTGCGCCGGGAGTAGGGGCGGGCCGATATCTGTTTTAGGTGCCGACGAGCCGGCGGTGACGGCGCTCGGCCGGCGTCTTGTCCAGCCAGTTGTCCCCTGTGGGCTGATGCCGCTTGCGTCCCCTACCCCTTTTAGCCGGCGTGACACGCACACGAAATTTGCTGTTAGGAGCCAACACCCCATGAAAACGAGTAAGATTTACGCGTGGCTTGGGTACAAGGGCCGCCAGCTTCGCGATGAAGTCCAGCGGCTCGAATATGACGTGCGTAGTCCCATCACGATACGGTGTCTTCAGCTGGTAGCGGATGTTGCCATTCGAGTTCAGCGCCAACCGCTTCTCCGACACCGCGGTCCGGGAGACGTACCGGCACAAACGCTCCAGTTTGTCGCGCTGGTGAGCCTCGGTCGATACCCCTGCGTGCAGCGAAAAACCGGCTTCCTTAGCCACTCGGTCTGAGCCGCCTGTGCTGTCCTCATCAGGAGGCAGCGTCTGCAATGTGAAGACCTTCTTACCCTGCTGCGGCCCTACGGCAATTCGATAGGTAATCGAATGACCTTGCAATTGCACCATGGCATCGTCGTCATCGGGTTCCAGCGCCAGATAGCTGTTCTCGGCATCACGTTCGAGGAACCCTCTTTTTTCCAAAAATCGAGCAACACGGTGACTGATGGCATGCACAAGTGATTTGAGCTCATCAACGTTTGGCGCATTTACCCGGTGAAAACGCAGTTTTCCATGCCCATTTTCCACATACACACCGTCGAGAAAGAGGATGTGAAAGTGTAACGGGCCGCGATCGGATTGAGGTTCAAAGACGCCGGGATGCCGTACCACCCAAATCTCTGAATCAGAGTGACCGACCCGGTTTGTGCCGTCGCCCGGGTCAATCCAGCTTTCCTGATCAAATGGGTGGAGAGCACCCGCTGAACAATGCCCAGGACCTTACCCATGAGCTCTGGGTAACTGGCCAGTAAAAACCGAAGCGGGAAGGGAAAACTCAACACCCACTGGCGAATCGGCTGATGGGGCATGACATCATCGACCAACAACGCGGCACTCTCCGCCATCCGTCTGGCACCACAACTGGGGCAGATTCCGCGGCGCTTACAGCTGAAAGCCACCAGGCGCTCATGATGACAGCCCTCGCAGCGCACACGTAAAAAGCCATGTTCCAAGCGACCGCACTGGATGTAGTCGCACTACGCAAGACCTGACCCTGCACTCTCGTTTCTATATTCAAACCGGAAGAGCATATGACTTCTTTGAGGGAGAGCTATCAGTAACTTTGACGAACTGGCTAGATTACGCCAACTCACAAGTTGACCTTAAAACCTCAGTTAAAGGTAGAGAAGCAATTTTACATAAAGATCTATCTATAGGTGACAAAGTGTTTCTCGAGAACTATGAAATCACTATTGTTGACACAGTTAGAAATATCACAAATTATGATTTGACATTAAAAATCACTGCTGTCCCATAACTTTTCATGAAAACCGGAGTTTGAATTGATGCGACCCATCTGGTGGCTCAGGGGGACGACCTCGCAGCAGCGAAAGGAGATCCCGACGATCAAACAAATTGAGCTGCAGCAGGCGAATCATCTGCTGAAGACTCCGGTCGATGCAACTGCTGAACTTGATCCAGGCCAACAGCAAATAGGCACACATGGCAATCCAGATCTGCGTCAGCACCGCATTTCTGGAGGTGCCGAGAAAGGACTTTATCTTGAGGTTCTGCTTGATGCACTTGAAGAACAACTCGATCTGCCACCGCGACTTGTAGATGTCAGCGATGGTCTTTGCCGACAAACCGAAGTGGTTGGTCAGAAAGACGTAATGCTTACCGGTTTCAGGATCGCGGTAACCAATGCGGCGCAGTGGAATCGGACACGCGCTGGCTTTTGCGCCCGCTATGAGAATCGTCTGGTCACAGGTCAAACCGCTGCGCTTGCAGACATCCCGCCGCGCGATGATGCGGTAAGTCGCGTTGCGCTTCTGCCGGATGACGAAGAAAATCCCCTTGTTATTCAGGGCATTAAACCAGGTGAAGTCGGTGTATGCACGATCCATGACGACGATGCTGTCTCGTGGCAATGCCAGGGTACAGCCAACAGTGACATCGTGGATCTTGCCATCGGTGACTGTGACAAAACTGGGAACAGACCATCATGATCGAGCCCGACATGGAGTTTGACGGCGCCTTTGGTACTGCGGAATTTTGCACAGGAAAATACCGACAGGCACAGGTGAGGTCGACGCGTCGACGGAATAGAGCTTGTTTTGAAAGCGAAAGCCGTGCCGCGGGACGACGCCATGGCAGCGGGCTAACAGTTTAAGAAACAGCGCCTCGTAGAGGGTGTAGGGTTGTTCTCGTTGATCCGCGCGAGCGAAGAGCGCGATACACTGGAGCTGCCAAGGTGGCAGAGCTTGGCAGCTTGGGCTGAGAGATTACTGACGATATCGCGCAGACTGGCGCGGCCGGCGAACTGCCCCAGGCTAAGCGCGAGAGCGACCAACGGGACATTTTGCGCAGCTTCTGGCCCTTGTGATGCTGATTGGGGAGGGCCTCGATTTCCTGTCTCGGAACAAATTTTAGCAATTGAGCGAAGACCTTACTATGATGCGCCAAGGAATGAATCCCGCTGTTATTACTGTGTTTGGTACACATTCATTGTATCAACTTGCCGGGGGGCAGGCCTTCTTTATGTCCGAGTTACGGGACATCAGTGATTAAAAATAATAAAGTTGTAGCTACCTAAAAAGCGTATCAAAAAGGACGTCAAACGCTTGGCTAGAGCTCATTCTTTGCTAGTTTAAGCCAAGTGTTCTTCGCATTTTATGCGGGCGTTGAATATCCGCTAATGGCACAAATCACGAATTCGATCTGAATCGAATTTGCCCCAAAACAATTTAGTAATTTGTACTGAAAAAGCGTAGCTAGTAATATCTTAAATATAGTGGGAAAGGCATCCAGATAATAATTTATGTATACATTTAACTCAAATCTCCGTGTCGGAGATATAATCTTGGTACGTGGCGCTGCAAAGCACAGTAAAATGATCGCTAAGTTGACTGATGGACACTATTCACATGCGATGATAGCGCTTGAAAATGACATTTTTCTAGAAGCAATTACAGGTTCAGGTGTTCAGAAAACAAGCATGTTAAGAGTGTCATTTCAGGATAAAGCTAACGTTATGGTTCTGCGTTGTATTTTCCCTGATGAAAAAACTGAAACCAATGTTCTTAGATATATAACCCAAAACTATGCTGTTTATCAGGGACGAAAATACAGTTTTAAAGGAGCTGCCGAATCAATAAAGAAAAGTGGAGATGACAATACAAAAGGGGGATACTTTTGTTCTCACCTTGTAGCATCAATATTCACCGATGCCGGCTTTCCACTATTAGACAAACCTACACATAAAGTCACACCCAATGATCTGGTTTTTACTGATGTCCTCGAAGACATAACTGATAACGTAATCAGATATTACTCTGATATTACATTGCAACGAGTCAAGGAGAAAGGAAAAACTATCAATTGTATTGATGCGAGAGGTGATACACTTTCTAAAGATGCTAAAAACCATCGTGAGTTGTTAAAAAGCACAGCAAAGTACTTCACCCGGAATGGTCTAAAAGCTCCAAACATGTGTAATGAATTCCTTGATATTCTTACTGACCCTAAAAATGCTTACATTTCAAAAGAATTAGATTATCAAATTAGTAAAAAATATAAAAAAATTGGTATTAACGAATTTTTGAAAAGTCAAATGAGGGGAGCTGATTTCGAATCGGATCGTTTAACAGTGATGTCTGAAATTGAAAAATTTGGTTACGATTATGCACATGAAATATATAGGTCATATAACTATTTGCTTATCACTAGTTGTGTAAAGTTCCTTAATGCAAAATTTCATCTGGATTACTTTCAGTTATTTTATGAGAAGTGGGAATTGAAGTACTTTTTCCTAAAAGTGGAATATTATACTTTAGCAGCACAAGCAGTATCTGATGTTATGGAGTATTACATAGATACTATAAACGATATTGAAGCTAAATTTCCAAGCAGTCGTGATGAGTTACACGAAACAAAAAAGGCTACAATAGCTTTTGTTGTAAGTAAACAAGTCGAACCAAAGAGTATAGGGAGAATAAAACACATCTTTCCCGAAGTCGACCTCCACTGAACTGCCGTCTATGAGCCCCTTTCCCACCAAAACCAACCCATTCCGCCGCTGATTCTTTGCCCCCTGCCCTGCTTTCCCTTGTTTTCAGCCCAATTCCTGCCCGCTGGCCGATAGAAAGCCCGCCGCTCCTCAGAAGGCGCAGCAACGGCGTTAAGAGTATTCCTGGTTTCAGTCGAAGAGGCGAGTCTGCGGTGGCGGCGCACGGTCCTCTGGACGCAGAGCCGTCCCGGCAGAGGGCGCTTTACTCTTCAAATGCGCCAGAATCCTCTCGATAACCGCCGGGTCTGCAATGCAAGCGATGATCTTGACCTGCCCGGCGCGCACGCGCTCCAAGGTCAGGCCGCACGAATGGCAAGACCCAGGTACACGCACTGACAGGGGCTGGCGATTGAGTTCCCGGAATCTGCCCACGTGGGCATTCAGAATAACTCCTGCACGAGCCTCTTGACATGGTCCGAGACCCCTGGACTATCGAGAAGTGCCTGCGGATTGAATTGCGCGTAATCATCCCTTATCAGGTTCCCGCCATACTTGAGCATCTCGTCGAAATCATCCTTGCCAAGCACGACGTACGGGGTAAATCCGATGGACTCAAGCAAATCCCAAACGTCTCTCACGCTTTGAGGTGGTGCGGCAGCGAGAGCCCGTGAGATTCGAAACTTCGAGAGCCCGTGAATCATCGCGACGAGATTGGTGATTCCGGAGAAGTAGTCCGTTCGCAGGTCAATGTAGATCTTGTCTTCGATAAAATCCGGAATCTCTGCTTCTCCGATAATTAACGGAAGCATTACATTGCGGCCCTCTTTTTGTTCGCGCGCCAGCGCCTTCTTATATTCCGTTTTGGTCCAGACCGTCTTGTTATAGTTCTCGGTAATGAGGATCGCTATGAACCTCGAGTCCTCCATCGCCTTGGCAATCTCGTCTGTCAGGCTCTGGCCGACCTCAAGTTCCCAGTCGTCCAGCCACACGTCGAGAGTGCAGAAATTCAACGTGGTGGCCAGGCGCAACGCGGCCGCTTTGTCGCGCGAGGAGTGACTGATGAAGATGTCTGGCCTGGCTGTTCTTCTCGCGCCTCTCTCTCTTAGCAACATTTCCGTATCCTCCAAGGCAGCATTTGCTGGCTGTACAAGTCTAAGGGGTCCGCGGATTTGCGACAGCGAACGTCTTTTACTCCGCAGCATGACGGGGTAACGTGCCGCGTTTCAGGATCATATTCTGAAGCAGCCGCACATAATTTGTCGACGGTCCTCAGGCCGCCGGCTGAATCGCTAACGTGCTCCAGATCCGTAATCGATTAATACGGTTTTTGTTTTGCTGAAAGGCGTTTCCTGCTCCGACTTGACGATGCCATCCAGTGGCACGTCAATGCAGCGCCATGTCTTGCCGTTGCAGACCAGTTCATCCATGCCTGCCGCAATCCGCACCTCGTAACCCATCCAGGAACAGTAGTAGGATTTCCCGCCGATCGAAAGTTTCTGCTCCCCACGGCCTGCTTCATTCTTCTCGACTTCGGCGTTGCGCGGCAGGTTCGCGCCAAGCTGGCGCATGAAACTGCCGAGGTTGTCTTCCAGTGGGGCGTCCAGCGGAATCGTGATTCGGTCTGCGCCCATCTGATAGGTGCCTCCCGAGAATCCGGCGGGCAGGTACTCGCTGACAGGAATGATCTGTCCGTTGCGTTTTGCAGTGAAACCAACCGTCGCGCGCTGCTTCTTCGTGCTTTTGGCCAGCACCCGTAATTCAACGGTAATCGTCATGCGTTGCCCGGAGCGCTTGTCGAGCACCGTCTGCTCCGTTTCCGTCCAGTCACCGATCGAGCAACGCCGGTAGGGATTTTCCCAATTGACAATGTCCCGGCACACTGCGCGAATGCCTTCGGCAATACTGGTGAACGCTTCGGTCTTGTTACCCCACTCCGCTATCGGCTTGCCGTCTGTTGGCAGCGCCTGAAAACTGCCGAATTTGGTTTTGTTCCAGCGACAATCGCGAATGATCACCGGGACGATGCGGCACTGCCGCTCCCAGTGGCGATCGAGCGCCTGCTTTAGTTCCACTCCCATGCAGTATTCCGATGCGAGAAAATCCGGGCTGATCATCAGCAACACGATCTTCGAACGCGCAAGGTTCTCGCTGATGAGCTTGCGCCAATCTTCTCCCGGACTGATTCGGCGGTCGTACCACTCGCTGATCACGCTTTCGGAGCGCAGTAACTGCAGCGCCTGCATCACTTCGTTACAGCTTGCCTCATCCTCATGCGCATAGCTGTAGAAGAGATTGATTTTCCCGTATTCAATGCTTGCCATCTTGCATGCCTCCAGCCCGAGCAATTCAACCGAGCCGTCATACTATTTCCTGCTTCATTAAAGCACCTTGGCATGACGTATGTCGATTAGTGCAGCGCACAATTCTCCTCTACGCAGCATACGCTCGTGACTTCCAGCTTGCGCCCAACAGATATCGGAGTACAGTTCAATTTAAGAAGAAGAATAACAGTCGCTATGCATGAATCCCGCTGTGCGGCGATCACGTCATGAAAGGCCGCGCCAACCGGAATGTCGAGATCCAAAAATACCCGGTCCTTGGGGCAACGCCGCTGCAGATCATCGAACAACCGTCCTGCGTCAGCCGTCGTGTCATCGCGCCTATAGCTGATAAACAATCCGCTCATTGCGTCTTACCCTCGTGGTTGAATCGATCTTTGCGCCGCATGATCGTACGCACCCTTGCGATGTTAACCCCATATCGACACGCGCGCAGGAGCGCCCTCGATGGCTACATCAGGTCAAGTCTGGCTAGCGCCGTAGGGCGCGTGTGCCTCAGTATTGCGGGAACTCGAAAGACCAGGAAGGCATCGGCGTGTTTGATCGGTTCTTAACTCAACTGGTTCGTGGCTAACAATCACTGATGCTCAACAAAGATGAGAATCGATGCAACGATCATCACTAGAGCGCCCACTGCGATGCGGTAGGTGATCGAATGCCCCTGCAGCTGTGCCATGGCATCATCGTCATCCGGTTCCAGCGCCAAGTAGCTGCTCTCGGCATCCCGCTCGAGGAACCCTCTCTTCTCCAGGAATCGGGCTACACGGTGACTGATGGCATGCACCAACGTTTTGAGTTCATCGAAGCTTGGCGCTTTGAACGAGTCAGCTCCGATAATGATCCGCTGTTTCAATATCATCGCTGGAAAGCCAATCTTCGAGTGCTCGAAATCGAAGAGGTCAAATCACTTCCACACGCTCCGATGTCACATCCCTTTGTGGAACGACTGATTGGTAGCGTACGGAGGGAGTTACTGGATCAGACCTTTTTTTGGACTGCGACTGACCTGGAAAACAAGCTCCAGGATTATCAGATGTATTACAACGAGCATCGATGCCATTCGAGTAGGTAGGGAAGGCGCTACTCCGGCTCAGCCAGATGGCGACAATGTCATTAGCCTGGACAATTATCGATGGAAGAATCACTGTCGCGGTCTATTTCAGCTACAAGCATGTGACTTCTTCGGCGCTGAGGATCTCTGGCAGTCCACGCGGCTGATGGATATGTCGCATCTTCCGCATGGCGCTTGGGCGATCCAGTGTGGTCCCGAAGAAAAACTTGAGTGCGGAAATATGAGCATTAATTGTGGAACTTGAGGCACCTTGCTCGACTATGTATAACTGGTAGCTCCGCAGGTCCTCGGGGTCAGCCGTATCGGGGGATCGACCGAGAAACCGGGTGAACAGCTCAACGGAGCGAAGGTAGTTCCTTTGTGTGCTCGGCTTAAACTTGCGCATGGTCATATCTTGCAGCATACGCTGGCGCAATGGGCTGATCGGTTTGTTAGACTGGGTCTGGGTCTTACTCCTGTGTTGTTGTTTGCTTGTGTCGCAACAACACCTCAACACAGGTAAGACCCAGCTTAGGAATTTTTCTCAGGTACAATTTGGCACGAGCTTGCTACCGCCTACCGCGCGCGCGGTTTAGTGCGTTGGCACCTAACTGCCCGTCGAGTGCTCGGGAATCGCTAGCCGCAGACGGCAGCCATCTGACCACTAGCGGACAGTTACTTGCGTAGCCACTCCCACGGTGGTACTTGATCGGCTTCAGACAGCGACCACTCGAAATCTATTCTGACCGCTGATCGTTGACTTGGACGAGGGGCCAGATTGGTGGGCAGGCTATTCCTCGATAATCAATTCCTCCCTGACAATGTCCACGTCCTCGGGCGCCTCAATGCCGATCTTTATCTGGTTGCCCTTGCAAGCAACCACTGTAACTGCAATATCGTGGTCGATGATTATCTGCTCGCCCGCTTTGCGCGTGATTACCAACATGGTGATACCTCCATGTAAGTGAGGCTAGAGGATAGCCCGTTGCTGACTGAGTTGTATGTACGACGTTGACGCTGTTCTTTGTACGATATGTCGCCAATCTATAGGTGGGGAGCAAATCCCAGCTATTTGGTGATGATCACATAAAAACACCAAAAACTGTCTCAAACCGGGAGTCCGCGCCACCCGTGGGGAGAAAAAAAAGCCCGGTAGTACCTTAAGATCCCGCCAGCATGCCTGACAGTAAAAGGCTTGCCCTCGCCCTGCAGAAGGTTACGCAATCCCTGTTGCGGCTTTAAAGTTTTGGCTGCAAGACCGCGAACATCTTTGTGCGAGTCACAATTTGCCTCCGTGCCGCTTTTGCAGTTTGTTGTCTATCGCCCGTACACACGGTGTGGCGATACGTGCTGAATGCTTCAAACTCGATTAGATCCCAGGGTAGAGCCGCAGCCAAGGCATCTTACCGGTTACTGCTAATAGCAATCCAGGCACTCGGCGACTGGTTCTCGGTGGTTTTTTGTGATCAGCCATTACAGCCAGTTCATCATCGGTTATGGCTTCTGGGATTCGCTCAGCTTTACTCACTGGTGGTCACTTTTTCAGCGTTTATAAAACAGCCTTCAGAAGAAGCATTGAAGGGGCCAAACAGGCAGTTTGGTCGTTTCAAGACGGGGGGGGGCAAAACAGCAAAACTGACAAAATTGACCAAACTGGCCAAACTGGCCAAACTCAGTAACCACGAGGCTTCTAGCCTTTTCACCTGATAGAAAAGCAGCAAAAAGGCGATTCAGTTTGGCAGTTTGGTCAATCTGGCAGGGGGTGACAGTTTGGTAGCCTCTCACTGCAGCGGCTCCAATGAATAAAATATCGCGTTTTTCTCGAAACCTGACTGGCGATACCATTGCCGGCAGGTGCCTCTCGTGTATTGCTTCAGGACTCTGATAATTCGCTTTTCGCCTGGTCGGGTGTCGCCTGCCGTGGCGAATAACTCGCGCACGTATTCAATGATCTCGGTTTGCTTGATCTTTTTAGCTTCCAAGGCTTTTAAGATCGCTGTGATTAGCTCCTTGTCTTTATCCAGTGCCGCTTTTTCCTCCATGGCCGCAGCGGTGTCGATGTACTGCTCTTTCATCGTCACCTGGCGATCCCGTGATATTTCGTAGGTGATTGGCTCAATGCAGGCTCGCACCTTACTGGGATCTGTCGATACCAGTGTTGAGCCATCAGCCTGCTTTTCAGGTATCAGGTAAATAAGCTCATCAACGTCTGCCCTCATGTCTCCCGGCCCTTCAAATACAAAATTGCCATCTGCGTCCTTGTGCTTGTTGGTATGGCACAGCAGTACAATCGTTGCCCCCAGCGCTGTCAGCTTGCGGCATACGGTCAAAAGACCCTTAACCGATCCTTTGTTCATCATGTCAGCAAATTTTTTTACCGTGTCGATCACAAAGACGCAGCCGGTAAGGTCAGTACGTTGGGCTATCATTTTCTGAAATAGCTCCATAACGAAGCCTGTATCTTTGCTACCATCGGGATTCAAGTCTGGGGGTATATATCGAAATCCTGCCTCTTTAGCCTGGGCGATCATGTGCTTGGCTTCACCTGGTCCAACGTCAGCATGAATAAAGCGGACGTTGTAACCAAGACTCGCCATTTCTCCAGATAGCTCAAACAGGATCGTTGTTTTGCCGCCATTTGGAGTGGCGCATATCGCGCATATGTGCCCTTCGACGATCAGGTTTTGCACGATCTGTTTTGCATCTATCAATTCATCCGCTTGCTCCATGGTAAGCTCCATAGCATCCAACTCATCCAATGCTGTCATCGGCTTTTTTGTCGCTTTTTCAATTGCGGCAATTACAACGTTCTGCTCTCCGGCCTGCTCATAATCATTGGGGTCTTTTAGTCCGTGGATTCTCGGCAGTTTGATAGCCCTTATCTCGGTCATGACGCGTCCTCCACGATGCAGCAGCGGGAATCGTCGATCTCCTCGAACACCGATTTGAGCCTCGATTTACTGAATGCCGCCACAACAATTACATTGCCCAGCATCCGCCACAGGCTTGCTGCATCGGCCCAGCCTTCAACGATGTATATCGGCAGTGTGGTGTCCAAGTCATTTCCCAGCACCAGCATGCCTTTGTTGCCGAAGGTTTGCTTTTCACCTTCAGCGTTGATGACCTCGACGCCGCGCAGCTCGCCGCTGACAGTGCGCATGGGGACTATCAAGCAATCGGCATTCTTGCCTATCAGCTTGCCTGAAGCCTTGCCTCTTCCGACGCCACACGCCCAGTCAATGCCTTTTCTAATAGCGTAGGGGTGCGCTGCTACATAGGAATCCTCGCGCATGGCTCCAGCCCAGATTTCTTTGGCATAGTCGGCAGTGGATCGCTTCGGCGGGGCTATTGTATTTCTGGTGATATGCAGAGATATGAAGGGCTTATCAGGTCGCCATCCGTCCCGCCGCGCTCTGTAGAAAACTGTGTTTGCGGTATGCCAACCTGGTGAAAGGCTAAGCCAGGTGCTATCAAAGTCGCGCTGGCTAAATGTGGAGCCGCCTTGGCTCCAGCACAATGCAAGGGCGTAACCTCTGTCACCTAGCTCAGTCTTGATAGCAGAAAGTATCGGCCACCAGTCATCACGCGAACAATTTGGATCTACAACACTGAGCGCTGCGGCGATCTCAGTTTCCCAACTATTTGCAGTCATCTCCACTTGGCCTGCTTTCTAACCACGCGATCCACCAAAGGAGTTTCGTTTCGGTTGAATTTTGTCCCGACCAGCATTGGCAACCACACCTGTATAACGATGTGCTGCTTGGACCGGCAGCTATTTCTTCCGGCCAGGGCTAGGTAAGTTCTGTAGGAAATGCCGCTCATGCCGCACCGTCCTCTCCAGTTAAGTAGGCCAGCAACTTGGGCAATACGACATACCAGCAGCCATTCACTTTGCGGACAGCGCCTGACGCCTCCAGGCCATTAGTCTCGCGGTTGTAAATCATCCAACGGAGGTTGCTTTCAGTTGTTACATCGGGAAAGCGTTTGAAGAAAATTTGCAAGCGCATTACATCGTCGAGGGTAGTTTTCATTGACTAGATCCTGCTTGATTTCAGTAAGCGCCCATGATATCCATGCTATTTAGAGTCAAAACAGCAGTTCGAGGTCAGGATTCAATCCTGATCATCAGGATTGAATCCTGAATGCAAAATGTCTTGCATTTTTGTATGCTCTATGCTTTAGGCTGGAATTCCAATTTCTCTTCACATCCGTCAAGCAACCTACGATGGGGCGTCCTGGCAGACGAGTTCGATTTTATAATGCGCCAAAGGCCCTGAATTCAGCCAGATTGATCACGAGCAAGGGCGGGGCCCTCAGTGCTGAGGCCAGGTCAATTTATGATATCTAGGTTAAACGGGCACTAAGCAGAGATCCGGCTCGGGGGTAATGAGCATCATGCTCTCACGCAGCTGAGCCCCAAAACCTCGCGGGGGTAACAGGAGCCGCGCCAGTTCGCGACCAAGCCGCGCGCCCTCCTCGTGCTTGGCCTCAAGTGGAAGTCGGTAGTCGTCAGCTGAGAATATGCCGGTGCTCACCGCCGCAGGCTGCCGCATGTTGCCTGCTGGTGTTGAGTGCGCGATTACCTGGACGCACTTACCCTACCGCCAAGCGCGTACGGCCAAGTCAACGAAACGCATTGGGATAGGGGAGTTTTCATTTAGAGGGTCTTCATCCGAGTGCGGCGAAGTGTCCTGCTAGCGCGGACAAGAGTACCTGGCCCGTTGGTTGCTTGCAGCGTCATCTAGGGCTCGGGTCTTGCAGGCGCGTGAGGCTAGAGATTCGTCCCGCCAGGAGCCTGTGTGTTTTGTAAATTTAAACCGCTGGATTCAAACTCCAAGCGGAAGGCTTCTGAGATCACGATCCCACGAACCTGATGCCACCACACCATACGGTGATTTCTTACAGTTACGCCGATTTCATCCCGGTCATTTCAATGGCAACTTGTGCATTCACCTCAGATTCCTAGCCTATACTTCTGTGTTTCGCCAAATTTAGGTGGACGGAATTTCCGAACTGTTCAAAGTACTTTTTCCTGCGCAGATATTCTGGCGCCTCTTGTTTGGCTGCATGCGCTGTGGCATCGCTCGTGTTAAATTCCACTGACAAACTATAACTAGTAGCCTCCATGAGTGATTCATCTTCTAATATCGCGCGAATAATTTTGTATTTTTTGCCTTTCTGCTTACCCTCACTTCGGTTCATATCTGAGGCTATCCGATCGAGTTCACGAGAGGCCAGATAGCGTATCCCCGGATCATCTCGTACCGTCTTGCTTAGCGTAAAGAATGCATCGTATAGGCAACCAAGCGCTCTGTAAGAAGAGTCTGGCAGCAGCCTCCAGCTGCCATACCACCCCAGCAGTGAAGTATATTTCTCGAGAATCTCCTGCTCGCTATATAGTGGTTTCTCCATCAAACGAACGTTCAACAACTCTATCTTTACCGTCTTGATCTACTTCATTGGGCATTAGGTGCTACCCCACAATGCTGCGTCGAGTTTGTCGCCCAAGCTACCAACGTGTTCGTCATAAAGATGGGAATAGCGCATCACCATCTGCAATTGCCGGTGGCCCAGAATCTCGGCAATCTCTCGCAGTGAAACGCCAGCCATGGCCAAATGTGACGCCGCGCAGTGCCTCAGGTCGTGCAGCCTGAAGTCTTTAACGCCAGATTTGTCCCGCGCATCGGTCCAGCACTTGTTGTAGTAAAAGGGCGCGTGCCCTGTTTTGTTCCAGAACACGTAATCGTGATTGATCTCGCCGGCGAGCCTGGCCGCGACCCATACTTTCTTACGCCGCTTGAAGATATCCAGAACCCGGCCCCGGATCGGGATTACCCGTTTATCGCGGTTTTTCGTGTTGTGGAGTACCGCGACCATCCTGCCCAGGTCCACCACGTCCCAGGTCAAGGATTTGATCTCCCCTGCTCTGGCTCCGGTCCCGAGCAGGGTTGTAACGAAATCAACCAAACAAGGCTCATCAGACGCCCTGCAAGCCTGAGTCAACCTTATTTGTTCATCTTCTGATAAGAGCCTAACCCGCTCGGTCTCCTTCTCGGATAACGCCCTGAGACGCGCAGCATTGGTCGTTACCCACCCATCATCCATTGCGTGGGTTATGACCGCCGATATTAGGGACATGCGCCGGTTCACCGTGGCGACCGACACGTCCAATTGCTGGAGTTTCTTGCGGCAACTCTTGAATGCGGTCGTGCGGAGCATGGCCAGACGATCCTTGCCAAGCTCATCGCCCCACCAATTTAGCACACCGATCTCATACTTGGTCAACGGTGGCTTTACCTGCTCGCCCTGCTCGATTCGTCGCTGGCGGCCGTGCTCATCGTTACGCCACCGAATATAGGCGGTTATTGCGTCACTCAGAGTATGGCGACCGGGCACCACCAGATCGCCAGACTCAAGCTTGCCCTCGGTGATATTGGCCCAGGCGGTCGCCTCTCGCTTGGTCTTGAAACTTTTGTAGATTGCTGCGTGCCCGGGTTTGCGGATTTGCACGCGGTAGGTGTTGCCTCGTTTCTGAATGTTGGCCATTAGTGCACCCCCATTTGCGAGACTTTGGATATAATCGCGGGAACCATATTGATACCTCGAATATCAGTGTGGTTAGAAGCCCGGTATCTGTTAGCGCAGTACCGGGTTTTGCTTTGCTATAGATAACAAAGCTAACACCAATGATATCAAATGGAGGTTTGCTGTGCCATTACTGTGCCAATGACTGAAGGAAGGGAAGTCGAATATGCGTTAAGTCATTGATTTAATTGGAGGCGCGGGTCGGAATCGAACCGGCGACACGGAGTTGCAGTCCGCTGCATAACCACTCTGCCACCGCGCCTGAATGCCGATCGCTGCCAGCAAGCGCGCTATTCTATTGACTGCAACCGTGCCTGTCAAGGGAGGAAGCGATTAACCTCTCCCTGAACTCGCGCGCGCCGCCTGCAGGTAAATAAACATGGACCACAGGGTCATGACTGCGGCGATAACAGCAAGCCATAGCCAAATGTTTCAACCCAGCGGTGGTAACATGGGCGACAACCCAGCAACACGGTAATCGCAATAATCTGCATGGTGGTTTTAACTTTGCCGACCATTGAGCCGCCACTGATGCCCGCTTGCCAAGCTCCGCCATCCATTCCCGCAACGCTGAAATCACGATTTCGCGGCCGATAATGATCATGGCCGGGATCGTAAACCAGACATTGCTGTGCTGCTCGATCAACAATGCCAGCGCGCACACCACAATCAGCTTATCTGCCACCGGGTCCAGAAACGCACCAAACGGCGTGCTTTGCCCCAGTCGCCGCGCCAGATAGCCGTCCAGCCAGTCAGTAATACCCGCGACAGCAAAATTAACGCCGCCACCAGATTGCTCCATTGCCAGGGAAGTAGAAAACCAGCACCATAACAGGGATCAGAATGATACGAAAAACTGTAAGAGCGTTGGATATATTGGTCATAAGAGATCTTGCTTCGAATCCCGCAATTTCACTATTATGAAGCGCATCATAAATAGTGCGAGCCATTTTTCTGCTAATTCCTGAAACTTTCATTAAATCTTCCTTCGCCGGCAGCCGCAATTGGCTCCAGACCACCAAAGTAGCGCAAAGTTTCCTGCGCGTGCCGGGCCCAACCCCGGGGAATTTTTCAAGCCCGGACTCTCGGCGCTGCTTGTCGCGACGACCGCGATGTCCGGTAATAGCAAAGCGGTGCGCCTCATCGCGGATCTGCTGCAGCAGATGAAGCGCGGGATCGTGGGCCGGTACTGTCAGCTCCTTTCGCTGTCGCCCAAAATACAGCTTTTCCAGGCCAGCCTTGCGCGTCGGGCCCTTGGCGATCCCCAGCAACTCCACCCCGGTGACCCCCAATTCCTCCAACACCTCCTGGGCCTGGCTCATCTGGCCCTTGCCACCGTCGATCACCAGTAAGTCGGGCAGCTTGCCCTCGCCCTTTTGCAGTCGCTGATAGCGTCTCAGGAGTGCCTGACCCATAGCGGCGTAATCGTCACCCGGGAATAATTCCCTCGATATTGAAACGTCGGTAGTCAGCCTTCAGTGGCCCCTCGAGCACCAAAGACCACGCAGGACGCCACGGTTTTCTCGCCGCTGCTGTGACTGATATCGAAGCATTCAAGCCGCTCGGGAACTTCCTCCAGCTGCAGGGCTTCGGCCAATGCTTCGAAGCGGATACGGGTATTTTTCGGCTCGCAAGGCGGGCTCGACAATTCTCGTCCGCCGTCGTTGTCGCCAGGTCGAGCCAGCGTGAACGGCCCCCCCGCAAGCGATGGGAAATGCTAACCTTGCTACCACTGCGCTCGCCAAGGGCGGCCACCAGCGTCGGTCCGCTCGGCGGGCTCAAGATTTACCAGCATTTCTCTGGGTATAGTGGTGGCTCCCGATGCCAGGTAAAATTGTCCGATAAAGGCCGCAAGGATTTCCTCGTTGGATTCGTCGAAATGGGCCTGGGGATAATGGCTCTTAGCCGAAAATGCGCCTGGCGCACATACATAACCTGAATACAAACAACCCTACCCTGCCTGGAAAGGGCGAGTATATCGAGATCACCATTCTCCCCCTCAATGTATTGGGTCTCCAGCACCCGCTGGAGGAAGCGAATCTGGTCGCGAATCGAAGCCGCCTGTTCGAACTTCAGTCGCCCGCGGCCGCTTCCATCTGGTCGCCCAGTTCTGTCAGCAGATCCTGGCTCTTCCCCCCAGCAACATACTGGTATGACGCACCGCATCGGCGT
>CAVROQ010000024.1:0-10928 GCA_963722805.1 uncultured Gammaproteobacteria bacterium
CTGGCGCAAGACCAAAAATGGTGGTCAGCATCGACATCATAATAGGCCGCAGCCGAACGCGAACACTCTCTTGCACCGCATTCACCGGGGCCATGCCCTGCTTGAGATTCTTCCTGGCCTGCTCCACCAGCAAAATGGGATTGTTCACTACCGTACCTATCAGCACGATCATTCCAAGCAAGGTGATCATGTCGAGGGGCATGACGATCCCCACTACCGCGTTCATAAACCACAAGCCAGCCAGTCCCCCACTGATGCCCAGCGGCAGGCTGAGAAGAATCAGCATTGGATAGGCCCAGTGCGACAAAATCGCCACCAACAACAGATAAGACAGCACAATCGCAATCAGGAAGTTGCCACTGAGCGCCTCCTTGGTAGCCTGCAGTTTGTCACTTGCCCCGCCTATCCCAAGACTCACACCCTCGGGAATCGCACCGTCGCGCTGCAGTTTGTCGATGACATCGCGTTGCACCGTCGCTACCGCCTCTTCCAACGGTACATTTCGCGGCGGGATAATAACCAGGGTGACGCTGCGATTGCCATCGACCCGGCGGATGCTATTGGCGCCCACCGTCTCTACCACCCGGGCAATCGCGGACAACGGCAACACCTCTTTCGAACCGACATACAGCGGCAACTGGGAAATATCCTCCGGCCTTTTGACTACGCCGTGGGAACTGTAGAGATAGATGTCGATTTTGTCGTCATGTAAAAAAAATTCGTCAACAAAAGCGCCGTCGGACAGGGCTGCCACAGTATAACCAAGATCGCCCGCGGCAAAGCCCAACTCATGGGCCCGATCCCAGTCGGGATGTATTTCTACCGAGGGCTGGCCAAGCGATAGTCCCGGGTCGGGACGAACCTGGGCATCTTCAAATACGTTTTTGGTGGCCTGGAACGCTGCCATTGCCGCGCCAAAGATGCTCTCGAGATCGGCGCCGGTAACGTCAAGTTCCAGCGAGCGGGAACCACCGCGGTTGTCGGAGAAAATCGAGCCTTTGTTGACAAACGCTATCATTCCCGGGACCTGGGAAAAACGCTGGCGCAGCGCGTCCTGCAGTCGATCCACCGTTTCGCCATCCCGCGCCTTGGGTTCGACAATCGCGAGCAGTCGATCAGCCGACGCCAGCCACAAAAAATAGTCGAGCGGTGGAACATCGTTGGCGCCATAGTCGGCATCCACCGCCAAATCCAATGCCGGAACAATATCCAGCGCCAGGTTCATACCCACCCGATGCATCTCCTCCAGGTTATAGCCCGGGGGAGGAAACATCAGGGCAAAAATTTTCGGCTCTTCGCCCTCAGGCAGGTACTCGGCCTTTGGTGTCAGTAAAGCAATCACCGAAAATGCCAGTAGCAGGGTAATAAACACCAGGGATAGCTGACGCAGGGTGGTCGCTAATATCCAGCCCAGATAGCGTTGCAACAGCGCGGCAAACCCCGCACCCAGGCGACTTATCCAGTTGTCGGTATCGGGTTGGCGAAAGGGTATCCTGGCCATGGCTGATGGTACAAGGGTAACCGCCACTATCATCGACATCAGCACCGAAGCGCTGATCGCGATGGCGATATCTGAATACAGCTGGCCTGCCTCGTTGTTCATTGTCGCAATCGGCAGGAATACAAACACGGTGGTGAGCGTCGATGCCAGGATTGCCTGCCACATTTCCCTGACGCCGACCAGGGATGCCTCTAACGGCGGCTTGCCTGCCAATCGATGACGGTAGATGTTCTCCAGTACTACGATACTGTTATCCAGGGTCATACCCAGTGCAAAAGCAACCCCGGCCAGGGAAATAACATTGATGGTGCGACCCATCAGCAGCAGACCGATCAACGCGCCGATCGCACATATCGGCACCCCCAATGCCCCCAGCACGGTAGGATAGATATTGCGCAAAAAAAAATAGAGTACCAGGCAGGCAAGCAAGCCGCCCAGCAGCAGGTTTTTCTGCACTACCTTGACCGCGTTCACCACGTAGCCAACATCATCTGCATAGAGGGTGGCAACGAGACCACGAGTGTGTAACATTCGTTGGTTCAGCGCCGCTATGGCAGAGGTAACCTGCTGCTTAACTTCTATGACGTTGGCACCGGGATCACGGCGAACCATAAACACCAGGCTGCGATCCAGGTTCAGGTAGGCGTGACCCCGCATTTCTGCGACATCCATAGTTGCTTCACCAACATCTCTAAGGTGTACCGTATGCCCTGAACGCTCTGCGATAATGGTGTCGTTAATGGCCTGTAGCGAGTCAAACCGGCCGATGGTGCGCACCACATAACGTCGCTTACCGCTATCAATATCGCCTCCGGAGACATCGCGGTTTCGGCTGCGTATCGCGCTGCGAATATCAGCCATCGTCAACTGGCGGGCAGCCAACCGGGCAGGATCGATCGCAATTCTCACCTCTTGTGGCGCGCCGCCGAATAACGTTACCTGGGCCACTCCGGGAACCCGCTCCAGAGCCGTAATAAAGTTATCCTCAAGAAAATCAAATTGCTGGAAGACTGGCGTGTCCTGCGGCGCGTCAGGTAAAGCCGAAATAGTATAAAAAATAAATGGGTCGTCGCTGGACGATGTGCTTATGAGGCGGGGTTGGTCGACATTTTCCGGGTAATCCGGCACCTGGGACAAAGCGTTGTTGACCCGCACCAGCGCCTCGCCCATATCGGCACCCAATACGAATTCCATTTCTATTTCTGCCTTGCCCATCGAAGCCGTGGAGGTCATCCGTTCGAGATTACGAACGTTCTTCAGGTACTCTTCCTGCTCCACCAGAATTTCTTTCTCAATATCCAGCGGGGTCGCCCCGGGCCATTGGGTCAACACCGTGATGATCGGCCGCTCCAGGTCCGGGGTCATCTGTACCGGCACTGATACTGCGGCGATAATACCGAACAGGCACAAAATAAGAAAAGCGACGCTGAGGACAATGCCACGCTCTATGGCGAACTGGAACATATCAACATGCGCCCCGCTGGATGACTATAAACGGCGTCCAAAGTATACCGGCCGGCACTACTGATGAGCTCTGCACAATGCCGCTGGCAACCCTATCTGGAATCGACAAGTTGCACCAATTGCCCTTCGCGCAGCGCTTCGTTGCCCCGCGTTACCAACTCCATTCCAGGCTGTAATACGTCAGACTGCACAATCAGCTGGTCAGCCACGGAACCGCTTATCTGAATCGGTAGCGAATGCACCGTCACTCCGCCCTCTGCCCTGCGGACAAACCATACCAGGGCACTGCCGTCGGGCAATGTTATTACCGCGTCGCGACTCACCAATAGCCGCTCACCCGGTTGACCCTGCAGCGCGATATCTGCCTGCACCGACAAGCCCGGAATGAGCCCCAATTCGCTGTTATCAATGTCGAGCCATAACTCGAAGCTGCGGCCCGCGGAACGTATGCTGGGTAACTTTCGACTCACCTGCAGCTCTAACACAGGTTGCGGCATCGCGTCCATCCGCAGACGAACCTCGCTACCTTCGCGCACCTGACCATAGTACTGCTGAGGTACTGATATTCTCGCCCGCAGTACACTGATATCATCAAGGTCGTAACAGGGTTCTCCAACATCGAGCCACTGGCCAAGCTCAACGTGTCGGGTCACCACGGTCGCGGCAAAAGGGGCGCGAATGTGGTGGCGCTGTATATGGTCGAGCTGCTGTAACACTTCCGCATCCCTGATCGCCAGAATCGCTTCATTGCGGGCCAGCTCCACCCGTGCCGCGTCGTACTCATCCTGCGATACCGCCTTACGCGGCAACAATCGCGCCAACCGCCGTTCGTTAAGCGCCGCTCGCTCAACACCGGCCTGGGCCTCTGCCAGTCGCGCCTGCAGAGCCTGGAGTTGCAACTCCGCCGGCTTTTTCCGAACAATTGACAGGTCCTCGCCCGCTGCTACCGCGTCGCCGCTCTCGGCGAATACCGCATCGACCGTCCCGGCTACTTCAGCTGAAACCCGGGCGCTGCGAACCGCAGTGAGCTCTCCTGACAGGGAAAGACTCGCCTGCCCCTGCATTGAATCGATAGTTCCCAGCTCAACCCTTGCCAGGGGTTTTGCTAACAGGCTGAAAGACATAACCCCCAGCAGAAAACAGCATATCCGACGCGCCACAAGCAAGTTGTTCAAATGCAATCACCTCATTGCGATCTTAATCTATCGCGGCATGTCGACATTGTATCAGCGAGATTAAGCACTTCACACAGCAAGGGGTAACACTGCACTTATCACACATGTCTCTAAAACAGGATGCCCTCATTACTATTCAGTCTTGGCGATTGCAGCTGAACCTGCGTTTTAATCGGTCTCAGTTTCCGACTAAATCGATACTGCCGCTGTAGTGGGCTAAAAAGCATCGCTCGAAGGTCAAACTGGTAGCTTCCTGACACGCGACTTAAAGCTTCCACTACCCTCGCAACGGCGCCCTCAAGCAAACAAAGGAGAATGTATATGCCTGCTATCACGTTCCGCTTTACTACCGAATGTGAAATGACCTTGCGTGGCGACAGCTATGAGTCTATTTACCTGCAGTTCAAAGATTTTATTCATAGCCAAAGCCCCCATCGAGACCCCGCCAATATCAGGGTATATCCTCCGGAAAGCGAACATATGTTTTTTGTTCTGGATAACGATGACAAACGCTATGAAATCCCTTCTTTCAAGGGTGGTTTCCGGGATGATATCCTGCGCTATTGTGGCGATCGGCCCTTAAATAATGAACCATCGTTTTCAACGGCGGGCCTGGCCCAACGCGTTAAAGGCTTTATTCCCGACTTCTACTGGTGAACCATTTGCCGTTCATCAACTCGATGTAATTAAGGGATCGCGCGACTGTAAATCTGGAAGTGCTCAGACAAAAATGGGCTAGCGTTGATCACATACAGCGAGGGAAACAGGTATGAAGGCCGACTATTGCCAACGATTTATTTTTGATGATTTCGACATTCGAGGAGAAATAGTACAGCTCGAACAAAGCTATGCTGAGCTGCTAAGCAAGCACCACTATCCTGCTCCGGTCGCCAATTTGCTCGGCGAGTTCCTTAGCGCATGCGTGCTACTAAGCACCAGTATCAAGTATCAAGGGCGGCTGAGCTTACAAGCCAGGAGCAACGGTCCGGTTCCACTGATCGCCGTCGATTGCACCAGTGACCTCGAAGTAAGAGGTTTAGCCCAGCTGACTGAACAGGCATTGAATCCGGCTCTGGGTCAATTGTTAGCCGAGGGCACCCTGGCCATCACCATCGAACCTGAAAAAGGAGAACGCTACCAAGGGCTGGTTCCGCTTGAAGCAGGGCAACTATCTGCTTGCCTTGAGCACTACTTTCATCAATCCGAGCAGCTGGAAACACGGTTCTATCTGGCGTCCGATGGCCTGCGAGCGGCGGGCTTCATGCTGCAACAGCTCCCGGTACAACTTCAGAGCACTGAATTAGAAAGGTCAGATGCCTGGGAACATGCCCTTACCCTGGCTCACACCCTGGAGCGACAGGAGTTGCTCAATATCGATCCCGAAAGCTTGCTATACCGGCTGTATCATCAGGAAAAACTGCGGGTTTTCGATTCCAGGCCGGTCGTCTATCGCTGCACCTGTTCCTGGGAGCGCTCGGCAAACACACTGCTCGTTCTAGGGCGCGAGGAAATCGACGACATACTTACAGAGCGAGAGCATCTGGAGATGACCTGTGAGTTTTGCAACCAGGTGTATCGCTATGATCCCAACAGCATCAGCCGGATTTTTGGCGATACCTTCCCACCAAAGGCTTCCGGCACGCCGTCCCTGCACTAAGCAAAATCTGCCAGGCGTTGTGTGCCGCTGATGCGAAATCTCAGAGATTCCCTATTCAGAGCGCGGGTCGAGTACCGTTATCGGACTTGGCGCCAACTCAGGCTTTACATCAGGTCCGGGCAAAACATGATCACGCCTGGGGGTCGCCGGTGACTATTTCAACAAACTGTTCGGCCGCTACTTCAGGCCTGAGCTGGATCAGTCTGGCATTGAAGACAAAACTTTCCCACCGCTCTAGCAAAGACGCACTATTGCCTACAGCGGATTGGACTATCGCCTGCCAAATGTCGCAATGATTCCTCTTCAGAAAATTGGACGCCCTTATCGAGTAGATTCCCATCATTACCTCCGTGCAATTGTTAAAATATTCAATGCACCTAATATATCGAATTGCCGGAGAGGAACCTATTCGATGCTTCCGCAAAATTATAAGGAGTTTTGCTAACCGCGGCTGTATGTAGGCCCTATAAGCCTGCGTGTTCTGCTAGAGGCAGACGATGTAAAGCCGAAATTTGAATTGCAGTAATAAAAAAGCCCCACAAAAGTGAGGCTCAGGCGGGAGAACACTGTAATGCTTAAGCGCTTTGGTTTCTCAACCGAGCCGATACCAGAGCGCCTAAACCAAGAAGAGCAATGGCGAATGGAGCCATTTCAAGTGCTGGGACCATCCCCACCGAAACCACACTGCTACCTGAAGCCACAACTACTGCCAATGCAATCCAGACCTTTCTACTCATATTTTTCCCATTCATTTATCAGTTAGACGTATTTCGCTTTGCGCCGATCAGCTCACGGAATGTACTTAGTTTAGGCTCCAGCGGTTCACCGCCACAGTGATCTTTATCGCAGGAAAAATGTGAACTAAGTCACCTTGCGCCTAAACACGGCACCTTGCTCAACACTCCTCCTTTTTGCCTGATTATTTGAAGAAACCTGAACGTATTCCGAGGGATCTCACAGCGCCCTGTCGATGTGGTTCACAGTCCGCTAAATTAGCTGCAAGCCTTGCTCTTACTGTAGCCCCGATATCCTAAGCTTACTTTGGGAACTGGCCCTACAACTCCGCAATAATTTCACCGCAAAGGGTTGCACCAAAATGAAAAAACAACTGCAAGCAATTACAGCCATCCTGCTCTGTCTGGCTATCAATGGCTGCAGTGACGGCAAGCGCAACAGCGAAAAGGTGATTGAGTCGACGAGCAATACCACGCCAGCCGCGCCTGCGAACCCATTGGATACACCTGAGCCAGCAGCAGACAGACCCCCGGCTGAACCAGACGAGCCCCAGTCATCAGAATCCAGGGACCTCGTTTTGCGACAAGTTAGCGGAGCAGCGGTAAAAGGCCCCCTGGTCTATGCGTCGGTGACTGCTTACAAAATCGACCTCGGCGCTGACGACCTGAAAGGTGATGCGATTGCTGTGGGCATGACCGATCAATTCGCCGCGCTGCAATTGAGCATTCCAGAAAACTATATGCTGCAAGGGCCGTTCCTACTGGAATTTATCGACGGCAAGGAGTTGGACGGTTCAACCCCGGCGGTACCAAGACTGACAACCCTGGTAAACCGGGAACAAATACTCAACGGCACTTCAGTCTACGCAACCCCGGTTACCGACTTTGTATTGCGCTATGCCTATCATATCTCCGACAAGGCAGACTCGAGCAACAGCATAAAAACTGCCGGCAGCAGCAGACTGCAGGGAAATGGCGATGGTAATATCAGCGTGACTGAATTTAACACGGCATTGGATATTGCCAGCGAGCACTTCAAGGCCACGCTAGGTGCTGGAACTCTTCCTGAATCACTGGATGTCTTTACCACTTCTCCGATTCTTTCCACCCAAAGCAGGCAACAGGACAGCCTTGCTTATCGCACCGTATCCGAAACATTCTCTGCACTTATCGTTGAATTACAAAAAACGTCGAGCCAAAAGGGAGTCACATTAGAGGCCAACGTTGCCATCGATGCGCTGGCGCTGGATCTGAGCGACGGTACTATTGACGGCAGTGCAGCTGGCGTAAGCGTCGCCCCACTTAGGGCGATCAGTGATATTGCTGCTGTGGTTAGCACTGACCCGGCACAACTTACGGTTCCCGGTACCCCAACCAATATTGGGGACATTGACCAGATGATGGCGGCTGAAGCCGCCCGGGTTGCGCCAAAGGTAGTTGCATCACCTTTACAGAAGCCGAAATTGTCACCCGCTGTGACCAGCCTTGCTCCTGCAACTGCACTTACACCCAAGCCTGTGCCTGATCCAGTGCCCATGCCTGCTCCTGAACCAAAACCCGAGCCTGCACCAGAGCCTACTCCTCAACCAGCACCAGGCACAGAACCGGCTGCAAAGCCGACACCAGCGCCCGTGACAAGGAGCGTGACCCTTAAGTGGACAGCTCCAGCCACCCGGGAAAATGGCGCTTACCTGTCACTCAGTGAGATTAGCAGCTATGAGATTTACTATGCGGCGGAGCTGTCAGGAAAGGAAAGCACCCTCTCCATAAGTGACGGTAGCGTGAGCACCTACAAAGTAAGTTCTTTGCCGCCCGACATCTATCACTTCTCGATGAGCGCAATCGATACCAAAGATGTGAAAAGCAAAATGTCGAACGTTGTGGAAATTGATCTGCGCTAAGCAAGCCCTCACCCTCGGTTTTGCCGCTAGTGAAGACACCGGGGACTCGGATCTCAGGTCAATACAATGCCGCCATAGGTCAGGAAAATACTCAGTGCAATACCCAGGGCCAGCGTTCCTGCAAGACCATCGTAAAGCAAGCAACCATCAACAATGCAGTCTTTGACTTTTTCTAACATATTGGTCTGTTGGGTAAGTTTCATCGGCATCACCATCTTTTAACTTGCGTAAGCCATAACTTAAACCCTGTGTGCCATCAGTCTCGAAGTAACATTGCCGAAAAATATTGTGACAAAGGTCGCAAACCAGAAGCCAGGCGATGAAAACGGGGGGCTAATCCCAGGTTCAGCAAATTTGCTCCGTAAATCCTTGTAGGGCCTAACCGGCTGTTGAAATTCGCCAAATTTCAACAGCCGGTATCGAAACATGGACGTTTCGGCAAAAACCACGCTTTTTTTCTTTTTGTGTTTTGGAAAAAGCAGGATGCCTTTTTCAACAACCTGCTAATGTTTCGATGCATTGTTTTGATGCCTGTAGGCGATCGGAGTAAGGCCCACACGCGAACGAAATGCTCGGCGGAAATTGGCGGCATCCTGGTAGCCCAGCGCGGTGGCGATAGATTCAATGGTGTCATTACCTTGCACAAGATATTGCTGGGCCCAATCGATTAAGACCCTGCCCCGTATTTCTCTGAAGCTGGTGTCTTCCTGTTGCAGCCGTCTATTCAATGTTCGTTCTGACATGTGCAGTTTTTCTGCGATATCAGCCAGTACCGGCAATGGGGGATCATAGCTGCGTAACAGTGACCTTATATGCCGGGAATAAACCGCAACCTCCTTATCGCCAAGCTCCCGTAGTCGTTGCGAAAGCTGCCTGAGCGACTGCCCCCATAACTCTGCATGGAAATAGGGAGATCGATTGTCAAGCCAGCACTTCGGCAACTCGAGAGCGATCTCCCGTTGACCAAATCGGCAAGGGCTGTGCAAATGAACCCGGTAGTCCTGGGCACGAAGCGGCTCGCTGTAGGTAAACCTGTAAACAGCATCATTGAGGCGCTGGCCGGAAACAGACTCCACATAGGTTTGCAATAACATGGCGGTTACCTCTGCATGGACCTGCAGCGACTCGCCCAGCTCAGCGAGGAAGCTGACCCGTATCGACATGCCGCGCAAACCAGTTCGCAGCTCTATCTGGGTATAACTCGCCTGTAGTCGAGTGAAGCTCTCCAGCACTCGAAGCCCATCGCGAAGAGTGGGCGCTACCCCGAGCGCAACGCCCAGCGAGCCCAGTGCTGCCAGCGCCTGATGTTCGCCTATCAAAAACCCCAATGAGAGCCCAAGGTTTATTCGCTCCGCGTTCTTTATAAGCCGCAGAAAAGGGTCGAGCTGTATCTCACTTTCCTGCCATAGTGTTACCGGATCCAAACCGGTCCCGGCAAAAAGTGTAACTGTATCAAGGCCTCGTCGTGACAGCTCTCGCGCTATCAGCCGGGCGTAAACCGGCGAGATACTTGGCATAGCTCATAAAACCCCTTTTGGCGGATTATGACACCCAATCGGCGACTTTTACACTGATTTTAGAGCCGTATGCCGGGCACAATCCTGCTATCGATAATTGCCATGGACGCGTAAACAAAGCCTGGCACCCGACCAACCAATCAGGAGGACCTATGCCAACCATCACTATCGTCGAATTTAGCGGTACACATCACATCATCGAGGCCGAGACCGGCATTACGCTGATGGCAAATGTTGTCAATAACGGCGTGCCAGGTATTGATGCCGATTGCGGCGGCGCCTGCGCCTGCGGCACGTGCCACTGCTTCATTTCCGAGGAATGGCGGGCACCAACCGGATCGCCTGACCCGATGGAGGAAAGTATGCTGGGAATGCGCCCGGACAAGACAGAGGCATCTCGCTTGAGTTGCCAGATTGACGTGTCGGACAGCATGGACGGCATGGTAGTTCACCTGCCCGAATTCCAGATGTAAGCAGCGGAGAAACCGAGATGAATGAATTAGCTGAGATAGCAGATGCCAGCACGCTACCCCTTGAAAATATTGACGTAAGCGATGCCCGGCTCTATGAGCGGGATGCATGGCGGCCGTACTTTGCTCGTCTACGCGCGGAAGACCCGGTGCACTTTCAGGCCAACAGCCCGTTTGGCCCCTTCTGGTCGATTACGCGTTTTGAAGACATTGTTGCGGTCGACAGTAACCACGAGGTTTTCTCATCGGAGCCGACCGTGATCATCGGCGACCTGGGCGGAGACCTGCCGGTAGAACAGTTTATTTCCATGGATCCACCCAAGCACGATGTCCAGCGACGGGCGGTGCAAGCTGTAGTGGCGCCGCGCAACCTTGCCGAGATGGAAGGTCTGATCCGCTCCCGGGTGGTTGAGATCCTCGAGCAGTTACCTGTAGGTGAAACTTTCAATTGGGTGGAGCGTGTATCTATCAACCTGACCACGCAGATGCTAGCCACGTTATTCGATTTT
>CAVROQ010000025.1:0-40140 GCA_963722805.1 uncultured Gammaproteobacteria bacterium
CCGCCACTTACTGTGTAAAAGAGCTTAAAGCTTATATCCCCTGAAGTCGATATGTACCGTGCCGTGGTCGGACTTGCCTATCGTTTAGATTTAGCACAGATGATCTATGTAGGTGAATGACGCCGGCGAGGCCAAAGCAAATTACGGACGCGGGGACCGGGATGCAGCGGTTTCTGGGAGCTCTGTTAGAGGCTATTGTATAGAGGCCGGTACTCATGGTGCCTGTATGTCCCTTAGGATACAGGGCAATGTATTTTTCTCGTTTACCTCCGCGTCAGTAACGCCGCAATTGAGATGTAGTGAAAGTCATAACGGCTCGGCTCAGCGGCCAATCGCCGCTCTAACCGCTGATAAAGTTGATTCACCATCTCAGTTTGATCGGCGCCTTAAGGGAGAGCCGCCACTAGAATCGCTTCTGTAAACGCTCGTAAAAATCCAGTATAACTGCGAGCCCAGGTGGCCACATCGCCTGTTTCGGCCAGCTCCAGGTTAAACGGAACCGGAAGTTCTCGACTTTCGGACTGCTCTATCCGAAAGCACTGGGTCAGCCGCTCATCTGTTTTAACGGGTGCCAGCAGCTCCTCCAGCGTGCGAAAGTAAATCGGGAAAGTGAGGTGCTCAAATACCAAGCGGGGCAGTTTACCAGCCTCAACAAAATCCAGCACCGCATCATTTAGCACATCGTAAATGCCGTAACTGGTCGAGAATCGCTGATCGCGTCCAAACACCTGCACCATGCAGCTTGCCTCCGGGGAGCAATTCTGCAGCTCGGGCCTGATAGAAATGATTCAGATCCTGCTCAGCTTGCAGGCGAAATGGTTCTCGCTCCTGCTCGGTGACCGACACCCCGGCTCTGGGGGCTGACGGCCCTGGCCCCATGGGGAGAATGTAGTTTGGCACTGGGGCATCAGGCTTTCGCTCCAGAAATCCGACCGCGTTGAAGGTGGTAGCCAGGTGCAATGCTTGGGGTGGCATGAGACGGCTAAAGGCACTGCCTCCAATGACGCCGGGGAAGACATTGTCTGCAGCTAAAGCCGGTTTCCCAGCGGGAAACAAATTGGCAAAGAGCTGATTAAAGTCGTTAGTAGGTAGGTCGTCAAACCAGATGCAAACCGGGCGATCGGAAGTGTCTCGTAGCTTGGCAATCAAACGATTCATGGCATAAATAGCATTGCCGCCTTCCGATGAGCCAATGTCCAAAATGCAAAGGCAGGACGGGCCATCAGGGGCTTGGGGTAGATCTACCAAGATAGCCTCTAGCCAGGGAAGATAAACTTCGAGTGCGACTCGTTGCGGTGCCGAGTGGGCATCGTAGAAGCCGCCGCCTTTCATTCCAGTAGTGGTAGGCATGATGATTTCCCCGGCAGATGTTGGCAACAATGCAAAGAAGGAGACCGTTATCGTCATGTGTTGATAATCTATCAACATTGGCAACTTGATTATAAGTTGCCCCAGGTAGGCGAAGGAATCAACCCCGGATAAAATCCAATTTTTTGCGGGACCGGAGCGGGACTTATCAATAGTCTGGGCTCTGGGCAGGCATGCAGTTGTAATTTGTTAATTGTAATGGTCGGAGTGAGAGGATTTGAACCTCCGGCCCCTGCCTCCCGAAGGCAGTGCTCTACCAAGCTGAGCTACACTCCGTACACTTGTCGCTGGCGTTCTACTGATCACGCGCGCGGGCAAAACTATAGCAAATTTCCCTACCAAGCTAAACCTCAACCCGCCAATACCACGCATTCGCCGGGAACCGCAAAAATATCATTTTCACTGTTAAGTCAATCACAATATGGCAAGCGCGCCTGATCGAGTTCACATTCCAGATTGCTCGTCGCGATGCCCAGGTCACGAGCACCTATTATTAATAACGAACCCCGTGTCTGGACGCTCAAGGAGGTGTGCCATGACTAGCTCTCTACCCAGGACAAACTCTGCAATGACCTCTCGACTCCCACGATATCTGTTAGCCACGCTACTGCTCACCTCCGTGGCCGCATGGGCTGAAACCAGTCACAATGGGGACCATTCCGTCAACAGGATCGGCTACGAAATGCCTTCTGCAGATCGGCCTCCAGTGTTTGACGGCGACCCGATCAGTGTGCCGGTCAAAGCATTAATCGAAAGACTCGCTCTTGGTGTGACCGAGGCCAGCCACGAAGCAAAGCGGTTTCGTTATGATATCGATACCCTCGGCCAAGGCGTGGCGGTACGCTTGCACTTCAAATTCTGAAGCACTGACTACCTAGAATATGCCCGCCTGGCGGGCAATATACAAACTTAGCATACTCAGAATCGATACCACAGCAATTAGCAATACCATCATCCTTATGGGCCTGAACGGTTTACGTTCAATGTCGTTGTAACCGCTGCTCAGGTATCCCTGCACTCGCTCCATATCTTCGTCGGACAATTGCTTTTCTTCAGACATAAAAAACTCCCGTTACAGGGCTGAATTGTAACGGGAGTCGCATTTCACGCATAGAACCAAATCAGCCGAGATAAATATTCTCTTCACTGATCTCCATGGTTGACTCTGCGCCCGCCCGCATCGCAGCCGCATGAGACAGAGTGCGGGGCAGTATGCGATCGTAGTAAAAACGAGCGGTTTGCACCTTGGCGGTATAGAAGCTGGCATCCCCTTCCCCTGCAGCCAGCTTGCGCTGAGCCAGTTCCGCCATCTGTGCCCAGAACCACGCCAGCAAGACATAGCCGCTATACATCAGATAATCGACCGACGCGGCGCCAACTTCGTCAGCATTTTTCATCGCCCCGGCACCGATTTCCATAGTCAGGTCACCCCACTCCTTATTCAGTTCAGCCAGCCGTCCAATCATTCCGGCCATTTCGGGGTTATCTTTGTGCTGCTCACAGTATTTGTGCAGTACTTTGGTGAAACTGCGCAGGCTTTCTCCGCCAGTCCCCAATACCTTGCGACCTATCAGGTCCAGCGCCTGGATACCGGTAGTACCCTCGTATACGGTAGCAATACGACCATCGCGAACAATTTGCTCAACGCCGTGCTCCCGGATATAGCCATGGCCACCGAAGCACTGCAGAGCCAGATTGGCAGACTCAAGGCCAGTCTCAGTCACGAAGGCTTTGGCAATCGGGGTGAGCAATGCCATCGCCACATCAGCTTCTTTCTTCTGCTCTTCGTTGCCGTAGGTGTCTTTGTCGACCTGCATGATCAACCAATACAGGAACGCTCGATTACCCTCGACAAAGGCCTTTTGCGTTAGCAACATTCGGCGCACATCGGGATGAACAATAATCCGGTCAGCGGGACCGTCAGGGTTCTTGGGACCGGTCAGTGAGCGCATTTGCAGCCGCTCACGGGCGTAATCGACCGACTTCTGCAAGCCACCTTCGGCCATACAAAGTCCCTGCATGGCGGTACCGACGCGGGCCGCATTCATCATAATAAACATTTGATTGAGGCCTTCGTTCTCAACACCAATCAGGTAGCCTTTCGCCGAATCGAAATTCAGCAAGGCCGTGGCCGAAGCCTTTATGCCCATTTTGTGCTCTATCGAGCCGCAGTGCACGCCGTTGCGCTCACCGATTGAACCGTCGTCATTCACCAGGAACTTGGGCACGATAAACAGCGAAATACCTTTGGTCCCACTGGGCGCACCCGGCACCCGCGCCAACACCATATGAATAATGTTGTCCGCCATATCATGTTCGCCGGCACTGATAAAAATCTTGGTGCCGGTAATGCTGTAAGTGCCGTCAGCGTTCGGCTCGGCCTTGGTTTTCAGGATGCCAACATCTGAACCGGCTTGGGGTTCGGTCAAACACATCGTGCCAGTCCAACTACCTTCCACCAGTTTGTGCAAATAGGTGTTCTTTTGTTCGTCGGTGCCCTGCTCTGACAACAGCTCTACCGATGCCTTACTCAAACCGGGGTACATACTCCAGGACCAATTGGCGGTACCCACCATTTCGTCCATGTAAAAACTGATAGAAGCGGGCAAACCCTGGCCACCAAATTCCGGATTAGCTGCCAGCCCGGGCCAACCACCCTCAACATACTGTTGGTAGGCCTCTTTAAATCCTGTCGGGGTGGTGACACCCTCGGCAGACCAGGTACAACCCTCTTCATCGCCACTGCGATTGATGGGGTCGAGAATTTCCTCAGCAAACTTCGACATATTATCGAGTACCGCGTCTAACAGATCGGGTGTTAGCGGCTCCGGGCTCGCAAGACTGGCATAGTGAGAATCGCTGTCCAAAAGCTCCTTGAGGACGAATTGCATATCGCGAAGTGGCGCTTTGTAAGCTGACATAGCTGACCTCTCAATCAAATAAACGAGACGCGACTGCCAAATGCAATCGCCTGTTTTAGGTTGAGGGTATTTTCGTTTCCTGTGACGGATCTGCAATTACCTAGCAGGTAAGCAGTTTTTTGGACTGAAACCTACCAATGCTCTTGACTCGGCTACTGGCCAGTCCTCGTATTGAGGGGTTCCAGCAATGGCGCCACATCGATATACGAGGCTATCACTGCCGGATCGGCACCCTGTATCCAGGGAACATGCCCCATAAACTGCCCCGGTAGTCGCTCCCGCAGGGTAGCAATATTAGCTTCCACCTCGGCCATCTGCGGGTCTACCTGGTTCGCTACCCATCCCACCACTTGCAGGCCATCGTGACGAACCGCCTCGGCGGTGAGCACGGCGTGGTTAAGACAGCCCAGGCGCATCCCAACTACCAGTATTACCGGAATATTCAGTTCTCGAGGCAGGCCGGCGAGGGTCTCAACCGCATTAATTGGCACCCGCCAGCCACCCGCACCTTCAATCAACAACACGTCGGCCGGTTGCAGCATCATACCTCGGCAGTAACCCACCAGCTGGCTAACCGTCAGACGACGCTGCTGCCTGGCCGCTGCGATATGAGGCGACAACGGTTGCTGCAGCAAAACCGGATTGACTTGCTCGTAAGGGAGCTCAGCTGTCTGGTAGCGCTGGAGAATAAGGCCATCTTCGTTACGCAGGCCTGCGGCCATTTGCTCGGCGCCGGCGGCTACCGGTTTGATAGCGGCAGTGGTTTTTCCCTGTGCCTGTAAAGCCACCAGCATGGCCGCGGCTACTGCGGTCTTGCCAACATCGGTATCGGTACCGGCAACAAAAAAGCTCCTAATCACGAGTCAATACTCCATAAAGCACCTGCCAGGTTGCCGGCAACTGGCCATCGCATCGATAGTCTTCGTAACTCCGAGACAGGGTTTGCCAACTGCGTTTGCCGGTAAGGCCGCTGGCCATGCCAGCGTTAACATTGTGCGCACCCAGCGCCTTGAGCTCATGCATTAAATCACGCAATTGCCGATAATGGACCAGACGGGTTTGTCGCTGCCATTGCAGACTCCGAAGCCCACTGCCCCGGGCCGCGTCCAGCCAGTCTCTCTCGCTACAAAAATGATTAACGTGAACATAGCCATCCACTTGCTGCCAGGCAGACTTTAATTCGTGCAAGGTGCCGTCAATCAGGGTGCTAAATGCAACCCAGCCCCCCGGACGGATAACGCGCCTTAATTCAGCAAACAACTGGCCCAGGTCCTGACACCATTGCAGCGCAAGACTGGAATAAATGCCCTGCAGTGAACCATCGGCCAACGGCAAAGCTTCGGCATCCAGCCCCAGTAGATGGCCCGACAATGCCGGTTGTGTTGTTTTGCAGTGATACAACATACCCTCGGCCAGGTCGCCTCCAAGCCAAGTCAAACCGTTAGGTAAGTAATGTCGTTGGCGCAAAAAATGACCGGTGCCACAACCAAGATCCAAGGCCAACCCTGCCTGCCCTGCTAGCGGTATAAATTCCGCCAGCTCATCTCCTACCGCCCGCTGCAAGCTTGCCGCGGCGTCGTAGCTCGCGGCAGCATTGCTGAAAGAGCGGGCAATGCGCAGCTTTTCCTGCCTGGCATCCCGTGTCGCTTGTTGCGATTTCCCTACAGGCATGGGTGATGGCTTGTGCAAGACATCGAGCATCCATTGCGCTAACAATCCCGGCTCAGAAAGCATCGGGATATGACCACAGCCCGGCAGCACCCTGACGTTATTCAGGTGGTCGGCCAGTGCCACGGGTACCAGCTCATCACACTCGCCCAACAAAAAACGCGGCGCCGGCATCACGCAGCGCAGCAACTCTCGCTGGTCCCGAGACCGCAACCACGAAAGCGCATCGAGCAGCGATTCAGGATTGTAGTCAAAGCCCTTTTCAAACATCGCCCCCAAGGCACGCCCCAGGTTACGCGCCTGCTTATCACCGCGCAGCTGCAATTGCCTGAAACGCCGTATACCGCCTTCTGGGTTCGCCTTTACCTTTTGGTAAAACTGCTCAAATGCACCTTCCGCCATTGCGCAAGACCAATCCGGTCGCTGCACAAAAGCCGGGTTGGTCGCAAGCAGACTAAGAGACAATACCCGGGAGGGGTAATGATTGGTGTATTCCAGAGCCAGGTTCCCGCCGAGCGACCAACCCAATAAATGGGCTTCAGCGGGCATGATCGCAGCTAGCGAATCCAATAATCGGGCGTCGTCCTGCCAATCATTGCGAGCTTGATTACGGCCAACACCCGGAAGATCCAACAAATGGATCGCATAGGTTTCCATTAAAAGCGGCAACAATGGCTGCCAGATGCGGCTATCACTGCCCCAGCCGTGCAGCAATACCAGATCGGGCTTGGCACTCAGTACGCTATCAACCGCGCACAATTGCATTGGCATTGCGGGCGCTTTCATATGGCAATGCGCTCAAGTGCTTGCAACAGGCGGTCTATATCATCTTCGCTGTGAACTGCGCTCAGGGTAATACGCAGGCGCGCGGTACCCTGGGGAACTGTCGGCGGCCGAATGGCGGGCACAAAAAAACCCAATTCAAATAGCTTTTCGCTGAGAGTCACAGCGTTTGCGGCTGCTCCGACCAATAAGGGCTGAATCGCAGTGCTAGACGGCATCAGCGCCAGACCCAACTGTGTTGTGCCTATGCGCAAACGATTAACCAGGTGCTGCAAATGCTCGCGACGCCAGCTTTCCTGTTGCACAATACGCAGGCTTTCCCGGGTCGCCGCCGCCACTGCGGGCGGCATCGCGGTGGTATAGATGTAGCTTCGTGCCTGCTGCACCAGGGTTTCAACAAGAGCTTCGCTACCGGCCACAAAAGCGCCAAATGTCCCCAGCGCCTTGCCGAAAGTCGCCATCAGTACAGGGACTTCGCTCTGCCCAAGTCCAGCTTCCTGTAACAAGCCCGCGCCGGTCTCACCCAAAACACCAAAACCGTGGGCATCGTCTACCATCAACCAGGCACTTTGGGTGCGCGCCAGCCTGGCGAGCTCTGCCAACGGCGCGCAATCGCCATCCATGCTGAACACACCGTCTACCGCGACCAGTTTCTTCGCAGAGTGGGGACAAGCTTCCATTCGCCGTTGCAGGGCTGCAACATCATTGTGCAAAAAACGTTGCATCCGCGCGCCGCTTAACTGTCCGGCATCCAGCAGTGAGGCATGATTAAGCTTGTCTTCAAAAATAAAATCACCGCGCTTCACCAGGGCTGTAACAACGCCGATATTGGCCATGTAGCCGGCGGAGAATAACAGCGCGCGCGCCCGCCCGGTGAACTGTGCCAGCTCCTCTTCCAGCGCATGATGCTCAATACTGTGGCCGCAGACAAGGTGCGAGGCACCGCTGCCGACACCGTACTTTTCGGCGCCAGCGGTAAACGCCGCCAACACCCGGGGATCATTGGCGAGTCCAAGATAGTCATTGCTGCTGAAGTTGATGCAGGACTGGCCGTCGACAACAATGTGCGCTGCCTGGGGGCTTTGCAGCACGCGCCGCTGGCGGTATAACTGCGCCACGCGGCGCTGTTGCAGGCCCTGCTGCAAGCTGGTGAGCCAGTTCATGGCGGGCGCGTCGCCACCGCCGCTAGTTTATAGCCGCATCATAGAATTGTTGCGCTGCACCGTCCCGGCGCGGACAGTTTGCCGGCAACGGCGCCACCACACCATCTTGTGGTTCACCATAGCCTTCAGGCTGAATACCCAGACGCTGGAACAGCTCCATGTCTTTGTTCGCCGCAGGATTGGCGGTGGTGAGCAGCTTCTCACCATAGAAGATCGAATTGGCTCCGGCGAGAAAGGCCAGCGCCTGGGTGGAATCATTCATCTGTTCGCGACCGGCCGACAAACGCACATGGGACTGCGGCATCATAATCCGCGCCACTGCAATAGTACGAATAAAGTCAATGGGGTCCAGCTCACGCTCGTTGGCTAAAGGTGTGCCCTCTACTCGCACCAGCATATTAATCGGCACACTTTCCGGATGAACCGAGAGGTTGGCTAATTGCACCAACAAACCGGCACGATCCCGCACACTTTCTCCCATGCCCATGATGCCACCGCTACACACTTTGAGTCCGGCGGCACGCACATTGGCGAGGGTATCGAGGCGGTCATCGTAAACACGAGTGGTAATGATCTCCCCATAATACTCGGGCGATGTGTCGAGATTATGATTGTAATAATCGAGCCCGGCCCCGGCCAACTCCTCAGCCTGTTCCGGCTTGAGCATACCCAGGGTCATGCAGGTTTCCAGCCCCAGTTCCTTTACCCCCCGCACCATCTCTACCAGGTAGGGCATATCTTTTTTCTTGGGCGATCGCCAGGCTGCACCCATACAAAACCGGGTAGCGCCTGAAGCGGCAGCGGCGCGGGCTTCGCGCAGTACTTTGTCAATTTCGAGCAGTTTTTCCTGCTCCAGGCCGGTGTCGTAGCGGGTGCTCTGGGGACAGTATTTGCAGTCTTCGGGGCACGCTCCGGTCTTGATCGACAGTAGCTGGCTTACCTGCACCGTATTGGGATCAAAATACTGCCGATGCACAGACTGCGCCTCGAACAAAAGATCGCTGAAGGGGCGCTGCAATAGCGACATCGCCTCTTCGGTGGTCCAGTTATGGCGTATCTGTTCAGAATCTTGTGCGTTCATCGGGTCTGCCCTTGGCTACTTTTGACATGGAACCAGCTCCCGAAAAGACATAGCATCAACGCTCAGCGCCAGGGAGAGGCGCTCAATCTTATAATTCCACCAGAGTTTGTCAACCAGCAAGGATGCGTTATGGTTTACAGTTGGTTAAATAATGTTCAATTCGCACTCTTGCCGGGACGCTGTATCGTTTGCCGAGCTAGCAGTGGGCGCGCGCTGGATCTTTGCACAGCTTGCGAGAACACCCTCATCAGGCAATGGCCCCATTGCCACCATTGCGGCCTTCCTACTCATGGCGATACCGAATTTTGCGGACACTGCGTGGGCCAACATTTTAACTTTAACTGCTGCATTGCACTGGCAATCTACCAACCACCTGTAGACCGGCTGATCCACCGGTTCAAGTACCAACGTCGTATGGCGATAGCCAAAGTACTGGCTGGATTGCTCGCCCTCCGCCTGCACCAACACTACAGACATGACCAACGCCCCGAGCTTGTTCTGCCCGTGCCACTGCATTGGCGCCGCCAATGGCGTCGAGGTTTTAACCAGGCCCATTTTTTGGCCGCGCAGCTGTCTCGACGACTGGATATTCCACTGCAGTCTGACTGCCTGGCACGCAGCCAGGCAACCCCGCCCCAGCAGGGAATGCAAAGGCGTCAACGCCTGCGCAATCTAAGCCATGCTTTCAATGTGATGGCCGCGCCCCAGGGCCGGCACATCGCACTGGTCGACGATGTAGTGACCACCGGCGCCACTGCCAATCTGCTGTCGCGTATGCTGCTTGAACACGGTGCCGAACGAGTTGATGTCTGGTGCCTGGCACGTACCCCTCCGCACTCACAGGGCTAGCCTCCTATATCAGCAGCAGCAATCGGCCGGCCTTTTGCATACAATGGCCCTTGGCTCAAACAACAAGTTTGCTATCGGCCGGACAATCGGGGCAGGTATGCATCGTGTACACACAAACCCGGGGAGTAACACCGCCACGTGACCACCGTTGATGCAGGGCACCAGGAACAACCTTATTACCGACTCAGCCCAGACGCGGTGATTGATGCCGTCGAGAGCGCCGGTATGCTGTGTGACTATCGAGTACTCGCACTCAACAGCTTCGAAAACCGCGTCTACCAAATTGGTCTCGAGCAAGCCGAGCCGGTGGTCGTAAAATTTTATCGCCCCGGGCGCTGGAGCAACGCACAGATACTGGAGGAACACCGCTTCTCGCAGGAATTGGTAGAGGCTGATCTACCCGTGGTTGCGCCACTGGCACATGAAGGCAAGACCCTGCATGAATACAAGGGTTATCGTTTTACCGCCTACCCCCGGCGGGGCGGCCACCCGATCAATGTCGATGATATGGACATACTGCACCGCATGGGCCAATACCTTGGACGGATTCACGCGATAGGCGCGCTCGAGCCATTCGAGCACCGGAACACCCTCGATGTGATTCAGCAAATGCGCGAGGACATCGGTTTTTTACAGTCGAATTTTATTCCCCAGGGTCTGCAGGAGGCCCATCGAAGCCTGGCTGACGATCTGCTTGACGTTTTGCAACGGCGACTTGATGAAATACCAACATCGGCCAACATCCGACTGCATGGGGATTGTCACGCCGGCAACATCCTGTGGCGCGATGATAAGCCCTGGTTCGTTGATTTTGACGATTGTATCAATGGCCCTGCTATTCAGGATATCTGGATGCTGCTATGGGGTAACCGGTCAGAGCAGGAACGCCAGATCAGCGAAATCAGTGAAGGTTACAATGAGTTCAACGACTTCAAGGCCAGCCAGCTTGGCTGGATAGAAATACTACGCAGCTATCGCATCGTTCACCAGGCTGCATGGGTGGGGCGTCGCTGGGCAGACCCGGCTTTTCCGCGCGCTTTTACCTGGTTTGATACCCCGCGCTACTGGCCTGACCATATTCTGGAGCTGCGCGAACAGCTGGCCGCACTCAATGAGCCACCCCTTTCGATATGGTCTTGACTATAATCCTGATCTGACGACAAGCCTTGTATAGCCATTCACTAGTGGAGAAAAATCACCCCATGGGTCGACTGTTAAAAATGATCTTGCTCGGCAGCCTGTTGTTGCTGCTGCTAAGTCCTCTGGCGGTGTATTTCCTGGTTTTGAGTGACAAGCCACAGGCGCTGCCCACGGAGCAACTCGACTCCAGGGAAATCATGCGGGTGCAGCGCTTGGTCGCACAGCAGGTTGCGCGCAGTAACGATGCAGGCCGGGTAAACCTGACTCTCACAGAGAAAGATCTCAAGACAGCTTTCGCCTTTGGCCAGCAGGCCGCCAAAGTGCCGCTACTGGAAGGCTCTTCCTTGAAGCTCGAAGACGACCATTTGTTGTTGTTTGGCAACCTCAAGCTGCCGCTGGCGATCGGTCGCAATATCATCAACTTCCGGGTTAGGCTCGAGGCAGATGGTCAACATCCGCTTATCACCAGGCTGAAACTGGGCTATATCAGCGTACCCGGGCCACTGCTGGCCTGGCTGCAAAAGCGCGGCATCGATTTGCTGGAGACCGATGAACGGCTAGGCAATGCGCGCAAGACATGGGATTCAATCGAGCAACTCAGCATTGCCGACCAGCGCGTGAATATCGTCTACCAAATCACCCCCGCAGTAATCGATAGTGTCACCGCAAAACAAAAGAAACTACTGCTGGAACAAATCGATACCCAGCGGGTTGCTCGCTATACTCTGCTGCTGGAGCAAATCAGCCAAAAGACTACCGCCGAACGCTATCCGCTAACCGGCATGGTAGGCCCCGCCTACGATCTGGCTCGAAAGCGCACGTCTGCCGGCTTCGATGCGGTGGAGGAAAACAGTGCCGCGTTGATCGCCCTGGGACTCTATGCCGCAGACCCCAAGGTGATCCAGATGACAGGCCTGGCCACACACCTGGAACCGTCATCGCGCCGCCTGGCACTAACCCTGCACCGTCGCAACGACCTCGCCACCCATTTTGTCACCGCGGCACTCATATCTTTGTTCGCGGGTGACCAGGTAGCCGACTTGATGGGAATGCAAAAGGAGCTGGAGGACAGCCAGTCGAGCTCTGGCTTCGGTTTGGCGGATCTCGTCGCCGACAAGGCCGGGATCCGCTTTGCCTACCTGGCCACCATCAACGATAAATCGGCTCGTCAGCTGCAGGAACAACTGAGTCACCTGCTCTATGATGACGAGCTGTTGCCCAGCCCCGACGACCTGCCACAGCTGGACATTGCCGGGGACCTGGCGCGCTTGGATGACAACGATCTGGAACCTTACCTGGCCAATATTGAGCGTCGCATCAATGACTTGCTGAAGCGAATACCGCTTTACCGTCTGTAAGTCAGTCGCGACTATTAGGCCAAAGCAGGCTTCGCAGCCAGTTGAAAAAACCGTTGTTCGAGAGCACATCGCGCTCAACCGAATCGATATACCGCGCCAGGCCTTCCGGGTCGGCAAAGTAGTCGGCGCGGGTAACAAAGCCCCGCTCGGGATCAAGCTGTTTGACCACCACCGCAGGGTTGCCGGCGACCACCACATTGGACGGTACATCCCGAGTCACGACCGCGCCGGCGGCAACCACGCTGTTTACCCCGATACTGACCCCTTTCAGCACGGTGCTATGATCGCCCAGCCAGGCATTGTCGCCGATCCGCACTGGTCGCACCGAGTTATCCCGGCGGGTGCGATCGTAAAGCCCATGCCAGTCTGAATCGGTGATATAAACACCATTGGCCATCATCACCGCGTCGCCGATCTCAATTGACTCGCAGGCACTGATACGCGTTCCCGGACTTATCATTACGTAGTCCCCAATGGTAATGCAGCCATGCCCCGGCTGCTTGCCCCACACCCCAATGCGCACCCAGTTGTCCGGCTCACCCACCACCGTGGCACAGCGGCCGATGCGAATATTGGGACCGCCAATATGCACACACCAGGGCTTCATAAAAGTGGGACGATCTCCCAGGTAGTCACAGGCGGGCTTGATAAAATGCCGGGTATACCAACTACGATAGCTCATGTAGATTTTCTTGACCCAGTAGGGACGTCGATCTTCTCGCATTAATCCTTGCCTGTTACTGCGGGCTGCTTTAACAGCCCATGATTTTTATCGATGCTTGGGGTAAAGTGCAAGCATTGCCATTTACGCGAGCCCCGGTCATGCAAAACGCGGTCAAACATTACAGCAAAGGCGACGACCCCGTGTGGGACACGATTCGCGAAGAAACAGCCATTGACGCCGCCAATGAGCCCATTCTTGCCAGCTTCCTGCATGCGACCATTCTAAACCATGACACAATGGAAGCGGCACTGAGTTTTCACCTGGCCAATAAGCTCGACAGCCCCACCGCCTCGGCCATGCTGCTGCGCGAAGTGATTGAAGAAGCCTTTGCCAACGACAAAACCATCGCACACTCCATTCGTCACGATATTCGCGCCATTCGGGAACGCGATTCCGCTTGCGCCCAGTACTCGACGCCGTTTTTGTACTTCAAGGGCTTTCACGCCCTGCAAACCTACCGTATTGCGCATTATTTGTGGCAGCAGCAGCGGCGGGAGTTAGCACTGTTCTTCCAGAACCGGGTATCGGTTGAGTTTGGCGTTGACATCCACCCGGCGGCCCGTATTGGCAGCGGCATAATGCTCGATCATGCCACCGGCATTGTCATTGGTGAGACCGCGGTGGTCGGCAATAACGTTTCTATCATGCAGTCGGTAACCCTTGGCGGGACTGGCAAAGCCGGAGGCGACCGCCACCCCAAGGTAGGCAATGGGGTGCTCATTAGTGCGGGAGCCAAAATCCTGGGCAATATCCGGATTGGCGACGGCGCTCAAATTTGCGCCGGCAGCGTGGTGCTGATTGATGTGCCGGCGCATACCACAGCAGCCGGCGTGCCGGCGCGACTGACTGGTCACCCCTGCTGTGAACAACCAGCCCTCGAAATGGATCACAAACTGGCCTAGCTTAAAGCGTACTAAACCCCGCGCAGGGTTTCCCAAAGCCGACATAAATAGCGGTATACCAGCCCCGCCAGCTGCTGATCGCAGTCGAGCTTTGGCATCGTTATTGCGCCACCCCAGTGGTCGGCCAGCGCCGCAAAATCAAAGGCACGACATCCCATCCCGGCATATTCCCAGTCGATCAGGTACAGGCGGTTGCCACTGGCAATGACATTGCCAGCCAGCGGATCATGGTGACACAGCGAGTGGCAACGGCACTCCTCCTGAAACCGATGTAACAGCGGTAGCATACGGTCATGCTCCGTCGCCATATTGCTATGCTGCGCTGGCAACTGTCGCCAGTAAGCTTCGATATGGGCCAGATAGTCGTAACGGGGTAGATCGAGTCTGATGCGGTGGACCCTCGCCATTGTAGAAAGCAGCTGCTCTGCGTGCTCGGCATTGAGGTCTGCGGTTTGATGCCAGTGATCACCATCAATATATTCCGCCAACATCACCCGGTCGTCACAATAGACCAGCTGCGGCGCAATACCTGCGGCAGCCGCGGCGACCAGAATCTTGCGCTCTCTTTCTCGATCAATCCCCAGTTCAGCGCTGGCACTGTAATTGTGCCGCAGCACCAGCCGCTGGCCACTGGCTTCAACAAGGTAGCTGGTATTGGTGCGCCCCCCTGGCAAGCGGTGCAACAAGCGCGGCGCTTGCGCCAAGCCCCAGCTGCGCCAATCCTGTAACCAGGATTCAGGCACAGGACTGCTCAGCACACCTGGGGCCGGCTTGCCAGACCTGTTGCCGATAGCGCTGTCGCCAACGGACAAAGCCCAGCACCGCGATTATCACGTAGGCCGCAAACAGCAACGCCGTCATCTCCAGCCCGCGATTCAGGTACAGCGGAATAGACACCAGATCGATCACGATCCAGTACAGCCAGTTCTCGAGTATTTTGCGGGCCACCATAAACGTGGCAATGACGCTGGCCCAGGTGGTAAAGGAATCGACGTATGGCCATACCGCAGAGCTATAGCGGCTGAGCAGGTAACCCGAGCTGATGGTCAGCAACAGGATCGCGCCGATAATCAGGCCATTGCCCCTGGCACCCAGGGTATGAATTTTTATTCCGCCGTGATCGCGGCCGCCACGGCGCCACTGGTACCAGCCATAAACAGCCATCACCATATAGTAAACGTTGAGAGCCGACTCCATCAGCAGGCTGACATCCCAGAACAAAACGCTGTAGATCGCGGTAGACGCAAAGGCGAAATACCAGCACCAATTGTTTTCGCGCGCAGCCAGAATCAGGTAGGCAAGCGCCGACAGCACCGCCGCACTCTCCCAGGGTGATACTTCGCTCATCCAGGCCGCTAGCTGCTCCAAGGCCTATGACGCCTCGTAACCGGTAATAAACTTGGTGACAAAAACGCAGGTTCCAAAGTTTTCCTGGCTCCATTCCAGCGCATCTTTTAGCGCGTCCATAAGTACCGCGTACTCGCCAACTAACACCGTGGATGTGGGGTAAGTTGTAACCTGGAGATCAGCGTAAACGTTCAGCTGCTGGATAAATGCCCTGATGGGCTCGATATAATTCTCAGCCATCGGGTACATACTGATATCTACGGTAAGTTTCATACTGGCTCCTGAAGAAAATTAAAAGCTGTAGCGCGCTTCAACCCCAAACGACCGCGGTTCTGCGTACTGGTAGTAAGCCTCATTGGCGTAGAATTTGCGTGGGTCATTGCCAAAATAAAATCCCCGGGTCTGGACGTCTTCGTTGGTAAGGTTGCGCCCCCAAAGCGCAACATCAAATTGTCGCCATTGATAACCGAAGCGCGAATGCAATAGCTGGTAGCTATCTGATTGCTCATCATGGCTGTCGGAGAAATAGAACTGGTCGCGCCCCTCCACTTCCACCCGTCCATAGAAGCCGTTACCAAAACGGAAGTCAGTACCTATATCGAATTGGTAGGCAGGCGCGTGGGCCTGCTCGCGGCCACTTTTGTCAACCAATTGGTCGCCCACTAATACTTCAAAATCCTCAATCTCGGTATTGAGCCAACCGATGCTGGCAAACAGTGTTACCGCCGCTGTCAGCTGGTATTGGGTTTCCAGCTCTGCGCCCCAGTTAGTGCCCGATGCCGCGTTGTCGATATAACTGACGAACAAAGGACCCTCGTTATACCAGCCCTTTACCTGCATATCGCTACGATCCATATAGAACAACGCAAGCCGCATCGACAGGCGATCCTCGAGATAACGCCCCTTGAGCCCCAGCTCCCAATTGATCAGCGTTTCGCTTTCATACTCAAGACGATCGTCCAGAAAGGCCACCACACCGGGGGAGAAATTGTTTTTTACGGCCCGCCCCAGAGCCTCACCATTGACACCACCCAGCTTGTAACCCCGGGACAACAAGCCGTAGACAAAGGTGTTGTCGCTATACTGGTAGTCCAGCGCAATTTCGCCGCCCCATAAGGTATCAGCGGGGCGGGCAGCCACACCCAGGCTATCACTATAGTCGCCCTCAAAGCGTTCCAGCCGCCCGCCCAGTCGCGCAGTCCAACGCGCCGCCAGTGGTATTGTGAATTCGGTATATCCGGCCAAACTGTTGCGCTGGTAGTCGCTAGAAAACTGTGCGTCGGCTATATCAAGGTCGAAATCGTAGTATTCGCGCTGTAATTCTTCCTCTCGCCAGTTGGCGTAAATACCGGTAACCCAGGACACATCCCCGAACAAATTTCCAGTGGGGCCGGACAAGGCCCGCAACTCCAGGCGAGTTTCGTCGCGATCACGTAGGTAGCTGTCGGTGGAGGAATACTCAAAACCCTCGCAGGGCTGACCCTCGCAGATACCCCTATAGCTCCAGTCTTCATCAAAGCCGTATTCCAGATCTGCCGCGGTATAGCTACCGATAAATTCGAGCACCACGGCATCGCTGCCGCTCCAGATTGCCTTAAGCGAAGCAGCTGTGGTCTGCTGGTCGTCAACCCCGGGCTCGTCCGACAAGGTATGCCGGGTATTATCCAGTGAGAAGGCATCGTAGCCATTGTCGATGTCGACATAGAAGCCGCTGAGCAACAGCTGCAGGGAATCGCTCGCTTGCCAATAGAGCTTGCCCCGGGCGGTGAACTCGTCGCGCTCATTGGTATCATCACGCTGCAAAAAATCGTTAGTGATGTAGCCGTCACTACGATATTGCTGCAACGCCAGACGACCGCCCAGACTATCGGTCAAGGGCCCACCCACTGCAGCCCCGAGTCGTCCCGTATTGTAATTGCCGGCAAGGGCATCCACATAGCCCTCGAGCTGCTCAGCCGGGTCCACCGAGCGCATGGTGATCATTCCGGCGAGGGCACTGGCTCCATAGCGGGTACCCTGGGGTCCTCGCAGTACCTCTACTTGCTGAATATCCAGGGTCGTCGCGGCCGCGCCCAGCCCACTGATATCGATATCGTCAATCACGATGCCCACCGATGGGTCCACCGGATCGACAAACTGGCTGCGCTCGCCAATACCGCGAATTTGCACGAAGCGGGAGCGCGAGGCACCAGCGGCAAAATTGACATTGGGGGCGATGTTAAGCAACTGCTCCAGGTGCTGGGCCGTCCGCTCGCGAATGACCTCCGCGTCGATAATGGTAACGCTACCGGTGCTTTGCATCAGGTCGATGTCGCGAAAACCCGCAGTGACGATAACTTCCTCGAGTTGCGGTGGCGCCGACGATAGAGGCTCGGGCATGCCAGCCGATTCCGCAATCGCGAGAGAAGCTGGCGCCGACAGGGCCAGCAAGCCCAGTCGCAATAAGGTATTGCTCAAGATTGCCTCCTAAAATTAACACGTTGCCAATCCAGCGACAGTTTCTGCGCTATACACAGCGCTTCTGCGCCGGAACGGCATCACGACAATAGTTCGGGAGGGAGAATACAAGGAGAGTACAGTCCTACCCTATCCCTACGCCGGCACTATCCGGATCAGGTTCAAAGGGTTCATCACGCAGATGTCTCAGGCCTGTCGGCCACCCCTCGGGTTTTACAATCGCCAAGTGCAGCGATCTGGAGCTATTCTACAAGCAACGGTGCGCTTGGCAAGCCCCTGTCAATGTTTCAAGCCAGCCACAACAGCAAAAGCTGCAGGCAGATAAAGGCAAATGAGCCGGCGATAATATCGTCGACCATAATACCCAGGCCACCGTCCACATTCTTATCCAGCCAGGATATTGGGAAAGGCTTTAAAACATCAAAGATACGAAACAGCACAAAGCCCAGAAGAGGCCACCAGAATCCACTTGGCACGGCATACAGCGCCAGCCAAAGGCCGGCAAATTCGTCCCACACGATACCCCCATGGTCGTGGACACCCATCTTTTTTGAGGCCGCTCCACAGAGGTAGACACCGATGACCGTGGCCAGCAACACGACGCCCAGATAGACCAGCGGCGACAAGCCCTGCAGCAACAAGAAATAGATCAGTAGCGCCGCCACCGAGCCGACAGTGCCGGGCGCCACCGGCGACAAGCCACTGCCAAAGCCGAAGGCCAGTAACATCACCGGGTCTTTGAACACCTGGGCAGCACCCGGAGTAGCCGGTCCAGGTCCTGAATTATTCTTGTCCGAAATGCTCATAACCACTCCTGGAGAGTTTATGGTACATACCATCGGCGTCAAAGCAATGAACGCCAGCACCAGCCACCATCTTACCAATCCGCGTTAACTTCAAGTTCTCTTTTCTGAAGGCTCGCTGCAGCGCATTCTGTAACTGTGGCGCGACAGTGAAACACAATTCGTAATCGTCACCGCCGCTGGTCGCGTAATCAAGTGCCCGCTCGCCTGCCCAGGCCCGCAGGGCGGGTGATAGCGGCATTGCATCGAGTTCGACATGGGCTGCCACTGAACTGTGCTCACAGATATGGCCAAGGTCGGCCAGCATGCCGTCAGAAATATCGATACAACTGCTTGCCAGGTCGCGCAGTAACTCTCCCTCCCGCAGCCTTGGTCGGGGGTAGCTAAAGCGTTGCAGCAGGGGTTCGATCTGCGCTTCCCCGGTATCTCCGGCCGCCAAAGCAGCAAGCCCCGCTGCAGCATCGCCCAAATGGCCGGTCACATAGACAGCATCCCCGGCCCGGGCCCCCGCGCGCCTGAGAGCTCGCCCCCTGGGCACGAGCCCCATAATTTGCACTGAGATAGTCAACGGTCCACGCGTTGTATCGCCGCCCACCAGGCTCACCCCGCTGCCCGCAGCTGCCTCTGCCAGACCGCGACAAAATCCTTTCAACCACCAGCTGTCCAATTGCGGCAAGCTGATGCACAGGGTGTACCATCGCGGCCGGGCGCCCATTGCGGCAATATCACTGAGATTTGCGGCCAGTGCGCGATATCCTACCCAATCGGGTGGGCAGCCAACGGGAAAGTGCACGGCCTCGAGCAGGGTATCGGCAGCAACCACCAGTTGCTGGTCTGGAGGCACCTCCAGCACTGCCGCATCGTCGCCAATGCCAAGCGCAATATCGCTCGCCGCCGGCGCCAGGGAGGGGCTATTGAAATAGGCCGCGATCATCTCAAACTCTGATAGCGACACGGCGCTGACCTATCGGGACCCGACTTCTGCCTCACGCAGCCTGCCAGCCACGCGATCGAGCACGCCATTGATATACTTGTGACCATCGGTTGCGCCAAATTTTTTGGCCAGTGCTACCGCTTCACTGATGACGACTTTGTAAGGCACATCCAGGCGATCTTTTAGTTCGAATACGCCCTGGCGTAACAGTGCCAACTCTACCGGAGTCATCTCGGAAATATCACGATCAAGAAATTCCGCAAAGGCTGCATCGATTTCGGGCTGCTGATAGATGACACCCTCAAGAATCGCCCGAAAATACTCTCGGTCGGTTTGGTTGAGGTCATATTCAGTGCGGAACTCCGCCTCGATTTCCTTTGGGGAACCGCCATTAACCTGCCAGCGATACAACGCCTGTACGCCATAGTGACGAGCCTTACGCCGGCGCTGAATCAGCGACTGTCCAGCAGCGGGCTTGCCCCGCGATTCACTGGAGGACATCAGTCCATTTGCTCCAGCAGCATTACCATTTCCAGCACCGATGAAGCCGCCTCTTCGCCCTTGTTACCGGCCTTGGTGCCGGCCCGCTCGATAGCCTGCTCTATTGTGTCTACCGTCAAAACCCCGAAGGCCACCGGGATATCGTACTGCAGGGTTACGCTGGCGATGCCTTTGACGCACTCACCCGCCACATATTCAAAATGCGGCGTGCCACCGCGAATCACCGCTCCCAGCGCAATGATGCCATCGTATTTACCGCTCGCTGCAGCTTTTTTGACGACCAAGGGCACCTCGAAAGCGCCGGGGCAGCGAATCACGGTGAGATCTGCTTCAGCAACGCCGTGACGTCGCAGGTAGTCAAGCGCACCGCTAAGCAGGTGTTCCACGATAAAACTGTTCCAGCGCGTCACCACCAGCGCGAAGGTCTTGCCTCCTGCCCCGGCGATATTGGCTTCGATAGTACAGATGTTAGTCATGCTCTGTGCCCTTGCTAGTATGCTGATAATTAAACTGTCTCGAATGACACAACTTCAAGATCGAAGCCGGATATCGCATTGTACTTGATCGGCGCACCCATCAGGCGCATCTTGCCGACACCGATTTCGCGGAGTATTTGCGAGCCCACACCGACGGTGAAATAGGTATTGTGGCTACCATCGGCGACTGGCTTCGGTGCCTGTGTGTTACCCAGAGCGATGTCGACATCACGCAATACGTCGTCGGGGGTTTCATCACTGCCCAGTAACACTACTACGCCCTTTCCCTCGGTGACAACATGTTCAAGGCTGCGGCGGATATTCCAGCCCGGCGCTGTTTCGGGCACCCGCGCACCCAGCAAATCCCTGACGCTGGCGGCAACATGCACCCGCACCAGTGTCGGTTCGTTAGCATCGATATCGCCAAGCACCAGGGCAATATGCACTTTGCCTTCGGTGTTATCACGAAACGAGGTCATGGTGAATTTGCCATAGTCGGTATCGACCACGCCACTGCTGATGGCATCGACGGTTTTTTCGTTAACCACTCGATAGTGAATCAAATCGGCAATGGTACCAATTTTCAAGCCATGTTCACGGGCAAATATCTCCAGGTCGGGTCGGCGCGCCATAGTACCGTCGGGGTTCATTATCTCGACAATCACAGCCGCCGGCTCAAATCCGGCAAGACGGGCCAGGTCGCAACCGGCTTCAGTATGGCCCGCTCGCGACAGCACACCCCCGGGCTTGGCCATAATCGGGAATACATGACCCGGAGTCACGATATCGGTCGGGCTGGCGTTGCGCGCCACAGCGGTACGCACCGTATGGGCTCTATCGGCAGCAGATATGCCGGTGGTAACGCCCTCGGCGGCCTCAATAGACAGGGTAAAGTTGGTACCGTGTTGGGCATGGTTGTTTTGCTTGTCCACCATGAGCGGCAATTCAAGCTTGCGACAACGATCCTCCGACAAGGTCAGGCAAATCAGGCCGCGGGCATGCACCGCCATAAAATTGATGTTGGCGGCGGTCACACTCTCGGCGGCAATCACTATGTCACCCTCATTCTCGCGATCCTCATCGTCCATCAGGATCACCATATTGCCGAGCCTGATCTCGTTAATGATTTCTTCTGCTGTATTCAGCGTCATAGTGGTTGCACAATCATTCAAGTGGCTTTTAACAGGCTGCCGTATCGGCCAGCCCGCCTTTTAGAGAAGACGTTACGTCGCCACTTCATTGGTGGCTTAAATAAAACCGTGCCTGGCTATAATAATTCCGGTAAACATCAATGGAACCTCTGATCACACGGTACAACCTCAGCGGAGCCTTTCACCGAACTAATCAGAGGTGCCCAAGGTTTTCCCGGCCGCACTGGGTCGCTGCGGTAATAAATTTTGTCCTTGTTTCGAGGGCTTTCTACCACCCCGCTCACCGGGCGCGCTTTTTGTGGGGTCGAGCTCGCACCCACCAGTCGTCGCCCACTGCGCGCATGTCCTCGATGTGCAGCCGCAGTTGCTCACCCATGTGCACCAACGGCAACTCTACCAGCGGCCGCGCCGCCGAACCCATCAGGGTCGGCGCAACAAACATATGCAGTTCATCCAGCAGGCCTGCTTGCAACAATGCCCCTGCCAGCACCGAGCCCGATTCTACCATCACCTCGTTGCAGGCACGCTCGTCAGCCAACCAGGCTAGCAGCGCGACCAGATCAATCCGCCCGCCCCGGGCAGGCATCGTTACCACCGTGGCCCCCATCGCTCGAAGCGGCCGCATCCGCGCTTCACTCTGCTCCAGGCACACAATAATCGTTTCGCCCGGTTGGCTCAGAATTTTAGCGCTGGGGGGAGTGCGCAACGACGAATCTAGTACCAGGCGCAAGGGCTGTCGCGGCTCGCCGTCAGTTTCGTCCTCGACCAGGCCTTCGGCGCGCACCGTTAACGAGGGGTTGTCCTGCAGAACTGTGCCCACTCCGGTAATAATGGCGCAACTGCCAGCCCGCAGTTTCTGCACCTGATAGCGCGCCGCAGCGCCGGTAATCCACTGGCTCTCCCCATTGGCCATCGCGGTACGACCATCGAGGCTGGAAGCCAGTTTAGCAAACACAAAAGGCCTGCCAGATTCCATGCGAGAGATAAATCCGCGGTTCAAGGCCCGCGCCTGATCACGCATCAAACCGCAGCTGACCTCAACCCCGGCGGCCTTGAGCCGGGCCAATCCGGCCCCCGCCACAGCGGGATTCGGGTCTTCCATTGCCGCTACCACCCGGGTAACGCCGGCCGCGATCAGGGCATCGGCACAGGGTCCTGTCAAGCCATGGTGACTGCAGGGTTCCAGAGTTACGTAGGCGGTGGCGCCACTCGGCGAACCCGTCACACGGGCCAATGCCTCTACCTCAGCATGAGGGCCTCCGGCACGCCGATGCCAGCCCTCAGCAATAATGCCGCCATCTCTGACCAAGACGCAGCCGACGGCAGGATTGGGGGTTGTGGTGCAGCGACCCCTGGCCGCCAGTCGCAAGGCCCGACTCATCGCATCGCGATCAGTAATCAGCGGCTCGGCCGTCGTCATCGGCTAGCTGCCCTGCGACGTTGGTTGCGACTCAGCCAGGCGATCTATCTCGGTACGGAATGCATTGAGGTCCTGGAAGTCGCGATATACTGAGGCAAACCTGACGTAGGCTACGTGGTCCAATTGCTGCAATTCAGCCATCACTGCTTCACCGACGACCCGCGAGGCCACTTCCCGTTCGCCGGAGGCCTGCAGACCATGCTTGATGCGATTGAGAGCTGACTCGATCTGTTCGACACTGACCGGACGCTTTTCCAGTGCCTTTTGCACGCCGTGACGCAATTTGGCCTCGTCGAAAGGTTCGCGAATGCCGTCGCTTTTGACTAACTTGGGCAGTTGCAGCTCAGCCCCTTCGTAGGTAGTGAAACGCTCGCTACACGACAAGCACTCACGCCTGCGCCGGACCTGGTCACCTTCAGCGACCAGGCGGGAATCGACAACTTTAGTATCAGCCGCAGCACAAAATGGGCAACGCATAGCCCTTTCCTCTCCTAGCCAACCGGGTTAAAAACCGGGACCGACAGCATAATTTCTGCTGACCTGACCCCGGGCAATAGGACAACAGCTTCGCTAGCTTCTGTAAACCGGATGCGCGGCGCAGACCTGCAATACTTTGGCTTTGACCTCGGCAATCACGCTCTCTGCAGTACCCCCCTCGAGGGATTCCAGCACGTCACACATCCAATGGGTGAGTGCGATGGTCTCATCCTGCCCGAAGCCCCGGGTAGTGATGGCCGGAGTGCCGACTCGCAGGCCACTGGTTACAAAAGGTGAACGCGGGTCGTTGGGTACTGCGTTTTTATTGACCGTAATATTGGCACGACCCAGAGCCTCATCAGCGTCCTTACCGGTATAGTCCTTACCGATCAGGTTGACCAGCATCAGGTGGTTGTCAGTGCCGCCAGAAACAATATCGATACCGCGATCAATGAAGGTTTTTGCCATTGCCCTGGCGTTATCGACAACCCGCTGCTGATAAACTTTGAACTCATCGCTCATGGCTTCCTTGAAGCTCACCGCTTTGGCCGCAATCACGTGCATTAACGGCCCGCCCTGGCCTCCGGGAAACACCGCGGAATTGAATTTTTTCTCGAGTTCTTCATTGCTGCGCGCAAGAATAATGCCACCCCGCGGCCCGCGCAGTGTTTTGTGGGTGGTGGAGGTGACCACATCGGCTATCGGCACCGGGTTGGGGTAGATGCCGGCTGCCACCAGGCCTGCCACATGCGCCATATCGACCAGTAAATAGGCGCCCACCTGATCGGCAATATCGCGAAACCGCTGCCAGTCCATGATCCGCGAATAGGCTGAGAAACCCGCCACAATCATTTTGGGCTTGTGCTCCAGCGCCAGGGCCTCGACCTGCTGGTAGTCAACCTCTCCGGTGCTGTTATCCAGCCCGTACTGCACTGCATGATAGATTTTGCCCGAAAAATTCGGTTTGGCACCGTGGGTGAGATGGCCGCCATCCGCCAGGCTCATACCGAGCACGGTATCACCGGGCTTGCACAGGGCAAGATAAACGGCGGAGTTGGCCTGCGAGCCCGAGTGGGGCTGCACATTGGCGTAGGCGGCACCAAACAGCTGTTTAGCGCGCTCTATCGCCAGCGCCTCTGCCTGATCGACGTATTCACAGCCGCCATAGTAGCGTTTGCCCGGGTAACCCTCGGCGTACTTATTGGTCAGCACCGTACCCTGGGCGGCCATGACCAGCGGGCTGGTGTAGTTCTCTGAAGCGATCAGCTCGATATGATCTTCCTGCCGACGCTCCTCAGCTTTGATGGAATTCCACACATCGGGATCAAACCCTTCAAGAGTCAGCTTGTTGTCAAACATGGTTATCCCTCTAACAGCTTGTCGAACCAGGCTTGCCGCCCGTTACGACACAGCATGAGCCAAATAAGAAAAGCAAAAGGCTCGGCTTTTGCTTTTCTTACACAATCAATGAGTTAGTGCCTTCGGTACAAGCAAAACGTCGATGTTTCGCAGCAAACGGCCGAAATTCAGAACATTTCGAGCACCTGCAAAAGGCTAAAAACGAGGGCGCATTCTACACAAAACCGGCGCCACTGCCTACGTGCGGCAATGGAATCGAGCAGCGACTGCACGGATCACACACGGCATCAGCTGGCAGGCAAGTCAACGGCTCGACGAATCTGGCTCTGTAGCAGTTCGGTGACGCCGATGGCAGTCATCGGTTTTCCGAAAAGATAACCCTGGCCAGCGTCGCAACCATGTTGGTTAAGAAAATCCAGCTGCTCCTGCTTTTCTACACCCTCAGCCACCACGCTAAGATTAAAGCTATGGGCGATCGCCAGGATCGCCTGGGTAATACGCTGGTCTTCAACATCGTCGGGCAGGCAGGCAACAAACGCCCGATCAATTTTCAGGCGGTCAATGGGGAACTGCTTTAAATAGCTCAGCGAAGAATAACCGGTACCGAAATCGTCAATCGCCAACTCAACCCCCATCGACTTGAGGTCGTTAAGGGTTTGCAAGGTAATCTTCATATTGTCCATAAGAATACTTTCGGTCAGCTCCAGCTCCAGAAAGCCTGCCGGCAGTGCGCTCTCATCGAGGGCATTGTTGACATGGCGCACCAGATTGCCTTCGCTAAATTGCCGCGCTGAGATATTGACGGCAATCCATTCGAGCTCGTATCCCTCACTGAGCCAACAGGCCATCTGCTGGCAGGCTTCCTGCAACACCCACTGTCCAATTCTGACAATAAGTCCGGACTCTTCCGCCACCGGCACAAATTCGCTCGGGGAAATGGGGCCGCGTACCGGGTGATTCCAGCGCAACAAGGTTTCGACAGCAATGATTTGCCCACTTTTGAGGTCGACTATAGGCTGGTACATGGCCCTGAAATCGTGATTGACCGCAGCGCGATAAAGGCCGTTTTGCAACTCGAGCTTTTCCAGGGCCCTGGCATTCATCGACTCGACGTAAAATTGGAAATTGCTGCTGCCGGATTGCTTGGCGTTATACATGGCGACGTCGGCGTGTTGCAGCAGGGTGGTAGAATCCTCACCGTCGTGCGGATAAACCGCGATACCAATGCTGGCACTGAGAAAAACCTCGCGCCCATGAAGCACCATCGGCTCGTCGAGTACGTCCATCACCTTGCGCGCCACACTCACCGCCGCGGCTACGGCTTTGGCCCGCTCCTTCAACCCACCGAGGATGATGGTGAACTCGTCGCCACCCATGCGAGCTACACTATCATTTCCCCTAACACATGCACTAAGCCTTTGGGCGATCTTTGCCAACAAAAGATCGCCAGCCGCGTGGCCCATAGAGTCGTTAACTGCCTTGAAGCGATCCATATCCAGGAAAAGCAAGGCCACATGGGCATTGGAACGCAGCGCGGTTTGCAACTCCTGGTTCAGCCGATCAACGAACAAGCTGCGGTTCGGCAGACCTGTGAGCGGATCGAAATACGCCAGCTTGCGAATCCGGTCCTCGGTACTTTTACGCTCGGTAATATCTTTAAACGAGGTGATGTGACCGAGAAACTCTCCCTGCTTACCGCTTACTGCGGTTATTCCCACCGCAGCCGGGTACTCGGTGCCGTTCTTGCGGCGGGAATAGAGCTCGCCCTGCCAGAAACCTGCACTGTTGAGGATAGGTTTGATCACTTTGGCAAAGCTCACCGACCTGGACTGGGCGGCCAGCATGGATGGCCGCTGCCCCAGCGCGTCTTCCCGCGAGAACCCGGTAAGCTCGGTAAATGCCCGATTGATCTGACTGATTCGGCCCTCGGGACCGGTGATATAGATGCCCTCAAGACTGTTCTCAAACACCTTGGCAGCCAGCCGACGGTCCGCCTCAACACGGGTGCGCTGGGTGACATCGCGCCCCACCAGGAGCAAACCCTGCAACTCCCCCGCCTCGTCCCACATTAAGGAACAATGGACCTCCAGCGACACCATATGGCCCTTTTTGTGGGGCAGTTCAATTTCGAACATCCGCAAGTTGTCCATCTCATGCAACTGCGGATGACGCCGCTCGCGACGTGCCTTGGCAACGTCCCGGCCGAGATTCGTGTAGATGTCACGCAGGGCTTCATTCTGGCTGGCCAGATGTCGATCATTCAGCGGCAGCTCTTCGACGCAGTAACCGAGCGCTCTTTCTACCGACGGACTTAAATAGGTTACATTCAGCTCGACATCGGTGGTGCAGATAATATCGCTGAAGTTCTCAGCCAGAAGCTTATATCGCTGCTCCTGCAGCTTCACCCGCTCCAGCATTTCCAGCTGTTCGGTGATATCGCGCGCCGCGATGACTCCCACCCGGGTTTTGCCCCGGCTGGCCTCCAACGAGGCGGCCCGAACCTGGAACTGACGCCAGGTGCCATCGGCCTGGCGCAAACGCATAGGCCGCTCGATAATCTCCCCATTCGCCAGGCGGGTCAGGAATTCGGGCAATTCATCGGGGCCAATGTGATCGTCAGGATGCACCAGGGTGGTACTGAAGCTGTCGCCCAGTGCCTCGATATACTCCCAATCAAACCCCAGGTGAAGACTCAGGGCTTCATTAACAAAGAGCGGACGATCCTCTTCGTAGTCATAGACAAACAGCAGGTCAGGCACCGCCAGCAGGGTCGCCGACAAAAAGCGTTCGCGGGTGCGCAACTCTGCTTGCATATCAGTCAGGTCGGTCAGGTCCATTACACTGACCAGCACACCCTGGTCGATAAACCGCAGCGGTGGCAAGGCACACACCGCCAGCAGACTGCGACGCACGCCTTCGGAGTCAATCAGCTCATACCGATACTCGAACTGGTCTTCGCCGCGGTAGATCGCCATCGCCACATCGGCGGCCTTCAGTACGTCAAGGTCACTTGCATAACTCTGGAAAGTTGTGGCCAGGTCTTTTTCCGGATTAAGGCCCATCAAGGCCTGCGCTGACCGGTTGATCTCCATCGGTTTTATTGTGGCTCGCAACTCCTCCAGCAACTCGGGCTGTTGCTGCAATAACTGCTGCAGCGAATCCGAGCAGACAACCTGGCGAGAACATACCCAGCTATAAGTATCTGCAACATCCATAACAAACTGCGACAGGGCCGCAAACTGAAATAGTTTACGATAGCGTTGCAAGCGAGCGAGGTCCCCGCCAATTCCACCGCTACGCTCTTCGAAACCGCGCAGCGACCAGATAACACCCTTGCAATATTGCTCACCATACAAGGGATAGTTACTCAGCCACAGCGAGACAATCTGGCCTTTTTGTTGCAGCGTCAGCGCTCGCTCCTGCACCGTGCTGCCTGCGCAAATAGCGTGCAGGCTTTGCTGCAGGGTACCCTGGGCCGATTCGCCCAGCAGCTCAAACAGGGTGCGACCGCACCAATGCCCGGCACTGGTGTCGAATAGAGCCTCGGCAGCAGCGTTGAGCAGAACAATAGTGCCTTCGGCATCTGTGAGCACCGAGGGTATCTTGCTCCCCTCGAGCATCTCGCGGGTAGTGTCTTCGATTAGCGACCCCATCAGCACTGTATAACCCGTGATATGATTTCGAATTCCCCATTTATATCAATGAAGTCGCAGACTTGCGCTTGAAGTATAATTGCCGGCCTAAAGCGGCAGTCAAAAGCAGCGCTTTAAGCTGTAAAACACAAAAAGCACGCTATCAATAGCGTATTATGCGTGTATCGAAGCCAAGTTAATAGCGGAGATTATACCCCAATGGCGCAATATGTATTCACCATGAACCGGGTCGGCAAAATCGTACCGCCGAAACGCCAGATTCTTGTGGACATTTCACTATCGTTTTTCCCTGGCGCCAAAATTGGCGTACTCGGCCTGAATGGCTCGGGTAAATCCAGCCTGCTGCGGATTATGGCGGGAATAGACAAAGATTACACGGGCGAGGCCCGACCCCAACCCGGAATCAGCATCGGCTACCTGCCACAGGAGCCGCAGCTCAATCCAGACAAGGACGTGCGCGGCAATGTAGAAGAAGGCATGCAGCTGGCGGTCGATGCACTCAAGCGGCTGGATCAAGTGTATGCGGAGTACGCCGAGGCAGACGCCGACTTCGACGCGTTGGCGCGGGAGCAGGCAGAGCTGGAAGATATCATCCAGGCCTGGGACGGTCACAACCTGGAGCACCAGCTTGACGTCGCGGCGGACGCCCTGCGGCTGCCACCCTGGGATGCCGATGTCAGCACATTGTCCGGGGGTGAGAAACGCCGGGTCGCCCTCTGCCGCTTGCTGTTATCACGCCCCGACATGCTGCTGCTCGACGAGCCAACCAACCATCTCGACGCCGAAAGTATCGCCTGGCTGGAGCACTTTTTGACCGAGTTTTCGGGTACCGTGGTCGCCATTACCCACGACCGCTATTTTCTCGACAATGCCGCCAGCTGGATCCTGGAGCTGGATCGTGGTCACGGCATCCCCTACGAAGGCAATTACTCCACCTGGCTCGAGACCAAGGAAAAGCGCCTCGCAATGGAAGAAAAGCAGCAGGCCGCCCATCAACGCGCTATCAAAGCTGAACTGGAGTGGACTCGCAGCAATCCCAAAGGGCGTCAGGCCAAGAGCAAGGCGAGACTGCAACGCTTCGACGAACTCAGCTCAACCCAGTTCCAGGATCGTAACGAAACCAACGAAATTTACATACCACCGGGCGAGCGCCTCGGTGATGTCGTGATAGAACTGGAGCATCTCAGCAAAAGCTTTGGCGAGAAATTACTGATCAACGATCTCAGTTTTAGCGTACCCAAGGGCGCCATTGTCGGCTTGATTGGTGGTAATGGTGCCGGTAAATCGACCTTGTTCAAAATGATTACGGGTGCGGAACAGCCCGACAGCGGCAACATCCGCACGGGAGACACTGTACAACTGGCCTACGTCGACCAGAGCCGGGATGACCTCAATGGAGCCAATACCGTTTGGCAGGAGGTTTCAGATGGCCTCGATATCATCAAAATCGGCAGCTACGAAGTCAATTCACGCTCTTATGTCGGCCGCTTTAACTTCAAGGGCAGCGACCAGCAGAAATTGGTCAAGGATCTTTCCGGTGGCGAGCGCAATCGTCTTCACCTGGCCAAGCTGCTCAAACAGGGCGGCAACGTGCTGCTGCTGGATGAACCCACCAATGACCTCGACGTGGAAACCCTGCGCGCCCTTGAAGAAGCGCTGCTGGCGTTCCCCGGGTGCATCATGGTGATTTCCCACGACCGCTGGTTCCTGGATCGCATTGCCACCCATATACTCGCCTTTGAAGGCGACAGTGAAGTGCTGATGTACGAGGGCAACTACAGTGATTACCACCAGGACCTGATTGCCAGAAAGGGCGAGCACGCCCAGCCAGGTCGAATCAAGTACAAACGTTTGAGTAGCGCTTGAAGGTGGATGCCAGAGACAGCTGGCGCACTGCTTCAGATCATGCCATCAACAGCCTCCAAGGCTCCGGCAAGTTTGTCGACGCCGATAACCTGCATGCCCGCAGGCGCCTGTTTCGGCATATTACTGCGCGGCACGATGGCGCGTTTAAAACCATGCTTTGCTGCTTCCTTAATGCGTTCCTGACCACTGCTTACCGGACGAATCTCGCCGCTGAGGCCAACTTCTCCAAATACCACCAGGTCGCGGGGTAACGGTCGATCACGAAAACTGGAGACGATGGCCAACAACGTCGCCAGGTCGGCGCCCGTCTCCATCACCTTGACCCCGCCGACCACATTGATAAACACATCCTGGTCGCCCACTTGCAGTCCACCATGGCGGTGCAACACTGCCAGCAGCATCGCCAGCCGATTGTGGTCGGCGCCAACCGCCACCCGCCGCGGATGCCCCGCCTGGGAGTCATCAACCAGCGCCTGCAATTCAACCAGCAGAGGCCGGGTGCCCTCCCATACCACCATTACCACACTGCCCGAACTGACATCCTGGCCCCGGGAGAGAAATATGGCCGAGGGATTTTTAACCTCGCGCATGCCTTGCTCGCCCATCGCGAAAATGCCCAGCTCATTAACCGCGCCAAACCGGTTCTTCTGCCCCCGCAGGGTTCGAAACCGGCTGTCGCCGCTGGCCTCCAGCATCAGGGAGCAATCGATCATATGTTCCAGTACTTTGGGCCCGGCCAGACTGCCGTCCTTGGTAACATGGCCCACCAGTATCAGAATAGTGCCAGTCTGTTTGGCAAAGCGGGTCAGCAACGCGGCACACTCGCGCACCTGGGAGACGCTACCGGGGGCTGACTGGATATCAGCAAGGTGACACACCTGTATCGAATCGACCACCAGCACTTTGGGACCCAACTGCTCTGCCGCGGATACCATTGCCTCGACATCGGTTTCGGTCAGCATAAACAGTTGGTCGGTGGGGAGACCAAGCCGCTGCGCGCGCATCGCCACCTGCTCGAGAGATTCCTCTCCGGTAATATAAAGGGCCTTCAGGCCCTGCGCCAGGCAGCACAGCGTTTGCAACAACAAAGTGCTTTTACCCGCGCCCGGGTTACCACCGAGCAGAATCGCCGACCCGGGGACCAGGCCACCTCCCAGCACCCGATCCAACTCACCCATGCCGCTGCCCACACGGGGCGTCTCGGCAAGATTGATATCCTGCAACAGTCGCACGCTACTGGGCCCACCCGCATAACCTGGCCGCTTGGCTGCGGGTTTATCAGCACTGCGGCCAAAACGCACCTCCGCCAGGCTGTTCCAGGCACCACAATCGCTGCATTGCCCCTGCCATTTGCTGTAGTCCGAGCCGCATTCGTTGCATACATAAGCGGTACTGCGTTTTTTAGCCATAAGCGTGATCTTGCCAGCGAGGGCCGTTATTCTACCCGAAAGGCTGGCGCAAGTTTTAGCTGACCTTTACAATCGATCGCCCAGTCACGCCGATATTCCAGTAAACAGCCCATGCCTTCATCACTCCTCCGCGAACATCACATTGTTATCACCGCCTCCCTTGCGGCGACCCTGGGGCTGGAAGAAGCCGTACTGCTGCAGGTGCTCGGAGAATGCCTGAAACACCGCACCGCAGACTTCCGTGACGGCTATCTCTGGGTTACTCTCCCGAAGCAGGATGCGCTGGCGTTGATGCCGTTCTGGAGCGAACAGGATATTGATAGGCTTAGTCAAAAATTGCAAAATCAGGGCATTATTCGGCTCGCCAGCCCCTCACTGACATTGACTGACGCGCTGATTTTCACGCTCAATGAAACCGTTGCAGCACCGCAGCCGGAAGCGTCGCAACCAAAACCAGTCGCAGCGATGCCGCGGCCAAACAAAAGCACCCGCACGACAGGGTCTCGACCGATCCCTGCCGACTGGGAGCCCGGCCCAGAGCTACTGCGTAAGCTGCAGGAGTTAAACGGCATCTCTACCGCATTTGCGTTGGAATTGGTGCCGGAATTTGTTACCTACTGGCATGACCGCCAGGCGACCACGTTTTCCTGGGAATCCCGCTTCATGAACCATGCCCAGCGGCTGTGGCTGCAGCAGGGATCGCCCCGGGACGGCATCGAATCAGCAACCAGCGCCAAGCAGCCAGTCGCGATAAACGACCGTTGGCAACCCAGTGAAGACGCGCTGGAGATCCTCGTACGCGGTGGTATAGACCAGGGCTTTATCGGGGAAGCTGTGCCGGAGTTTATACTTTACTGGCGCGAGCGCGGGGATGTCTGCAATACCTGGGACAGTCGGTTTATCGCCCATATCAGGCGCCAGTGGGCTCGCTACGAGTCTAACAACCAGTTCAATACCGAACCCCAGCGTATCAGCAGCGACTGGCAGCCATCAGAGGATGTTTATGATATCTTGCGGATGGCAAACATTGATGTGTCTTTTGCACGGGAATTGTTGCCGGAATTCGTAATATACTGGCGCGATACCAACCAGGTCTACAGTTCCTGGAACAGCCGTTTTTTACAACACATCAAGACACGTTGGGCGCGCCGCCTCAACGGTCAGGAGCATAGCCTGCAGGACCATGGAAAAAGACCTCAATCAGCAGCTGAGCCAGACCGTCGCAGTTTTGTCGACAAACACACCGACCAAAGCTGGCGCGAAGGACTCTAGGCCCGAAGTCGACAAAGCCGCGGTGATGGACGTGGTGGATCGCCTGTTCGCCGAGTTCGAGCTGGTATTTCACAATCAGTACAACAAAGCCTTCCCCACACCTGAAAAACTCCACTATGCGAAAAAGCTGTGGTTCGACTATCTGCGCGACTATCAGCCTGAAGCAATTACCGCTGCCGCCCGCCTGGTGGTCAGAGAATCAGAATTTTTACCCAGCATCGCAACCCTGTTAAAGTATTGTTCTGGTTGCGGCGCACTCGGGCTGCCCGACAGCTACAGCGCTTATCGCGAAGCCTGTATGGCACCCAGCCCCAAGAGCCATTTCCAATGGAGCCATCTGGCGGTTTACTATGCCGGCAAAGCAGCGGGCTGGAATTTGCTCGCCAGCAAGACGGAACATCAGGCGCTACCGATATTTTCTCGTCACTACCGGGCTATCTGTGAGCGCGTCGCACAGGGTGAACAACTGGCCAAACCAAATATTGAAAAGCTGACCCAAACAGCAAGCGTTCCTCTTGGGCGCGATGAGAGCCGCAAAAAAATGCAACAGCTGCGGCGGGATACAGGAATCTAATGGATGAGTAGGAAAACAAGGACAAGGCGTCCGCTGGTGTCGAAGGGCCGCCAAACATCGGCCACGACTGAATCGGGTAAAAACCCGGAGGGTGCCGATATTTTTAAAGACCGACGCGAAGAATCAGACCGCCGGGGGCAGTCGTTGCCCATCCCACCGCGCATGTGCCGCCGTCGAGAAGAACGGCGCAAGAATAGCTTTAACTCTCGGCCCTGGTGGCTGCAGGTGAATTACAACGACGACCATAAAAGCTGGATCTAAGGTACCCACGTCAACAGCCGCCGTCACCCGGCCCGATCAAGAGGCTCAGGATTTAAGCCTGACGATCAATGCTGAAGTATCACAGCGCCCCATCCCATCCTGCTGGAGCTCGCTGTAATAGCCGTCCACCAGCTTGGCCACGGGGAGATCTACCCCCAGATGTTGCGCCTGCTCCAGGCAGATAGCCAGGTCCTTGCGCATCCAGTCGAGGGCAAAACCGAAATCGAATTCCCCCTTCGCCATCGTCAATGCCCGGTTGTCAAGCTGCCAGGATTGCGCGGCGCCAGCCCGCAGCACCGACACCACCTTTTCGATATCAAGACCCGCTGCACCGGCAAAATTAATACCCTCGGCCAAACCCTGCAACATGCCAGCAATGCAAATCTGGTTTACCATTTTACAGCGCTGACCCGACCCCACGGGCCCAAGCAGGGTGATATTTTTACCGTAGGACTGCAATACCGGCAGCGCCCCCGCGAACAGCTCCTCCTCACCACCCACCATAATGCTGAGAGCACCGGCCTGGGCACCGACCTCACCACCCGAGACTGGCGCATCGAGAAACCCGACACCCTGCTCGGCACAACGCGCCGCCAATTCCTCAGCCAGCATCGCAGATGTCGTAGTATGGTCCACCAACACCGAGCCAGGCTCCATCGCAGCCAAAACACCATTGTTACCGTACACTACGTCTCTGACATCGTCATCTTTGCCGACACAGAGCATCACATAATCAGCGCCGCTAGCGGCGTTCCGGGGAGTATCAGCTACTGCACCGCCAAATTGCCGCTGCCACTGCCCGGCGCGTTCGGCATTACGGTTATAGACGGTAAGCTTGTAGCCACTCAGCGATACGCTGTGCAATAAATGGCCCGCCATCGAATAGCCCATAACACCAAGACCAATAAAAGCTGTGTTCATTCGGTGTCGTTCCAGCGGCTAAAGGGGTGCGATGACAGACTGACGTTGAGGTAACGGTGGTCTGCGGTAACCTCCTCGGCGACCCAGGGCGGCAGCTCAGGCTGCTGCTGGGCATGCTCCAACTCGACCTCGGCAACAATTAGCCCGCTATTTTCACCTTCGAACACGTCAACCTCCCAGGTCATGCCCTTATACGGCACGCAATACCGGGTTTTGCTGATTAGCAGTCCCGTACATAGATTTTCCAGCATATATCTAGCATCAGCAGCAGGAATTTCATACTCAAACTCGGGCCGTGTAATACCACTGCCACGACCCTTAACTGTCATCCAGGCCTTTTCTCCAGCCAACCGCACCCGGGCGGAAAGGCGCTCGTTGTCGGCCAGGTAACCCTGTGAAAACAGCGTTCCCTCCTGTAGCAGGGGCAACACACTCTCTTTTACCAGATATTTACGCTCAATTTCATCTGCCATGACGATGCTTCCCCTCTAGTGTTCGTAGCTACCGTGGGCGAGGTTCTCAAATCGAGTGTACTCGCCGATGAATGCCAGTCGGCAGGAACCGATAGGTCCATTGCGCTGCTTACCGATAATAATTTCGGCCACGCCTTTATCGGGACTTTCTTCATTGTAGACTTCGTCCCGGTAGATAAAGGCAATCACGTCGGCGTCCTGCTCAATTGCACCGGAATCACGCAAATCGGAGTTAATTGGCCGCTTGTTGGGGCGCTGCTCAAGGCCCCGATTGAGCTGCGACAGGGCCACCATAGGGCAGTTGAACTCCTTGGCAATGGTCTTCAGGCCACGGGAGATTTCAGATATCTCCGCCACCCGATTATCGCCGCGGCCGGGAATCTGCATCAACTGCAAATAGTCTATCATTATCATCGCCAGGTCGCCGTGCTCGCGCTGGATACGCTTACATCGCGCCCGAACTTCTGTAGGGGACAGCGCGGGGGTGTCATCTATAAACAGCGGCCGATCTTTCAACTTATTCACCGCCGTAGTCAGCTTCGGCCAGTCCTCGTCCTCAAGGCTACCGGAGCGAACCCGGGTCTGGTTAATGCGCCCTATGGAAGACATCATCCGCATAATCAGCGATTCCGCCGGCATTTCCATACTGAAAACCACCACCGGCTTGTCGTTGTGCAGCGCCGCCTGCTCCACCAGGTTCATGGCGAAACTGGTTTTACCCATTGAAGGCCGCGCCGCCACTATCACAAGATCGGAACGTTGCAGCCCGGAGGTCATTTTGTCAAGATCCGAAAATCCGGTGGAGAGGCCTGTGATCGAGCCCTCGCTGTTAAACAGCTCATCTATCTTATCTACCGCCTGACGCAGCAGCGGGGTGATAGATTGCGGCCCGCCATCCTTGGGCCGCCCCTCGGCAATTGCGGCCAGGCGATTCTCCACCTCGGCCAGCAACTGGTCTGAAGCACGCCCCTCGGGATGGAATGCAGATTCCATCGATTCCCGGGAAACAGCAATCAACTGCCGTAATACCGAACGTTCGCGAATAATATCAGCGTAGGTCTGGATATTGGCGGCACTGGGGGTATTCTTAACCAGTTCCCCAAGGTAGGCGATGCTTCCGACCCGCTCCAGTTCACCGCGAGTTTCAAGTGCTTCAGAAAGCGTAATGACATCCAGCGGTTGCTTCGCTTCCACCAGTTCGCTCATGGTGGTGAAAACCAGCCGGTGGTCGGGGCGGTAAAAGTCTTCAGCCATAACCCGGTCGGCAACGTCATCCCAGCTTTCCGGGGACAGCATCAAACCACCCAGTACCGATTGCTCAGCCTCTACGGAATGAGGCGGGATTTTGAGACGCTCGACCTCTGAGTCACGGCGATTCGCTGAAACGCTATCAACCATGGAGATTCACTATCCTATCTGGGTAGACCACGGATTGTGGAGCAATTGCGGACAAAAAAAAAGCACTGCTGGCAAAACCTCACAGTGCTTCTAATCCTTGTAAGGGTTTACACCCCGGTGACAGCAATACTCACTTCGGCTTCAACGTCTGCGTGAAGATGAATCACGATCTGGAATTCTCCCAGTTCGCGGATCGGCCCCTTCGGCATCCTGACTTCACTCTTGCTAACCTCAACGCCGGCCACGCTGATCACCTCCGCCACGTCACGAGGACCAACAGAACCGAACAATTTACCACCCTCACCCGCCTGCGCTTCTATCACCAGGCTCAGCTCCGCCAGGGCTGCAGCACGAACTTCCGCCGCTGACCGCTTCTCGTTGGCTGAGGCTTCAAGTTCTGCACGACGCGCTTCAAAGCTTGCAGTATTTGCCTCGGTCGCTGCGACGGCCTTGCCAAACGGCAACAAATAATTGCGACCATAGCCCGCTTTAACCTTTACCTTGTCACCAAGGTCGCCCAGCTTGCCCATCTTCTCCAGCAAAATCACTTCCATTACAGCCCACCTCTACTCTAAATACGTGTCATGCACCACCGGCCGGATTAGCCGGGCGCTTCCTGAAATTTGCCCAACTGTCGACCAATCCAGCCAGGATAACCAATTCTTTTACCGGGTTAATCAACACCAGCAAACTGTAAAACACCACTAGCCAGTGGATTTTCCATTGCTTGAGCGCCACCATACCGTGCACCAGGCTAATACCGGCCACCAGCAGCGGCACCGCCGCCAGATAAGCCCATGGTATCCAGGCACCACCCTGCAGCAAGCACGCCAGCGCCACCGTGGCCAGTGGCAATGCCAGCGTCACTGGCAGGCGAATGGCGTGAAATTCTTCACGAAATCCACCCGGGTTGTATAACATTGCCTGCCAATAGCGCGCCAGTAACACGCAAACTACGATGGTCAGGGTGTTTACCAGGGCAAACACCCCGACAATAAATTCCGCAGTGGGCGGGCTGAGCGGCAAGCTGTTGCCCTGCTCCGCCATCTGCGCCTGCCACTGGACGAAAATATCGTCTACCACTTGCTTGATCATGGCGATATAGTCGCCCGCGAACAGCAACAGTATCCCTCCAGTAGCTAGTCCGCAAAGGCTGGCGCCCAACAGGGCCGCTGGCCAGGATACCATTTGCCGGAGTATCGCGGCGCAGACAAAGCTGCCGATCAAAGCCGTCAGCGGAGCAAACTCCATACCGAAGTAAAGCACGGCGGCAGCGGGCAGAATGGCCCACGCCAAAATTTGCAAGCCTTCAGCGACGCCTTTGCGCAGGGTCACCAGAGCGACAGCCGCAGCGCCCAGCCAAAAGAAGAATACTGTGCCAGCACTCAGGCAGCTAACGATCAGCGCCTGGGTGCGGCCCCGCATAATAAATTCGGCCAAGCGCCGCATGGCAACCCCCCCAACCCTACGGTTACTGGTGGGTATCGCTGTAAGGCAGCAGTGCCAGATAACGCGAACGCTTGATGGCTGTTGACAACTGGCGCTGGTAGCGCGCTTTAGTGCCGGTGATGCGACTCGGGACAATCTTGCCAGTCTCTGATACATAGGCCTTCAGAGTTTCAAGATCTTTGTAGTCTATTTGTTTGACGCCTTCAGCCGTAAAACGGCAGAATTTGCGACGACGGAAAAAACGTGCCATGACAATTCCTCTATTTTATCTACCGTTGGCTATTCTTTATTGCCAGATTCTGCCGCAGCTTCGCTCGCATCGGTCTCAGCGGCTACAGGCGCTTCTTCGCGGGGCGCAGGGCGCGGAGGACGACGATCGCGGGAATCGCGCTCGGCCTTCAGAATCGGCGACTCTTCGGTTACCGCCTCATCACAGCGAATCACCAGGTTTCGCACGACTGCATCGTTGTAGCGAAAGTTGGTAGCCATTTCGTCCATCACGGCTTGGGAAGCTTCGACGTTCATCAGCACGTAGTGTGCCTTGTGAATCTTGTCGATAGGGTAGGCTAACTGGCGACGACCCCAGTCTTCAAGGCGATGGACAGTGCCACCGTCGTCAACGATGAGCTTGGAATAGCGCTCGACCATTGCCGGGACTTGCTCACTCTGGTCAGGGTGCACCAGAAATACGATCTCGTAATGACGCATAAGTACTCCTCTTGGATTCAACAGCCTCCCGCGAATTCGCAGTGAAGCAAGGAGATCAGTTTGTAGGCCCCCAAATCGGGGAGCACGCATTCTATAGATGGCCCCCGGGTGTTTCAAGGTCTTTTGTTTATTTTTTGATCGACCGGCGCTGACGCTGCGCTTCGAATATGCACACCCCGGTGGCAACCGACACATTGAGACTGGAGACACTACCCGCCATTGGAATGTTAACCAGGAAATCACAACGCTCGCGGGTGAGACGTCGCATGCCTTTGCCCTCTGCACCCAGCACCATGGCCAGCGCGCCACTCAGGTCGACATCATAGAGCTCCTGCCCCGCCTCCCCTGCCGCCCCGACAATCCAGACACCCTGCTGCTTCAGCATGTCGAGGCAGCGAGCCAGATTAGTTACTGCGAACAATGGAATATGCTCTGCGGCACCCGAGGCAACCTTGCGCACAGTGGGCGTTAAGCCAACCGACTTGTCGCGCGGGATAATCACCGCATCAACCCCGGCACCATCGGCAGTGCGCAGACAGGCACCGAGATTGTGTGGGTCGGTAATACCATCGAGCACCAGCAACAGGGGCTGCGCCAGGGTCGGCAACAGCTCTGCAAGCTCATCCTCTCCGGCCAGATTCACTGCCCGGCAGTCGGCAACAACCCCCTGGTGATTGCCTGCAACCCAGCTATCCAGCTGCTTCTTGTGGCAGGGTTGCGGCGTAATACCCGCACGCTCAGCCAATTGTTGGATACCCTGCATCCGCTCCGGGCGGTTACCCTCGGCCAGCCACAATGCCAGCACCCGCTCCGGCTCCGCCCGCAGCAACGCGGTGACGGCATGAACACCGAATACTTTTTCCGTCGCCATAGTGTCGCCTAACGCTTTTGCGCCTTGCGTTTGCGAGGGCCACGGGAGCGCTTTTTGGACTTTGGTTTGGGCGAGCGGGTTGCCGCATCCAATGGCTCAAGGTCGATCTTGCGGTCATCAAGGTCGACTCGCACCAGTTTCACCTCCAGCGAATCTCCAAGGGCATAACTGACCCGGCTATGTTCACCCACCAGGCGCTGGTTGGCCGCATCGAAGTGATAGTAATCACTTCGCAGGGTACTGACATGGACCAAGCCTTCGATATACACATCCACCAGCTCGACAAACAACCCGAACGAGGTCACGGCGCTGATCACGCCCTTATACTGTTCGCCGACATGCTCGTAAAGATATTCACACTTGAGCCAGGCCACCACATCGCGGGTAGCGTCATCGGCCCGGC
>CAVROQ010000026.1:0-17630 GCA_963722805.1 uncultured Gammaproteobacteria bacterium
CCGTACCCTGCCCTGAAGACAGCATGGCCAGCGCAGTTGGGAGGGTGTATTATCGCTGCGGCTAATAAATCTAACCAAAACCCAGAGACTGCCATGAACAAGCACAAGCCAGTCTGGCTCTTCAGCATGGACTCCGAGCATTTCCATGCGGCTCCCACTACCACGGGCGGCCTAAAAGCCTACTACCAGGTGTTCGGCCGCAGCCCCGACAGCACCCATATACAGCTGCTGCACTTCAAGGATACTGTCGATATTCAGCAATGGCTGCAAAGCGATCTGCACCACCTGGCTGAACAATGCCAAACCGCCATCGACGCAGGCATAGCTCCCGTAGCGGGGTTCAGTTTCTATACCTGGAATGCCGCTGAGTTCCTCGACCTTATTCGACAACTGAAAGCACTCTGCCCACAACTGCTGGTCGTAGCGGGCGGACCCCATGTACAGCAAGCGGAAGACTACCTGCACCAGGATCCTATCGACGTCATCATTTTAGGGGAAGGCGAAACCACGCTGCAGCAATTACTCGATGCACCCGGGCGCAATAGCTGGCCCGCTATCGAGGGTCTTGCCTACCTCGACGCGGCTCGAACCCTGGTTAAAACTGCCGCAAGAAAACGACGTACCGAATTGGACGAGTTGCCATCGGCACTCGATGTGATCCCACTGACAAACGGGAATGGGCAGCCACTTTACGATTCCATCTCCTATGAAACCAGTCGCGGGTGCCCCTTTACCTGTGCTTTTTGCGAATGGGGCACCGGAGCCATCGGCACTAAAATGTACCAGCACAGCATGGCGCGCATCAAGCGCGACTGGGAAAAGGTTATTGCAGCCGGGATCCAGAATATCTGGCTCGCAGATTCCAACTTTGGTGCCCTGAAGGAGGATTTGGACAAAGCCCGGCTAATTTGCGAGTTCAAGCAAGCCAGCGGCCTGCCAAAAACTTTTGCCACCTCCTGGTCGAAGAAGCACAGCAGCAAAGTACAGCAGATTGTCCTGTTATTGCATCAACACCAACTGCTTCCCCACTACCAGCTGGCGCTGCAAACCTTGACCCCCCTCGCGCTGGAGTTGTCAAACCGCAGTAATATGGATGCCAACAAGTATCAGCCCATCGCCAGACAAATGGCCGCGGCCGGGGTGCCCATTGCGGCGGAACTGATCTGGGGACTGCCAGGGGATAACCTTGACGATTTCGAGCGCAACCTCGACATCTTGCTCGCCACTTTCCCCAATATCAATATTTTTGGCTACACGCTGCTGCCGGGAACGGAGTTTTATCGCAAGCGCGAGCAGTATCAGATTGAAGCCATTCCAGTGGCTGGCTATGGTAAAGCCAAGGGAGAGTACGTCGTCGGTTGCCACACGTTCAGCAGGGATGAGGGTATTGAAGGCTATTTTCTTATCAGTGCTCATATCATCCTGATTCACGGCTGCATCATGCCGCTTACCATGCGATTTCTAGCCTTACAAGCTTCGATTCCGGCAACGCCCCTGTTGCGCGTTGTACTGCGCGCGCTGATTGATGCTTACCGCGATCACCTGCCTGCAATAGATCTCGACCAGCGTATGGCTATTTATGAAAACAGATCGAGCCTATACCTGGAATTTATGTCGGGATTAGAGAAGACCTACGACTGTGTCGAAACAACACTGCGCAACTCCCTGCAGCAACAAAACACACCCAGTGTGTTAGTAGAGCAGGCAATGAATATCCTGCGCTTGGACCGCGCGCTGTGTCCCCGCACAGGCAACGCCCACGTATTGCAAGAGGCATTTCAATTCAACGCCAATCAAGCTGCCCACCAGTTGATGTCGATGGAGCTCCCAACCACCGGAGTATTTCTGGAGCAGCAACAGGTATTGCAGATAGAGCAGCCCGGCGGCATCGGCGAGGTGATGAAAAGCCCCGACGGAGGCAGCTGGATTAAAGGCCGCATTGTGCAAGCGCGACACGCCGACACCATTGCCAGTAAGGCCATCGCCTGACACAAACGAGGATGACTCTGGCTCTACGAGTCGAAAACGCATCCGCACGGGCCCTGAATCTCTGGGTTCCTCTATTGCACGCGCATTGTTTCTGGGCCACGCAGGAAACGACAACAGGAAAGCGACATGCCACAACATTGGCTTTCAGCGACTACCCCAACTAGCCAGGATCCTGGTGTGTTATGAATGACTCGGTTTTAAACATACCGCTGATTCAGCTGGCGATCGCATTTGTACCGGTGCTGCTGGTGCTGGCCATTTTGTACCATTGGTCGCTGGGTGCAGGCACTGCTATTTATGCCCTCTCCCGGATGCTCGCGCAGCTGCTGATGATCGGTTATTTTCTCAGTTACCTATTTGGTACCGAGAGCGCTACTGTAGTTCTGCTGGTTTTAGCGGTGATGGTATTTGCCTCAAGCTGGATTGCTCTTCGCACCATTAGCGAAGACCGGGCGCAATTATACAAGTTATCTGTGTTGTCGATCGCTGTTGGAGGTGGCTTACCCCTGGTAACCGTAAGTTTCGCAGTGTTACAACTCGATCCGTGGTACCTTCCGCGCTACATGATTCCCCTAGCTGGAATGATATTCGCGAACTCCATGAACAGTGTCAGCCTGGCGGCCGATCGATTGCGGGCTGAACTAGAGCACAGCAATTGCTGGACCAAGGCGCGCAACAGCGCGATGCACGCAGCGATGATCCCTAATATCAACAGCCTGTTCGCTGTTGGGCTGGTCTCACTCCCCGGGATGATGACCGGGCAAATACTATCAGGGATCTCACCATTGATTGCGGTGCGCTACCAGATTATGGTGATGTGCATGATTTTCGCATCAGCGGGCATTTCGGCAGCGCTGTTTCTGGTGCTGACCAAAGACCATCGCTGGGCAGCGATACCGGAAAAGCAGCAAAATGGAGAAAGGGAGTAACGATGGGTATCCAAAAAGGAATCTACCGCCATTTCAAAGGTAATCGCTACGAGGTACTGGAACTGGCAAGACACAGTGAAACAGCCGAACAGTATGTTGTTTATCGTGCGCTCTATGGTGACGGTGGGGTATGGGTCAGACCACAGGCTATGTTTGAAGAAACCATTGTTCACGATGGTAAACGGATAGCGCGATTTAGCCTGGAGCAGTCCAACCCAGACCCAATCGCAGAGCCGGACCACACAAGCGACTAACAAGCCAAGCAAATAGCCCTATGACTAACAGCCCATTGCAAATCCTGGCGGGAGCAGAGGCATTCACGAAAATCCAGTCCGAGGGTTTTCATAGCGGGCTTTTCAACAGCTTGTTGGGGGCCTCGGGTGGCCCCAAGTGGTTTGTCCTGTCGCGCCTGGATCAAGTTCTGGCGGGTGCCTTTTTTGGCGATCGCGAACGACCCATCGCCTGTATGGGCTCATCCATCGGCAGCTGGCGCCATGCCTGCTATGCCCAGACCAAACCTGTTGCAGCCTTAACCCGGCTTGAGCAAAACTATATCCACCAGGTTTACAGCCCCAAGCCAGACCGCCGCGAAGTTAGTAGAGTCGCCCGGCAGAGCGTTGACTCTATTCTAGGCCCCCATGGCGCAAACGACATTGTCGATAACCCGGTTTGGCAAACCCATATCCTGGCCGTTCGCAGCCGGCGCGCCGTGAGTACAGACAACAGTCTTCCGTTGGCATTGGGCCTTGGTGCCAGTGCAGTCAGCAACGCCGTTTCACGCCGATCACTGGGCGGCTTTTTTAGCCGAGCACTTTTCTACAGCGGCGCGGAGCCGTCATTTGGTTTTAGCCAATTTCAAACTCAGGAGCTGCGCCTGACACCTGACAATGTGCCCCTGGCCATTCTCGCCAGCGGCAGCATTCCTATGGTGATGGAGGGAGTCCGGAATATTCCGGGCGCTCCAGCCGGCACCTACCGCGACGGCGGCATTACCGATTACCATTTTGACTTCTCCTTTGACTACCCTCAGGGTTTGCTACTGTACCCGCATTTTTACAGTCATATTATCCCGGGTTGGTATGATAAACCGTTACACAAACGCCGGATAAGCGGACCGGCCCTGAGTCGAACAGTACTGCTTGCTCCCTCACCGGAGTTTGTCGCAAAACTACCCTACGGTAAAATTCCCGACCGTAAGGATTTTACCGTTCTGTCCGCCGCCGAGCGTATCCGCTACTGGACCCAGGTGTGCGACCAAAGCCAACGCCTGGCAGATCTGTTTTATGATGCATGGCAAACCAACAAACTGAATCAATTAGTGCGAGCCCTGTAACATGGCCCCTGGTAGTTTTCGATCAAATTTGCAGGCGCTGTGGCGTTCAAGTCCCTGATGCCGCCCACCAGCCGACAAAACTGCACTAATAGCTGCAGTCTGTCATTCCGGTGCTGGTGCGGGCTGTTATTCGTTTTATGTTTCAGTCTGCCATTGGCAGCCGAAACCTCGTTATGGAAAATCAGCAAGAACGGCAGCGAACTGTATCTTGGGGGCACCATCCACGTACTCCGAGACTCCGACTATCCGCTACCCGCAGCGTTTCAACGAGCCTTTGCACAAGCCAGCGTGCTTGGCATTGAAACCGACTTGCGCGAGTTGGCGGATGCGACTTTCCAACAACAGCTGCTTGCAGCAGCGCGCTATCCAAGCGGCCAAAATCTTGCTGATTACCTTTCGGTCGAAGCCCTCCAGGCATTGCAGACCCAGTGCGACAAGGCAGGCATTGCGCTTCGCAGCCTGCTGCCATACAAGCCTGCAGTGGCCATGCTGAGCTTAATGCACCATGAACTCAATCGACTGGGTGTCACTGCGCTTGGCGTCGATGAATATTTTATGCGGCAGGCAATCGCAGTTGACACGCCGATCATAGGACTGGAGACTGCCAGCCAACAACTGCAATTCCTCGCCGAGATGGGGGTGGGTGTTGAGAGTGAGTTTATCCTGCACAGCGTGGCTGATATTGAACAACTTGAGCCCATGCTGCAACAGATGATCACCCTGTGGCGCTCAGGCGATAGCGCCGAGCTTGAGGCGATGTTCGTAACACCCTTAAAACAAGATTATCCAGGTATCTACCGCAGCATTCTACTCGAGCGCAATCAGGACTGGCTGATACAAATAGAAGCGTTGCTGGACACCCCCGAGCTTGAACTGGTGCTTGTAGGCGTGGCGCATTTTCCTGGCAATGACGGCCTGCTGCACCAATTGCAGCTGCGCGGCTACAAGGTTGAACAACTCCAGGGCGACTCGAATTAGGTGAGTGCATCCTGCAGTAAATTACCTTGCTTTCATAGCGCCCCGACAACCGTTATCAGCAGTAACACTTTCCCCTACAATTCATTTCCGCAAGCCAGTAACGGAGGAATAATATGATCGATGTCAGGGTGTGCCGAGAAATGAAATTCCCCGCAGCAAAGGTGTGGAGCCTGGTGTCCAACTTTGGTGATCTCAGTTGGACCAAAGGTTGGAGCAGACTTGAAACTGAGGGAGATGGCATTGGCATGATCCGCCGCATTATCATAGATGGCATGGAGCCCATAGAGGAAATTCTCGAGTCGATGGATCATCAGCAAAGGCGTTTCAGCTACCGCATTCCCAATATGCCAATGCCAGTTAGTGACTATCGTGCCGACGTTGAAGTCGCCGCCATTGATGAACACACGTCGCGGGTAAGTTGGCATTGCACCGCTACGGCAGATGGAGCAAGCGAGGCTGATGCTACAAAGATAATGCAAGCGACCTATGGCCAGCTTTTGGACTGGGTTGAGGCAGCGCTGTCATCGAGGGGCTAAGCCCCCTTGCTCGACCCTGATTTCTTCAGACATGGTGCCATTGATACAGTTCTTTTCATCCGCCAGGTGATTGGCTACTATTCTACGACTAATCGAAAATCTAACAGGAGTGCACCTTGAGTCGCTACGCTCGCCGTGAAGAAGAAGCTGAGATCGACCTGACGCCCATGCTGGACGTCGTTTTTATCATGCTGATCTTCTTTATTGTCACCGCCTCGTTCCTGAAAGAATCAGGTATAGAGATCACGCGGCCAGACTCAACCACCGAAACACCGCAGGAAGACAGCAAGCTAAAGAATATTGTCTTTCAGGTTACCGCGAACGACGAGATCTGGTCCGAAGGCCGACGAGTCGACATTCGTGCGGTACAGGCAATCGTCGATCGGCTGCACGCAGAAAACCCGGATGCAGCTGTAGTGATCAGTGCCAATAAAAAATCCACCGCCAGAGTCTATACCAGCATCGCTAACGATGCCCGGGCAGCCGGCAACTACAATGTCACTCTGGTCACCACTGACGACTAAGCGCGCCATCACCCATCACATGGCTCCGCATTGAGGCCGGGATCAATCCCGGCCTGTCTAAACCCTGCTCACGAAGCCCTGCAATCAGCCGCTATTTAGAGGCCGAAGCGATGATTTGAATAGCAGCCTAAGTATATTTACCTACCCCATTTCGGTCGATCCCCATGTCGTGATTGGCGTTTGGTCACTATTCTATGGGCATTGTTCGGAGGAATTACAAATGATCAAGAATATCCGCAAAGCACGTTACGAAACACGCGTTATGAACTTTATGCAGGAGCGTCATACTGAGGAATATCAGTTGATGCTGAGTTTCGCCAAAACAAGCGAATCATTCCTTGGTCTGCGCGACAAGATCATCAATCATTACTACGGCCAAAGGCAGGCCGGCGTGGTTTTTTGCGTCGAGTCTCTGGTACTGTTGGTCGACCGCGTACTGGAAACCATTGAACATGATGTTCAATCTTCAAAAGCTGCCTAAATCGGCAGCTTTTCCCTTTCCCCACCTCAACAATCTTTCACCTTTGGCAATCTCCCCGGCCCGTAATTCTGGCTAAAACTTGCGTCTAATCGCAGTGTTTCCCATGATGCTGGCAAACGTCACTTCTCGTTATCAGCAACACTCCGACCGCTGTACCTGCACCATACCAGCGCACAGATCGGTGCGATTACCGCCCTCAATTACAAGCTGATTGGCTCTAGCTTGCCGCAGCACAAAACAGCTGCGACCATTTGTCACACCCGGCGATCACCCCCAATCAATTACCATTGTTCACTCAAGCACACTCAATGATTGATGCGACGGGAAATCCTCATGGTTCAAAAATTAGCGGTGACTTCAATTGCCCTGGCAAGTCTGCTGTCCTCTTTCGGCGCAATAGCAGAACACGCTGACGAAGAAGTTGTGGTTTTTGGCAGCAAAAACAGACTGGAAATGGAAGTTGATAGCCTGGAAACGGCAGTGCCCGACTCTGCAGCCATGCTAAGCAAGCTACCCGGTGCCAGTGTCAACAGCAATGGACCGCTCAGCGGTATCCAGCAGTACCGCGGTATGTTTGGTCCACGGGTGCATGTTAATGTCGACGGTATGCACATCGCCCCTGGCGGCCCCAACCTGATGGATGCACCGCTATCTTATGCTCCCGCAGCAATGCTGGATTCTCTCACCATCTACCGCGGCGTGGCCCCGGTGAGTGTAGCCCAGGAGTCGATTGGCGGCGCCATCGTTGCCGAGACGGCCAAAGGAGAATTTGGCAGCGACAGCAGTTTTGGCATTAATGGCACCTTGACCGCCGGCGGCCAGAGCGCCAACAACGGCTGGCTGGGGAATGGCCTGGTTGCGATCGCGAACGAGCACCACAAGATATTCCTCAATGGGCTGATGGAAGAAGGTGATGATGCCAAATTCCCCGACGGCAAAATACGCCCCACCGAATACGAGCGCAAACGTTTAGACGGCGGTTACGGCTGGCACAGCGGCCCTCACACCCTTGAACTATTTGCAGCACGCAATGAAACCGGCAATGCAGGCACACCTGCATTGCCCATGGACATCAAGTACATTGACTCCAATCTCTACCAGGGCCAGTATCGCTACAACACTAGTCAATGGTCACTGGAGGCGAATCTGTATGGCAATGATGTCGATCACCTGATGACCAACAATCGCCTGCGCCCGCCGCCGCCCAACCCCATGATGTATCGCGATGCCTTCACCACCAGCGAATCCCTCGGCTACAAGTTGCTGGCAGAGTTCTATACCCCAAATGCAATCTGGCGGATAGGTACCGATGGCCAATCGGCAGTGCACAATGCCAATATCTCCAACCCCAACGATGCCAGTTTTTACGTGGTCAATTTCAATGACAGCGAGCGCAGTGTACTGGGCTTTTTCGGCGAAACCGAGGTGCGACTGTCTAACAGCTGGGAGCTTGAGGCCGGTGTGCGCTACAACCGGGTTGACACGGATTCCGACGAGGTAGGTGCTTCGATGGCCATGATGAATCCGGCCATAAAAACATTGCAGGACAATTTCAATAGCGCTGATCGCAGCACCACCGACAACAATGTGGACTGGGTACTGCGAACCAACTGGTCTCCGGCGAGCGAGTGGACTTACACCGCAGCTATCGCACGCAAAAGCCGCTCTGCTGTCTACCAGGAGAGGTATCTGTGGCTACCGTTGCAATCCAGCGGCGGACTCGCGGATGGTAAAAATTATATCGGCGACATCAATCTCGACCCGGAAGTAGCCCACGAAGTGGAGCTCGGCTTCGACTGGCAGGGCCGCAGCGCCATGCTTACACCGCGGATTTTTTATCGCAAGGTTGATGACTACATCCAGGGTGTACCCAGCACCAATATGGCCGCCAATATGGTCAGCCAGATGATGAGTGGTTCGCTGCCCCTGCAATGGGCAAATGTTGAGGCCACTATCTATGGCTTTGACATGGAATGGGGCGTCGCCATGAACCAGCAATGGTCGCTCTACGGCATCGTCAACTATATTCGCGGCAAGCGCGACGATATCGACGACAACCTCTACCGCATTGCCGCGCCCAACACTACCCTGGGACTGCGCTATGAAGCTCCGCGCTGGACCGCCAATCTCGAAACGGTAGCCTATACCCGCCAAGATAAAGTGTCTGAAACCAATGGCGAAACCCCAAGCCCGGGCTACGCCGTTGTCAATTTTGGCAGCCAGTTTGAATTGGTAGACAACCTCACTCTGGCCTTTGGCATCGATAATCTGCTCAACCGAAAATACAGCAACCATTTGAACGGCGTCAATCGCGCGGTCAACCCGGATATTGCGGTCGGCGAAAGGCTTCCTGGCTGGGGGCGTAACGCCTACGCCCGTTTGCGCTGGGATTTTTGACCGCCCGAAACACTGAGATGGAAGTGGCTACACCTTGCCCCGCCTGTGAGCGGGGCTTTTTTATAAGCGAAACTTTTTATCCGGAGAACGCCTGTATGCCCGTTTGCGCGCGCCCCAGGATAAGAGCATGCACATCGTGGGTACCTTCATAGGTATTGACAGTTTCAAGGTTAATCATGTGGCGCATAACCGGAAACGCATCAGAAATGCCGTTGCCGCCGTGCATGTCCCGGGCGGCGCGCGCAATATCCAAAGCCTTGCCACAGGAATTGCGCTTCAGCAGCGAGATCAATTCCGGGGCCAGTTTGCCCTGGTCTTTCAATCGCCCCGCCTGCAGACAACCCTGCAAACCCAGACTAATCTCGGTCTGCATATCCGCCAGTTTCTTCTGCACCAACTGGTTGGCCGCCAGCGGTCGTGCAAACTGTTTGCGCTCCAACACGTACTGCAATGCCGCATGCCAGCATGCCTCGGCGGCCCCCAACACACCCCAGGCGATGCCGTAACGGGCACTGTTAAGGCAGCCCATCGGACCTTTCAAGCCCTCGACCCCGGGCAATAGATTGGCCGCAGGCACAAACACATCCTGCATCACAATTTCGCCGGTAACCGAAGCTCGAAGCGATAGTTTACCGTCAATCTTCGGTGTGCTTAGCCCCTGCCAACCACGCTCAAGAATAAAACCGCGGATCACATTGTCGTCGCAGTTGGCCCAAACCACCATCACATCAGCAATCGGAGAATTGGATATCCACATCTTTGCACCGCTGAGCCGATAGCCGCCATCGACGCTTTTTGCCCGGGTCAGCATGCTGCCCGGATCCGATCCGGAATCTGCCTCGGTCAGGCCAAAACAGCCGATCAACTCACCGCTAGCCAAGCCGGGCAAATACTGGTCGCGCTGGGCTTCACTGCCGTAGGCATATATCGGATACATCACCAGGCTCGACTGGACACTCATCATCGAGCGATAACCCGAGTCGACACGCTCAATTTCCCGGGTAATCAGGCCATAGCTGACATAGTTAACCCCGGGGCAACCGTAGCCGTCGATCGTTGCCCCCAACAAACCCAAAGCCCCCATCTCACGGAAGATCGCAGGATCGGTGGTTTCATTGCGATACGCTTCGCGCACCCGCGGTTGGAGTTTATCCTGTGCATATTGCCGGGCGGTGTCCCGCACCTGGCGCTCCTCTTCCGCCAACTGTTGCTCGATCAGGAATGGATCCTGCCAGTCGAATTTAGCCCACTGCTTAGTGTTGCTCATTGCGCCTGATCCTCGGCCGTGTGATTGTATTACCAAATTTGAAAGCGGTACTTCTACTCTGTTGACAAGTTTACCACCTATGCTGTGCAACGGATTGATTGCACCATCAGGACAGCTGTTTAAGCTGGCGTATAAAATAGGGTACAATTCGCGCCCTCCGCCCTTAGCTCAGCAGGATAGAGCGTCCCCCTCCTAAGGGGAAGGTCTCAGGTTCGAATCCTGAAGGGCGGACCAATAAAATCAATGGGTTACGAGATATTATGGCTCTACCCAATTAACGGGGGATGGGCATTCATCCTTACACGATTAATCATACCGTCCCACCCGCAGTGGGTCAGCAACCTCAACCGATAATTCTCAAAGTTTCAATCCTGGCAGGCATCTGGTCAGGGCTGAACACTATCGGAATCTCTGGGTCAGTGCGTTCGCTGATTGGCGTAGGGCAGTTGCTTGACAGCAGACGCAGGATTTCTCTGACCTGGAGAAGTTAATTTGGCGATACTATTCCATGTGTAAACTACGCATTCGCCACATACGCGATAGCGATCATGCCGTTTTACTCAACCCGTTCAATCTCGCTGGGCCGCCAGCTCTTGTTGATCCAGGGTTCGAGTGGCCCGTACATGCGCAGGATTGTGAACCAGCTCTTACCTGGAATAGTCTGCACCCAGTTGCCCTCCTTGCCGGCCGGGGCCTCGGGCGAGAAAAAGACGTCATAGGAGCCATCGGCGTTCTTCTGGAAGCCATCGCTTTGACTGCCGACTGTAGGGTATGACTGGCTGGTCTGCAGCATTGAGCGGGTTTGCGTATCGTAGATTGTAACGGCCCAGAAGTTGTTTACCGGAACATTCGGAGGCAGGTGCAGGCGGTAGGTCTTCGCGCCATCAAATGCCTTTTTCTGTGCATCCCTGAAGGCGATGGCGTAGTCGGAACCTGCGCCGGGATGAGTGACCGCCATGGCTGGTGTCACGCCGGTATAGCCGAAGTAGAAACTAGTGCGGGCGTTCAAGTTTCGCGCGCCGTCAACTTCGAAAAAGACATCCTTGTTGGCGAATCCCATAACCCAGGAGCTGTCGCTGTCGGGATAGATGAAATAGCCTTTCTGGCGGGGGCTATACAGCGCGGAACGGGCAGTGGCATCGCCGATTGCCGCAGCCTCTGTGAGCAGGCGCTGCATGCGTGCATCCGGATTGAACGGCTGGCCCTTGACGATGCCGATTGCCGCGAGGGTGCCACGGGCTTCGCTGCCCAGCGCTTCGATGGGTTCACGCTGGATGATCGTATTGAGAGCCTGAAAATAGCTGTAGTCGCCGGGGGCAATGGTATTGTAGCTCTCGCCGGTGATATTGACGAACTCAGTCGCCGGCGGGTTACTTGCTGCGCTCAAAGGATAGACTTTCAGGTGACCCTTGACGTTCTTCAATGCCGGTGCGAGACCGTCAGCAATGGAGCCGCGCATGAAGAACCAGTTAATGTAGGTGGGTGACTTGAGCACAAAGTATCCTTTGGGTACCTCGCCGGTATAGCCCGGGGGCAGCACGAGGTACTTGCCACCCTTGCCCTTGTCCGGACCGGCCACGCCGAAGTCTCCAACGTAGCGCATCCAGGCATCGTCCAGCATACCGAGCATACCAGGCGGTACTTCCACCACGGTTGGCCCGTAAGCCTGCAGGTCGAGATGACCGATGGAATACATCGTCGACGTATTTCCTGTCAGGTACAGCGAGTGCGAATCGAGCAGTTGCTCGGCGACGGCGATCTGGTTGGGCTCGGTCAGGCCAATGTCCGAGTTTCCAGCAATGACACTGTACACAGACAAGGCGCCGACGTTATCCAGGAATGCGCTCACGGCACGCATGCGATCGAGGTTGTCATATACGGTTTCGACCGTCGCGTCGGTCGGTACGCCGTCGAAGAACTCCAACTTGCCAATCGGCGTTTCGACCGTAGCGGGCGTAGATATCGACTCAAGCGCTGCTACGCTTACCTCGGCCTGTGCTGCCATCGTGCCCGATAACGCTACCAGCGCCATCGCAACTGAAATAGCCGATTTTCCAATATTCTGTCTCATGCTTGGTTTCCTCAAGGGGTGGCGCAAGATTTTATTTGGACCCGGGTAGGTAGTTCATGCCTTTTCACTCGACCAACTCAATTTCACCCGGCCGCCAGCTCTTGTCAATCCAGGGCTCAAGCGGGCCGTACATCCGCAGGATCGTGAACCAACTCTTGCCCGGAACGGTCTGCAACCAGTTGCCTTCCTTGCCTTGCGGTGCCGTGGGCGCGAAATATATGTCGAAGGATCCATCCGCGTTCTGTGTCATTCCCTTGGACTGACTACCCACGGTGGGAAATGTCTGGCTGGTTTGCAGCTGCGAGCGGGTTTGGGTGTCGTACATGGTAAGGGCCCAGAAGTCCTTGACCGGCACGTCCCTGGGCAGGTGCAGTCGGTAGGTCTTTGCACCGTCGAAGGCGTTATGGTTGGCATCGAGCACTGCAAGGGCGTAGTCCGAACCTTCGCCCGCGTGCGTGGTTGCCATCGCCGGGGTCACGCCGCCGGCGTTGAAGTAGTAGAGCGCCCGCGCATCGAGACCCATGGTGCCGTCCGCTTCGAAGCTGGTGTTCCTGTTGGCAAACGCAGTGGACCAGACACTGTTAGGGTCGTCCGGATAGATCTTCACGCCGTCAAACCGCGGTTCGTAGGTGATGGCACGGGCGGTGGCATTACCCAGTGTGGCAGCTGCTGTCAGCAGCTTCTTCATCCGCCCTTTCGGGGCGAATGCCTGCCCCTTGACGATGCCAATGGCGGCGATGGCGCCGCGCACTTCCGGGTTGATCGCCTCAATGGGTTCTTCCTGAATAACGCGATCAAGGAATTCAAAATATGTCATATCGCTGGGGAAAACCGTATTGAAAGCTTTGTTTGACATGTTGACAAATTCAGTCGCTGCCGGGCTAGCCGCGTTTTTCAGCGGATAGACCTTCAGGTTTGAGGTGATATTATCGACCGCCGGCGCCAGCCCGTTTTTGATCGAGCCGCGCAGGAACATGAAGTTCCTGTTGGTCGGGGGCCGCAGCAGAAAGTAGCCGTCGGGGATATCGCCGGTATAGCCGGGCGGCAGCACCAGGTACTTGCCACCCTTGCCCTTGTCTGGCCCGGTCACACCCATGTTGCCGACGAAGCGCTGCCAGGCGTCGTTGAGAAAACCGAGCATACCCGGAGGAACTTCGATCACGGTTGGCCCGTCCTGCACCAGATCGGTGTAGGTGTAGGCGTACAGGGTAGAGGTGTTGGCGGTAACCACGAGCGTCTGGGAATCCAGCAACTGCTCAAAGATGGCGATCCTGTTCGCACCTTCGGCCCCGGCATTGGCTAATCCCTTGCGCACGCTGTACATCGACACAGCGCCGATATTGTCGAGAAACACACTGGTACCGCGCATCTGGTCGAGGTTGTCGTAAACACTATTGATCGTGGCGTCAGTTGGCACCCCATCAAAGAACTCGAGCTTGCCGATTGTGGTCTCGACATTGTCGGGGATAGAGATCGCGCCGAGTTCTACAGGCGATAACTGCGCTGCCGCAGGACCTGCAGCGACGGCAAGAGTTAAAGCACCAATAACAGTCGGGCGTATCATCTTCCAATTCTCCTCTGGCAAATCCCTAAAGCGATTTTCACGCTAAGGCTTTACACCTTCCACGTCTGCCCATTTCGCGCCATTTTTCTGAAAATGAGCCTGGTGTGCTGCGACCCGTTCAGGCAGCGATCACGAACCGGGCGCTGTACTCTGTGCTTGAAATCCTTCGTTCGAACGGTCTTTGGTGCTACATTGCATAGCAATCTTGTTGCATGCGAATGATGACAGTTTCGTGAAGCGCTCTACGATCAAGCTCCACCACAATAGAGCGAGCTTCCTGGGGGATATTATTGGACGGCAGGCTCGCAATCGTCAGAGCGACGCACCTGAACGACTACATTTTTGTGTTACGTGCAATCGGCGCTCCGGTGGACCGCGATCTTGCCCGGTCCAGTTTGCCGCCTCGCATTGAAGAGACGCCGGATCTTTACGTAAGCGTTCAGGTCGCAATCGAATGGATCGCGCGAACCGGCAACGATATTGAATTGATGGAACTGGGACTGCTCGGCGCTCAAAAGGCTTCGCTGGCATCGCTGCGTCCCGCCCAGCTCGCGGCCATTATGACGGCGCATACCGGCCTGCGGCGCCTGCAGGCCCTCGCCGAACTGTCGCGGCTTGAGGACAGCGCCCTTCAAATGAGTATCCGATACGAGGCAGATCAGGTTCGCGTCATCTGCGACATGGCGGGGCTGGCGCGTAATCCCTTCGTGTGTCTCGCGGAATGGCTGAACCTGCAGGCCGTCATTTCGGTCGTACGCAGCGTCGCGGGATCATCGTGGTGCCCGAGCGAGTTGTGCTTCGTGTCATCAAATCGTGTGCCGCAGACAGTACTGGCACAGTTCCCAAACACGCGCATCCTGGTGGGCCAGCGGCACACCAGCGTGGTGATAGGGCATGCGGCCCTCGCCCGAACAACTCACCGTACAATCACGGCAGCAGGCGATCGTCTGGCCGCAACGGCGATGGGATCTGTGCCAGATGGCCAATCCACGGCCTGGGAGTTCGCCAGCCTGCTGCGAATGCTGATTCAGCCTTACCTGAACCAGGGACGCCCCGATGTCGCATTCGCCGCCGAACTTGCGGGCATCAGCACGCGTACCTTGCAGCGAAGGCTCGCACTGTGCGGAAGTTCCTATTCGCAGATACTGCAGGAAGCGCGTTTTCAACTTGCCTGCATGCGTCTCGGCGACCCTGCCTTGAAGGTCATTGATGTCGCTATGATGGTGGGCTACGGGTGCCCGCAACATTTCACGCGCGCGTTCCGCCGGTTTGGGGGAATCACGCCATCCGAATATCGTCAGCACAACCTGGATGGTGACTCGCATGCACGCAAGCGGCAGGTTCGGCTGAGCAGTCGCCACTGTAGTGCATGCTGCAGAATCCTTGGAGCAGCAGCCTGTTGATTTTTCTCAGTAATAGCCTTAAGCTGTCCGGCCTGAATCGTCACTGGTGGCTGCTTTCCAAGCCTAGGGATAGCAATGGCGGCGATTCCCGAACAAGCACCGGCCATGGGATGCAAATGCCCCGGATAAGGCAAAAATTTGTGTGACCACCATGAGCCCCGCACTGAATAGGTTCAGCATGCCCTTTACGAAAGCATTGTATTTGCTCTGCCGCGGCACCGTAGCTTTTTATTTCGGGTCACACCGCATGCAGCAAACAAGCGGAGAGGTTTTATGGATACGCTAAAGATACCTGTGCTGCTAACACTTCTCAGTTTGATCGTTGCTTGCAGTCACCCTATCGAAATTGTCGGCGAAGGCGATGTGCTCTCGGCTACGGGCACCCGCAATTGCTATTATGAAGACTTTTTGGCCGGTGCAGAAAGCTGCACCAGGAATCTGGTGGTACATGAGTATATCGAGACCTACTACGCTGTACCGCGGGATGGGTGGAAATTCGAGAAATGGCTTAACTACTGCACCGAAACAAGCAGCGACCAGTGTGGCTTTAAAATTTCTGCTGACATGGTAAAACAACATTTGGGTGCCACTGCGGCGCCTTTGGTCGCCGTATTTGAGAAAGTAACCCCGCCACCACCGGAACCTGTTGCCGTATACAGTTATGAACTGGATGCGGCTGGCGGCCTACTGAATCCCCAGCCATTGGAAGGCGCACATCTACAACGCAAAACGGTGTACTTCAGCTTTCTCGGCGATTACAGCAAGATCAGCTTTTGGTGCTGCAAGGTGCCCGACGGCGACGAGCCCCATATGCCCAGAATAACAGACGATACGAAGCCCTTTGTACTGCGTGTCGATCTGGGCGCGCTTGCAGATGACGGCGGTTTACAGCGTGAACTCTACGCCGATATTTTTGACAGCGAAGGCGACTACAAAGGTTATTTTACCAACTGGACCCTCGAACCGAAACCGACATCACCAATAGTCATCAGCGAGGCCGTGTATATACCATCGACTACACAGTGGATGTTGAAGTCGTTGTTCTGTACCCAGTTACCCTGAACATTTTGGAAGGCGCCAAGCTGCAAAAGATAAACGCCAGGGGTGGTGTCAACATTAATATTAGTGGTGGCAAGGTTGAATCTTTGGATTACTGCGAATCCGTAACTTATAACGTGTCCGGTGGTGAGGTGGGTAGTATTGACGAAGTTTGTTTGGGATGGGGGAATAAGGGAACTATTAGCGGCGGCAAAGTCGGCTCTATTTCTTTTGAGGCCACCCATCTCCTGATTTCTGGTGGTACGGTTGGTTCCATGTTTATCTGGAACGGGCAGATTGAAATGACCGGTGGTGTGGTGGAAAGCTTCCACCTTGCATTACAAAATGACGCTTTCGATATGGAGATTAGCGGAGGCGTTATTAACAGTGATTTAGAATACAGGGACCTGGGCGGCGTGATGTACACATTTTATGGCAGCAAGCTGACCCTTACAGAGCCTGAGCCTATTGTAGAGAGTTACTCTTACAGCTCGATCATCAGTGGAAACTTGCGAGATGGCACTGCTATTTCTAACAGGATCATCTGTGAGGAATACTACTCATCGCCATTGCCACCTCTCTGTGAAGGCGTGCGGATTGTAAACGAGCCTTAGCCTGCTGCACGACGAAAATGCACACCAGTGCTAGCCCCGCCGTTCACAGCAGGATGTTGGACATTGAACAGGTGAAAGGCACTGAATGTACCTGTTCGATTTGCAGATCTGTATTGCCAACCTTTGCTTTGTTTGTCCATTTTTGAGCGGATGCATAGACTATTGCGCACCCTTTCCGGGTCCAGGTGCAGAGCGAGCGGGCTTTGCTACATTACTGGGTCGTGAAAATCATGACTAAACACCGCTGAACTTACTTTGCCCGATCTTTCTTGGGATAGTACTTTCACTGCCATTGCAGTCTGCGGCTGATTCGAATATCGCAGCGCAATTGCGCGAGCAGGCCTTGAGCTCGGATCGCGGCTGGCAGATCGTCGAAAGCCTGACCACCGAAATAGGGCTGCGCCTGGCGGGCACCGCCGCCGACAGGGCCGCGGTAGCCTGGGCCAGGGCTTTGCTGGAAACTAGCGGTTTTGACAAAGTCTGGTTAGAGCCGGTACGTTTTCCGG
>CAVROQ010000027.1:0-14231 GCA_963722805.1 uncultured Gammaproteobacteria bacterium
TCAGGCTCGGCAAGCGCCGTTGAGTCGCTGTGGCTGCGCCCTGGCTGTAACCGTGCCTGCAGATCTGCCTCTGACAAGCCCTCCGGCAGCGGCCAGCCCAGACCCGCGGCCTCTGCGCGCTGCAGATACTTGGAGATAACGCCAATGGACAGACCCAGGCATAAGCCTATTTGCCGCAGCGACAGCCGGGCCTCGTATTTGAGACGCAAAATTTCTTTCAACTTGATCATCGTGACCCTCTTGGTAGTCATGGGCGCTCCCGTTGGCTAATGGATAGGCAAAGGGCGCGCAGGTCTCGGACATAGCCGGTACCTGCAAGAGGGAAAGGAGCGGAGTCTTGAGCTGTGAGTCCTAAATTTTGCGTACCGTGAACACTGAATTTTGCCTGGCGGCAAAAGTGTTCACGCTTCGGGAAAATTCAGTGTTCACAGTTGAGAAAATTCGGTGTTCACGCTTGGTGAAAATAAGTGTTCACGATGGGCAAAAATACGCACTTGTGGGTCGATCTCGCCCTATGCAGCCAGGTCATCGCATTTGACTGTTGACGAGATAAAGCAGTCATTAAAGTCATTACGGGCCTGGCGCCCACCAATTGGAGCTATGTGCCAACTACAGACATCCGCCTAAACCCTAAGTAGCACCGGCTTTACGAGCAGAAGAAAACGGCACCTGAAAGTGCCGTTAATCTTGGTGCCTATTGGCGTCTTTGGTGGGGATGGGCGGGCTAGAGGTGGGCGGGAAAAGTAGCATTTACCAAGGAACGGCCTGTATGAATGGGCTTTGAAGCGCGGCCACTTGTCCGCGATGAGCCTACCTCATGGAATACGCCAGAAAAATCCGGTTTCTAGCCCCCACGTTATATCCGTAACACCGCCAACTTTGGCGCCACAAAAGTCCCCAACTAAAAAGTCAAAAGTGGCGAGCCACGCTACGCCATACCTCTCAGCTAACCACCCCGCAGTGGCAAAAATATCCGACCCTGAAGGGAGGGGGCGCCATCCGTCATTATAGAATTTCTCTATCACTGAGCATTCAATAGGAATTCCGCCAGCCACAAAGTCGCCGCTAAAGATGTAGTCGCTACCAGTGTAATGATTAAACAATGCGGTCACATCCTCGACCGATGCCCAAGTCCAACCCGTCATGTTGTAACCATTGAGCATTCCGTCACATACCCCCTCCGGACAAACAGCGTTGATGTCGCTCCAAGAGAGGTCCGTAAACTGATCGACCTGTGCCCACTCTCTTCCGTCAACGGCCACTGTGTCTGGTCCTTGTTCGAATATAGGCATGATGTAGAACGTTTGATCAGAAGCGATGACCGCTTCAATGCCGTCATTTCCTGCAGTACCTACAGTCGATAGGGTGCATGTTGGATCGGTGGAATTTGCGCAAAGGAAGCCACCGCCTGTATTCCACTTTACAAAGCCCCAGCCAGGGTGTGGAACTGCCGTGTATGACTCAGAAAAATTTGTATCGGTCACTTCCACAATACAAACCGTACCCTCCAGGCAAAAGTCTGAACCATTCGACTGGACCTTGCCGCCTTCCACGACAATCACAGCAATTTTACAACCCGCAACCAGAGCAGATACGAATAGAATTACCAGAACCTTAACTAGGGAGGACATGACCGACTCTCCTTATCAAACCTCATCACATACCCGCAGAATATGTGTACCATTAATGAGGCAAGGAATCACTGATTAGCGTCAACTAAATGGCGTTTACCGTGATTTATTCTGAAACTTCGGATGTGATCTGTAATTCGTGCTGAATGGTGTTTGTGAGGAATACCGATACCTCGCGTACGGCTGTAGTGGGTCGATAGCGCCAGTTAGCCACCCAGGGCCCGGGCAATAGGCGATGGTCCGTTCAACTCCGGAAAGCAGGCATTTCGTCACGGAGCATAATAGATTCCTCCAACCCACAGGAGGAATCTCCATGTTGTACTTAACGCACCAAAACAAACAGCACATTCCGTGGAATAAGGGCAAACTCACTGGTCAGAAGCCGCCGCTAAAGCTGGCAGAAATCTGGGCCATACGGACTCGACTGCAAATTGGACAGAAGACCCGGGATCTGGCTCTCTTTAACCTGGCCATCGACAGCAAGCTGAGAAGCTGCGATTTGGTCAAATTGCGGGTGAGAGATATCGTGACCGGTGGGCGCGTTTCCGGTCGAGAAACGGTAATGCAGCAAAAAAACGAACCAGCCAGTTCAGTTCGAGATTACAAAGCATAGTCGCGAGTCGATAAAGGTCCTGATAGACACGGCGGGGCTGACATCCACAGACTTTCTTTTCAAAAGCCGTGTGCGCCCCAACGGCCATCTTTCAACGCGTCAGTACGCTCGTATAGTGAACGGCTGGGTCGAGATGATAGGCCTCGATCCACCCGCCTATGGCACCCACACGATGCGCCGAACTAAAGCGACACTGATTTATCGCAGAACAAAAAATCGGCGGGCGGTACAGCTTCTGCTCGGTCACACAAAGCTGGAAAGTACAGTGCGCTATCTCGGTGTTGAGGTCGATGATGCGCTGGAAATGGCGGAGCAAACGGAAATTTAAAATGTTAGGTCGGTTGGCGATCATCAAATACGATGGTCGCTAACCTGGGCTACAACGGACGGCCGGGTTGCCATATTCTGCTGACAGTTTAACTAGTGCTATCGACCCAGACTGTGTGAAAACTCAACTCCGGCATCGTGATCGTCAAAAAAGACGCAGGATGTGCCGCCAGCTGCCTCATCATGGCGCTTCATGGCCTCCAACGCTTACCTATCGCCATAGCTTGTTCGTTTCTTTTTGATCAGGGAGCGGCACAGAAGGCGCGTTATGGCACTTTTAATCAACGCAATACAAGTTTCAGGCCTGTACCGCCTTAATCAGTGTACTAACACCGAGGATCGATATGGCGCGCTTCAGATTATAGGCGAGAACATGCAAGCTCATTTCTGTGCTGACATGTTTCAGCGTTCTCATTTGAAAGTGGGTATGCCCCATCCAGGACTTTAGTGTGCCGAATGGGTGCTCTGCCGTTTCCCGTCGAGTGCGCATACGCTCTGGCTCTCTATCCAGGCGTGCTTCGAGCGCCTCGAGCACCGCCTCATGTTCCCATCGCGCAATACGTCTGGAGTCGCTGGTCGTACATTGCGATTTGATGGCGCAGCTGGCACAACTTGATGTCGCGTATTTACGGATGGTGAGACCTTTCTCCACCGTGGCGAAGCGCCAATTGAGTCGCGCTCCTGCCGGGCATTCGTATTCGTCATCCTGCGCACTGTAGATAAAATCACGCTTGCTAAATAGGCCTTTCTTTGTGCTGCCCGATGTCTGCGGCTTTGGCAGGTATGTCGTTATCTGTGCGTCGTCACAATCCTTTATTTCCTCGCCGCGGAAATAACCGCGATCGGCAACAACAGTAAGAACTTCGCTTCCGATGACATCTTTGGCCTGTTGCGCCATGTTGTGTAGCTGGCGACGATCATGGCCCTCATTGGTCACCTCATGAGTGACAATTAAGTGATGTTTCGCATCGACGGCAGTCTGCACGTTGTAGCCCACCATTCCAGTGCCTCGACCACTGGTGGCCATAGATCGAGCATCCGGATCAGTCAGCGATATCTGCTGGTCCGGTGTTTCCATCATCTGGACTTCGAGCTTTTTTAGGCGGGCCATCTCTTTCTTCAGCGCGGTAATCTTGTCTTCCAACCGCTGAGTTTTGTCGCTGGCAACAACCGTGTCTTGTCGATCTGCGCTGGCGATTTGACCAAGATATCTATCGATGCTCTCGTCGATCTGTTGCAGTCGACGCTTCATCTTGGCCTTGGTGAAATTGCGATCCCGGTTGTTGACGGCCTTGAACTTGCTACCGTCGATGGCGACAAATGCGTCTGCAAACAAATTGAGTTTACGGCACAGCATGACAAATTCACGACCCACTAATCGGATGGCCTTACCATGGTTACGACGGAAGTCAGCGATGGTCTTGAAGTCCGGCGCCAGTCGACCGGTCAGCCACATCAACTCCACATTGCGTTGTGCTTCTCGTTCAAGGCGGCGGGATGATTGAATACGGTTGAGGTAACCGTAAACATAGAGCTTTAACAGCGTTGACGCATGGTAGGCAGGACGACCGGTGCTACTGGGTACAACCTTGAAACCCAAACCCGACAAATCCAGATCGTCAATAAACACATCAATCACGCGGACTGAGCTTTCTTCAGCGATGTAATCATCAAGGCGTTCGGGAAACAGTGTGGCCTGGTGTCGATCTTCACCTTCAATGAAACCACTCATTCGAGGCCCCTCAATCTGAAAGCCTGATTATATCTACAATCGGGTTTTCACACAGTCTGGACCCAGATTGGTCGCAGTACCACCCGATTTACCAGCATGGTCTTCCTGATTCTGATCGGTGCTTCGATGTTCTCGCTGGTATTCCGGGGATTTGGTGGCGATGAAGCCATTCAGGAATTTCTGACCGGACTGCCGGGCGGCAAAGTCACGGCCCTGGTAGTAGTCATGCTGGTGATGTTCCTGATGGGCTTCGTGCTCGACTTTATCGAGATTACGTTCGTGGTGGTGCCCATCATCGGCCCGGCTCTGCTGGCCATGGGCTTCGACCCGATCTGGCTGGGCATCTTGATAGCCATCAACCTGCAAACTTCGTTTTTGACCCCGCCATTCGGATTTGCCCTGTTTTACCTGCGCGGCGTGGCGCCGCCGGAAGTGGCGACCGCCGACATCTACCGTGGCGTCATTCCGTTTATAGCCATTTAGTTGCTGGCGTTACTGATTCTGGCCATCTGGCCTGAGCTGGCCACCTGGCTGCCACAGCAGTTCTGAGCGCTAGCTCGCTTCGAGTCGGGCGTCCATGACAGCCTGCATGGCCCGGGCGCGGCCCTGCGCTTCAGCCTCCTCGGCCTGAGCAGCGCCAGTCAATTGGCCGCGGCACTGTTCGTGCGCCACTGTTGCAATGTCAGCCGCGCTTTCTGGCTGGCTCGCATATCGCTGTGCCTGCTCGACCATGCAATCGACATAGGCCTGTGAATCAGCCGCAGCGGCGGCGGGTGGCGCTGCTGATTGCTCCAGCATGGCACGAGCCACCTCGGTCTCAGCACGCTGATTCAGCTCAGCCTCGGCGGTATCCACCGAGCTACCCGTCACCATCATCCGGGTTTCCAGGTAAGTCTTCTGCGCGTCACGATACCGCTGCCGTTGCGAATCACAATCCGCAGCTGCCGTGCGTGTTAACACCGGCACTTCCTCGGCATCACGCGAGCCGTACCCCATAGCAGTAGTCACGATACAAGACACGTACTCGTCAGCCGACTGACTGGCCTGCTGCAGTAGCTCATCCTGTTCAGCATCGTTGGTCGTGAATTGGCTGCAGCCGGTCAGACTGATAACTATTGCCGGGAGAAATAACTTTTTCACTTTGCTGTCCTTTGTCGAAATAGTTCGGGCCACCGCCACATGATCAGCTATCAGTCGTCGGCCAGCAAACAGGCCACTCGAGGGTATAGGCGGAACAAACGCCCTATTCATGGCTACTCTACCCTAGCCATCCGGATCACGGCACCCGCCTGTATCGGTTGCGGCGGCCGCTCGCTGGGTCAACAGTTGTATTGCCGCGCTCTCAGTCCAATGGCAGGTTTGGGTCGTTCTCGCCCATTGGAACCAGGCTAGCGCGAATGTCTGTTGACGAGAAAGGCAGTCATTGAAATCAGCCAGAAACTGGTACCCGCCAACTGGAGCTATGTGCCATGAAGCAGTCTCCGTTTCTCAATCTTAGAGCTTTGAGCCGGCCGCCAAAGCTGGTTGACCGCCAAATTTCGATCAACCTGGATTGCGTGCGGATATCACCCATGAAGAAGTGGGTGCCCAAATGCCGTTCTCGTCCCGTTCCTGGCTCTCAAAGAAGGTACGCATCTCGTTCTCGATCTCTGGGCGCTTGGCCTCGGCAAGCTCCTCTCCGGCCTCGCGGAAGACCTCGCCCCCAGGGCCGATAGCTAACGCGAATGCGATGCATTCTTCCGGGGTCGTCCCGACCATGATCTTTTCGTCTACGCGGGTGAAAGTAACGTCCTCGTATCCAGCGCTTTTCATCATTTGACCCACCATCTCCTGATTGCCCATTGAGAAAGGGCCGGGTCCACAGGTGTCAGCGTCTTCGCCCGGAGGCGGAAGATGCCGAAGGGTGATTTCCTTTGCTTCTTGCCACGCCGGGTTGTCTTCGCGCCGACGCCATACAATATGTGTCATCTGCCCCCCCGGCTTGAGCGCCAGACGCATACGCCGCAACGCCGCCACAGGGTTTGTGAAGAACATTGTGCCAAAACGAGCAACCACATAGTCGAACTCATTCTCAGGTAGGGCAACTTCGGCATCACCGCGGGAGAACTCGACGTTCAACAGTTTTTTTGATGCGGCGTCTTTCTTAGCTTCTTCCAAAAATGCATCGACGCAATCAATGCCAACGACGCGCCCATTTGGTCCAACAATTTCAGCTAATTGGAGCGACATATCTCCCCATCCGCAGCCGACATCAAGTACTGACATTCCTTCTTTGATGGGCAAGTTTGGGATCACTGCCGCAGAATGGCGCGACAACCCGCCTTGGAGGATGTGCCGGTACCTTGTGAATTTGGGTTCAAGAACCGAGTTCCAAAACCTCACAAAATCTGTGTCGTCTTCGTTGGCTAATGCCATGCCGTAACTCCTCTTTGTGAGCAGATTATCATAGGCGTGGCAATTTCCAAAACCAGCACAGGGATTCGCAACCTCGACAACTTCGAACAGCGAATTGCATGGAAACGCCACCAGTTTTGGGAGTCCGCTTTGTCTTAGTTCCCAATTACCACCTTACACTTATGACCAAAAATGGGCGTTGGGTTGATTGCTCCAGGGGTAGTGATGCAGATTGTTCGAACATCGGTTCGGGCACTTTGTGACTAATAATCCATGCTGAGTCAATACCGGGCCGGAATGACCGCGATGGGTCGTCTACCGTCTGATGCCCCGGTCCAGGGCGAACGACAGCTTTCGAGAATAGGAGTCAGTCAGGCGCAGCCGGAGCATAGTGCCAGCGATTTCGGCAAGGTGCCAACTACAGACATAAGATTAGATGATTGCAATGCAGGCCAGTGCGCACGAAAGTGCTACCTGAATAATTGTTGTTACAGGGCTTTGACACTACCGGGCTGGGGTATAGGATGAATTAAATACACCTTGGTCGCAACCAACATCTACTGAACCTCCGTCGCTGGCCCCTCCCCGCCAAAAACTAGCCCATTCCGCCGCCAATACACTCCGCGAAACCCTGCTTTCCCTTGATTCCAGCCTAATTTCTGCCCACCGGGCGATAGCCAGCCCGCCGCTTCCTCAAAGGACGCAGCAAAGCAGATGATCAGGGTGTCATGGATTCAGTCGAACAACCGGGCCTGTGGAGGCCCACGGCCCTCAGGCAACATCACCAACTCGGCGGTGGCCTCTTTACCCTTCAGGTGCGCCAGAATTTTCTCGATTAGCCCGGTGGTGCGACACTCGCTCTTCAATGCAGCGGTTCGACGCCTCGACGATGATCTTGACGTGCCCGGCACAGCGCTCACAGGCCTCGATATCGAACAGCCGTGTCCTGAGCACCTGGGATCTGATGATACCGGACCTTGAAGACCAGCCACTGGAAAATTATATTAAACCCGCCCTTTACCTGTCGCCGAAGCAGACGATAGATCGTGCCTTGCCCCAACTGCAGGCGCGGGAGGACCACCTCGCCGTGGTGGTGGATGAGTTTGGTTCCGCCATCGGCATATTGACTATGGAAGACGTGTTCGAAGAGGTTGTTGGAGAAATCGATGTCGGTTACGATTTCGATCAATACCAGCCCAAGCGTCGTCTCTATATCGAGCATGAAAACCAAAACTCACACCTGATGAGCGGACGCATGCCGATTTCGGAGGTTAACGACAACCTCCATACAGAATTCCCGGTAACCGAGGCACACACGATCGGCGGATTTGTCGTCAGCCGGCTGCGGCGTATTGCAAGGGAGGGTGACTCGATTGAGGAAGAGAGCTATCGGGTTACGGTACTCGAGTCGGATGAGCGCTCGGTAATCAAGGTTCGGGTTGAGCGCATTGGCCGCTAGCGGGTGCCTGGGGGATATTGCTTTACTGGCCAGGGTGATAACGGTGCCCCGGCCAGTTAACCGGCAAGCAAAACAGTGTGCGCTGTTGCGCCGGCCCTGCCCACTGCGCAGGGGAATGTTCTGCTGGGTGCAAATAGTTTACTATCGATTCATGCAACCGGGACTGAACGGCCAAAAGCCTTTTCGCTAGGCGGCCCGCGGTAGTTCTAACATAAATCTACTTCACGCCCAGGAGGGCCGGGCCATGACTCCGATATCCACTCGCCACAAAACACTTCGTCTTTGGTCACCTATTGCGCTGCTCACGCTCGCCATGACCAGCCCGCTACCAGCGCTCGCCGCCAAGGGTGGGGGCGGCAAGCCGGCAGCCAGCTAAAGCGTGACGGGTACGGTAACCGGGCTGATTGGCGGACAAAGTGTCGAGCTGAGAAATAATGACACTGACAGCCAGACGCTGGGCGCTGACGGACCTTTTGTATTCAGCGACCGGAGCAAAGGGGAAGCCTACGATATCACCGCCACAGGCAATCCGGAAAGTGTCAGTTGCGCAGTAGTCAATGGCGCTGGCCAGATCAACAGATCCGACGTGACCAACGTAGAGGTCACCTGCAGCTCCGCGCCCGCAGTAACCTACAGCGTAGGTGGCACGGTATCCGGGTTGGCGGGTGGCAGCGTCACTTTGCAGAACAACGGCACCGACGATCTTGTGCTGGGCTCGAACGATGTGTTCACCTTCCCGACCGAATTATCCGAGGGCACGGATTTCAACGTAACCGTTGCGGCCGAACCAGCCGGGCAAAGCTGTGCCGTTGCCAATGGCTCGGGAACCATCAGTGGTGGCGATGTCACCAACGTCGGCGTGAATTGTCAGGCCTCGTCGGTAACCGCCAGCCGCCTGGAGGGGGCCGGTGACAGCATCATGCGTGGCTACAATGCATCCTGCACCGGAAATACCGGATTCTTCGACCTGTTCTGCTACAGCGGCGGCGACCAGAATCAGAATTCGTTTCACGATGGCTCCAGTTCCGGTGTCACCAGCCTGCTGGACCGCTACGTTGCACAGAACCCCGCTTTTAGCGGTGGCAAGTCTGCATCGGCATCGGGGTCGGAAATGACCGATGCGAGTAAGAACAATTTTGCCACGCAAGCAGCCACTATCGTTGCCGCAGCAACCCAACCACTGGTTGTCATGGTCGAGCTGGGAGGTAATGACCTGTGTAACCGCACCTCAGATGCCGATCTGTACACCGCCCAACAATGGCGTGAGGCGGTCACCGCCGGATTGCAGACCTTAACCGATGGATTACCCGATGGCTCCACCGTTTATCTGTCCAGTGTCCCCAGAGTGCAGGACCTGCGCAGCGTCGGTCTGGCAAAACAGGCGGGCGATGGCGGTGTCAATTGCGAATCGTTCTGGCAGAGCTTCGACGTGTGTACCATCGCAACATCCACCGACGCCTACACTTCAGCATTAGAGTCGAAACAGCAGGCCTACAACCAGATTCTGGCCGAGGAAGCGGCGGCGTTCAATGCGATGGCGGCACAAACCGGTGTGGAGGTAGTGGCGGAATACCAGGCCGTGATCGACAACGGGGCGACGCTGGCTGTGGGCAACTACTCCTTCAGCCCCGACGAGATCAATGGCGGCGACTGCTTCCATCCGAGCATTTCCGGGCAGAACAAGCTGGCCGAGATCCTGTGGAATAACAACCCGTTTAAGTAGGGCTAATCAACAAAGCGGTAGGTAAAGTGACTGGCAAGACCGCCTTTGCGCATAACGCGAAGGCGGACCTCATCTTCTGACTGCAGTGCGTTCCACAGTGGATTTTCCCCCTCCCGATAACTGCGCACCCGATCCGGCGCGGCCACCGGGGCCATCATCGCCAGGCCCTGACCCGGTTGACGCGAATGTATCAGGGCCACCAATTGCAGTGCTTCACGGGACTCACGTTGCGCCTCGACCTGGCGTGGAGACGCGATATCGAGGCGCTTCAGCTCAGTTTCGATTAGCCAGATCAGCTGTTCCGCCCCTGGGTTGACACCGGCGTAGAGGCCATTCACAAAGACTGCCGGCACCGTATCGACACCCAGCGCCCGGGCGAGCGCAGCATCAGCAGCGACACTGGGGCGCTGACGCGCACTGGCGAGGCAACTGTCAAAAAGCCCCAGATCCAGCTGCGCCGCCCTGGCAGCCCGCTGAATACTTTGCCGGTCAGGCGGCGGCGAGGCAGCATACATAAAATCGTGGAATGTCCAGTACTTATCCTGCTCCAGAGCGCAGTGGCCCGCCTCAGCGGCCGATTCAGCGTGACGGTGGAAAGGCAAGATCATGTCGCGACTGGCATAGTGCACGAGGGTGCCGAATAGCGGCAGGATGCGGCTTAGGTGCAACTGCAGGCGGGCACAGTGAGGCGATTCCATGTTGCAGAAGGCGACAATGGTGACCGGACTACCGCCCCCCGGACGGATTCGCTCGCCGTCATCGCTGACCTCAAGGCGCGGCGGCAGTGGTGGCTGCAGCCAAACTTCGGCGCTGCGCGGGGGTTCGCCGTCGGCATCCATGCGTCCCAGCACGATACTCTCCAGTCGCTGGCGCAGCATGCGATAGCGACGCAGGTCCAGGTCGTAAAGCTGCAGCCTGATCGGCTCTTTGACATTCTCCAGGGAGATCCTTGCATCGCCCACTGCCCCTATCGCCAGTGCCCCGGAATCCTTTGGCGCCGTATTCGTAGTCGTGCTGGCGGGCTGACTACTGTCACAGGCAGCACAGAGACACACCAGCAAGCCGAGCAAGACTGTTCGGGCTGATGGGGAGCGCAGTAAGCGGGAGATAAACACGAGTGCAATTATCAACTATAAACTTGCCAGAGGAAAGGTTGTAGGCTGCACCAAAAGCGCGGTTATCCACCACCAGTCCGGAACCACTGAAAAGCAATCGGGGACAACCAATATGCCGTTTGGCTTTCCCATAATCGCTATGCCGAATGGGAACGTGGAGGCTGAAGCCCGCAGGAGCAATAAATGGGTGTCCCGGATTCTTTCCTTCCTTGTAGTCCCGGATTCGTTTGCCGGATTATTTCTTGAACCCAAGCCGGGAGTTTTACCCTGGGCCCAAATATCGACTTCGGGGCTGATGCGCTTTACCCTGTGCAGGAAAGGATTTTTTTAAGCTTTTTTCGGGGCGCTATGATCAGGACCTTCATCGAAATCCTGGCCCTGCTGGTTGCTGTCAACGGGGCACCAGTGCTGGCAACTTACTTCCTGGGCGCCAGGGCAAGTCGACCTGTCGACGGCGGCTGGCAGCTGGCAGACGGTCGTCCACTGCTTGGCAACTCGAAAACCTGGCGGGGTTTCATTATCGCGTTGTGCGTCTCCTGTGTACTAGTCCTGCTGCTGGGTTACGGCTTGCAATTTGGCCTGATTTTCGGTGCCCTGGTAATGGCTGGCGACCTCGCCTCCAGCTTTATCAAACGCCGCAGGGGGCTGGTATCCAGCGACCCGAGTCGGGGGCTTGACCAACTACCGGAATCGTTCCTGCCATCTCTCTATGCTACATTTCACCTTGAAATCGCCTGGTGGTGGTCGCTGCTATGGGCAGCAGCGTTCATGCTGGTGGAAATCCTGATCTCCCTGCCCCTGTTTCTTCTCCATATCCGCAAACGTCCCTATTGACTGCTCAAGCGATGCAGGGTGATTTCCGGCGGGCAGTTAAAGCGCGCGGGCACCACGGAACTGCCGGTTCCCGCCGAGGTATAGCCCTGCATCAGGTCAAAGGACCAACTCCCGACCCCGGTGTACCGGGGCGCCGAAGAATTGTAAGTCAGGGTGACGGGGCCAGGCAGTCGGATCTGGCCGGCGTGGGTGTGGCCACACAGCATTGCGTCAAAGCCAATATAGGCCGCATGTCGATAGATTTCCGGAGAGTGCGATAACAGCACAGACACGGCATCGTCTGGAATGCCTTCGTACGCCTGCACCAGGTTATCCGCGGCGAAATAGTGGGGGTCGTCGATGCCCGCAAGGTAGATGGAAGCACCTTGCCGCTTGAGCTGCCTATGTTCGTTCATCAACAGCCTTACACCGACGCTTTCTATTTCGCGTGCCATGGCGATGCTATCGTGATTGCCGAGCACTGCATACACATCCTTTTCCATATCGCGACACAGGCGCTGCAGGCCCCGGATGCACTCCGCGTGAGGCCCGTGGGTGAGGAATCGGAAGTCACCAGTGAGCACGCAGACATCATAGTCGAGGCCCTTCACCTTCTCCGCCAGACGATCGGGAAACTCCGGTAAAGAATCGAAATGCAGGTCACTCAGTTGCAACAGGGTAAAGCCTTCGAAGGCCGCGGGAAGGTGAGGTAACTTGAAAACGTTGTGACGCACCTGGAAGTTGGTAACGTTTGCGCGGCCTCGGGCGGTAAGGCCAGTCAACTTCAAGCCGGCGGTGAGGAGTTTGGCGATGAGCTTCCAGTTCTCGATATTGAAGAAAGTTCGCCCCTGGCCAAATCGGTCGGCCTCATGCCCGATTTCAACACCCAGGCGCTGCCGCAGGTGGGACTTGCCAACGCGCCGAACCAGATAGTCGTAATGCTCCTGGTCCTGCTGGATCTCGTGAAGCGATGGATTTCTCATACGGGGTGTAGTCGCCCTGATTAGTGGAACAAAAGTCAGCGCGATAATGGCATAAGTCCAGGGCTGCCATCTTGGACGGCCCGCGCTAATCCACTATCAATCGAATCTGGCCGTCAACCGCCGACGAACACACCATCATCAGCGCCCGGGTGGACAGGATATTGCTGCGCTGGTTTGCTGATCACCAGATTATTCTGCTGGTAAGGGGGCGTAAGCGTACATTATTGGTGGGAATGCGATCAATCGCCATCGCACATCGGCTTGCCATAGGTTTATCACAGGTTGATAAGCGAGGCTTGCCAACGGCAGATTTAGTTTGCCAAAAGTGGGGAAAGCTATGGCTGCCTTGGCGCTATCGAACGAAGGTGCCACGCGACCCGGCTATGGCTATGGCGATGCCACTGCCCCTTCGGCAATCGGTACGTGCTGGTGGTGCCCATCGACTGCTGACCAGGCACAACACCCCGAAGATGCTGTTCAGCACCCATTTCACTGCTTGCGTCCGCCATTCTTTGTCTGCCGCCTTGCCAGTCGATTGCTGTTCTGTTTTAGGGCACCACGAGCGTTTTTTAGCACCCGGCCTCGCAACATCGAGGAAATCAGGGGCTCCGAATATGCCCCCTCCCCGGTTCAAGTAATGCCTTTTCGGCCTCCTCTGCCATTCTCGCGTAGCCCGCAGCACTGGGGTGAAGACCATCACCACCGTCATAGACTGCAAGCATCCTTTGGGGATCAGCGGGATCGCGTATTGCCGCGTCGAAATCGACAAAGCCATCGTGCAAATCGCTGCTTCGAATCCACGCATTGATTGTCTGGCGCTTGGCTTCGTTCTCTGGACTCCAGTAACCCGAAAGCGGAAAACCCTTGAAGGGCAATATGGTCCCCATCAATATTTTGAGTCCCGCCGTATGTGCGCGCTCGATAATCTGCTTGTAAGCAGCGATGATCTCGTCGGCACTCACCACCGGACCAAGCACGAAGCCGCCCCTTAGCAGGCCGTTGATTTTCTCGCCCGCAAACACTGGGTTAGATACAATACGGAAAACGATAACTTATTGAGGTTTTTCATTTAGTGCGCGGCGAAGATGTTTTTCAGGAGTCCCTTTTCACAGCAGTAACGAGCGCAGGCCGTGTGCAATGTTGGGGAGGCAATAGCATTGGCCAGCTCGGCGATGGCAGCACGACCGATACGTCAACCCCCGTCACCGTGACTGGCTTGAGCGACGCGGTGACGGTCTCTGCAGGTGGGGCGCACAACTGTGCGCTTTATCAAGATGGTGCAGTCAGCTGCTGGGGGGACAGTTTCTACGGACAGGCCGGGTGGCCAGCGTGGAAGTATGGTTTGGGGGGCGCCGTACTCGAACCCGAAAACTAAGCAACCTGCTAAGAGCGGCGAACGGCCGGAGTGGGTCGACCACCGTCTGATGGACTGCGCCAGGGC
>CAVROQ010000028.1:0-21944 GCA_963722805.1 uncultured Gammaproteobacteria bacterium
CGATAGCACTAGTTAAACTGTCAGCAGAATATGGCAACCCGGACGTCCGTTGTAGTCCAGGTAAGCGACCATCGTATTTGATGATCGCCAACCGACCTAACGGTTCAAATTTCCGTTTGCTCTGCCATTTCCAACGCATCATCGACCTCGACACCGAGATAGCGCACTGTGCTTTCCAGCTTTGTGTGACCAAGCAGAAGCTGTACCGCCCGCAGATTTTTAGTTCTGCGATAAATCAGCGTCGCTTTAGTTCGTCGCATCGTGTGGGTGCCATAGGCGGCTGGATCGAGGCCTATCATCTCGACCCAGCCATTCACTATACGAGCGTACTGACGCGTTGAAAGATGGCCGTTGGGGCGCACACGGCTTTTGAAAAGAAAGTCTGTGGGTGTCAGCCCCGCCGTGTCTATCAGGTCCTTTATCGACTCGCGACTATGCTTTGTAATCTCGAACTGAACTGGCTGGTTCGTTTTTTGCTGCATTACCGTTGCTCGACCGGAAACGCGCCCACCGGTCACGATATCTCTCACCCGCAATTTGACCAAATCGCAGCTTCTCAGCTTGCTGTCGATGGCAAGGTTAAAGAGAGCCAGATCTCGGGTCTCGGGTCTTCTTTCCAATTTGCAGTCGAGTCCGTATGGCCCAGATTTCTGCCAGCTTTAGCGGCGGCTTCTGACCAGTGAGTTTGCCCTTATTCCACGGAATGTGCTGTTTGTTTTGGTGCGTTAAGTACAACATGGAGATTCCTCCTGTGGGTTGGAGGAATCTATTATGCTCCGTGACGAAATGCCTGCTTTCCGGAGTTGAACGGACCATCGCCTATTGCCCGGGCCCCGGGTGGCTAACTGGCGCTATCGAGAGCAAGAGTCAGTCAGGCGCAGCCAAAGCAATGCTGAACCGAATAGTCAGGCGGCGGCAGTGCCGTTACCGGTGCTGCCACAACCCGCAGCCAGTGCCAGCAAAAGCATAGCCACGCAGAACGACAGGCGCGGGATCGATTACTCAGGGCACCTCTGATCAATTCGGTAATGCTTCAGCGGAGCCTCTGGCGTACATTGGCAAGGCGCGCCGCGAAGGTCAAGGCTGTTTGTCCTTGACGAGCGGTGCAACGCAGTCCAATGGGCGCCAGAGGCCCGCCCTGCGGGGCTTTGCGTCGCGTTTGTCTACTGCGTTACAGCCGTTTGAAAGGCAGCCAGCCTTCCTGCACGACTGCGCCTTGTGGCCAAACCCGACGCAAAGCCTGAAGCGTCACCGAATTAATCAGAGTTGCCTTAGGGAATTACGGGGTGACAGCGAGCGCTAAGCCTACTGTAGGCCAGGGGATTCAGCGGCCCGGGACTGGATTACTTCTCCATCATGTAAAAATCATGACCAACACCCGACCCAGATCAAGACTCTCTACGATTTGACCCCGGACAGGCGCACTATAATGCGAAAATGGGTGTATCTGGTCTCTTGGGAGAACGCATGGGCAGAGTATGGCTTACGCGGATTGCTAACCCGGCATTGCTGGTGGCGACGGCTTGCCTATACACCTGCTCCACACCTGAGCCGGTGCTGCCGATCGGCGAAGACGTGCCACCGTACCCACCGCTGCTCGCCCTGGAGGCCTACCGGGGCAACGACCAGTACTTCCTCCGCTACCGCCGGGAAAACGAGATCTTCTTCATTGTCGGAGATCTCAAGGGCAAAACGCTGGCGGGACCACCGCTGACTGACGAGGCCTACGGCACACCAACCCTCACCCCGATGCAACACAACGCCCCTGAGGACTGGGTACAACTTACCCGCTATCTCAGCCCCGTGCCCATTCTCGGCATTGAGCAGTGGAGCGAATTCAGGGATAGTGTCTTTCGTGAATTCCTGCCCCGGGAGAAAAACTCCGGTGTGGCGGTGAGTTTCGACAGGGCGGATTATTTTTTCTTCTACGACCAGCTAGGACGCTTTCGCGCCCGTCGCCTGATCGATAAACCACCCCGGTACAGCGTAAGCGCCCGAATCGATCTCGTTGAGTACTTCGACAAATGGCAGCCCCTGCTGCGGGATTATCTTGCCCAGCAAGGACTGTCCGGGGGCGAGGTGTTGTTCAACACGGGAGGTCTGGACAAGGGCTCGATACCGTTCGTCTATGTCAATAGCAACACTCGATTGATCGTACTAATCCGCTACGACGAGATACCGGAGGATCTAAAGGAACAGGTCAAGGGCAGTCACCTGCTGCAATCCCTGTGGCACTTCATCGACAGCCACAGTTACAGCGTTCCCATGCGCCCCTTCAGTTCCGTGGGGTCTCTGCTGTCCCTGGTATCAGATACTGCCATCGAATCGGGCAAGAACCTGATCACAGGTATTCCACCGGAGGCCAGCCCCCCGCCACTGGCGAACGGGCCGACCATGGACCTGGCCCAGTGGGAAAAAGAGCTGGACCTGTACCTTGGCCGTCCCTCTTCACGCGGTGAACTGGACTTCCTGGTTGACGGGGAAGTTTTCTTTCCTCGTTTTGTCGATGCGGTGACCTCCGCCCAAGATGCGGTGAGCATCCGGGCCTACATCTTCGACAATGACGACGTCGCCCTGACGATTGCGGAGCTGCTGCAACGGCGCTCCACCGAGGGCATCGACGTTCGCGTATTGGTAGATGGGCTGGGTACCATCATGGCGGGGAGCGAGCAATCGGGCAGCCTGCCGGCAGATCACCAGGCTCCGTCCTCCATACGCGCTTATCTGACACAGAATTCACAAGTCGACGTACGCCTGACCAAGAACGCCTGGTTTGCGGGAGACCACGTCAAGACCATGGTGATCGACCGGCGCATAGCATTTCTGGGCGGCATGAATATTGGCAGGGAGTACCGCTACGACTGGCACGACCTGATGGTGGAAGTCACCGGGCCGGTGGTGGACGAAATAAACAAGGAATTCCAGGATGCCTGGAGCCGCGCCGGGCTGCTGGGCGACTTCGGCCCACTACTTACCTTCGATCCAGCCGAAGTCAACCTCGACGCCGGCGGCTATCCGCTGCGGCTGATCTATACCGCGCCGGGACGGCAGGAGATCTTCACACTGCAGCGCGATGCAATCCGCCGCAGCAAAAAATATATCTATATAGAAAACGCGTACTTTACGGACGACACTCTGCTGCGGGAACTGGTCCTGGCCAGGCGACGCGGAGTGGATGTACGGGTGGTCATCCCCCTGGAGACCGACCGGGGGGTGATCACCCGTAATATCGCCCTCGCAGCCAATACCATGCTCGAACACGGTATCCGCGTCTATATTTATCCGGGATTCACTCACGTCAAGGCGGCGATCTTCGATGGCTGGGCCTCGGTGGGCAGCGCCAACCTGGACCGGCTGAGCCTTAAGATCAACCGGGAACTTAATATCACCACCTCAGAACCGCGCGCGGTGCAGGAACTGTTGGACGAACTATTTATCCCGGACTTCGCCGGGTCCCGGGAGCTCACTGAGCCCTTCCCGGAACAGTGGGCGGATTACCTGATCGAGGCTTTCGGCGACTACTTTTTTTGAGTCGACAGAAATATATTTTGGGTCAGAGTAAAAACTATATTTGGAAGTTTTTACTCTGACCCTAATTGCACTTACCATCAGGCTCCAGTAAACATGTGCCTGGCGGCGCGGCCATCACCCATGGCCATAGCTGCCGGTTTTGTTCATTCAGGACGTCGATAACAAGCAGCCTCCCCTCGCAACGCGAAGGCCGCTGCTTACGGAGAAAATATGAAGGAACTAGCAGGCAAAACAGCCGTGATCAGCGGTGGCGCAGATGGTATTGGCCGCAATCTCGCCGAAACCCTCGGTCGGGCCGGGATGAATATTGTGATCGCAGACATCGAGGCTGGCCAGCTCGCAGTGGCCGAGAAGGCACTGACAGAGGCCGGTATTGAGGTGCTTGCGGTGGAGATGGACGTTGCCCTGCTGGAGGACTGGCAACGGACTGCCCGCCTGGCTTGCGAGCGTTTTGGCAAGGTTCACATGTTGATCAACAACGCCGGCGTCAGTGGCGGTATCGGCGCTATCGAAACCCTGGACGATCCGGGCTGGCGCTGGACGATCGATGTCAACCTGATGGGCGTGGTCTACGGCGCCAATACTTTTGTGCCGCTGATGAAGCAGCAGGGTGAGCCGGGCTGGGTCATCAATGTCGCATCGATCGCCGGCATGGCAGGCGCGCCCATGGGTGGCGCTTATACCGCCACCAAAGCCGCGGTCGTGGCGCTGTCTGAAGCCTGGAACCTGGAACTGGCAAGCCACAATATTCATGTTGCGGTACTGGCCCCGGCCTTTGTCAAGACCCGCATTCACAAGTCATACCGCAACCGGCAGCCGCGCTACGCACCCACGATCGCCCCCGGTCCTGATGTGCTGCAAATTGCCAAAACCACCTCGAAAGCGGTAGCAGGCGGTATCGATGTCAACATCGTGGGGCAGCGCGTGATGGAAGCCCTGGCGGCGAAAGAACTATACATATTTACCCACCCCAGCTACCGGCCGATAACCGACCATCGCTCAGCCGCCGTCAGCGAGGCATTTACCCATGCCGCTGACAGCCCGCTGCTGGCCGACATCAAGAACCTGAAAATCGTCAGTTTCGATAGCGAGTAGAAGCCGCCACGGGCGCCTGCTGCAGGCAAACATAATATCCGCTTGGGTTCGGCCTGTCTTAGTCGGCCCCGGGCCTGGAGGCCATTGGATTCACGCTTGATCATTGCCATGATCATTGCCACAACAGCGCCTTGGCAAGCGCAGCACCAACCCCGTTTCCCAGCCCTGTTATCGTCTTCCGGTGGAGGGCATAATAGGGCTTGGACACCAACAAACATAAGGGCACCCAACGCTCCCATGAACGCAGTTAAAGCGATTCTTATTAAGGGCTTTCTCCACTTTTTTGCGCTGTTGCCACTGGCTTGGGCTCGTGCCCTGGGTCGCGGGATTGGGCTGACCTACTGGTACTTCCCCAGTAGCACCCGCAGGGTCACAGTGCGCAATATTGAGCTGGCGTATCCGCAGCTGGATAGTGACAGCCAACTGGATCTGGCGCGCAATAGCGTGCAAGCCACCGCTGAACTGGCCGCGGAGATGGGACATGTTTGGCTGCGACCCTGGGAATACGTGTCGTCTCTGGTGCTGGAAGTCCGGGGCGCTGAACTGGTGACCGAGGCCCAGCAGCAGGGGCGCGGCGTGATTATTCTGGGACCACACCTGGGCAACTGGGAAATGCTTGGCTTGCATCTGACTAATCTGGGTAGCGTGGTAGCACTGTACGAACCGCCCAAAATAGCCGAGTTGGGACCGATGATTGAGCGCGCACGGGAGCGCAGCGGCAGCACCCTGGTACCCACCGACAGCCGCGGCCTGGTGAAGTTACTCAAAAGCGTTAAAGGCGGCAAGATTTCCGGAATTCTCCCGGACCAGGTACCGCCGGAACTCAATGCCGGGATCAATGTTCCCTTTATGGGTGTACCGTGTTTTACCGGCACATTGGCAAGCAATATGATACGACGCACGGGCGCGCTGGCTGTGTTTGGGGTGGCACAGCGTGTTAAGGGCGGCTTTATCATGCACTACCTGAGTGCGGAGACCGACATTTACGACGCGGACGATACAGTTTCCGTGGCGGCGCTGAATCGCGGTGTAGAGGCCTGTGTGCGCTTGTGTCCCGACCAATATCAGTGGGAGTACAAGCGCTTTCGGGTGCGGCCCAGAGTAGGACCCAGTATCTATCATGGTCTGTAGGTGGCTGCCATGCTGACAACCAGGAGCCCGGCCGAGGTCGAGAACGTGATTATCGCGCATCCTGCGGTGACCGAGGTGGCAGTGATCGGGCTTGCCGACGAGAAATGGGGCGAGAAAACCTGCGCGATAATCGTGAAAGGTGACGACGATATCGACGCCGACGCTATTATCAGTTTCTGCGAGGACAAGCTGTCTCGTTATAAACTCCCGAGCAAGGTGGTCTTTGTTGAGAGTATCCCGCGCAACCCCTCTGGCAAGGTATTAAAGCGGGTATTGCGCGATCAATTCGAAACCCAGGACTAGCCTGCCACCCGCCTTGCAGACCCGGGCAGCAGCCCGGGTTTGGACCCGCTTTAAGCATCTGATCAATTCGGTAATATCCCAGCGGCGTATTCACTGAAACCTGGTCGTGAACAGAAACTCGTTTGTCCTGGCGACCAGACCCGCTGCCATGGCGTTGCCATGGGTCTTGATAATGCGCTCTAATGGCACTACCCAAAGGCGAGGGTGTCACGCCGGGGTTGAGCGGCCAACAAATCAGGTACTGGATTATGCATCTTGCACTCAGCGAAGAACAACTGATGATTCAGCAGACGGCGCGACAGTTTGCCGACAACGAGCTGGCGGCCAATGCCGACGCCCTGGATCGGGGGCAAGGCCGAGAAATATTTTTGGCCAAGCTCAAAAAGCTCGCTGAGCTGGGATTTATGGGCTTGAACGTGGATGCCCAATACGGCGGAACCGAGGCCGGGGTGGTAGCCTTCAGCGCCGCGATAACCGAGATTGCCCGGGGCTGTGCCTCTACCGCTGTGACTATGTCGGTCAACAATATGGTGGCTGAGGTAGTGCAGGCCGTCGGTAATGAGGCGCAAAAGAATCATTACATACCGCGCCTGTGCGCGGGCGAATACGCTGCCGCGGGGTTTTGTTTAACCGAGACCGGTGCCGGTTCCGACCCTTCGGCAATGCGCTGTCGGGCAGTGCGCGACGGTGATGACTGGGTCATTGATGGCAGCAAGGTTTACATTACCAGTGCAGAATATGCCGGCTTTTTCGTCGTTTGGGCTGTCACCAATCCCGAGGCTAGTCCAAGCAAGGGGATTTCCTGCTTCCTGGTCGATGCCGATAACCCGGGTGTCAGCATAGCCAGGGCAGAGTCCAAAATGGGCCAGACAGGATCGAGTACCAACACCGTCAATTTTGATCATTGCCGGGTGTCCGCTGGCGCGATGCTGGGAACTGAGGGCCAGGGCTTCAAAGTTGCTGTTGGAGAACTGGCCGGCGGTCGCATTGGTATTGCCTCCCTCGCTTTGGGCCTGGGCCAGGCGGCGATGGATTATGCCCGCCGCTACCTGGGAGAAAGGGAACAATTCGGCCAGAAGATCGGTCACTTCCAGGGCCTGCAATGGATGCTCGCCGACCGCTACACCGAGCTTGAAGCAGCGCGACTGCTGGTGATGCAGGCGGCGTTCGAGAAAGAACAGGGGCGGGATTTTGGCACCGCTGCCTCAATGGCAAAGGTCTTTGCCAGTGAGAAGGCCAACGATGCCTGCTACACCGCCCTGCAGTTGCTGGGGGGCGCAGGTTACACCCGGGATTATCCGTTAGAACGAATGGCCCGGGATGTGCGTATTACATCGATTTACGAGGGCACCAGCGAGATCCAGCGGGTCATTATATCCAGAGCGCTGTTGCAGGATGTTCTGGCATAGTGCGAGCCCCGGCGCCAGGACGAAGGGGCAGCGTGTCCAAGCTTGTGGCGTCGTTGCTTTCCAATCAGTCGATTATCCAGCGGCCGGTTCATCGCCTGCGGCCGCAGGAAAATACTGCTGTAACCAGTTTGCCACAGCTGAAAAAATCTGCTGTTGAGCGGCCACGGTTTCTGCCTCGCTTAAGCGTCCGCAGATCCAGTTACATCGATTATCGTTTGGCATTTCAAAGGCGCAATGGTTGGCCTGGCTTAGCGCCACTGTATCGTAGCCGGGCACTCTAGACATCACCTGCTCGAAGTTGCCGCCGCCATTGCACACTGACGCCCCAGCTGTCACGAACAGGGCCGGCACTTGCAACAGGGCCGGACTGTCGAGGGCCAGGTTGCCGGAATCAACCGCGTCGAGACCGATATAAGCTGCGCTTGACGGGTCATTCAGTGCCGCGAGATACGCGCTGAGTCCACCGGCCGAAAACCCGCCATAGATCACCGCATTGAAACCCAGATGGTGGCGCGCGGCGACCAGGTCATTGGCATTGGCCTGATGCCGACCGCTCAGCCAGGACGAATTGCAGAGGCTCACCAATACCACGCGAAAGCCACGTGCTGACAACTGAGTCCCCCAGCCCGTGAGGGTATGCAAATTGCGCATAAATCCATGGGTCAGAATGATAGGGGGGCTGGTTGTCGGCCGGTCGGGCTCATAAATCCGGTAGTTCACGGTGCAGCCGCGACTGCCGGTGAAGTGACCGTCGATCGCGGGTGCAGCAAAAGCTTGCCATGGCAACAGTCCCAGACAACACGACAGAGCTACGTTACGCAGCCCCACCCCTGGCCTAAACACTCGCAATCGCTTCATCCAGAATTTGTGCCTCCAATACACCCATGGAATCCAACAAAGATCCCGCAAGCAATGTATCTGGAATGGACGGCAACTGCGACTGAAAACATTTGCGGGCTACCCCATAAACCAAAAAAGCCCGAACATATTTGTCCGGGCTCTTCCGTGTGGCACTGGGTCGAGCAAGCACTCTCCCCCACTCCCACAGCTAGTTTACGTCATGCCTTTTGGCCTTCATTCACCTCAATGACGGCGACCGCAGAGGCCGCCGCCGAAGCAGGTTACGAGCCTGGCATAATCACCGCATCAATGACGTGGATCACACCGTTCGACGCTTCGATATCGGTGGCGATCACATCGGCGTCATCCACCATCACGCCTTCATCTGACACTGTGATTGCAATGGTGTCACCCTCAAGGCTGGTGGCCTCGGTGAGCTCTACCACGTCTGCTGCCATGACCTTACCGGGCACCACGTGGTAGGTCAGAATCTCTACCAGCTGGTCTTTGTTTTCTGGCAGTAGAAGCATTTCTAATGTGCCATCGGGCAACATTGCGAAGGCTTCGTTATTGGGCGCGAACACCGTAAACGGCCCCTCTCCGGATAACGCATCCACCAGGTCGGCCGCTTGAAGCGCCGCTACCAGCGTTGAAAAGTCGGGGTTACCCGCCGCTATTTCCACGATACTCGGCGTAGCCATTTTACTACCATCTTCATGGTGGGCGGCGTTGGCAAAGGTTGCTCCAAAAAAGGCGAAACAAAACGCCATGTTGACAAACATCTTTCTCGTAATTGACATGCTGACATCCTCAAAGTTAAAAACGATGGAACGGTGACGCTCCAATGAAAAGTTTTGACTGTCATTCCAAAATGTTCTGCTGGTCGGGCAACGGCGCAACGAGTTACATATAAAATCTCGTTACCCGTAGTCCCGGATCCCTCCTTACACTTCGTCAGCAGTAAGGCTCCTATTCTCTCGCCTCTCCTGCTCAACCAGTTGACTAGATTACGCCAATCATCACCAAGCGGATCTACTTCGTTTGAGTACAGTAGAGTTAAAGAGGCTAATCCGTTTCCAAAAAAGTCCTGAACAACAGCAAAGGAAGCGGTCACATCGCACCGCTCACAGCGTGGGTTTCGCCCGGCTCGGGTAGAGTTTTTAGCGTGACACAGCCAAGCCCGCAAAACTCAATGCGAGCCTTCGCCAATCTAACGTATATTTATAGTTTTACGCTGTCAGACATTGCGCCCATCGCGGTTCACCAAACTTCAGGATGCATACAACTGCTGCACCTCTCAGCAGGCGTCAAAAACCACCACCGTCGCTGCTGCGGTTCCGGCATTGCGCAACCGCGTTGGGAAGTCGCGGTCGTAAAAACGAAAGTCACCGATGGCGGCGTTCCACTCCATGTCGTCGACCACCAGGCTTGCCTCACCCAGTGGTACCAGCAGCAGTCCCCTGCGGTGTTGGGGCAGCGCCACATCGGCAGCGGCAGGCAGGCGCAGAACATAGCCCTGTCCGCGGCGGTTGGGGGCCAATACTTCAGCGCGCGCATCAAGCCAGGCGGGCGCTTGATCGGCGCAGCTTATAGCAACGGGATCCTGGAATTCGAGTCCAATATTGATAAAAGGGGAACTCCCCCGCCCGCCTACACGGTGCACAAAAGCCGCATCGTTGTCGGCGTAGGGAAAGAATACCAGGGTACCCGCAGGTGCCGCCTGCTGCTGCGGCTCGGCGCCTGGCAGCTGGCTCGCCGCCGAGGTGTCGGCCGCTATTACAGCCAGCAAGTCATTGCGATGCTCATGATAAAGGGTCCAGACACCGGGCTCGATCCAGTTGGTGTACACCATAAAGTGTTCACCGCGATGGCGCACCACGTGCAGTGGCTCTTCGGTGACCGGTACGGCGTGGATCGCGGTATTCGAAGCCGCTTGTGCATGGGACACGACCGTAGCAATCGCGCACAGCAAGCCGACAAGCAGTGCCTGGGTCCGCATCGAAACAATGGCCATCAGGTGCTCTTGCGCGCTGCCGCATCGGCTTGTTTCACCGCTTCTGCCACATTGCGCGCCACGTCTTTGTTGAACACTCCGGGTATAATGTGATCCGCCGACAGGTTTTCATCGGGGATGGTTTCGGCAATGGCCCGGGCGGCGGCCATCTTCATATCTTCGGTGATCCGGGTGGCGCGAGAATCCAGCGCGCCACGAAACAGCCCGGGAAAACACAGCACATTATTCAGCTGGTTGGGGTAATCACTTCTCCCGGTCGCCATTACCGCGATGTGCGGCCAGGCAAGCTCCGGCATGATTTCCGGCGTCGGGTTACTCATGGCAAAAACAATGGCGTCTTTGTTCATGGTTTTCAGGTGCTCTACCGTCAGGATACCCGGCCCTGAAAGTCCCACAAACACATCCGCACCGACCATGGCTTCTTTCAAGGTGCCCTGGATGTTGTCGGGGTTGGTCATTTCAGCGTATTCCTGCTTGGACGAATTCATGTCGGGGCGGCCCCGGTAAAGAATCCCGGTCCGGTCCAGGCCGATGATATTGGTGATGCCAAGATCTATCATCATTTTGGTACAGGCGGTGCCAGCCGCTCCCACCCCGACAACCACAGCTTTGATATCGGCAGCCTGCTTGTTCGTCACCTTCAGCGCGTTGATGAGCCCGGCGATCATCACCACGGCGGTGCCGTGCTGGTCGTCGTGAAAAACAGGAATGTTGAGTTCTTCCTGCAGGCGCCTTTCGATTTCGAAACAGCGCGGCGCCGATATGTCTTCCAGATTGATGCCGCCAAAACCGGGGGAGATAGCCTTCACGGTATTGATAATCTCCTCGGTGTCCTTAGTATTCAGGCAAATGGGGAAGCCGTCGACGTTGCCAAATTCCTTGAACAACATGGCCTTGCCTTCCATCACCGGCATGGCCGCCTCGGGGCCGATATCACCCAGGCCCAACACCGCTGTACCATCGCTGACAATGGCCACCGTGTTTTTCTTGATCGTCAGGTTGTGAACCTTCTCAACGTCTTCATGTATCGCCATGCACACCCGTGCCACCCCGGGCGTGTAGGCCATGGAGAGGTCTTCCCGGGACTTCAGCGGCACCTTGCTGACGACTTCAATTTTGCCACCCAGGTGCATCACGATGACACGATCGGAACTGTGCATCACGCTGATGCCGTCGACGTTTTCAAGCCCTTCGACGATGGCATCTGCATGATCGGAGCCGGTGGTATCGACGGTCACATCCCGAATCACAACATCATCTTCATAGCGAACGATGTCGATGGCACCAATATTGCCTCCGGCGTCCGAAATGTTATTCACGAGGCGGGCAAGCAGCCCCGGTTTATTATCAATACGCAATCGCAGGATAATGCTGTTTTGAGCACTGGTGTGAATTCCTGGCATGTGTTCTCTCCTTATGAAAGGGTGTAAAGCATTGTTCTTATAAGCCGGGTACACGCCAACAAAGTCGGCGCTGCCGGCTATGGCACCTCAATAATCAATAGCGGTTCGCCGCCGCGAATGCGATCGCCGGCCGCCGCAATATACTGCCGAAAGCGTTCGTCAATCCGATCTCGCCTGAGCTTAGGGGTATGAGTGAGGAATCCATTTTCCATGGTCCGTGGGCGCCATCCGCCCAGCTAATGCTGGTCTGGCGGCTGGTCCAATCCTCAAGCAGCCAGGGTGCAGCGGGCTGTTCAGTGGCCCAGTGTTCCAGGTCGTCAAGAAAGGTTTTACGCGTGCTGGCATCGTCCATTGCATCGACTCCTTGGTATTATTGTATGTGCCTGAACGCAGCGCCGGAGATCAGCGTGATTTACCATGGGGGCAGAGACACCACTCGGCACCGCCGCGCTGTGCAAAGTACTTGTGCAGCAGTCTAACGTAAAACCCGCTACTATCGAAAGCACCAGCGCGCCGGATATCACAGCTTTATTGTTGCTTCCCGATAACCGCGGGATTCTCCACTTGCGGACTCAAGCGAATGCTCACGCCGCGGGTGCATCATTTGAGCCAGCGCAATACAATCCAACAGCCGGAGCCGAGGCTGCGCATTTGACAGCTTCGCCGACACATTGCCCGTGCACATGGACTGAGGGATTTGCAGTGCATTCTTCTCGTAACACCGCCGCGGCGCTACGAACTCTGTCAGTCGATATTCTTGGGGAGATCCTGCTACGGCAAACCGTGGCGGACCAGGTCGACACTTTTATTATCCGACCAGAGCACGATCCGATCCAGCGCTGTGATATTCCCCAATGCTACTTGCTCCACCCCGACACCCAATGCCTGAGTCGCTTGTATCACTACCCATTAAGCCTGAGCGATGTTGTTACCAGACGGCATCAGTCCATCGCCTGGTGCCAGTACTACCTTCAACTGGACCACACCCTGGTCGACAAGCTGCTGGCATTGGGTCTGGATTCATTGGGCACCTATGCCCTGCTGAAAAGTCATCCGCCATTACATTGCCACCTGAATAAACCACTGGTGCTGCTGCTGGCAACGCACTTCAGAGCGCACTTCGAAAGTCTGCACATTCAAGCTAGTGACAGTTACCGAGGTTGGTTGTCCCAATTGTTGGGCAAGAGCCAAAAGCTCAGCCGGGGCCAGGCCAGGGTGCTTGCCAGGCTCGACTACAGCAACGCCCGCATCGCAATAAGAGCGTGCCGGGTACTGCTGGATTCGTTTGCCGTTTTGCGCCGCTTTATTCCCGACACCGGCAGCATCGATGGCGAGTCTATCATCCTGCTGGCCCAGCTACTTCATGATAAGCCTGAGCTGATGACAGCGCGCTGGCTGAGCCTGCAATGCACCTCAAGCCCGCGACGGGCGGCTATCACCCGGGAGGCGTACGACGACACCAGGCGCCTGTTGCAGGCCGCAAACGTGGGTAATATAGAACAAACACTGTTGCGCCAACCCCACAGCGTAGCTGATATTGAAAGACTCCATACTCGCTACACGGCGCGCCGGCTGGAACAATACCAGGGCTCTACCACGCCCTTGAAAACCAGGGGAATGGAGGATTATCAGCACTTCACCGTAATAAGAACCGCGGGCGATCTGTACGCCATTGCAGCGGCTATGGATAACTGCGCCAGTATCTATATCGAGGAAAGCATCGCCGGCCATTACGTGCATTGGCTCTACCGTAACGGCGGCGAATATGCCTTGCTGCAAGTGAAATTTCATCACCCGGGCCGGCCGGAATTAACGCAGTTTTACGGGCCGAAGAACACCCCGGTAAGCAAGCAGGCTGATGACCACTGCCAGGTTTTACTCCAGGAAATCGGCCGCGCTACCCGGGGCTGACAAAGGTAGCCGCCATATCTCACTGATAATATCCGACACCCATCGTACAATTTTATAATGGATAATATCGAAAGCGAACATTCAAAGCCGCGATAAACAAAGGTAGTCAACCCACATGCTTGAAAAACTCGAATTGAAGATTCCCCCGCTCGTCCTGACGCGTTGTGGTGGCCGGTGCCATGTGGCTGCTGGCCAGGTTCACACCGGGCTTGCATATTGCAGTTCCCCTCAAGTCGCTCTGGTGTATTGACTCTCGCCGGCGCAGCGGCGGCAATCGCCCTGGCCGCGGTATTGTCGTTTCGCGCAGCGCACACCACGGTAGATCCAACCAGACCCGATAGCTCCAGTCATATCGTGTCTACAGGCGTATACCGTTGGAGCAGAAATCCGATGTACCTCAGCTTCTTGCTAGGCTTGGCGGCATGGGCCGTCTACCTGTCGCAGCTGCTGCCAATGACGCTGTTACCTCTTTTCGTGCTGTACCTCAACCGCTTCCAGATTGTTCCCGAAGAGCGCGCACTGTGCCGTAAATTTGCTGCCGACTACGTTCACTATATGGCCTCGGTTCGGCGTTGGCTGTAAACGACATAGGCAGGCCGTAAATGCGTATTGGCGCAAACTGCGATATTTGGACATTTAGCAGGAAGAGTTTTGACGCAGGCATGCAGGCGATTGTCGGTGCAACTGTTATTGTAGCTCGGCCCTGAGCGATGGATAACCGATAGAGGTTGATGCCCAGCCGCCAGCTAAGGGGCTATTGTGTAAGGCAAATGCGTTCCGCTGTTTTGATCCGATTTGCCTGCATAGCAACAGCAAGCCGCTGCCCCTCGGGGTGGCGGTTCAATTGATCGCGGGACCGTAAAGCGATGCCGTTTGTTATCGCGGTTGACCTCTAACGGCTGAGCGATAAGCCCTGATTAAAAACTACACATCGATAACTGTCAGCCCCGGCGGCAGCGCCTCACCAAATACTCGCCTGGTTTCAGCAGCATCCAATGCAGTGGTTTCGCTTACCATTGCTACCCAGCTTGCCGGCGCCCTGCTGGCGCCAAGCTTTTCTACTACCGCCAGTCGGTGATCGTCATCGATATCACGGCTGCGATCACCGCATTTACGTGACAGCATAACCGCACAAAAAGCAGCACTGTCGTTCTTTTTCCAATCCTGCTTGAGCAAGGGCTGCAGCCATTGCTCGACGGTCTCGCTGGCGACCACATTGTGGGCGCTGCCATGAAAAGGCACTCGCGAACCCACGCGCCCCAGGGCCCACCAACTGGTCTGGGTTTCGCTGGATTTTTGCAGGCGCTGCAATAACCACTGGCCAACTTGCACCTTGTTTTCTGTGGGCAAATGCTCCAGTGCCGCAATCAGCCTGACCATGTCCTCGTAAGAATTCTTATTGAGGTCGGCCAACAACTTTCTATTTCTCAATGCCGATGGATTGATGTACTTGGCAATATCCTTGTAGATACGGGCCTGCTGTTGCTGGTCAAGCCCCCCCGCAGCGCGACGCCAAAAGATCCACCACTCGCTCCAGCATTGTTTATCTGCAGAAAACTGCAGGCCTTGCTGATACAACGGCCAGATTTGCTGTATTCGCCAATCGTCCAGCTCGTAGCCAAAACCCGGTCGCAGACAGTAGCCCGCGAGATTGAACCAGCCGCGCTCATGGGCTGTCGATCGCCTGCGACGTTTGCGGGTGGTGACTATCAGGTCGAACATCGCCCTTAGGGTCGCCGGTTCCCAGCTCTCGCGCTTACCCAGGATTTTCTCCAGGTCGTGGCGCAGGCGAGTGACCGCTTTGGGATCGGCATCTTTTTTACTCTGGCCAAATACGCCCAGTATTTTTTCCCTGGCCTGCTCAAACTGCGGGTGTAACTGCGTCACTTGCTGCTCGCCGTGCTTTTGCTGCGCCAGCTCCTTGCGGATCTGGAATTCAACGTTCCAGCGTTGCTCCGGGCTTGCGACGCTGGCACATTGAAGCTGGATGGTTCCCACCTCGGTCAAGGTGGTCAACAGTTGCACCGTAACCTCGTCGCTGTCGTCGGCCTCATTCTCCAGCGCCGCCACCAAGGGCGGTAAGAAAACAAACTCGTCACCATCGACATCGGTGATATCTCCCACCCCGTATTCATGATCAAGGGTTGAGGACACCAGGTGAAATTGCACCGGCTGGCCAAGCTTCAATGCAAAACGACGCTCTTGCAGTATTTGCTCAACACCTTCATTGGAACCCTTGGCGAGCAAGCACACGGCTTGTTTGCCTTCGGCTTTGTTATCTATACGCAGGAAGTAGCTGCGAGCCGAGCCGCCGCCAATTTTGATAAAGGCTCCGCGCCGCGCCAGGCCGTAGGCGACAGCACCGTAGGCAACGGCCAAATCAGGATGTTGATTATCCAGCTGCGCCACATCTTGCTGTGCCCACCCGCTAATAACCGATAGTGCCCGCCGGCTGACAACCGGGCTTTTAAATACACCACCATTGAATAAAACGGCATCAGGAACCGCAGGGCGAGCATCATCGTGCTCCAGGCCCAGTGCCTGGCGACACACGCCCTGGTGGCGCGCAATAAACTCGGCAATGTGTTTACTTACCGCAGGGTCGGCGACATAGGGCAGGCCAAATTCCACTACCGCAGTTTGTCGCTTGCCCGGCAGTTGATCCAAGGTCACGACCGGGAAGAAACCATCCAGCGCCAGCTGCTTCACTTCCTGCTGGCTCAATTCACAGCTTTTCGCGCCACCGAGCAGTTTCGCACCACCGGCCAGCACGGTAACCGTGGCCTTGTCCGGAGCCTGATCCGACAGCAGTAGCTCTTTCGCCACCCGTGTTTGTTGAATCAGTTGCGCCAGGCTGGCGGCGCGCAATTTTTTACTGTCGCCAACAATACGCTGCTCTGCGCGGTGAGCCAGAGCCAGGTCAACATTGTCCCCGCCCAGCATTAAGTGATTGCCGACTCCCAGCCGCTTGAGTTCCAGCGCACCATTGTGTGAAGAGACCGCTACCAGCGAAAGATCCGTGGTGCCGCCACCAATGTCACAAACCAGCAGTAACTGGATATCTTGCAGCAGTCGGCTGGCATCCGCTTGATGTTGAGCATACCAGTCGTAACACACAGCCTGCGGTTCCTCGAGCAGTAAAACCCTGGCTAGCCCGGCAATGCTCGCTGCCTCAACGGTCAGCGATCGCGCCATTTCATCAAATGAAGCCGGCACGGTGATCACGACTTCCTGGTGCTCCAGTAGTTGGTCGGGGTGTTCATGGTTCCAGGCCTGGCGCAGGTGCTGCAAGTAACTGGCACTGGCCAGCACCGGGGAAACTTTCTCGACATCGTCGACCCCGGCCCAGGGCAGAATAGCGGCGGCGCGATCGACCTGGGTATGCGACAGCCAGCTCTTGGCACTGACGACCAACCGGCCTTCAACTTTGGCGCCAAGTTGTCGTGCCCACTCCCCGATAACAACGCGCTTGAGCTCACCGCCCATAGCAGGGCCCTGCCATGGCAGTAATAAATCCTGGTCTGCCAATTCAGCGGCGGCGGGATGATAGCGAAAAGACGGCAGCAGTTTTTTCTTTGCCACCTCGCCGGCGCCGACCAGTTGCTCAATTTCAAATACGTGGGCCACTGCATTATGCGGACCCTCTGAAATATCAGCATAAGCCATCACAGTGTGGGTTGTGCCAAGATCAATACCGACGATATAGCGAGCTTTGGGATCACTCATAAAACGCACTACTCACTTACATCAAACTCAATATGCCAGCGTTCCTCACCTTCCCTGGGGATGGCTTCCAAGCGCAGGGTGCCCACTTCGGTGACCCGCGCCGCGAGCCTGACAGGAACCACATCACCAGCCTGCCGCCCTTCTGCGGGCAAGTTAAGCTGGAGCGATGGAAGTTCCTGCAATTCCTCAGGATCCCAATAGTCGAGCAGGGTTCCCGCCGCGTCGTCGCGACGCGTGCTGGAGCCAAAAAAGCGGAAATTGACGGGCTCGCCGACCACCAGGCCAAACTCCTGGCTGGGCACATCGACCCCGCTACCCTCTTCCATACCAAAGGGGGCAACGCACAATGCTTGCACCGGTGGCGCCATACCCGGTATCGCAGGCATAGCACTCTCGATACCGACATAGTAGCTGCTGGCAATACCACCGCGAATCCTGACACCTTTTCCACGTCGCACATGACCGTAATAAGACGCGCCCGTGGCGACGGCCAGGTCAAGGTCCGCGCCCTCGAGAAGCTTGGCTGCATCGGCTCCTGCACTGGCCAACCAACGGTTGATAATGGCCAGCATACGCTCGGCGAGCAGGGTGGATTTCAGTACACCACCATTGAAAAGAACGGCGGTAGGCTGGATAAAGCCGTCGACGCCCTCAGTAACCGCGTCGTGGTGGCGACAAAGAAATGCCGCCAGGTGTTTCGAGATACCGGCGTCCTGGGCGTAAGGCAGGCCTATCTGGGTCAGAGCCCCCCGGGCTTGCTGCACCGGGTGTTGATCAATGGACACCTCGGGGAAAAAGCCTTCGACCAGCGCCTGTTGCACCTCTTCACGAATCAGTTCGGTACTCAGGGTCGCTCCCAGTAGTTTCGAGCCACGATTGGGTACTACAATCGGTACCGCATCGACACTTTGGTCGGACAACAGGGTTTCCTTGGCATCGCGACAGGCGTGGGTTATCGCCTGGATCTGCCAGGGCTGCAGGTTTTTACCCTGCTGCGCCAACTTGGCCTGTACCCGATACGCCAGCGCCAAATCCATATTGTCACCGCCAAGCAGGATATGGTCACCCACGGCAATCCGGTTCAAAGCCAGGTTGCCATCGTCCTCGGTTACCGAGACCAGGGAGAGATCGGTGGTGCCGCCACCGACGTCGACTACCAACACGATATCGCCCACCGCAACCTGCTTGCGCCAGTCGTCGCCACTGCTGTTAATCCAGCTGTACAAGGCTGCCTGGGGCTCTTCCAGCAGGGTCAAATACTTGATACCCGATTCCCTCGCAGCTTCAACGGTCAGCTCACGCGCCGCCGGGTCGAAAGATGCCGGCACCGTGATGGTGACATCCTGTTCCACCAGCGGGCTGTCGGGGAAGTTCTCATCCCAGGCCTGGTGCAGATGATTGATATAGGCGAGGCAGGCGGCGAAGGGCGAAATCTTATCGACATCGTCAGGGCAATTCAGGGGCAACAAGGCAGAGCGCCGGTCAACACCAGCGTGGCACAGCCAGCTCTTGGCGCTGGCCACCAATCGTATCGGTGTTTTACTTCCGGTTTCCCGCGCCATCAATCCGATGATTGAAGCGCTCGAGGCACCCCAGGGCAGCACCAGCTCGCTTGGGACAAATTCGGATTCGTGTGCCTGGTAGATAAAGGACGGCAACTGCTCATGCTGCTCGACACTGCCAGCGGCAGCCAACTGCGCAATCGGCATCACCTGATGGCAGACATCATCGGGATCGACGCTGAGGTCGACATAGGACAGCACACAATGCGTGGTACCCAAATCGATGCCGACGGCATAGCGATGGCTATCATCACTTGCCACTGTCTCGAGCTCATTGCCAACCGCGTCGCTCACAGCTCCACCTCGGCTGCAGCAATGATGCTTGCGTCATGGCCCGGTGCAAGCCTGGGCAAATTCACCTGCGCCGCGCGCCAGCCACGGTGGACCAGGGTGCCGCTAAAGGGTGGCTCTCCGGCTACATTGCCGGTTAAGCGCACCGCCGCAGAATCGAAGCCCGCCGGCAGCGTGATGCGGCTTTCTTCGTCTTCATCGCGAACCGGTACCAGGGTAAAGTATTCGGCGACCACTTTTTTACTGCCATCGTGCACCACCCGCGCAACAGCACCAATATCAGCATCGGAGTAAGCGCCAAGGTCCTCCTGGACGAAATCGATAAAGCGACCATTTTGCTGCAGTAGTGCCAGCACTTGCAGGGCGGCATCGGGTGCCGCCTGGATCAATTGAGCGGGCTGCTCGCTTGCCGGTACCGGCGCAGCCGAAGCATTTTCCTGGTCGCCACTGGCCGCGTCCACCGCGGTCCTGGATCGGCCGCATTTAAACACCAGTAACAGCAGCAGGATAAAGGCCAGTGCGCCGAGGCCGGCGTGACCCAGGTCGAACGCTGCAGGCATGGGTAGGGGAAGTTTGGATAGATCAAAGTTCATAATCGCTCGTTCTCTGTGAAGTTAAAAATCAAGGGCCCGGCCAGTTACACCCTGTAAGCCAGGGTGACCAGCGATTGCGGCCGAAACGTGTGTTGACGAGTGTGGGCGTTCTCATTCGCGAGTTTTAAACAGGCTGGCCTGCTTAAAGTAATACGGGTGTGGGACTGGAGTCACACCGAGAAATTTTCGGTTACAAGACGTGGATCCGTCGCTAAAACCAGTGGCCGCCGTATCTTTTCCAGGCTGACCAGCAGGAATACATTACAGTCCTGTATCAAGCGGGGGCGATACCGTAACGCTCAATTCACTGGCGGCCATAATAACACCGACCCGGGCAGAATTGGCCCCTTGACGCCGATTTTTCGACGTTTCGCCGCTGGCCTGGAATTTGCTAGCCAAAGACTAGAACAAGACTGATGACCGCCAGCTGTGAGCTCAACTTCAGGTGAAAAAGGCGCCATTTACAATCGAAGCGCTGGCCCTTGCCCTGCAGTACCGGTGGCGGCTTTTGATACCGAGGGCACCCACTGTTTCTCCGCAGAGATCACCATGAATGTGAAACATGCCTGAAGGCCGTGCTGCTGGTAATCCTGCGGCGCTATCTGAATGTAAACATTCTTTGCAATCACTCCATCGCGATTGACTAATGTCAAGGCAGACCTTACTCGGGGCCATTATAATGGGGATGATGCAGGAGGTTATCACAGTGAACAGTTTCGATAGGAGCATGCGCCTGAAGGGCAAGGTCGAGGAAGATCGCTACTTCGCCAAACTCGATCAGGATCGGGTGGCAGCACTTCATGCGCGCCAGCGAACGCTCAGCTGCCGCAGGCAAGGCTCGGGACCAGCGGTGACGACACAGCAGTCAGCCGAGTCCCAAATACGGCTAAGCAAGCGAAAAGCTAGCCGCCACACATCAGCGCGCCACCGGCGTGAGTTTTAATAGTCGCCCCTGACTGTCGCCACGTTCGTCCTCAAGCACCCACAGTGCGCCGTCGGGGCCCTCGGCGATGCCACGAATGCGCGCGCCCATGGCATAGCGCGCCACTTCCTCGGCTTGGTTCCCGTTCAAAGCAATACGCACAATACCCTGCGCCGACAGGCCTGCGACCAGGGCGTCGCCGTTCCAGTCCGAAAACAGGCTGCCACCATAGACAATCATCTCGGCGGGAGAAATAACCGGCGTCCACCAACTGACCGGCGCGACAAACTCCGGCCGCGTGTCGTGGTCGGGGATTTCGCGGCCATCGTAGTGATCGCCGTTGGAAACCACAGGGTACCCGTAGTTCTTGCCGCGCTCTATAAGGTTCAGCTCATCCCCACCCGCAGGCCCCATTTCTATCACCCACAGCCGCCCCTCCGGATCGAAAGCCATGCCGAGGGGATTGCGGTGACCGAGGGACCAGACTTGCCCATAAATCGCCGCGTCGCCCGCCGCTGCTAAACCGGGATTATCGACAAACGGGTTGTCGTCGGGAATGCTGCCGTCGGCATGCAGTCGCAGCATCTTGCCGAGGTTGGTCTGCATATCCTGGGACGGTTCAAACTTCTGCCGTTCGCCGGAGGATATCCACAGGTATCCGGCATCGTCAAACAGCACGCGGTGGCCGTAATGACCGCGCCCGGTCACCTTGGGGTATTGGCGCCAGATCACCTCGACCTGTTGCAGAAAAGGCTGGCTGCCATCTTCGATTAACTGCGCTCGCGCTACGGCTGCGCCCCGGGTGCTGCCACTACCACTCTCGGCGTAGCTCAGGTAGATTTGCCGGTTGTTGGCAAAATCCGGGTGCAAGGTCACATCGCCCAAACCGCCCTGGCCGCCATAGTCGACCACCGGCACGCCACCGACCGGCTTCGACTTCGCTGCCATCCTGCTCCACGATAAACAGCTGGCCCTGCTTCTCGGTGACCAGCATGCGCCCATCGGGCAGAAACGCCATGGCCCAGGGCTGGTCAAAATCGGCGATCGTCTGCACCTGAAACGGTAGCTCCCTGGCGCAGGCTGCCGACGCCAGCAGCAAAGGGCAAAGCAATACAAGCATCCTGGCAAACATAACTGTCTCTCTAATCCGCTCTGGGGTTCGGCCGACCTGCGGCTAACAATCAAGGATACGTATCCAGGATGGAGAGCGGAT
>CAVROQ010000029.1:0-61826 GCA_963722805.1 uncultured Gammaproteobacteria bacterium
CGCGATGGCTCTCCAGCCATTCCTCATGCACCGTTTGTACCGCCATGACGAACACCTCGACGTGGCAGGTGCCGCCCCACTTGCGATACTCATAGTATCCAATAGGGTGTTCCAATACTTCACCTTCGATTCCGGCTTCTTCAAGCGCCTCCTTCGCGGCTGAATCCGGGGCAGAGAGATCAGGCTCCTTGACGCCTTTGGGAATAACCCAGCGTCGTTTCTTACGCGAGGTAATCAACAGGATTTCAAGCTTGTCATTACGCTGTCGAAAGGGAATCACTGCAGACTGTGTAAATAAAAAATCAGGAACATCAGACATGTTTTAAATTGTCACCCGGTCATCGCCATGACCCGATACTCTGTGGAGCAGTTTGCGCATAGTCCCCGATAGTGTACATCAGCGAAAAGCCAGCGGTTATGGCGTTTGGAGATTAAACAAGGCCTTGAAATCAGCCTTTGCTATATGAATCTGAAACGCTATTTGATGCTGGCCAGTAACGGCAGCTTTTGCTCGCCTCAGATCCACAAACCATTTTACTGGCACCAGTGCTTGTGTTAATACTGACGCAATATAAAAAAATCTGCTTCGAACAGAAGAACACGGATCTCCAGGCAAGGCCTGACTTTTTGCATTCACGACACGCTGATTACGGCAGTGCAGGCTCTGATATTTTACAGTGGGCATACCACCTTTACTGACCTGCTATAGGAACAGCACGCTCTTCCGCGTCGAAGCATTAACGAATACGAAAACGCTGCAGCATACTAGTGGCTCTGTTTAATTCGTATATTGTGAGTTTCCTAAAAATAAATTACAAAGGGAGAATGCGATGAAAAATGCAATGCAAATTTGTTTTGGACTGTTCTTCGGGCTCTGCGTGGCGAGCGTAAGTTTCGCGGCGGATGAGGCCGCCATACAAGCCAACGTGGATGGTGTGGTAGCGGGCATAGACGGAGGTAAGGCAGCAACGGCCTACAGTGCAGGCGACTATGATCCCTATGTATTCATTATGGAAGTCGATGGCGGCGTGATTGTTCATCCCACCCTGCAGGGAGACACCCTGAATTCCGAAAAATTCCAGCCGGTTTACGATGCGCTGGTTCAAGCAACACCGGCCGGAGTATGGGTCGACTACGAATGGCAGGGCGCCCAGAAAAAATCCTATGTGAGAAACACCGCTGGTGGTTTGATCGTGGGTAGTGGCTATACCAAAGAGTAAAAAAATGTAAGGTGCTTGCGGGCGGCACTACGTGCAGTTGACGTGGCTTCTTGTAGCGCCTTCTGCATTTTGTTTGAGAAAATACCAAAGGCAATGCGGCTGCCCGCTTAAGCTGTCATTGGCTGCTGAAATCCGTTTTGCTGCTGTGGCGGCGGCGACAAAGCTGCGGCACTTACACGTTTGCCGGAAAGCTAGAAAGCGTAACTGTATTGCATCGAGTAGTAGACCGCGTTGGAAAGCGTGGTTGCCGAGACGGATTCACCAGCGCTGCCAGCTTCAGTGACATCAACCGCTTCACCGCAAACCAAAGCCAGCGCAAAATCGAGGGTTGTTTTGGGCGATAGGTTATAGCCCAGGCCTGCGGTGTACCAGTTGCGATTCGAGTCGGGAATGGACAGGGAGTCGATGTCATCGATAACGCCATTGTCGCGCATGTAGCCGGCGCGCACGGTCCAGCTGGGATTAATGGTATAGGTGCCACCGATACTGAACAACCACGAATCCTTCCAGCCGTATTCTTTCAGCTCGCGATCACCAATGGGTACCCCGCTGCCGGTCTCGCCATCGATCCCGGTTATCCCATCAAACGCGCTCCACCCGGTCCACTGCGCGGTATAGTGCAGAGCCCAGTGATCGGACAGCTGGTGAAAGCCCGCAAATTGGAAAATATCCGGCAGGGGTACTTCCAGCTCATCGTAGGAAAACTGGGGCACTCCGCTCACCGGGGTGAGCAAATCGACATCGCCCGATACCGCAATTTCAGGACTGAAACGGTAACTGATGCCGAAGCGATGATTATCGTTAATCTCGTACAGTGCACCGATGATGCCCCCGACTGCCCAGCCGCTGGCTTCAACATTGAGCAGGGTATCGATGCTGGCGATACTACTATCCCGCCTCAATTCACCACTGCCATAAATCACATCAATACCGGCGCCAAGGCTGACATGCTCGTTAATCCGAAAAGACCCGGAGGCGTTAAAGTTGATTGTCGTAATCTCGGTTTTACCAATAAGAAGGTCCGGGGCGCCCTCCAGGCTAAAGGTGTCTGAGCCGGTACCAAAATTGGTAAAGGCACCAAAACCAAAGGCCCATTGCTCACCCACCGGCTGAATGTAGAAAATGTTCGGGATCACTTTTCCCCCGCCGGCATCATCGATACCGCTCAACTGCTCGTTGCCAGGATTCAACACCGGGTCGCTTATTTCGATATCGATATCGGCATAGGTCAGGCCGAGCGAAAGCGATTTGTCATCGAACAGGGCCAGCCCAGCTGGGTTGCGTGCGAGGATAGAGGCGTTATCCCCAATAGCTGCATCGCCAGAAAAAGCGCGACCAATGCCGGTAGCCGACTGACTGTTAAGACCGAACCCCGCGGCCATCGCCTGGCTGCCAAAAGCGGCGATTACAGCTGTCGACAGGTACCCATGCACTTTCATTGGATTTCCTTTTTTGGGGGAATGATATGAGCGGGGTATGACTCACGGCATCTAAAGTCTGCCACCTGGACCGCAGACGTTAAGCATACTGCCTGGAAAGTGCAACAAACGTAGCCGCTGAAGCTTGGCTATTCGACCTGTTTTTCAAGGATTTCAGCCCTTTCCCGGCGGAAGGCCAATAGAAAACCGACCGTTTTCAGACGGCGTGAGCGAGAGATTTAACCCAAGTGTTAGAGTACAGCAAAATTTTATAACACTGCCGTTGCGACGGCGCGAATTCGCTAAAGATATACCTCATGCAATCAAAGGGCGCGGCCCATTGCACCAAAGTAAAGGCGTTAGACCAAACGATATTCATCTCGGGACCAGAACCGAATCGCCGCAAACGCAGCCCTTACCCCACCCAAACCTCAGATTTTCAGATCGACCAGCAACTCTCAAAGATCCCGACGAAGCGTCGCCTCGCCGGTGGGTTCACTCTGCAATGCAACGGTTCGACAATGGTCTTAAAAGCCGGTCCGGCACTCAACACAACCATGGTCTTTGGTGTGCTGATCCCTTTTCTGTGAGCCGGTTTCACGGTCGTTAAGACATGCGAAGCGCGGCGTTTTTCCTTACTTCTGCAAGGTGCGCCAACCGTGGCTGTATTGAATGTCAATGCATTCGTTGATCAGCTTATATATCTGGGTTTCTACCGGGTCCTCCGAGTAGACCCCACCCCAGAAAGCATCGTTGCCCTTACCCCAGGCAGCAGAGCTTTTGTAGCGCAGCACCCACATATGCAAGTCGGTTTCTTCGCCAAACACCGGCACCATAACCTCAGCGATCAAGCCGTTTTGCCGGGCAAACTCGTTCATATGGGTATTTATCGTCATAAACTTCGCGATTGAGCAGTCAGGCTTTAAGGTAAACGCAATCGTCCTGATAAAGTCTGCGTAGGCAATTGAGCTGGCAGCGCAGAGAATAAGAAGCGCAGCTATTTTGGTTTTCATATCAGCATCCCTTTTTTGCTTTTTTTGTCCATGCAGCAGTGACCTTATCATGCTTGTATACACGGAGGTACTGCCAAATTGGATTATGCAAATGCCTGCTTATACTGCATCGTTATTAGCATTGAAGTCCCAGTTTTTATTTCCGGCGAAACCCTTCTTTACAAGCAGACCAAGCACATTCCTTTGGCAACATACCTGACGTTTTTTAGCTGTTGGAGAAACGCCTCGGAGCCATTACCGGCCCTCGTTTGGGCTCGCCGGTATATTGACGACATCAAGCCGCAGGGTCGCTCGAGTCATACCGATAAAGGCCGTGCGCCGGCGTTGTTCGCAAGCCTCTCCCGGGCTCAAATCGACATCGACCAGAATCACCGCGGGGGCCTGTTGGCCGGTAAAACGCGCCACACTGGTAAAGCGCATTTCGCCTGCGGTATAGGTCGGATCGCCGTGCTTGTCGTATTCACCGCTAAAGCGTCGCAGTGGCAGGGAGTCCAGCGCGTCGATATTGAAAAAGACCGAGCCACGCACCGAGCGGCAACTCAGAATGACAATATCGGCCGGCACAATGCCCCGCCGCCGCAGGGATTTGATAATATTTTCTACTTTCGCAATCTGCTGTTGTTCGCTGGCGACACTGTATTGGGCCATATCAAGCCCTGCAATACCGTTGGCCGGCTCAAACTCGAACTCCGGAAATTGGTGATTGATATAGCGCGCGATTTTGTATGGCGAGCGGTAATTCTCCCGCGCGTGATAGCTCACAGAAATCCCCTCGGGCACGAAGCGACTGCCGCGTCGGCACTGGTCTTCCAGCCACAGCACTTCACCCTCACCCCGCAGGCAATAATCTTTAAGGAATAGCCACCAGATCTCCTCGAATTCCTGTGCCTCGTCCACAATAATTGTGTCGAAACGCTCGGCTTCCGGCAGTTCCAAATTGATCATCTGCTCCGTAATGCGCTGCCAGAAGCCCGGTTGTTCAAGCAGCGAATAATCGACCGTGTGGCCGTGCCGCTGCAGTAAGCTGCGACAAAAGCCGTGCCAGCTGTCAATCACGCCGCCCGCTGGCAGGCTCTGTTGCAGCATCTGCGCCAGCGAGCGATTGAAGCACAGCAACAATACCCGTTTACCCTGGTCCAGGGCCACACCATAGCGCTGCGCAGCCAACATCGACTTGCCACAGCCTGCAGTACCGACGATACGCAGGCGAAACGGTTGAATTTCAAGATTGTTAATAAACTTAACAAGGCCCCGGGACAATTGCACAAAGCGTTCGTTAAGCCGCTGCTGCCGGGCGTGAATATCCGGCACCAATTGAAAGGTATGCTGGAAAAACTCCAGCACCATATCCCGGGTAAAATCATCCCGTTTTCCCGGTCCCATCAACTGCGCGATACAGGTTGGCAACTGCTCTTGGCGACTGGCATCAACAATACGACTGCGATCGAGGTTGGCGGCGTTCAGCTTGCTAATGCGATAGTCCGGGCAATACACCATATAGTCGACCGACAGTCGCGTGCCCCGGCCATATTGGTAGCGAAACTTTTCGATAATATTGTTGCGGGATCGCACCACCTGATCCACCGGGTTCTTGCTACCATGGCTGTAGCGCTTGCTCAATTGCCCATCGAGTTCATCCAGCGGACCGTTTTTTTGCTCAATCAGCACAATATCCCCGGCCCGGTTGACCACCACAAAGTCGACCTCGCCAAACACGGTGTATTTTTCGTAGGCGCGACTCCAGTGCACACTATGGAACACCGTGTAGTCATCACTGAGATTTTTTCGCAGCAAGACCAGGGTTTCCAATTCCCGACTCCGGGGTTGGGCCTCATCGGTAGCACTGATATCGGAGGGAACTATATATGCCATGGCTTTTCTTTTATTTTATTATTTGCGGGCGTTTTACCCGCATTGATCAACAAGCTGCAACAATCCGCCACCAGAATCAAGGCGCCTTTTTTACGAACACCAGATGACGCGCTGAGGCGCTCTGGCGTTTTTTAATTTTAATCCGTAATAACCGCCAATAGGATCGCATTGCAACTGTAAACAGTCGATAGGCAAAAAGCGATTCTGCTTTACGTTTTGGAGGAGCTCATTGCGGCGGAAAACCGGGTTTGTGCAGGAAATTCTGGCCGAACTAGGGCAGCGGTTGGCGGCCGTGCCGGCCTTTGCCAAGCCCCATCCATGTTGAAATCCGGTCAATAATCGTTAAAATTCCTTGCCTCCAGGGCTGTACTTATATACAGTTCGCAGCAAAACCTGTAACCCGCACGAGGAAACCCCATGGCTGTCGTAGCAATGTGGAAATGTGATCGAGATAACTCTATGTTTGACAACAAAAAAGATGCCGACTCCTATGACAAAATGCTGGAATTGGCTGAAAGTATCAGCGCCTTCCTGGGTCAGAGAATAGATGGCTTGAGCGAGGACGACGCCGAAAACATCGGCCTGCTGTTGTCAAAGAATAAAAATTTGCTGGTTGCCGCCTGCAAAGGTAACCCCGATGCTCTGCTGGATGTTGATGGTGACGAGCAGCAAGACGCATCCAATATTACACCCCTGGCCGCCAAGAGCTAACTTAGCTCGACCGTAACAGCACCGCCTCGCTTCGTCATCTATCGAACTGCCGCTGAAGCAGTCCTTCCCTGCCAAGACCGAGAAAGCAGCTAGCGCTTCTGTGCACCCGCAAGATGGGTATAATCATAGGCCAATGTAAGATAGCGTCTGATGAATGATAGCCCCGGCGTAAACCAAATGCCGGATGGGTTTCGAAGTTCGACCCTATCGTCCTTACACTAGTCACCTGGAAAGGACTTCGCTGTGCTCCTTGCGGTTAAAGCGTGTTTCCACCAAGCACTGCCACTCATCACGAGGCTTTCCCTTGCGTCGGCCTTGATAGTGCTGGTAAGTGCCTGCACCAACCTGGCGATCACGGCTGGCTTCACCAGCTCGGCCAGCATGGCCAGCTCGGCTACCAGTTCGACGGCGGTCTCCAGCCCATTCAGGTCGAGCGCCAACTCATCTGCTGCGCCGCCGAATCAGGAGGAGCGGGAAACTGAGGAGGAAGTGAAGATCTACACGGCCTCCTATATCAAAGCCGGTGCCGGCTCGACCGAGAGTTTTATGAGTGGAATTACCCGAATTGCCGCGCGTCGTGGCATCAGCGATTGGGAGTCGCAGCCCGTTTTCTGGCTTGGTGTGGGTCATGGCCTGGGCATTGCGCAGCTGGATATACAGCAGGCCGCGGCTTATTTTCAGGACTGGTCCGGTGGTGACGAGAACCTTATCGCATTGCAGCAGCAGGGCTATTTGTCATACAGACAATAATTGAATCTGATTAAGCTGGATGGGCATTGCAGAGTGCGTGCTGGCCAGTGATAGCTGCATCCAGCAACGTCACCCTGCTCATCATCACTCCATGCTCAATCCGCAATTGATTTGCCGGGCATTTGCTTTGCGCCGCAGGTGCAAGCTGGCACAGCTCAATGCCAAAGAACTGTTGGTGGAATTGCAGTAATATGCTCACCAAACTACACAAGGAATACGCAATTGCTGATTAGTAATATAGAAGTTGTGCCGGGTAAAACCGTTGTCAGTCACCTGGGTATGGTGCAGGGCAGTACGGTGCGCGCCAAAAATGTAGGCCGGGATATTATGGCCAGTGTAAAAAATATTTTTGGTGGCGAACTCAAAGGCTATACCGAGTTACTGCAAGAAGCCCGGCAAGAAGCCCTGGCGCGCATGGTGGCGCAGGCCGAGGCCCTGGGTGCCAACGGGGTCATCAACGTGCGCTTTTCCACCTCGTCAATCACCGCCGGCGCGGCCGAGTTGCTCGCCTACGGCACCGCGGTAGTGGTGGAATGACGCAACTCGGCAGTATTTCTCGGCCTGCTGGCAGTGGGCTTTTTCTTCGGGCGAGTCGCCGAGAGAAATCACTTTGCGTCAATTGTGCAGCGCGAAGAGCAACTGCGCGCTATTCGCACGTTTACCTTGCGCCAGCCGCCACCCAGTGCCTCACCACCAGAGACTGCCCTGGTTGGCGGCAATGCGGTGATTGCCATCGATTATTTCAAGCGCATAGCGGCGATTTTGCGTAGCCTGGTTGGCGGGCGCATCGGCGCTTTTGAGACGCTGGTAGAACGCGCCCGACGCGAGGCCATCTTGCGCATGCAGCAAGAGGCAAGCGACATGGGCGCCCACAGCATCATCAATGTCAGACTGGAGACCGCCTCCATTACCAAGGGCAGCAGCAACCAGACCACATGCATAGAAGTCTATGCCTATGGCACGGCCCTGATCAAAGCGGGGTCAGAGACCAATGGCACTTACTTAACGCCACTACAGTGATTTGCGGAGCCCCGGTGTGTTCGATCCGCGGGCGTCTGCGGCAGGGATGCCGCAGTCGAGCCTCCAGGGAGGGATTCACGGCGTACCGCGGATCGAACACACCGGGGTACATCCGCTTAAGTATGTGCCATTCGTCTCTAACCCTGTTTCCCGCTACTCGCTGGTACTTTCCGGTGGCGCGAGACTCACCCAGGGTATCGCCTTGTTCTTGCACTTGAGCCTGAAATAACGCCCGTCTTCCAGCCGCAATGCGGTGAACCGACCCCGGTTAACACAGCCGGTGTCCAGGGGAACCACCTGCCCGGCCTTCTTAACCGACGTTGCTACCACCAGCTTCGCCCAGTGTCCGAACAGTATCCGCATCGGTTTGCTGGAGCGGTTCGGAATCTCGAACCAGGGCCGCGAGCATTTTTTCCTGGCCTTGAGTTTCCGCCTTTTACCCTGCAGGTCGATACGACCGCTCAGATCGCACCAACGCAACTGGGTGAAGCAGTTGGCGATGAAACGCAGCCGCTCCCAGCCCTCCAGGTCATCCCTCCAGCGCAGCGGCCCAGCGCCGGAAAGATGGGGAAACAGATCCTCGTATTGGTAATTCTGCAATACCGTCTCCAACTCGCGCGCACATTGCCGCGCCGCGTCCAGGTCCCATTGAGGAGGAAGCCCGGCATGGATCATAGTAAATTCCAGCGTCTCGCTGTGGTGCAAAACCGGCTGGTGCCGCAACCAGAACAACAACTCCTCGCAGTCCGGGGCGTCGAGAATCTCGAGCAATGGTGTCCTTCTTGCGAACCTTGACCGCCTCGGAAGCCGCCGCCAGCAGATACAAATCGTGATTGCCGAGCACACTGATAGCGGCGCCACCGAGGCCGCTAACGTAGCGCAACAACTCAAGGGAGTTGGGCCCCTTGTTGACAAGATCCCCGGTAAACCAGAGACGGTCGATGTCCGGGTCGAAATTAAGCTTCTCGAGGAGTCTCAGCAGGTCATCGAAGCAGCCCTGAACATCACCAATGGCGTAGGTGGACGCTGCACTCCGAGCCAAAGTCTCCCGATCCGGCAGGTCGAGATCCGTTTCCAGCAAGTCAGTGTTATCGTGCACAGCGTTACCTTTTTTGGCTTGGGCAGCAATGACATACCGGCTGACCGCCCCTGCGGTTATAGGCTGGGCAGTATAATCCAGCTACCCCGAGAACTCGATCAAAGCGAGCTGCCCCCTCTCGCACTTATTTAAGGCAACTCTGATTAATTCGGTGACACTTCAGGCTTGGCGTCGGGTTTGGCCACAAGGCGCAGTCGTGCAGGAAGGCTGGTTGCCTTTCAAACGGCTGTAACGCAGTAGACAAACGCGACGCAAAGCCCCGCAGGGCGGGCCTCTGGCGCACATTGGACAAGGGGGCGGCCATCCGCTTGCACCACTCGTCAAGGACAACCAGCCTTGACCTTCGCGGCGCGCCTTGCCAATGTACGCCAGAGGCTCCGCTGAAGCATTACCGAATTGATCAGAGGTGCCTTAACCAGCACCATATTTGCAGGTACATCGGTAGAAGCAACGATATCCTGGGTACTGACAAGTTAACTTCCTGAAACCAGCCAAATGTAACGCCTGGCCTCAAGCAACCGCCCTGCTCCACTCAGTGAACGCGCTCATCCTGAGATTCCGATAATGCTCAGCCCGAACCAGATGCCTTCCAAGGCTGAATAAATGACTAACCGCTGCATGGGCACGCAGGAATCTCTGAGCCTGTTTGACCGATTTAAACTTACGCATACCCCGCTCCCTGATCCGTGTCGCCTCATGCGATTGCTCTGCCCGATTATCCTCATCGCAGCATCATCACGCTTTGCCTGCAGAAACACATCAACAACTGCCATCCTGATCGACTGAGGGCCACAGGTAATGCTGCTTGCCATTGATCTGAATGGTCCGGCACACCGGCGAACACTTCATCAATGTAAAACGTATCCCCGCAGCCTTGGTGCTTTCGATTCAATCTGCGGGCATAGAGACGACCAAACTTGATACACCAGAGACGGATTGCTTCGCGACTTACCGTGATTCCTCGTTCAGCGAGCAGATCTTCGACATCGCGGTGACTTAGGTTAAATCTGTCGTAGAGCCAGACCGCGTAGCTGATGATCCCGGGAGGAAATCGGTGGCGTTTGTATGTGCTCATGGGCAGATTCTACCAAAATCAGTGCTTTAACTTGGCAATTTCAGGCTCACTTCATATTGGAAACAGCTTCCGGTGCTCTCTTCCGTTTCAGGCTCATCTCATATTGGAAAAGACTATGAGTTGACTCCGCACCGTTACTGCTCGTATCATCATCCCGAAGAACAAAAGACGAACATTGAACCAGTGCAGCGACCCTCTCTTTTGCAGCAAGATCGCGATCGATCACTAGTACGATTGCCCCAACAGTGACCAACGTCCCGTTTGCGACAGTCCTCGGCCGTATCCTCCGGCACAACAACCGGCGCTGTGTATGCCCGCCGGGAGAGCCCGAGGTGGCGTCGGGACGTCCAATCATTGTTGCCAGCCTAATGCGCAGCGGCACCCATTTGCTGATTGATAGCCTGCTCAATAACTGCAAAGAGCTGCGGCGCGTGCCGCTGTACATCGATCTTGACGAACTGTTGCTCGAGTGTAGCCATGACGAAGCGCTCGAGCTGATCGCGCGCTCAGGGCACTACGTGATCAAGACGCACTACCCCCAGCTTGGTGGCAACGATCCTGAGCGCGCAGCCTTCATGGCATCTCTGTGTGAGATGGGCACCACGATCACGATCATGCGCGACCAAGCGTCCGTCGAACGGTCATTCGCGATCTTCAGCGATCAGCCAGAGCCGAGGGATATGAGCGACAACTACGCCAGATTTAGAGGTTTCTGGCAGGCACGCGCGCAACTTGCGCTCAATTTCGAAGACCTGACAAACGACTGGCAAAACACGATGGACCGGATATGGACTGCGACCGGACACAAGCGGGACGTCAGCGTGACGCCACCGTCACCGCGCAACCACCGATACCGCGTCTATGCCAACAAACTGCTCACCCGGCTGATCGGACGTCGGGCACCGGTCATCAATACCACCATTGGCTTTGCGTCAAGGCGCAAGAAATGAATGAGGCCCACAACGTCGGCAGAGCAGTGTGTAGCCCTCGCCGAATACTGGCGCCACCACACTGACACATGGAAAGCGTCGGGGCAGTCACAACCTGGGTTCTGCGGCGAAACGACCTGAGTTATCACCGATTCGTTACCACTACTGGAACGCGCCGGAAATTGTGCGAGAAGTGAGTTACCTGATAGTCACGAAGCTTTTGACTATCGCTCCTGCCGCTATTCAGCTCGAAACCAAACGAAAGCCGCGAGTTTAACTAATGAAGCCTTGCAGCCGATCCAGCACATGATCCCAGGTGTAATGGCTCAATACTTTTTTCCTGCCAGCATCGCCCATCAGCTTTAGCTGCTCTGGGTTATCTAGCATCTGCTCCATTTTATCAACCATATCGTCGATATTACCCTGTTCGTAGAGTTCGCCATTCTCTCCCGGTGTTACCATTTCAGGGAAGGCCCAGCTATTGGGTAAAAGTGGTGGTAATTGGTTTACCATCGCCTCAATCGCGGCAATCCCAAAAGGCTCATAAAGTGACGGCAAAATCAGGATTGAGGCTTTTTCAAAAGCATAATCAAACTGCTTTTTCTGTTCCGGTATATCACGGTTTAGATAACCCAGATGATTGACACCCTTCATCAGTTCGGCCGGCTCCGACAGGCTGTTAGGGCCAATTATATTGAGACTAGCATTGGGCAATCTTTTGCGCACCTGCTGAAACGCATGCAGCATCTGCTTGCCGCCCTTTCGATAAAAATCGACACCGATGAACAGAATCGACTGATGGCTGTAATCACGTTTGATTTCAGGCGGAATATTCTCCAGGTTAATGCCAACGCCAAGATGATGGACACGTTCTTCCGGGATGCTGAATTCTTCAATAAATGAAAGCCGCAGGTATTCACTCATAGTGAAAATCTTATCCATGCCCTGATAAACCTCACTCTCAAACTTCAGTGCGGCATCGAGTTTCTTGGCTCCTAATTTCGGGTTTCGATAGGGGCTCGCCAACAACTGCGCCAGATTACCATCATGGTAGGAATAACAAGGCATACGGCCATCAACAACTGCCGGGATGTTGTAAATTGCACCCAACTGCAACGCGGCATGATTGAAGTCATCCGGCTCGAGAGCATTTTTAACTGCTTTGGTCAAAGCACGATAGTAATCGGCATCGATGTAAAATTTACTGACCCAGGTTTTACGATCGAAAGAGAAGTTTTTCAACATCAAGAGCTGTCGAATCGGTGTCGGCGCTTCAACTCCAAACGCGCGGTGCAACATACCTCGATCTCGACAGCCGGTGAAAAAGTTATAGCCACTTTTCGACCAGCACGATTTATCAAACGGATCTCGACCAATCATGCCGCTACCAGTGATGCCAACAACTTTATTCATGCTGCGATACTCTAAATTCGACTTTGCCGTTATTTGATTGATACTTTAATACGAGTGTACTTTGTTTCAGAGTAAATCAGCAGTTTAATCAGTCCACTCAGGCCCGTAAAGGATGTGCGTATATCAGTAGGCTCGGTGCACAGCCAGATATGGGAGCGTGATTCCGGATAAAACATCAACGACGGTTCCGCCGCAATCCCAGCCCATGACCCAATTCCAGTTCGAGCAGCGAGGACGGTGAAGGCCCACCTGGCCGACTTGTGATGCCAATGCCCTCGCTTCTGGCCTGTTGACGCCAGTTATACAGGGTTGCGTCCGATATGCCTTCCTCTTTCGCCAGATCAGCAATTGACCGATTATTGAGCGGCAACATCTTGCTCAATACCGATGCTTTCGGAACGGGAATATCCCATTCAAATCCTCTCACCCATCCCCTCCCATTATTAGAACCCTCCAAAAGACAGGGTGCAAACATCCTGACAGAGGGGTCCACCGCGTGTATGTGAAAAACAGATTTTGCTATATCAACACCGACTCGTGTAATGTTCTTCGTGGTCTTCTCATCATCCTCTGAATGGTTTTATTGCAACTGCCATTCTGGCGCATCGACACCGAAATGATAGGGTGAGGAGGAGCCCATCATTGCTTACGAAACACCCACTGTTATTGTCAGTTGCGACAGCCGTTTCTGCGGGCAGTTTCTGCGCCGGTATACCGCTCTTTCTATCTCAGGGTTTTCCGACAACCTGACCTTTCGACATTGGGTTAAATGGATGGTGCTTCAACTTCAGGCATGGTTTTTCTATGTAGAACCAGGACAACATGGCGACTGCTACAGTGATGAGTAACGCTACAAAGCTCCAGAATACACTTCCAGAGAAACCAAGATATATCAGGAAATTGACTATGGGCATATGGTAAATGTAGATGCCGTAGGAGAAGTCGTTACCCCGTGTAATACGCTTCGCCATGCCAGGATTGGAGTATGCAGAAGAAAAAACCAGCGGCACCAGCAGCAGATAGAACAGCGGGTCTATATTGTTCCCGTAGTCGGCTTCGTGCATTGAGGCAAAATAACCAATAACTATGTATATCGCAAGCAAGTATAAGAATTTGCCCGCCAACAGTTTATGAAAGTATTCAAAGTTCCGTTGAAAGAACATTCCAACCAGAAACATGTAGAACCACGGCGCGAAAGATACCTTTGCCAGTTTGTATAAAAGGTGCTCGTTATAACTGCCGGAGAAATAACTGAACACTCGATTGATAACGAAAAAGGCAAATATAAGCATCAACAATTTTGCGTTGCCGCCCTTATCGAGCCTTAACAGGAAGTACACTATGGGTACGATCACATAAAATTGTAATTCGACGGTGATGGTCCATAAACTACCATTGAGGACTCCATCGCCGTAGCTGCGCATAAAGTCGGGGTTATAAAACTGTAGAATGCTTGATTTGGCTAGGAAAAGCTTCAACCAGGCTGAAAAGGGTTCATGGACGCTAGCCATGTACCCGCTAAGGAATATCAACAGGAATGACAGACATATCGCTGTAATCAGGCCCGGGTAAACTCTAAGGATCCTGTTCGCAGCGTACTCTGATATTCGCGAGTTCGACTCAAAAGAGCGGGTAATAAGGTAACCACTGACAAAAAAGAAAATTGGCACTCCGGGGAAAATATGCAGCAAGAACAGCATTCGATCCCAAATGCCGTCTGCCTCAACTCCCATGATATGAAGCGCATGTAATATTGCTACCTGCGACGCAGCGAAGAGACGAATCAGGTCAAAGTTGTTCCGCCGAAAGCTAGGACTTGTGAGGGTTGGCATCATAGTTAGAGTGCATCGTTTCCAGATAGGGTAGGCTTTAAGTCGAGTTCAATATTGTCTCTTCGCGATGGTTAGCAAGTTTCTAGTTGTTGGTCCAAACAAGACACCGATTACATCGCAGTATAGGGAGAATAGAACACATCTTTCCCGAAGTCGACAACAGCTGGACAGCCGCTGATCCAGCGCCTTACCCACCGAAACCACTCAATTCCCGCGATATTTCACTTCGCGACACCCGGCTTTTTCCGCGATTTCAGCCTAATTCCTGACGGCTGGCCAACAGTAAGCTCACCGCTTCCTCGAGGCAGCAACAGAGATGATGAGAATCTTCCTTGATTCAGTCGGAGAGTCGAGCTTGCGGCGGTGGGGCACGGTCCTCTGGAAGCAGAGCCATCCCGGCGGAGGGCGCTTTATTCTTCAGATGCGCCAGAATTCTCACAATAACAACCGTGGTGCGACTCTCGCATCTTCAATGCAGCGAGTCGACGCTTCGACAATGATCTTAACCTGACCGGCGCATCGCTCGCAGGGCTCAATGGGGCCGCCTCCGGATCGATCCCGATGCGGCCCAATTGAACACCCGCTTTAGACGCTGCATGTTTATGCCCTTTGGGTGCAGGTCATCGACGCATGGCGCTTGGCGGGCGTTTTGTCCAGCCGGCTTTGCCCGGTAGGTTGACGCCGCTTACGTCGGCTTCCCCGCTTCGATGGTGTTACCCGCACACAAAACTTGCTACTCGGCGGGAGGCCGCCCGGCCGATCCAGTTTGTCGCGCTGTTGCACCTCTGTCGATACTCCGGCATCCAGCGACAAATCGGCAGGAAAGCCGCAGTGCGGAGCGCCGCCCGGCGGGGTGCCGCCCGGCGGGGTGCCGCCCAGCGGGGTGCCGCCCAGCGGGGTGCCGCCCAGCGGGGTGCCGCCCAGCGGGGTGCCGCCCAGCGGGGTGCCGCCCAGCGGGGTGCCGCCCAGCGGGGTGCCGCCCAGCGGGGTGCCCGCCAAACTGTCCTCATCAGGAGGCGGTGACCAGGTCAGCCTACCTCTCGCCGCCGAGTGGGTCCCGGCTCTTCTGCCAGTCGAGGAACTCCACATCCTCGGGCGAGGTTGTCCCGCGCCCGTTCAGCTGCATAAACAGCCGCAGTCCATCTGTAAAATAAGGATCATCGGTAAGATTGAACCGCGGCGCAGACGCGGGTGCCGGTGGGATACCGGCGACAAAGGCAAAGCGTTGCAGCACACCTGCGACCATCAGGCTCTGCAGCAGGTGCTCTCGGGCTTCATCTACATTCGGGTCTATCACATGGGTGGTGAAAGTGGAGCTAAGCAAGGTTGGTTTGACGCTGATGTCGCGGCTTACCTGCCCTACCCAGACCGAGCTGCCCTCAAAGCGAAATGGCGCCAGCCACAGCCGCAAATGATTGCGCTGCAGTATGGTATTACGTGCCCTCTGCAGCGCGAGATCCTGGGGACGGCCGTACAGGTAAAGAGAACTCACCGGTGCCACCGGGTAGGCTGCGCCTGAAATCGCCGCAGCGACAAGGCGGCGTATCGTGTCGAAATCGATGCGGTGGGTGAAAGACCAACCACCGCGTGACAGGGATGCCAGAACGTCACCTATATTGCCGACGATGACCAGATTGAGCGGGTCACCAGCAGCATCGCCCTCTTCATTGGCCGTGCAGCAGGGAAGCTCCCGCAGTCGCGCCCGCAGCTGCGGCAGGTCGAGATCGGGGCGGTCGAGATCCACATATATCCTGGCCGGGTCAAGCTGTTCGAAGTCGAAATCGCCATCGGGCAGCGGCACGCCAAATCCAAAGTCAAGCACATGCTGGCGGCCGGCAAGAATAACCACAAGGTAGCGTCCGCCCTCGTGGCGCGGTGCCAGAACGTAACCTTCTGTCACTCCGCCCGCGCGGGTCTTGAGTGGTATCGCAAGATCCCGAAAACGCGCCCTGGCTCGCTTCTCGTCTTCCTCCGAAAGCCCGAAATCAAATAGCGCGGCCGCCTCATCCGGGGCGAAATAATTAGGGTCCATGGCGGACACCAGGAACCAGTGGCTGTGGTCCGCATTATTCTCAATGCGCAGCCAGATAGCCTGCAAACCGACGCTTGCCAGGTCGAGCCCATAAAGGCTCTCCGCCTGTTCATCGCTGAGGATATTGGTGGTGACGGTCACATCGCGCCTGGTCTGTGTGTACACCGGGCAGTCTTCCACGCATGGCGGCAGGTCCTGGGGCGCGAAGCTGGAGCAGGCACCGAGGAACAAGAGCGTCCCAGTGCACAAAATGAAACGCAGGCCACGGCCAGTGGTCCCTGCAAACCACCCTTTCATCGCGCTGCCTGGCGTACACCGTCGGTGGGCGCTGCGACAGGCAGAGCCGAGCCGGTGGTACCGACGCCAGCGCCGCCGGCCTGCGCCCTGAGATCACCACTGACAAAGCGGATAAGCGCTTCAAACATCAGGGCGCGAGGATAAGGCGCCGGATCGGCGCGCTCAGCCAGAAAGCTTAATTCTTCCTCTATATCGATAGCTACGCCCCAATGATCAGCATTGGCATAGCCCAACAGGGTTGAGCCGGGCAACACGCCCTCGGCGATCGTAATCTGGCCATCATTGCGCGAGTCTGTCGCACCGAGTATTTTCCAGCTGATCCCTAACGCCCGCGCCATATGTTCACTGCTGGTAAATGCCAGCAGTGAGTAAAAACGGATATTTTCCGGCAGCGGGTGTGCTGCCAGCCACTGTAGTCTGACATCGGGCAGCAGGCTGTGCAGCACACCACCGTCACCCGGATTGCAGCGGCCCGAGAAGGCGCGCTCGAGAAACACATCATAGGCCCAGTCTCCGCGCTCGGCGAGCTCACTGCCAAACACTGGTCCGGCTACGCTGATCACCGCCTTGACCCGCGCTGCCAGTTCCGGGTAATGCGCGAGAAATTCCAGTATATCCACGCTACCCTTGGAGTAGCCCAGCAACACAACAGGCCCTGCCGGAATGTCTTTCATCGCTTCGGCGATGGCTTTGGCATTGTAACCGGCGCTGGAACGACCGCTGATCGCGACCTCTGTGATCTGCAACCCGGAGGCCTCGAGAGCGGTGATACCGTCGCGATACGCTATCGAGGCAGTGCCAAAGCAATCGGAAAAAGCGCCACCAACCACCACCTGAAGACGGGTATCAAGCGGCGGCGGCACCATGTCCCGCTCGCTGGCCGGTTCGTCCGCAAGACGCCACAGCAGCGCTTCGCAGGCATCGCCCGAGCGGGTCTGCGGCACCCCATGACTATCTGCCAAAGCACAGAAAAGTCCCCTGAAACGGGCCCGGCCGTCGGCTTCAACTCCCTGCCTGGGCGAGGGCAGCACTGCAGTTGTCGCTCGCAGCTCCATGTCAGAGGACACCGTCGCACAACCACTGGCCCAAAGGGCCGTGACAATGGGAAGGAGGCTGCCCATGAGAGACGTACCACGATTTATAAATCGTGGCGCCCGGCGGGGGGAAAAACCGCTTAGCTGAGCTGTTTTGATCTGGTAATGTGGCTTCAAATGACGTTATTCTCATTTACTGTCAACCTCCGCCAACAGGGCATACACCTTTGACGGGAAGGACTGCGACACATAATACACACAAAAACAGCAGCAGGGCGAGCCTTGTGTCGGCTCAATGCAGAGGCACTTTTGCAGATGCTTATCAGAGTTGATCACTCTCCCGGATACTGAGTCGCTGCATCTATATGCCCTTTGGGTGCAGGTCATTCGCATGCAATGGGGTCAGAGACCAATGGCACTTACTTAACGCCACTACAGTGATTTGCGGAGCCCCGGTGTGTTCGATCCGCGGGCGTCTGCGGCAGGGATGCCGCAGTCGAGCCTCCAGGGAGGGATTCACGGCGTACCGCGGATCGAACACACTGGGGTACATCCGCTTAAGTAAGTGCCATTCGGGTCAGAGACGATCTCTAACGGTTTAGCTTAGGAAAGGCCTCATGGAATCGCAGAACGATCGATGACTGGGCAACGGCTGGTTGATGGCCGATTCACATCGGATCGGGAGTCAACCGGCAGGACCAAGGGTGACAACCCAGGAAACGGTCTCTGACCCCGTTTCCTCCTAGCGATTCTCAAGACGGTTGAAATCAAAACTACCGTAACTGATTTTGTCAATTTCCCAAAAGGCCTTGTGCAGATCATCGCTGTGCGACCAGAATCGTGAGTCGGTCCGGCGAATGCCGTAGCTATCGAGGAAGGTCGAGTAATCGCTCTCAGTTGCCAACGCACTGACGGCATCGACAAACGCTTCCATCCCGGATTCCTTAACCGTATAGAAAGCATTGGGGTAGGCACCGATAAAGCCCGGCACCGGAGTTAGGGTATCCCCCGCCGGAAGCCGATTTTTTTGCTGCTTCAAGGCCGACGTTAAATTCGAATAATCATCATTGTGAACCAAGCTCAGCCATTGGCTTCCTGAGTCGCCCTGTATCTGCAGGAAGGCCACTGGAGGCAATAAAGATACCGGCTTTCCCACCAGCTTTTGCAGGCGCTCCAGCTGCACCAATAACTGCGGATTGCTAATGCCAGCTAAAGTCTGCCGGATTGGAAGTACCGGTTTGAGCCTGTCCTCAAGCATTGTGAATAACTCCAGCTTGGGCTTATCGGTTTTGTAGGCTATTTTCGGCTCCCAGTTTTTGGGAAAGACCGGCCCGGCAAGATAACTCAGTGTTTCCTTACTGGCTCCCTGGTACCAAATATCGAGTGTCTTTTTACGGGCCGATTCCGGCAGCATAAGCAGGAAATTGGACTCGCCCTCCATACGCAAGAAATCCATATAAAGGCGTGTGTTCAACTGCGCGGATACGTTGCCGAAGACATCGTAACCCGCCACCAGCAGATAGTGGATCCGCTCCAACAGGCTGTAATCAATTATCCAGGCAGTTTTGGGGGGCTGGCCGAGGAGCCCCCTGGAGACCGATGCGCTATCCACATGCCGAAATATAGTCAGCGCCGCATTGGAATTACTGCCATCGCCATACCAAATAGCATCTAGAGGATTGCTGCTGGTAGTGGCGTGGCTTTCCATATATTTAATTTGCCTGGCAAGAAACGCCTCTTGTTGCTTTTTGTACTTCAGCCAGAAATGCAACGGGCGAGCATTACTGCCATTGGCTGCCGGCAACTCGATACTGGCAGCATCGCTGGCCAAAAACTCCTGGTACTTAAGCGCTTTGGGAGCAGTTGGGTCGAGGAAAAACACCCAGAAATGATCCTGTATAACGTCTACCGCAACCTGGCCGCGACACACTGGGCCTTTGGTAAAGCCCATGATGGTAAACTCTGCTTCATCCAGCATAAACGCATAGCGCGACTGCACAGGCATACTGCCAAAGGTAACAAAGGGATTCGAAGCCTCGGCAGCAGCATAGCCTGGCAGGGCCTTCACCTCATAGTCTGCATCGACAAACAGTTGCTGCCAGCGCTGCTTACGCGCACCATTCAGCGCATAGGGCAAATGCGCTTTTTCAACAATGCTGCCAAGCACTGCTTGCAGCCGATAATAAACGCGCTCAACACCCGGGTTATCGATAGGCAGGCGTGTCGCAATAATTTTGATTGGCTCACCGGGGGGAGTAGACGAGCGTACCATGCGAAAAAATTGTGGCTGTCCCAACTCAGAAAAGTACAGGTGGGCATGGAACAGATGCTCATAAATATAGCGGCTCATCAATTGTTGTTTCAGACTGTCGCCGTTAAAAAACACCTCCCAATCCTGAACCTGGTCTGTGAATACCGTCGCCAAAGCAGCGCGCGGCGTATAGGTCGCGCCCTGCTCTATCCAGGACAGTAACACGTCCTGCTCATTTTCTGGCAGGCCGGGCAAAGCATAGGGCATGCCCCATAGCGGATGTTTGTCGCGGTACTCAGGGAGTTGGTCCGGTGTCGAGCAAAACTGTTTCCGATTCAGGGACAGGTCAAACGCCTTTGGCAGTTGCTTGACATCGGGGAGCGGATTGGTTTGTTTCAGTTGCAGCAATTGGTACATCACGCTGGCCTCACGATTGGCCTGCGGGGAATTGGAAAATTCGTTAAATACCGGGGTAAAACCCTTGTCGCGCCACTGCGCAACGGTTTGCGCATCTTCAAACAGGCGGGTCGGCTGGGCGGGGGTCAGGCGAGTTGTGTCATAGACATTTTCCGCGCTGGCACCACGAACCATCCCCTCGATTGACGTCATTTTCAGTTGACAGGGCGCATCATAGCAGCCATGGCAGACGATGCACCGTTTCTCGGTCACCGGTTTCACATCGTGCCAGTAATCAACTGCATTGGCGGGAAGTTGTTGCACCACTCTTTCTCTCGGCTCGGATTTGCCGAATTTCTGCTCCAGAGTCTGGGTGGTAATCGCCGCACAGCTGGCGAGGAAAAGCACCGCGATAAGGAAGTGGGTAAGATTAAATTTCATGCAACCAGCCCCCGCTTTTGAACGTTATCAAGCGAAATGTGTGAATGTTTTTAGGTGGATTTAGCCTGCATCCTAACAATGCTTGGCTTTCGATACCATATCGAACCCATTCAATCGCGCTTTCGGGGGGATCATGGGCATAACTAGGCTCGACAGTGCTTTGGGCGGTGGTAAAGCCTGGCCTCTGTAGCGCGAGCGAGATAGACCTGTCTCGGTGATCCAGCCTTTTCATCCCTTGACCCATATCAAAACAAAATTCATGCCAATTTCCTATAGTCACTATTAACAGTAGTTTTTGTATTGTTATTTGTAACGAGGCTAGTGACAGGGTGTGCAAATGAAGAGAATAATGAGCCTTCTTTCTGCAGTGTGTTCAGTTACCTTGATGGGGTCGATAAACGCTGCGCCACTAGTCCTTTTGACAACTGATCCAGCCTTTGATCAGTTGGGGGCTTCACCCGACCTGGTTCAATTGCGTTTTGCGTTCGATAATGCCACTGGCAATTACGTCATCGAGCTAAAAGCAACGAATGAAAATCCATTTTTGGGTGACTTTCGAGTCAATATAAATCTTTTCAACCTGGATGTTGGGACCACCGCACGTGATCCATCATTTTTCAACGACACAATGAATGATTTCAGTTTAACTGCTCCCACTACAACACTCTCACTAACGGGTAATGACAGTCGCCTTATTTCGTGGAACGCTGGCGACAGAATTATGCCGAACAATTTTCCCGATGGATCACCTTCTCCCGATGGAGTCACTCTCTTTCGTTCAGGAGTTGGAGTGGTATCTTTGGGTGATGTAGCTACCAATGAAGATATGCTGGGAATCCAAAGCCAGATTGATATTGTCAGCGGATTGCAAGCCGAAGTGCTCGACTTGAAAATCGAAAAATCAGTAGACAATCCCGTCCCCATCGGCGCGCAGCCGGTTGAATTTACGATAGTAGTAACAAATGTCGGTGAGAAACCGGCAACCGGAGTGATTGTCGAAGATAAATTGCCACAGGGGCTGGCTATACCCGATGGATTAGCTGCTTTCACCAGTTCAGGAGACTATGATTCAAGTAAGGGATTATGGGTAGTCGGCGATATTGCAGTCGGAGAGGAAGAAATTATGACCTTGCCGGCAGTAGTCACAGCCACACCTCAACCGGCATGCATTATTAACTCTGCTAAGCTGCTGGCGCCTGATGATGCAGCTGGCCGCTATGCTGTCGCTTCTACTGCGCTCAAGTTGCCAGGAATTGAACGCTGTGTAGATGTCTCGATCAGCCAAATTGATGGACCCACCTCAACTCTAGTATGCGGCGATCAAGTGATCACCCGACAATTCGTGGTCACTAATAGCGGCCCGGATGAAGCTCGAAATGTAGTGCTGACTGTTTCTGAAACGGCATATATGGCACCTGGATTTGAGCTGATTTCACCCGGGTGTTCGGGTCTGGCTTGCAACTGGCCATCTATTTCTGCCGGTGAGCGTGTGGAGGTTTCAGCGTCTTCAGATCTATTTTCTAACACTCAAACCCAGGAGCATAGTGTAACCGCAACTGTAACCACGACGGATGGAGACTACGTTCCGGAAAATAATGTGGCCTCGGATGGGGGGACTATCGACCCTGTTACAGGAGATTGCCCTGGTGTACCTGATTATGAAGGAACAGGCGGCGGAGGTGGGTCGCTATGCTTTGTTGCCACCGCTGCCTATGGCACACCTTTCGACGAGCGTTTAGACAAACTTCGGCATTTCCGTGACCATACATTGGCGAGGTTCGCAGCGGGACGTGTTTTCATTGATTGGTACTATAGCTACTCACCGCCACTGGCAGAGTATATCGAACCGCGCCCGGTTTTGAGGGCCATTGTTCGCGCGCTGCTATTGCCTGTTCTGTTCGCAATTGACAACCCGATCGCAGCATTGGCCATATGGGTAATGGGTATTTTTCTTCTGCTTATTTCATGGCGAGCATTCGTTTTATGGAGAAGGCGAGACCCGTCAGGCTGCTGGCATCGAGTTAGTCGACTCTGACAAACTCATAAGCCATTGAATACAATATGCAGATCCAGGGACATGTTAGATCATTTCGACCAGTGTCACGCGTATTTCAGACTAAATCTGGTCGAAATAGAGGTGGCTATTCGATGAAAGATTCCTACCCCGATCACCATCAAATGCGGCGCCGTTCGTCGCTTTACCCTCGCCTGGCCCTGACGATCATAATCCCAGTAGAATTCAAACCCTACAAAGATGAATCGCTTGCCTTTCCTTAGGTCACGGCGGCTGAACGGAAGCTTGTGGGTCTTCTCCTGCGCTACCTCAAGACCAAATTTCTTCAGCCTACTCGGTAGCACCCGGAAGAAGCGTTCCGCATCGTCTTCGTGCTGAAACGCGCAAACCCGGAGAGTAGGCCGAGGGAATCGCACCCTCGGCCTCTCGCAGAACGCAGCATGAACCTCTCGACTCACTGCGCTCCCCTTACCCAACCGTCGGTAATAAGCCCACCCGCCAGTGTGGAAACAGTGAAGGAAACTTCTTGGCTACACGTCCCAGCCAGTGCTCAGCACGGCGCCGATGACGTTTCAGCTTCTTGAACTTCCTCATTGCCCACCACACCAACTTCCCGTTGATGTGCCTGAGTGTCATGTACATCGCAGAACGATAGAAACGACCATAGTAGTTAATCCAGCCCTGGATCTTGGCTCCGAACATACGCGACAGGTCCTCAATGGATTTGTCACTGCGTTTGGGCAACTGCCAGCTACGTACTTCTTGGCGGATCGCCTTTCCCGCACTGTTGCTCATTGCAATTCGGGTCAGAGTAAAAACTATATTTGGAAGTTTTTACTCTTGCAATTCGGGTCAGAGTAAAAACTATATTTGGAAGTTTTTACTCTGACCCCAATGGCCGGAAGTTTTTACTCTGACCCCAATGGCCCTCTGACCCCAATGGCCCTGACCCCAATGGCCGGAAGTTTTTACTCTGACCCCAATGGCCCGTAGGCCTTCTCAACCGTAGCTTCACTGGGCATACCATCAAAAAATTCGAGGTCTCCAAGGAATTCGGTCTCTACCTTGTCCGGGGTAAGCAGGAATTCCGGCACATCAGCAGCATATTGCGGTTCTTGTGCCTGTGCGAAAGTGGCACTTACCAAAACCAGCAATGCAAATACGACGGGGGAAGTTCTTTTAGTGGTATTCAATTTCTTGCTCCTGTCTTGACGACATTTTTTACCTTCAAAAATCAGTTCTCTAACGGCGGCACCAAATAATTTTTGCTTGAATCGAACTTGTCGAACATATCAAAGATCCCCTCCAGTTCTTTCTGGTCGCCCTCAACGTTCACTTTCCCGCTAGCAATAGCCTCAGCTAAAGGGATCGAATTCAAATAGAGCTCCGCCCAGGTTTCACCATCCAGTTCCAACACAAAATCAGCTTGTTTCAGATAGCTTGAAGGTTCTGGAACAAATTCGACAACACCTCTTCTGATATGCAGTGCAACACTCTGGTCTTGCTGGTCAGTAAATACAAACTCAATGACCTTGTCGGTGTCTTTACTTTTATCAGGATCGATATAGATGCGGTAATAATCGACGAAGGTCGCTGGCGATCCCGCGATAATTTCAGGGGAAGGAAGAATGACCAAGGGCGCTTCAATTTTCCCTTCAAGTGCCTGAGCTTCGCTCAAGAGAAAGCCCCTTGAAATTGAACCGGTTGTTCGGTAAGCCAACTGCCGCAAGATATCAGCTTTAAGTTGGCGTACTTCTTTATCCTTCATATCCAACAGATAAAGATTTTGAACGAGCTCAGCCGCCCAGGCGAATTCCTCTTTATCAAATGCTGCTCTAGTCGCTTTCAGGACTTTCTTTTTGCCACCCATCAGGTCAACGGTACGCAAAGCAGCTTCTTCAGGGGCAATCTTAAACAGCTTGGTACTGTCCCAGTCGAACCAACCAATAACATACTGATAGATTGCTTCAGGAAAGTGGACAGACTCTCCGTATCCCTGGAAATTCTCTGGTATTTCGTTGAAGTATGGAGGAATATTTACGAAGTGGCGCAAATCGTCAGGCCCCATTCCTCGCATGATTCCACGCAAAGTTTGATCGTAGGTAAAACTAATCATATCCATATAGAGCGTTAGTGTATTCATTACTTTTTCTTTGCCCACTACAGCACGCGCGTGCGTGTTTAGCAGCATCTCAGGCTGCAAATCCCGAATGACCTTTAGGCCATCGCGCCAATCTAAAGGGGATCGGTAAACACCGCCACGAAGAGAGTAGATATTTGGGGTGCCAGGCCAGAAAAAATTATTCAAAACCGCCTTTTTTTCTGGCACCCAAACTGTCAGATTGTAATCATCAGACATATATTCCGTGAAAAATTGCAGCTTAACGCCGAGCAGTTCCAGCTCTTCACCGTCTTCGACAGTCCTGGTTGCAGGTAGAAAAGCGATAGGCTTGCCCATGTCCAGTTTGGCAGCAACACCGGCATCCGGGCCCTCTTCTGGCAACAGCAAGCCAAAGTGAGACATTGTGCGTGCGGTCATGATAGGGCCAACCTCTGGAATGGCGGAGGGTGCGCCTCCACCCTTAAGGCTACTATCAACGGTTTCATTGAGTTTTGGATGACCAATAACAACTACGTCCTCTGGATTGTCGACCAAAGCTCCGGCACCCATGGCATAGTGAGAGTGACTATAGATAATCACCTTGATCGGCTTGTCGCTAATTGTCTCGATGGCTTTACGGATATGCTCTGCTTCTTTCCGGGTGTCCCCGGTGTCATAGACTATTAAGCCGTCATCCCCCTCAATGACCGATGTATTCGCAAGCGAGTATCCTCCAATAGACCAGACACCTTCGGCAACTTTGTCGATGGTAGGTTCCGCATAGGTGATTTGAGGAACTATCGTTAAAACCTCTTCTCTGACGATGGCACCATTCGGGGCTTCAGTAAGCGTTACATCACCCCCCATATAAGCAGATATTTCCTGAGCATTAGACGTCACCGCCGAGAACGACAGCGCAAGTATCATCATCTGAATTTTTGCTTTCATTTTGCCAATTCCAGTGAATATAAATGGTTTAAACTTTGGAGAACTGCAGTTGCCGTTAGCGGCAATAGTATTGTCGATCTTCGCCTCGACAACTTTTTCCTGGAACAGATCCACTCCTGAAGAAATGGCCCGGCCACCGGCGGCTTTTAATGCCTGGTACTGCTTATGGGCCACTATCGTCGTTGATGTCCGAGCAAACAGCCCTGGCAACTTCTTTGGCAAGCGCTGAGCTTTTGCCGAATGGACCCCGGCCAAGTGCAGATCTTCCCGCAGTAATGAAAATATGACGGCTCCTTTCGCAGTAACAGACATCGCTTCAATTCACCCTCGAAGTTGTTGAGTCGAGAAAAATCAAGTCCAACATCGGCTCCGGCTCCGCTTTTGTTAGTGTATTCACATTAACAATTCGTGAGAATAGGCAATAAGGCTGAATAAAGCTGAATTCCGGCCAAGTGAGCGAGTGGGCAAGGGAACAGAATATGAAAAATAAATGGCGGCGAGAGGCGGGAGATCTGCCCTGCTTCTCGCTGGTGCTGCAGGCGCCCTACCACACAGCACTGAAACTGGGGCTGCCAGGGCCTAGACTATTCCGCGATACCGGTCTGGATGAAAGAGCCCTGGAAGACCCCTACACTGTCATCGGTCGACATCAGGCCCTCGCCTTTTACCAGAATCTGGCGATAGCGGGCCCACCGGGCATCGGGCTGGACGTGGGGTTTTCAATCACCATGACTCAAAGGGGCTCCCATGGGTACCTGCTAGCGGCTGCGGACACCGTTAACAGTGCGATCCAGCTGGGTCATGAATACTACGATCTTTTTTACCAGCATGTGGGGTGGGCCACTCGTTTGGAGGGAAGTCTGGTTACCCACCGCTTCACAGAAGAGCAACCCCTGGGTGAAGCACGGCAATTCTGCATGGACAGGATGCTGGCGGTCATACAGGTTGGCACCGAATATTTGAGCGGCACTGCGCTGAAGCCAGAGCAGATAACACTGGATATCCCGCCTCCCCCGCAAGCATCACGCTACCAAGCGATATTCCAGTGCCCGGTCCTTTTCTCCCGGGATACAGTAGAGGTTCAGTATTCCAGCGAGCCGCTGTACGACACAGTGAGCACCTACGACCAGCAAGTATTCGAGGCAGTGCAAAGTCTTTGCCAGAACCAACTGATGCGTTTGCATGGCCGGCAGGATTTTGTTGAGGAAGTACGGCGGACAATTCACCTCATCAAGCCCGGTCACTTCGCCAGTATCGAGCAGGTAGCTGAGCGCCTGTGCTGTGCTCCGCGCACACTGCGCAGAAAGCTGCAGCAGGAGCAGGCAAGCTTTCAGAAGATCCTGGATGAAGAACGCAAGGCGGTTGCATGCGATAGCCTGCTGTACAGCAATCTGTCTATCCAACAGATCGCCGAACGCTGTGGTTTTAACTCGCCACAGAACTTCTCTCACGCTTTCCGGAGCTGGACGGGGCTCTCACCCAGCAAATTCCGAAAAGCGAGAGATGAAGGTTGGTAGCATGTAACGGTACGGTGGCTTAGAATGCCCGGGCAGTCCGACCTTCCTGCCAAATCCCTGTGTCACTGCAGCCCCAAAATGGGGTCAGAGACGATTTCCAAGGGTTTAGCTTAGGAAAGGCTTCATAGAATCACAGAACAGCCGATGAGTGCGCAACGGCTGATAGATGAGAGATATAGGTAGGACCGGGAGTCAACCGGCAGGTCAACGGGTAACAACCCAAGTAATGGTCTCTGACTCCAATGGCACTTACTTAACGCCACTACAGTGATTTGCGGAGCCCCGGTGTGTTCGATCCGCGGGCGTCTGCGGCAGGGATGCCGCAGTCGAGCCTCCAGGGAGGGATTCACGGCGTACCGCGGATCGAGCACACTGGGGTACATCCGCTTAAGTAAGTGCCATTCGTCTCTGACCCCGTTTTCTGGGCTTTATTTCCATTCAATCGCGCCGCTGTAACATTCTGGCAACAGTATTGCGCCACAATCGGGAAATACGACTTGAATGGGGTGAGGCTTGGGTCACGTCCAGCGTCGATCCTGCGGTAGCACCCCCGCACCTGTCGTGCTTCGTTGAGGGTGTGCTTTCTACGTTGAAATCATCGAATAACGAATGAGGAGTCTCACATGACCAAGCTCAGCCCCGGTGTCGTCACCGGCGACGAATATAAGGCCCTGATCGCTGCGGCGAAAGCCGGCGGATACGCTTTTCCGGCCGTCAATGTTACCAGCACCAACACTTTGAACGCGGTTCTTGAAGCAGCGGCAGAGGCAAAGTCAGATGTGATTATTCAGTTGTCCAACGGTGGGGCGCAGTTTTACGCGGGCCAGGGCATGGCGGATGGTTTTCGGGCGAAGGTGTTGGGAGCCGTTGCGGCCGCCAGGCACGCGCACTTGCTGGCAAAAGAGTACGGCATTTGCGTAGCCATGCACACCGACCATGCCAATAAGGGGCTCATTCCCTGGGTCGAGGCGATGCTCGACGAGGGCGAGAAGTATTTCGAAGCCACTGGCCAGCCACTGTACAGCTCGCACATGCTCGATCTGTCCGCGGAGCCAATCGATTTCAATCTCAGTGAAAGCGCTCGCATTCTGGAGCGAATGGCAAGGATGGGCATGAGCCTGGAAATAGAACTCGGCGTCACCGGCGGCGAGGAAGACGGCGTCGGCTCCGACCTCGATGCCAGTGCCGATAACTCCAAGCTCTACACCCAACCCGAGGATGTGCTGCAAGCCTACGAGAAATTGACCCCGATCGGCCACTTCTCCGTCGCTGCATCTTTTGGCAACGTGCACGGCGTTTACAAGCCGGGCAATGTCAAGCTGCGCCCTGAGATCCTGAAGAACTCACAGGACCTGGTGGAGAAACAGCACGCGACCGGCAAAAATCCGCTGAATCTGGTTTTTCACGGCGGCTCCGGCTCGGAGAAGGCGCAGATCTCAGAGGCCGTCAGCTACGGGGTGTTCAAGATGAATATCGACACCGATACCCAGTTTGCCTTTTCCCAGGCTGTTGGCAAGTTTGTCGATGCCAACCATCGCGCCTTCGAGTACCAGATCGACCCCGACGATGGGACCCCCTACAAGAAGCAGTACGATCCCCGCAAACTGCTGCGTGAAGGCGAAAAGGGTGTGGTTGCCCGGCTGCAGGAAGCATTCGACGATCTAGGCTCGAAGGGCAAGTCAATAGCTGGCTGAGAGAGCCCCGCGGCTGTTGTGGCCCTGCGCGCCTCACGGCGCTCGTTGCAAAACGCTCCCGCGTTTTGTCGAACCGGCAGGCTCTTTCCGCAACAACCTTTCAAATACCAAAAAGGGCCACCCTAACGGCCAGCCCTTTTTAGTATTTGGTGGGTCGTGCAGGATGAACCACAACAGCCTGGCCGCTGTCGCGACCGACCTGTTGTGGCCCTGCGGGCTTCGCGCCTCACGGCGCTCGTTGCAAAACGCTCTCGCGTTTTGTCGAACCGGCAGCTTCTTTCCGCAACAACCTTTCAAATACTAAAAAGGGCCACCCATGCGGGCAGCCCTTTTTAGTATTTGGTGGGTCGTGCAGGATGAACCACAACAGCCTGGCCGCTGTCGCGACCGACCTGTTGTGGCCCTGCGGGCTTCGCGCCTCACGGCGCTCGTTGCAAAACGCTCGCGCGTTTTGTCGAACCGGCAGGTTCTTTCCGCGCAACCTTCCAAATACTAAAAAGGGCCACCCTTGCGGGCAGCCCTTTTTAGTATTTGGTGGGTCGTGCAGGATTCGAACCTGCGACCAATTGGTTAAAAGCCAACTGCTCTACCAGCTGAGCTAACGACCCTTGGAAGAGGCGCACATGGTACTGATTTCAGGGGAAAACTCAAGCCTTGCGACGAAATTTCTGGGGCTTAAACATAATATTGGGTGGGATCTGGCACGCCGGCTTCGCGAAATCCCTGTTGACGCAGGCGGCAGCTATCACAACGACCACAGGCGTAGCCACGGTTATCCGCCTGGTAGCAGGAGATGGTGCGGGCGTAATCCACGCCGAGCTTGCTGCCTCGGGCAATGATATCGGCTTTGCTGAGATCAATCAGGGGGGTGTGAATCGTCATCCGGTGGCCTTCGCAGCCGGCCTGGGTGGCCAGATTCGCCATCTGCTGGAATGCAGCGATGTATTCGGGTCGGCAGTCGGGATAGCCGGAGTAGTCGACAGCGTTGACCCCAATATAGATATCGCTGGATTGCAGCACTTCTGCCCAGGCCAGGGCCAGCGACAAAAAGACCGTATTGCGAGCCGGGACATAGGTCACGGGAATGCCCTCGCCCTGCTCTTCCGGCACGGCAATCTGCATATCGGTAAGAGCCGAGCCACCGATTGTGCCCATATCGAGGCGCACCACTTTGTGGCTGATGGCCTGCATATGGCTGGACAATTGCTGGGCCGCCAGCAACTCGGCGCGATGGCGCTGGCCATAGTCGAAACTGAGAGTGTAACAGTCATGACCGGCGTCTTTAGCAATGGCCAACACAGTGGCTGAATCAAGCCCGCCTGACAGCAGTATCACTGCCTTTTTCGCTTCGCTCACGCGTTCCTCCCTAGTGCCCTGCCGCATCTTGCCACAACAGTTTGTGCAACTGGATCTGCATACGCACCGGCAAGTTGTCTGCCAGAATCCACTCGGCAAGTTGCTGCGGCTCTACTTCGCCAAAACCGGGTGAAAACAACACATCAGAGACCCGCTCGCCAAGACTGTGAAGGTCGAGTTGCATCCGCGCCCACTGGTAGTCTTCGTAATTGCAAATAACAAACTTGAGCTGATCGATGGGCTTCAACAGTGGCAGGTTAGCGTAGTCATTTTTACTCATCTCGCCGCTGGCCGGAGTTTTTAAGTCCAGCACCACCACCACCCGGGGGTCGACCCCGGCAATCGGCAGAGCGCCACTGGTTTCCAGCGACACTTCATAACCCTGGTCGCAGAGCGTGCGCAATAGATCCAGACAGCCAGGCTGGGCCAGGGGTTCACCGCCGGTCACCGTAACAAAACGGGGTTTATAGCCCGCCACCCGTTGCGCTATATCAGCCAGGGGCATCATCTCTCCGCCGCTGAAGGCGTAGGCGGTATCGCAATAGTGGCAGCGCAACGGGCAGCCGGTCAGCCGCACGAACACCGTCGGACAGCCCTGGCTGCGGCTTTCGCCCTGTAGGGAGTAAAAGATTTCAGTAATTCTGAGATTGGTTTGCGACATAGGATTAGAGCGACTGCGCTTGATGGGGGCGGCAGTTTACGTCAATTGCATGCCTAGCGGAAATGTTGGTCGAGGTAGGCACTCGCCTGGCTTACGGTCGTTGGTGATTTCTGGCCATACTCACGTACAATTTTTTGCAATAGGGATTTCGATTTTTGCTGATCGCCCATCTGGTCATAAATCTTGGCCAGTTTGAAAGACGACTCCGGGGTTTTGCGAAAATCAGGAAAACGCTTCACCAGAGTGTCAAAGGTGCCGCGGGCTTTGGGCAGGTTGCTCTCTGTGAGATAGAGCTCGCCCAACCAGTAATAAGCGTTAGCGGTGTACTGGCCGTCTGGATATTCGCGAATGAATGCTTCGAAAGAACCCTGGGCCGCGTCCAGCTGTTGTTTCTTTAACTGCTGGAATGCCTTTTGATAAGCATCGCGCTCAGCCGAGCTTGCCACCTTTTTTGAGCTGCTGGACGACGAGCTTTGCGATCGGGATTTACTGCTTGCGGCGCTACTGTTCACCGCTGTCGATGATGACCCACTGCTGCGACCCTGGCTGCCTTCCCGCAACCGCTTGTCGAGGCTCTCGTAGTCTTCGAGGCGCTGCTTTTCCAAGCGACGCACCCGGTACGACTGCTCCTCCAACTGGCCGCGCAATTCCATAATCTCCTGCTGCAATTGCTGCATCTGGTAGAACAGATCTGCCGTCCGGGGGGAGCCCTGCTGCGCAGTCCGGTTGCGTTCTTCTACCGGCGCCGCCGCATGGGCCAGCACCACAGAGAGTGCCCAGACAACAATGCTGCCACCAAGACTACGCCGTGTGCGAACGAAGCGGCCCATCAATCTAGGTAAATCAATTCTACGCGACGGTTCTTACTCCACGCCGCTTCATTGTGGCCCAGTGCGGCCGGCTTCTCTTCTCCGTAGCTAATGGTTTCTATCTGCGAACTGGGAACCCCCTGAATTGAAAGATAATTGGCAATAGCACGGGCACGACGTTCGGCCAGGGCGAGGTTGTACTCGCGAGTCCCCCGCTCATCACCGTGACCTTCCAGGCGGATCAGGCCGCTTTTATTGCGCAAATAAACAGCCTGCTCGTCGAGCGCAGCACGCACATCGACCCGCAATTCCGATTTGTCGAAATCAAAATAGTAAACCGTATCAAGGCCGGCTGCCATCGGATCATCCAGCGACTCTCCCCGCAAGGAACCCCGACCATCGGCCGCATCTACTTTAGCTGCGTCCTGTTGACCGTATACGTCGGTCGCAGCGGCCATATCATCTTCCGACGGGTTTGAACTACAACCCACAAGAAGTGCGGCGGCAAAACAAACACTCACCGCGGTTTTCAGGATAGCTCGATCAATCATGGTGAAATTTCCTAGTTTGGATAGTCATTTTAGTTCAGGTACGGAGACCAGGCGGGGTCACGAACATCGCTGTTGCTAGATGGTAAGCGAAACCTGACGCTGCCATCAACACTTACCGCGGCCAATATCCCGCGGTCCTGGTACTGGGTTGCGTACATTAACATGGCACCGTTGGGCGCCACCGTGGGCGACTCATCAAGCTCGGTCCGGCTCAGAATTTGCATAGCACCGGTTTCGAGGCTCTGTATGGCAATATGGAAGGCACGGCCGTTGTCAGCACGATGCACCAATACCAGGGCATTGCGTTCAGGCAAAAAGCGCGCTCGGGCATTGTAGCTGCCGGTAAAGGTCAGGCGTTCGACCTTGCCGTCCTTAATATCGGCTTTGTATACCTGGGGCCTGCCACCGCGGTCAGAGGTAAACAATATAGTCTTGCCATCTGGCATCCACGCCGGCTCGGTATCGATAGCGTAATGCCCCGCGACCTTGGTCAGGGCGCGGGTGCCAAGATCCATGACGTAAATATCGGGACTGCCGTCCTTGGACAATACCATGGCCATGTAGCGGCCATTGGGAGACCATGCCGGAGCGCCGTTAATACCCGGAAAGTCGGTGAGTTTCTCACGTCGTCCGGTTGCCACCTCGTGGCGATAAATGGCCGGACGGGAGGACTCGAAAGACACATAGGCAATTTCCCTGCCGGTTGGCGACCAGGTGGGAGACATAATCGGCTCGGCAGATTCCAGCAGGGTGCGAGGGCGAGCGCCATCGGAGTCGGCAAGCTTGAGTTGGTAATTGAATTTACCTTTGCCGAGGCTCTTGGCTGACACAAATAAAATACGGGTAGAAAAAGCGCCGCGAATACCGGTAAGTTTTTCATAGACGTCGTCGCTGATCTGGTGCGCGATATCCCGCAGTTGGCCCCGGGTGCCGCGCAGCCGCTTGTTGAGGATACGCTCCTGGCGGTAGACATCCATCAACTCGTATTGCACGACATAGGGGTCGGATGCGCTGGTCTGGCTAATTTGGCCCACCAGCACATACTCGGCGCCAATGGCACGCCAGTCGCGAAAAAAAACACCACTGGACTGACTGGGAAAACCCAGCATATCTTCCTTGGCGACAGGTGAAAACTGTCCTACCCGTTGCAGGTCGGCAGCGACAATATCCGATATGTTTTCCGCCAGTGCACCTCGCCCCCGCCACTCAAAAGGCACCACCGCAATGGAGGTGGGGTCGTCCTGGCCCTCGGTAATCTCGATAGTCAGTTGGGCCAAGCCGACGGGGGACCACGCCAGGCCAATCAGCAGAACCAGGCAGAATGCTCTCACAGCAACAAATCCTCCGGTTTAAACACAAGGGTAAAACTTCGAAAGTACTCTTCGAACACGTTTGAGGGCATGTCTTTCAGCTCCGGAAAGCGACCGGCTTTTTTGACCGCCAGCACGGCCGAGCGATCGAAGGAGGTATTGCCGCTACTGCGAATAACTTCGACACCCACGACTTCACCGGTTGGCACCAGCCTGATCGCCAGCTCGACCTGCATATTCTTGCGAGCACTCGCCGGTCGACTCCAGTAGCCTTCCACTGTTCGCTTGATTGACGCGGCATAGCTGTCGGCGAGCATTTCGTCCTGCTCTGCCTGCATCATCATTTCTTCTTCCTGCATCGCCCGCTGCAATGCCTGTTGCTGTTGTCGTTGCCGGGCCTGCTGTTGCGCACGTTGCTGCTGAACGCGCTGCTGCTCTAATTCTTGCTCTAATTCCTGCTCTATTTGCTGCCGCCGCTGTTGCTCCTGCTCGCGCTTCTGCTGCAGTTCAATTTCCGAGTCGGGGCGAGGCTCTGCAACCGGCTTGGCGATAGCCCTGGTTTCTACCTTGCTTGCGGCACTGGGCGGTGGCGCCGGCTTTTCCTCTACCGGCTCTGTACTGGGCGCCGGCACCGTCTTCATGGCCGGCAGTGGCACCGCGGTCTCTGCCTCCGGCTTCTTCTGCTTCTGTTCCAGGGTAACCAGTTGCGCCTTCACATAGCGCGGGGTTTCTACCCGGAAGCGATGGGTATCCGTGAGCTGCCAACCGACCAACACGGTCAATATCACGAGTAGATGCAACAGTCCCGTGAACAGGGTTGGAACGATGTAGTTGCTCAGGAAGCCCACGATCGCAACACTACTTTTCAAACGGTGGGGCGTCGGTTACCAGCCCCACACTGGGAGCGCCGGCACTCTGCAGTTCGCTCATCAGGGTAACCACCGCGCCGTACGGAACCTTGACATCGCCCCACACTAACACCGGGGTAGCGGGATTGCGCCTGATGACCGCGGCCACCTTGGTACGAATATCAGCAAGCTCGACTGCAGCGCCAGAATTTTCACCGAGGTTGAGGTAAAAGCTGCCGTCAGCTTTTACTGACACAATCAGTGGTTCATCCTTGGCCTGGTCGATCGGCTTCGATGCGGCCTTGGGCAAGTCTACCTGTACACCCTGGGTCAACAGCGGCGCGGTCACCATAAAAATAACCAGCAAAACCAGCATGACGTCGACATACGGCACCACGTTGATTTCAGACATGGGCTTGCGCCCCGGCTTGCGGCGCAACATTTAGTCAGCCCTCTCGCCGCGACGACCATGGGCCTGGCGGTGGAGAATGCTGGAAAATTCCTCGGCAAAGGTGTCGTAACGATTCACCAGGCGATCCGAGACATTGGAAAAACGGTTGAACGCGATAACCGCGGGTATAGCGGCAAACAAGCCCATGGCGGTTGCAATCAGCGCCTCGGATATACCCGGGGCGACCACGGCCAGTGTCGCCTGCTGGACATTGGCCAGTCCGCGAAAGGCGTTCATAATCCCCCACACCGTTCCAAACAAGCCAATATAGGGGCTGGTTGAACCGACGGTGGCGAGAAACCCGAGGCTGCGATCAACCCGGTCCTGCTCACGACTCAGCGCCACTCGCATCGCCCGCTCGGAACCATCCATCACCGCTTCCGAGTCATCTGCCATCTGCTGGCGCAGGCGGGAAAATTCTTTGAAGCCGGCGCGAAATACACTCTCGGCACCGCCGATATCCTTGCCTTCCTCAAGCTTGGTGTTGCCTTCTTTATATAGCTGACCAAGGTCAACGCCCGACCAGAACTCGTGTTCAAAGTCGGAGTATTCATGGCGGGCACGACGAAAAAACAGGAAGCGCTGGGCGATGATCCACCATGACACGAGGGAGGCCAGGAATAACAGTAACATTACACCTTGCACCAGCAAGCCGGCGTTGGAGATCAACGACCAAACGGAAAGATTATCGCTCACACATGTCCCCTATTGAGTATTGCCTGCGGAATGTCTCTTCCGCTATATAATTAATGCCTTGTGGAAAATCATGCGCCCGCAACACTGGCAGGCGTTGAAAAGGGCCTCTGCAGGCATGGTGCGCGACCGCGTTGCTTAGCCTTATTGGTGCTTTAGCAAGGAGTCACGAACAAACACAGGGATGGCGGTTGGCTTCATGGTGGCGCGTGCCAGACACACGACCCTGATACCAGCCTCGCACAGCAATGCATCACCCCGATACACACTTTGCCTGAAATCGATATATGCCCGGCCTATGCGCTCCGGTACAGCGCTTATTTCCAGAGCGTCATCAAGAACCGCTGGTAGATGATAATCAACCTCCACCTTGTGGACCACAAACAACTGCTCTTGTTCAAAAATCGTTACCTTGTCAAAACCCAGTGAACGCATGAATTCAGTCCGGGCGCGCTCCATGTACTTCAGGTAATTGACATAATAAACGATACCGCCGGCGTCGGTATCTTCGATATATACCCTTAAGGATAGTCGAAACCCGGAACCACCGTTCGCCATTTTAAGCTACTCACCCAGATTCAACGACAGGGTTTGGCTGGCGCCAGTGGCGCCGCCATCAAGACCAAAATGGGCGTATGCACTGCGAGTGGCCATCCGGCCACGGGGCGTTCGCATGATATAGCCCTGCTGGATGAGGTAGGGCTCCAGCACGTCTTCGATGGTGTCACGCTCTTCGCTGATAGCCGCGGCCAATGAGTCGACGCCCACCGGTCCACCGTCAAATTTCTCGATCATAGTCAACAACAGACGACGATCCATATGATCGAAGCCGCTGGCGTCTATATTGAGCATATTCAACGCCGCATCGGCGACTTCACGGCTCACATGGCCCTCGGCTTTGACTTCGGCAAAGTCCCGCACCCGGCGCAGCATACGGTTCACAATCCGCGGTGTCCCTCGGGCCCTGCGGGCAATTTCCTGGGCGCCGCTGAGTTCAATCTGCATCCCGAGGATGGCAGCGCTGCGCATCACAATGGTGGTGAGATCTTCGGCATTGTAAAACTCCAGCCGCTGCACAATGCCAAAGCGGTCGCGCAATGGCGACGTCAGCAAACCTGCACGGGTGGTAGCACCGACCAGCGTAAAAGGCGGTAATTCCAGTTTAATCGAGCGCGCCGCCGGGCCCTCGCCAATCATAATATCGAGCTGGTAGTCCTCCATTGCGGGATAGAGTACTTCCTCAATATGGGGGCTCAGGCGATGGATTTCGTCGATAAACAGGACATCGCCGGGTTCGAGATTGGTCATTAATGCCGCCAGGTCGCCGGCCTTTTCCAATACCGGGCCGGAGGTTGTTTTAAGGTCGACTTTCATCTCGTGGGCGATGATATTGGCGAGGGTAGTCTTACCCAGCCCGGGGGGGCCAAAAATCAGCGTGTGGTCGAGAGCTTCACCGCGGTTGCGCGCGGCATCAATAAAAATTCCCATCTGCTCGCGCACCACCGCCTGGCCGATATATTCGTCGAGACGTGCCGGTCGGATGGCTCGGTCTATGCGATCTTCAGCGCCGGCATCCGTCGGGGAGATAATTCGATCCTGCTCCATCTACTTACTTCACCATCGCCTTGAGCGCCTGTCGAATCAACGCTTCGCTGGACGTCATCGCGTCGTTGTAAACAGCCGAAACCGCCCGCGATGCTTCGGCGGGTTTGTAGCCCAGCGCCACCAGGGCACACTCGGCGTCGTTAATCAGGGGTTTGGCGCCACCGACAGCCGCCGCCGTTATGCCCGCAGGGCCGTCGACCATACTTTGTGGAGCCCAATCCACCAGCCGGTCACGCATTTCAACCAACAGTCGCTCGGCGGTTTTGCGTCCCACACCCGGTAACTTGATGAGGCTGGCGACGTCGCCATTTTGTACGCAGGCGACGAACTGATCTACCTCGATACCAGACAGTATGGTCAGCGCCAGCTTGGGGCCAACGCCATTGACCTTTATCAGGGTACGAAAAAGCTGCCGGTCACTGTCGTTGATAAAACCGTAGAGCAACTGCGCGTCTTCGCGCACCACCAGATGGGTGTAGAGGCTGACCAGCTCACCGACTGCGGGCAGATGGTAGAAAGTGCCCATGGGTGCCTGGACTTCGTAGCCGACACCGTTCACATCCAGCAGCAGGTCCGGGGCCTGCCTGATGACCAATTTACCGGTAAGTCTTCCAATCATCGCGTTCTCAATTCTCCTGCCCGGGCCTGCTGCTGGCGCAGACATAGCCGGCGTAGTGTTAGGCTGCGGTCAACGTAAGCGACGCCGCCTGATAGAGGTTGCGCCACTCATTTTTATCAGGCTCTGGTGACTGTGGGCGTGGCAGATAGCAGTGGCCAGGGCGTCGGCGGAATCTTCCTGGGGCGTCTGGCTCAGGCCCAACAGAGCCCTTACCATATGCTGTACCTGCTCCTTGCGGGCTGCGCCGGAGCCCACCACCGCTTGTTTGATCTGGCGCGCAGAGTACTCTGCAACCGGCAAGTTGCAATTCACCGCGGCGGTTATGGCTGCCCCGCGCGCCTGGCCCAACTTGAGGGCAGACCCTGGATTCTTCGCCATAAACACCTGCTCCACCGCCACCATTTGAGGGCAGTGTTGCTGGATAATCCCGGAAATACCATCAAAAATCAGCTTCAAACGCTCGGGTAATGCTTCAATCGGAAGCTGGATGCAACCGTGGTCGACATATTGCAGTTTAGAGCCAACGGCATTGATAATCCCATAGCCGGTGCGACGCGAGCCCGGGTCGATACCAAGAATTAAAGCCATTCGATCGCCGCTATCATTGCGTGGTTTCCAAGACTAAGCTCGCGCTCTGCACTGCCACCACCCGGATGAAGCGGCACCTGTACAGAGCTTACGTTAGCTCAGCATACACCTCATCGGGTATATCCGCATTGGAATAGACGTTCTGCACATCGTCCAGATCCTCCAGCGCATCGATCAAGCCGACGATCGTCTCAGCGGTGCTGAGTTCGAGGGGCACGGTGGTCGAGGCAATCATGGTCACTTCCCCACCCTCCGGCTCCAGCCCGTCCGCCACCAGCGCATCCTTCACCGCACTGAAGTCTTCCCATGCGGTGATCACATCGACCGAGCCATCGTCATTCATTGCGACGTCTTCGGCACCAGCCTCCAGTGCGGCCTCGAGAATCTTTTCTTCATCGGCACCCGGGGCATAGCTGATCTGGCCCTTGCGGTCGAACAGGTAGGCCACCGAGCCGTCGGTACCAAGGTTGCCACCGCGCTTGGTAAAGGCGTGGCGCACTTCGGCCACGGTGCGGTTGCGGTTGTCGGTCAGCACTTCTACCAGGATTGCCACACCGCCCGAGCCATAGCCCTCGTAGGTGACCTCTTCCATGTTGTCGGCTTCGTTGGTACCTGCACCGCGGGCTATGGCATTGTCGATAGTATCGCGTTTCATGTTCGCTGCCAGTGCCTTGTCGAGTACCGCCCGCAGCCTCGGGTTGTCCTCGGGCAGCGGCCCTCCCACTTTTGCGGCCACCACAATTTCGCGAATGATCTTGGTAAAAACCTTACCTCGCTTGGCGTCCTGGGCCGCCTTGCGATGTTTGATATTGGCCCATTTACTATGGCCTGCCATACCTACCTCCTGACAAAAAATCCTGGCGCTTGTATTTTTTCCTGGCCCTGGGACGGATGGCACTTACTTAAGGGGATTTACTCCGGCGTTTTCGATCCGCGGTACGCCGTGAATCCCTCCCTGGAGGCTCGACTGCGGCATCCCTGCCGCAGACGCCCGCGGATCGAACACACCGGGGCTCCCCAAATCACTGCAGTGGCGTTAAGTAAGTGCCATTGGACCCTGGGACTACTTACCCTGTTGCTGCTTGTCCTGGTTACGCAGCCGAATGTTCAGGTCGCGCAGTTGCTGGGCATCGACAGCGCTCGGCGCATTGGTCATGACACAAGCCGCGCTCTGGGTCTTCGGAAACGCGATGACATCGCGAATGGAATCGCTACCGGTCATCAACATCACCAGCCGGTCGAGGCCGAATGCCAGACCGCCATGAGGCGGCGCCCCGTACTTTAGCGCATCGAGCAGGAAACCGAAGCGCGACTCTGCCTCAGCTTCAGAAATACCCAATATGCGCAGCACCGCCTGCTGCATGGCGACATCGTAAATACGCAGCGAACCGCCGCCCAGCTCGACACCGTTGAGCACCATATCGTAGGCCACCGACTGGGCAGTTTCAGGATTCGACTGCAATTCTTCGGGGCTGCATGAGGGTAAGGTGAAAGGGTGGTGCAGCGGCGTCAACCCACCTTTGGCGTCTTCTTCGAACATCGGGAAATCAACCACCCAAAGCGCTGCCCAGGGTCGGGTATACAGCGTGAGGTCTTCTCCCAGCTTGACTCGCAGGGCACCGAGCGCCTCGTTGACAATGCGGGCTTTGTCGGCGCCAAAGAAAACGATGTCGCCGTCCTCACATTGCAAGCGCTGCATCAAACCTTCGACCACTGCAGCGGGCAGGAATTTGAGGATGGGCGATTGCAGCCCCTCGCTGCCGGCCGCGATATTGTTAACTTTGATCCAGGCCAGGCCGCGGGCGCCATAGATACCGACGAATTCGGTATAGCCGTCGATGTCTTTGCGCGACAGCTTGGCCCCACCGGGCAATTTGAGAGCTGCGACCCGACCCTTGGGGTCATTGGCCGGGCCATTGAAAACCTTGAATTCAACCGCCTGCATCAAGTCTGTAATGTCGACCAGCTCCAGCGGAATACGCAGATCGGGCTTGTCGCTACCAAAGCGAGCCATGACTTCGGCATAGGTCATGCGAGGCATGTCACCGAGATCCACCTCGAGAATGTCCTGGAACAATGCGCGAATCAGCCCTTCGGCAATGGCCATGATCTGGTCATCGGACATAAAGCTGGTTTCAATATCGACCTGGGTGAATTCCGGTTGCCGGTCAGCGCGCAGGTCCTCATCACGAAAACACTTGGCAATCTGGTAGTAGCGATCAAAGCCCGACATCATCAGCAACTGTTTGAACAACTGCGGTGACTGCGGCAACGCGAAGAATTCACCGGGATGGGTGCGGCTCGGCACAAGGTAGTCCCGCGCGCCTTCGGGCGTCGCCCGGGTAAGGATGGGTGTTTCCAGCTCCAGAAATCCCGAATCTTCAAGATAGCGGCGGGTAGCGCTGGTGACTCGCGCCCGGGTGCGCAGCTTTTGCTGCATCTCGGGACGCCTGAGATCGACATAACGATAACGCAAGCGCACGTCTTCGCCCACGGCCTGATGCTGATCGAGGGGAAATGGCGGGGTCTGCGCGCTACTGAGTATTTGCAACTCGGTACCGTAAACTTCCACTTCTCCGGTCGGCATGTTGGGATTAACCGTATTGCCCTCACGGCGACGCACCTTGCCGGTAACGCACAACACATATTCACTGCGCACTTTATCAGCCAGCTCGAAGGCCGCGCCGGCATCGGGATCGAACACCACCTGCACCAGACCCTCCCGGTCGCGCAAGTCGAGGAAAATAACACCACCGTGGTCGCGTCGCCTGTCAACCCATCCGCACAAGGTGATATGGGTGTCACAGTGCTCTGACCTGATATCACCACAGTAATGAGTGCGCATAATGGATTCCTGTATTGTGTTTGGCGCCGCCGGGCAGCGCGCTGGATCAATCATTGTATGGGTCGCTGCATGGGCAGCTTTCTGGTCGAGCGCAAAGCTCGCAGGACAACTGCTACCATTTCCCGCAGCAGCCTCCCGAAAAGAGTATTACAAAAACGACTAATTGCTGTCCTTGGCGGCAGCCGGCTTGACCGCTTCTTTCTTCGGTGCGGTGCTCTCGGCAGCGGGCTTGGCCGTCGATCCAGCGCTGTCGTCGCCCGCACCAGAGGACAGGTTTTTCTTGTTGCCGGTTTTAAAATCGGTCTCATACCAACCCCCGCCCTTGAGGCGGAAAGCAGCGGCAGATACCAGTTTTTTTAACTCAGGCTTTTGGCAGTCCGGGCAAATGCTGAGCGGTTTGTCACTGACTTTTTGCAGCTTCTCAAACTGATGCTTGCATGCCTGGCATTGATATTCATAGATTGGCATGTGGTTCAACTCCAAATACAGTAGCCATCAAACCCACCCGGGCTCAATCGAGGGCGGCGATTATACCCGATATAAGGAGCAGCGGTTAAGGCCTGACAGAGCGGCGGGCAAAAATAGCTTGCTGGAGCTTAAAGCATGAAGACGGGAACGAGTTCAGGAGGCGGGAAAACGGCGTGACCAGTCGCAAAACCAGCCACACCAGGGCTAGATGCGGTTATTCTGCAGCGTACTCCTTGAGTTTTTTCAGCGGACGAATTTTAACCTGGGTGGACGCCGGCTTGGCAGCCACGTCCATCAGCTCGCCGGGCTTGAAGGGGTTGGGGACGTTTTTGCGAGCCTTTTTCGCCGGCCGCTTCACCGTGGTGATCTTCAGCAGGCCGGGCACAGTAAACTCACCCGAGCCACGCTTGCGAATACTGCGATCGATCAAGGACTCCAACTCATCCATTACAGAACCCACCTGCACCTTGGTAAGGCCGGTGCTTTCTGCAATAGCGGCGAGCATTTGTGCCTTGGTCATTTTTTCTTTCAGAGCCGGAGCTTTCTTGGCTGTTGCGACAACTTTAGGCTTGGCAACCGCTTTCTTCTTTACAACCATACCCTTAATTCCTGTGTTATGCGTTTTTGGCGTGTACCCAACCAGCGGCCAATGCTTTAAACACTTGTTTTATAGGCTCAAACCGCCGGTTCATATAAGGTATATTTCATAAAACCCTATAATACAAGTATTTACAGGGCTTTTAATAAAAAAGCCTGCAAAACACGGCATTTCTGTACGATCAGCGCTCAAGCGTACCATCGATGACCCGAAAACCCTGCCCCGAAAGCGCCCCCAAAACCAGCTCGAGCCTATTGGCCAGGTCCTGGTCGTTATACTCAAGCGGAGCGACCGCACCCCACACCGGGCCAGGCCAGGCAGCATCATTTTTGTAACGTACGATATGATGCAGATGTAACTGGGGCACCATGTTACCCAGCGCCGCTATATTCAGTTTATCGGCCTGGAAAACCTGCTGCAGTACCTCGGCCAACAGGCAGGATTCCTCGAGCAGATCGAGACGTTGCTGCTCATGCAGCTGGTAGATCTCTTCAATGCCAGACTGGCGCGGCACCAGAATAAACCAGGGGTAGTTGGCGTCCTTCGACAGCAACAGTGCCGACAATGGAAAATCGCCCAAATACCAGCAGTCTGCAGCGAGTACCGGATGTAACTGGAACATAAGCAAGCCTCCTCGAACAACGATGGATTCACTGTACCGGATTGCACAAGCAGCGTAAAATGCCGCGCTTTGATCACAACCTGAACCACAGGGCATAAGGGAAAACGCAATGCGCGCCAGCCAGCTGTTAATAGCGACAATGAAAGAAACCCCCGCAGATGCCGAGATTGTCAGCCACCGCTTAATGTTGCGTTCAGGCATGATTCGCAAACTTGCTTCGGGGCTCTACAGCTGGTTACCGCTGGGATTGCGGGTATTACGCAAAGTGGAAAACATTGTGCGCAGCGAGATGGACGCATCCGGGGCACAGGAAATTCTGATGCCGGTGGTGCAGCCGGCGGAGCTGTGGCAAGAATCCGGGCGCTGGGAACAATACGGTCCTGAGTTACTGCGCATGGTAGACCGCCATCAGCGCGGATTTTGCCTCGGGCCTACCCACGAAGAGGTGATCACCGACCTGGTGCGTAACGAACTGGCGAGCTATCGTCAGCTGCCCGTCAATTTCTACCAGATCCAAACCAAATTTCGCGATGAGATCAGGCCTCGGTTTGGCATTATGCGGGCCCGGGAATTCCTTATGAAAGACGCCTATTCGTTTCATCTTGGTGAGGAGTCGCTACAGCAAACTTACCAGCTTATGTACCAGGCCTACAGCAACATCTTGCAACGGATTGGTCTGTCCTTTCGAGCCGTTATTGCCGATACCGGCTCAATCGGCGGCCAGGCCTCTCATGAATTTCACGTCCTGGCCGACTCCGGTGAAGATGCGATCGCCTTTTCTGACCGCAGCGACTATGCCGCCAACGTGGAAATGGCCGAGGCGCTGCCGCCAGCGGGCAAGCGCCCCACTGCCGAGCAGCTGTTAGAGGAAGTTGCCACACCGGGTATCCACAGCATCGAACAACTATCCGGCTTTTTACAGGTAGAACCCGCGCATTTGGTCAAGACCCTGATTGTCGATGGCGATGCTGAGCATGCGCCATTGGTGGCGCTGGTGCTGCGCGGCGACCACAGCCTAAACAAGGTAAAGGCAGAGAAGCTGGATGGCGTGGCCAAACCCCTGACCCTCGCCAGTGAAGCCGCCATCGTCGAAAAGCTGGGATGCGCACCGGGCTCTATCGGCCCCGTGGGACTGGATATCCCCACCCTGGTTGATCACAGTGCCGCCGTGCTGGCCGACTTTGGCTGCGGCGCCAATCGTGATGGTTATCACCTGCGCGGGGTCAATTGGGAGCGCGATTGCCCACTGGGGCAGACTGCCGATTTACGCGACGTGGTCGATGGCGACCCGAGCCCGGACGGCGAGGGCCAGCTAACAATCAAACGCGGCATTGAGGTAGGGCATATTTTCCAGCTGGGGACAAAGTATAGCGAAGCCATGAGTGCGAGTGTGCAAAACGAGGATGGCCAGAACCAGCTTATTAACATGGGCTGTTATGGGATCGGTGTTTCGCGGCTGGTCGCCGCCACGATCGAGCAGCACAACGATGAGGCCGGCATCTGCTGGCCCGCCAGCATCGCGCCGTTTGAGCTGGTGGTGATACCGCTCAACATGCACAAATCTGAAGCCGTCGCCGAAGCCGCCCAGAAGCTTTACCAACAATTGCTGGAGCGGGGATACGATGTGCTGCTGGATGATCGCAGTGAGCGTCCCGGAGTCAAGTTCGCCGACATGGAGTTGATCGGGATTCCACACCAGGTGGTGGTGGGGGATCGTGGCCTGAAAGACGGCAAGATCGAATACAAAGGCAGGCAAGACGCCGACAAGCAGCTGCTGCCACTGGACCAGGCCCTGGATTTTATAACTGGGCAGCTGGGTCAGCGCAGCGTTGGGACAATAGTGGGCTAAGCTGTTCAGGTAGCCCTTGTTTAATTCGGTAACCCAGGCGGCATGGCTCACCATGAAGAAAAGCGTAGTCCCGCTCACGATCTTGATTCTGCTGTCGATTATGCCGGCGATAGCCCTGAGCCCGGAACAGCCGGGCGATGATCAGGCCGAGTTGCGGGCCTTCCTCGAGCAGACGATTGACGATGCCGATAGCTTTGAAGATCGCTACGACGCTGAGGTTTGGCTAGTCGATATGTCTGCGCGCTTGCAGCGCTTTATCGAAGATGCGCCGGAGCGACTGCAGCTGCTGAAAGCGGTGCACCGTGAAGCCCGTGCCGCCGAACTCAAACCCGACCTGGTGCTGGCTTTGATCCAGATTGAAAGCCGATTCGATCGCTATGCAGTGTCGCGGGTTGGCGCCCAGGGCCTGATGCAGGTTATGCCATTCTGGAAAAACGAAATTGGCCGACCCAGCGATAACCTCACCGAGCTCGATACCAACCTGCGATACGGCTGCCGTATCCTGCAGTTTTACCTGGCGCGGGAAAAAGGCAACCTCAGCAAAGCACTGGCTCGCTATAACGGTAGCGTTGGCAAAACCTGGTATCCCGAGCTGGTCATGAATGCCTGGTACGATTACTGGATTGCCGGCGACCTGTAACACGACTGCCGTCTGATCATCCTTTTTCATCCGCAGCGCTGTGCTTTTGTTCTCCGGGACAACGCGCTAGACTAGCTCCCGTTTGCCAGACATGACTGGCATCTGACCCAGCGCAGGAACCAAGACCTGCCTGGGTTTGCACCCGCAATACCCTGACAACCGATTTGGAGGATGTTTCAATGTTCCTGGTTCTTCTCTTACTCGCCGCAATTGTGTGGCTGCTGTGGACCCTGCACCAGGATATGCTGGAGGCCAACCAACGCCAGCGCAATATCAAAATGGAGCTGATCCGGCTGGTAGAACGGATGGAAAAAATCATTGATCAGCGCGAGACTGGTGACAGCCTGCCAGTCGGCAAAGTGGGACTCAACTCGGGGACAAAGGCGGATCTTCGCACTTTGCCAAAAGTAGGCGCAGTGGTTGCAGACCGTATTATCGGCGCCAGGCCCTTTGAATCCATTGAACAGTTGCGTTCGGTCGACGGCATCAACGACAGTCTGTTCGAGGCATTGCGGGATCGGGTATCGCTCGACTAGCCAGGATTTTGGAAAAGGCCGACTGGCTGTTCCAAACAACGAAAAGCAAAAAGCGGGACTTTAGCTGCTGAAAGCTGCGCGATCAATGCGGGCGGCGCGGTAACTCAGCATGTCTGGCCGCGACATATCGCCGTGCCAGCCAGTAAGTATACCCGCCAGTTCGCAGGCATGCCGGTGCAGGAATTGCAGCTCTTGTTCGCTATCAAGGGGACCATCAAAAACTGCCACACCGCGCATCTCCAGCGCCAGCGGGTGGTCGGGCTGCTCCATCTTTTTCAGCTCCAGCCGCCAGCGGATACCCTTGGCGATAAGCCGGTAAAACGCCAGCTTGGTGTGGAGCGAAACCAGGGCGAAATCGGTCAAGCGACCAAAGCAGCCAAAGTCCGTGGCCAGCAGTACCGCTCGCCTGACATCGCGATCGGTACGAACCGTAACCCGACGCTCAAAGCTACCCAGCAATGCCAGGTCGCCAAACATCTCCCCGGGGCTGATGTAGTTGAGCGGGGCCTCCTCGGGTTCGCCGTTGCCGGCGAATACCGCCAGCTGCCCCACCAGCAGGAAATATAGCCAGCTGCCTTTGTCTGCGCGCCGCATGACCAGCTCACCGGGCTCCATCTCAACCCGCCGCGAAAAGCGCATCAGACGCTCAAACTGCTCGGCATCGCGGGAGCGAATATCACGGTACAGCGGAATACGGCTGAGAAAGGAATCGATCTCAGTCGTGTCGAGTTCGCTAATTTCACTGACTTGCATTCACCGCGTCTCCGGCCTTTGTATGAGTAGCTTAGCAAAGCCCGTCACCCAGCGTGAGCCTGGTGTTCACACGGCAGGATGGGAAAAATGAATTTTGTGAACCAGATCGCCGGCCGGACCAGCCCGCCACACAAACCTCAGCGTTGCTGCAGCCAGGCGGCAGCCTGCTCGGCGAAGTAAGTGATAATGAGGTCCGCTCCCGCTCGTTTAAAAGCCCCGAGAGATTCCATCACTATGGCGCGCTCATCGATCACCCCGGCAGCGGCCGCTGCCTTGATCATGGCGTATTCGCCGCTCACCTGGTAGACCGCCAGCGGGCGCGAGCTGTGCTGGCGAATATTGTGCAACACATCGAGAAACGCTATGCCCGGCTTAACCATCAAGATGTCGGCACCTTCCTGCTCGTCCAGCAAGGATTCCGCCAGTGCCTCGCGACCGTTGGCAACGTCCATCTGGTAACTGTCGCGGGTACCTTTAAAGCTGCTGTCCACCGCATCACGAAAGGGGCCGTAGAAAGCTGAGGCAAATTTGGTTGAGTAAGACATGATGGGAATATGCTGGAAGCCCGCGCTGTCCAGCGCGCCCCGCAACACCCTCACGGTACCGTCCATCATACCCGAGGGTGCAATCATATCGGCACCGGCCTCGGCCGCCACCACAGCCTGGCGCGCGAGGTTGGCCAGGGTTGCGTCATTGTCAACATCGCCTTCCAGCACTACACCGCAGTGACCGTGCTCGGTATATTCGCAAAAGCAGTTATCACTGATCACCAGCATTTGTGGTTCTGCGCTTTTTGCCGCGACGATAATACGAGCCATCAAGCCCTCAGCTGACCAGCTATCGGCACCCTGCTCATCCTTGTGGTGGGAAACCCCGAACAGCATGACGGCTTTTATTCCCGCTGCCCAGGCGCGCTGCACAGCCTGCGCCAAGCCCTGCTCGGTATGGCGCACAACACCGGGCATGCTGCCGATCGGCACTGGCTCCTCAATCCCCTCCTCCACGAACAGCGGCAATATAAAATCGTCTGTATGCAGGCGTGTTTCGCGCACCAGCTCACGCAGGGAATTTGTCCTGCGCAGCCGACGAAACCGAAACTCAATGGGCTCGATCACTCACTGCTCCTTAACCATTGGCCGCAAGCCGGCCGCTTAAACACCCATATTGCCGAGAGTAACCAGCACGTTATTGACCATACCGGTAAGTTTTGGGTGCTCAACCTCAAACTCGGCCAGCAGCGCCTCAACCTGGTCGACCATGGTGTCGCTCACCGCTTCCGGCAGGTGCATCTGTTCTTCCATACGATCGATCAGGCCCAGCATCTTCTCTTGCTGCTGCTCCGCCAGATTGCTGCTGGCCAATTCCCGCTTTAACAGTTCAAGCTGCTGTACCAGCTGCTGCTCATCCATCGCTGTAACCCCTTTAGTGACTTCTCAATAGAATGGAACCTGACTTCCCAGGGAGTTTGGGCGCGAGAAAGCAGCCCCAACCACACCCTAATGGTACCACTTTTGCCGTGCCTGTCATGCTTTGGACACACAAGGTTTCGGCCTCCCGCAAACAGGTATTTTCTTTTCAGAAAGTGCCGGAAAAAGGCTTATCCGGGCCAGGATTACTGATTTCGCGCCAGCGTTACACGATGTGTGCTTGCGGAGCGCATCGCAGTACCCGCATCCGTCGCCGGGCTAAGCAGAAGCAGTGCTCTACGCTTGCTGATAAGCCCATCCCGGGAACCAAACGCAAAGCGGGTCATTTTAATGCTGTCGAATTTCTTTACACCGCAAAATTCACACCACATCGGGGCGCAGTCAAGGCGCTGCATCTGGCCGTTCGCCATAGTGGATTACTCGTCGGCAGCAGCTAAAATGCTCAGGTGCATGCGGTTAAAACCGCCCAGTGCATGGCTGGCAAGGGCAAAAACGGCTGTATTAGGGGCCTTTGGCGCCATTTCTGAGGCCCCGCCAAAGTCCGACCCAGGCCTGAAGAGGCATCACGATCACTTTGATAAACACGCAATGTGGCAGCCGTGAAAATGCAAAATTGCCAAAACCGCCGCTTGACAAGTGTCGAAAAACTTTACAATCTACCGATTTCTGGCCCTCCGCAAGAACCCGGAAAAGTCCTTTCAGCCTATATTTTCAGGCATTTTCTCACCAAATTGGAGTTTTGGCATGATACCTGCATATGTCAGGCATCCTGGCAGACATGGTTGTAGCCAATGATAAATTGACTGGGCAGACTTTCATTAGGGTGGATGAAAACAGCACAGCGAACTAAAAATAAGCCGTTGACTCGCCATGAATGTTTTAATCGTTGATCATCAACCCTCGCAGCGCCTGGCGCTGGAGCATCGCCTCACCACGCTGGGTATAGAAGACGTTGTCCACGCCAGTAATGTAAGGCAGGCGCTCCAGTTTTTGGGCGACACCAGTAGTCAATTCGACCTTATTATTGCCAACCTGGCGATGGCACCGATGGACGGTATAGGCCTGATGCGGGCACTCGCCGCCAGCGATTGCCCCAGCCGCACGCCGTTAGCTGTTATCGGCAACTTCGACAACACGGTGGAACGCGCGATTCACTCGCTGGCAACTGCGCTTGACTATCCACTGGCAGGCTTTATTGGCAACCCCCTCCATAACACCGGCCTCGCGCACATTTTCGAGAATATCAGCGCACGGCAGCAGCGGCACGAGAGCAAGTCGAATAGCGTTGGTAAACCCAATGCATACACGCTGCAAGAGATTCTTGACGGACTTGAGCGGGGCCAGTTCGAAATCCTGCTCCAACCCATGGTGGCTTCCAGGAGCCTGATCCTGTGCGGTGTTGAAGCGCTGCCTCACTGGCGTCATCCGGAGCATGGGCTGGTCAACGCCGCGGCATTCGTACCGGTGCTGGAACAAGCCGGCGAGATTCACCGCCTTACCGATATGGTCGTCCGGAAAACGGTTCATGCATTGCGGCGGCTGGGTGACCACGGCATCGAAACCAGAGCCAGCATTAACTTGTCGCTGGCAGACCTGCAACACTACGACCTGCTGACCGCTGTTGGGGCTGTCGCTGCCCAGTGCAGGATACCAACACGCCGGATCTGCTTTGAAATCACTGAAACCGCCGGCATCTGTCAGCAAAGTTCAACTCTGGAAGCGCTATCCAGGCTTCGACTGCAAGGCTTCGGCTTGTCGCTGGATAATTTTGGCAGCGGTCAATCATCGTTACAAAGTCTCGATTGCCTGCCAGTGAATGAAATCAAAATCGACTCCGCTTACATCACAGACATCAACAGTAACTCTATGCATCGCAAGCTGGTTAAGTCGATGATTGACCTTGGCCGCCATGTCGGCGCCACCGTTGTCGCCACAGGTATTGAAAACGACCAACAGTGCCAGTACCTCACCCAGCTTGGCTGCCAGTTGCTACAGGGCAACTTTCTCGACCAACCCATGACCGCTGATCAACTTATCCTCAGTTATGGCTCTATCGCACACATCTCCGAGGCCTGTTAAAGGTCCGGAGATGTTTCGGCATATCCGCCTGCGCTGTACCTTGGGCACCGGGAACACCCCATGTTCCAGGCCACCGCTTAAAAAAGCCGCAGTGACGGTTTAAAACCTCAAGCAGAGCCGTCGAAGTACTCCTTAAAACCCGAAGGTGCATGGCGACCGATACAGATCGTCTCAAGAATACCCATGCCCTGCTTTTCGCCCATGCTCGCTGAAACCACCTGGTGGTTGTGAATAAACTGGTAATCCAGTGGATCAATGGTATCGAGGTCCCACTCTTCCCGACCGATCGCCAGCTCATCCTTCCAGTAAGCGTGGCCCCACTCAAAATGGTTGTAGCCGATACCGAGCATTTGAAATCGCAGGCCCAGGGTTTGCAGCTGCATATCGTAGTGATTGCCCTGGCTATCCTGCATCTGGATTTCTGCGCTTTGAGCGTAGCGAGTACCCGGTCGCCAGACGATTTTATGACTAACATTTCTCATCTGTTGAGTGCCAGGATCTTCCAACGCTGGAATATCGTCGGGGCTGGGGTAAAGCGGCACTAAATCGGCACTCAACTGGGTGGGCAGTCCGTCATGGTCCTCAAAGGTTCCAAACTGGCTTGCGACATCACCGAAGTTGATCGGGCACCAGACCCAGTAAACCCCGGGCTCGGCGTTGACCAGACCGGGGGCACCGCCCTGGGGCTCGCCAACCGGGCGCACACCCCAGGATTTATCCCGGGTACCGTATGCCCTTTTAACCTCAATCCGTTCACCATCAACTGCAAAGTATCCCTCCCAATATCCCATTTGGGTAAATCTGGAGTTGTGCATAATCAGATGCCCGTCATCGTACATCGTATTCTGGGGCTCCTCGTGGGGCGCACTTGCGGCGACGAATCGTAACTCACACTCAATCTTGTGTTCGTTGGGTCGCAAAACCACCTTGATACTGCGCATAGGCTTTTCCACAGTAATCGACAGGGGACCTACCCGGGTCTCGCTGCGCTCTTTGGGCGCCCGCCGGGATGCGTGGAAGGCATATTGCCTGGTGCCGATAGCCACACTGAAATGGGCATCCATCACCCGCCGGTTCGGGTACAGGCCAAAGCCTATCTCAAACACGTAATTAGCCTTAACATCGAAGCCGTTGAACCAGTAGCGATCGTAGAAGTTTCGATCACTGGCGGCAGGCTGGGCAATTGGCTGCGCCGTCTGGTGAATGCAATAATCGTCAAATGAGGTAATCATGCTGTATGCCTCCTGGAATTATGTGGGCGCCTCTGCAGCTTGGTGAACAAGACCTCCTGCTGGATCTAAAAGGCAACAGCGAAACAACAAAAATGGTAGCTGTTTTGTCAGAGGTGCTCTGGCATTTTCCTCGTCAGGCGATTGTATAAAGGCGCCTGAATGAATGCGAGGTATCGTCACCGGATGTTACCATCTCGTCACGACATGGCGCCCGTCGGCGATATTGCCGCCAGTGAATCGATCCACCAAATTCGAGCCTGCGATGCCTTTTACTCATGCCGATGGGCCTCAAGATATACATCCTCGCCGCGCCAGGCTGCTGCTCATGGCAGGCGCATTGCTGGGCATTGTTGTTGCGGCCAGTGGGCTGGTGAAATCCGGCGCTGCTGCCGATAGCGACACTGTCGCTCATGTAGCCGGCACCAACATCGCCAAGTCGGACTACCTGGCATATCTCGATTTAATCGCCCGCGAGAGGAGGAACCCTCTCAGTGCCGACGACCAGCGCCACGTACTCGATCGCATGATTGATGAACAACTGCTGCTGACCCGTGGACTGGAGATGGGCTTACCGCTGTCGTCCTATCCGGTGCGCCAGGCTATGGTACAGGAACTGACACAATCAATAGTGGCCGCGGCGGCCAGCGAAGCGATTGACGAGGCCCAGCTGCGACAGTTCTACGCAGACAATTCAGCTTACTTTGCCAATCCTGCGCGGACTCAGCTGCAGCGCATGGTGTTCAGCGAACGGGATGGCCGATCTGCCCGGGAGAATGCCGAGCAAGCCTACCTCGCAATAAAATCCGGCGTTGAGCCTGAAACCGTGTACCAACGTTATGCCGTTACCGATCCCATGCCACTGCCTGCAGAAGCCCTGCCTGAGCACAAGCTATTGCAGTATCTCGGTCCCAGCCTCTCAGCCCGGGTTGCCGACCTGGCGGCGGGCGCCAGTACCGAGCCCATTGGCATGGGCAAGGATTTCATGCTGTTGTACGTCGTGAGCAAACAGCCGCTGCAAAGCCCCGCCTTTGCAGTAGTGCGACCAAGAGTAACAGCGGAATACGAACGCAGGCGGGCCGACCGGGCGCTGCAAGAATACCTGCAGGCCTTGCGCCGGCAGTCAGACCTTAGCATCGACGAGGATTTTCTCATCCGCATTGCACCGCCAGCGGCGCTGGATAACAAACACTGATGCCATTTGCCCTGGCCAGCTTGCTTGGGGTGCTATTGTTATGCACTGCAACCGGCCTGCGCGCCGACCCGCAGAGCAAGGCTTTCTCGCTGTGGTATGTCGACGGCTACAGTGCAACTGTCACTTACAGCATTGCGACAAGTGAAACCAGCCCCATCGCTGAGCTGCGTCCCACTCTCCCACCCCAGCAAATGATGCTGCAGCATCTGGCTGCAAGTATTCGAGTGCAACAGGGCGGTATTCCCTGCCAGCTCGGTGCGGCTGGTGATATACCGTCAAAGCCCGGATATTTGCGGTTTCAATTGCGCTTTAACTGCAGCACCCCACTGCAGCAGCCGTTGATTACCATCGGAGCGCTGTTTGCCTATAGCGCTAAGCATGTTCACTTTGCCAGGTTCAACATCCAGGACGGACCGGCACAGGAATATCTCTACACCAAAACTCATCCAAGCCACCAGCTCGGGAATACTGACCAAAGCGAGCAATTATCGGGGAGAGCCGGCAATTGGCCGGTTTTTTCAAGCTATGTATTACTGGGCTTTGAGCATATCCTGGCGGGTATTGATCATATTGCTTTTCTGCTAACGCTGCTGCTGCTGGCCAATCGAGTGCGGGATGTACTATTGATTGTCACCGGTTTTACCCTCGGCCACAGCATTACCCTGAGTCTCGCGGTGTTGCAGCTGGCGACACCGGACCCCATGGCTGTTGAAGCACTGATCGGTTTTAGTATTGCGCTGGTCGCGGCCGAGAACGTTGCGGCACAAACCCGCAGCAGCGCTCAGGTCTCGATAGTAGCCGCCCTGTTGTGCGCCAGCCTGGCCATGGCCGCGGGCCTCAGCCACCGGGGCCCACCTGTTATAAGCATGCTCGGTCTGGCACTGTTTTGCCTGTGCTATCTCAACCTCGCCAACAGCAGGGCCCGAGCATTGCAACTGCGCCCGGTCATCACGACTTTGTTCGGCCTGGTTCATGGCTTTGGCTTTGCCAGCGTGCTCATGGAAGTCGGGCTGCCCCGCCACAGCAAACTGCCGGCCCTGCTGGGTTTTAATATCGGCGTCGAGCTGGGCCAGCTTGCTATCGTACTGGTCATCGCGCTGCTGGCGCTGGCGGGAAAGCGCTGGCTGCAAGCCCCCGCCAAGGCTTTGGGCAGCGAACTACTGTCGGCCGGGCTGTGCGGGCTGGGGGTGTTCTGGCTGGTGCAACGCGGGTTTTATGCCTGAGTCGTGTTTACAACACCGCTGCCCGCAAGACAGTACTTGTAAACGGCTTTTGCGTGTCGCCAGCTGATTCGATTAAGATCCATTCCACAGCACTGGGCGTAAAGTCCAGCTGTTACCCAGCCACCAGAGATCACGATTTATTATGAAAAGCATCTACGATTACGAATTCAAGCTGGCCAACGGCAAAAGCCAGCCGATGGCTGACTTTAGCGGCAAAGTATTGTTGATCGTCAACACGGCCAGCAAGTGCGGCTTTACGCCACAATTCGAAGGACTGGAGAAGTTGCAGGAGAAGTATGCTGATCGGGGCCTGGTTGTTATTGGTTTCCCCTGCAACCAGTTTGCGCATCAGGACCCGGGCAGCAACGAAGAAATTGTCGAGTTCTGCCAACTCAATTATGGCGTCACCTTTCCCATGGCGGAGAAAATTGAGGTCAACGGCAGCGGCACGCATCCGCTGTTCCAGTTCCTGAAATCTGAAGCGGCCGGGCTCCTCGGCAGTGAAAAAATCAAATGGAACTTCACCAAATTCCTGGTAGACGCCGAAGGCAATGTCCTGGAGCGTTTCGCGCCCTCGACCAAACCTGAAAAAATTGCCGACGCTATCGAGCCTTTGCTGGCCTGAAGAAATATCCCGGCAGATCGACCCGTCTAGTGTTCGCGGGTCGCAAGGAAGTCGATGTCCGGCCAACGCTCTTCGATCAGGGCCAGGTTGACCCGCGTTGGCGCGAGGTAGGTCAAGTGCCCACCACCGTCCAGCGCCAGGTTGTCGGCGGCCTTGCGTCGAAACTCTGCCAGTTTTCGTTCATCTTCACAGTGAACCCAGCGCGCCGTATAGACGTTGACGTTGTCGTATATCGCCTCCACTTTGTATTCGTCTTTGAGGCGATAGGCGACCACTTCATATTGCAGCACCCCAACCGCCCCCACAACAATATCGTTATTTTCAAGTGGAAAGAACACCTGGGTCGACCCTTCCTCGGATAACTGCTGCAAGCCCTTCTGCAGGGCCTTGGATTTAAGCGGGTCAGCCAGCCGAATGCGCCGGAACAACTCCGGGGCAAAGTGCGGTACACCGGTAAACTTGAGCGATTCACCGTCGCTGAAGGTATCGCCGATCTGGATGGTACCGTGATTATGCAGGCCAATGATGTCGCCGGAAATCGCACGCTCCACCATATCGCGCTCTCCAGCCTTGAAGTTGACAGCATCCGCGATCCGAATATCTTTGCCAAGGCGCACATGATGCATTTTCATTCCACGCTGGTAGGCACCCGAGCAAATTCGCATAAAGGCAATCCGGTCGCGATGCTTGGGGTCCATGTTGGCCTGGATTTTGAAAACAAAACCCGAGAAGTTGGGCTCATTGTATTCAACCAGCCTGGTCTCGGTTTCTCGACTGCGCGGTGCCGGTGCCCAGTTGACAAAATCGTTGAGCATTTCACGGACCCCGAAATTGGACAGCGCCGTACCAAAATACACCGGCGTCAAAGTACCCGCCAGGTAGGCATCAAGGTCGAATTTGTGGCTGGCGCCACGCACCAGCTCAATCACCTCGAGGTAGTCATCGTAATCGTCGCCGAGCAAATCCCTGGCGGCGTCTGAGCCGAGACCTTCGATTCGGGTATCCTCGGGGATCACCGCGGCCTGCCCGGATTCATAGACGTGAATCGTATCCGTATAAAGGTTGTAGACTCCCCGCAAATCTCTTCCCATACCAATTGGCCAGTTGATCGGCGCCGCCTGGATCGCCAATACTTCTTCTATTTCATCCAGCAGGTCGATCGGGTCGCGAACATCGCGATCCAGCTTGTTAACAAAGCTGAAAATGGGCGTATCGCGCAGTCGGCATACATTCATCAGCTTGATGGTCCGCTCTTCGACACCCTTGGCGCCATCGACCACCATCAGCGCAGAATCCACCGCGGTAAGGGTGCGATAGGTGTCTTCCGAGAAATCCTCGTGCCCCGGGGTATCCAGCAGATTCACCGTGCGACCTAGATAAGGAAACTGCATGACCGAAGACGTGACCGATATACCGCGCTCCTGCTCCATACTCATCCAGTCCGAGGTGGCGTGGCGGTCTGCTTTCTTTCCCTTTACCGTTCCCGCCACCTGGATAAGCTTGCCGAACAGCAGCAGTTTCTCGGTGATGGTGGTTTTACCGGCATCGGGGTGCGAGATGATAGCGAAGGTGCGCCTTTTACTAATTTCGTCGGACAGATTGCTATCGGTCACCTACTGATACTCCTTCGCCAAATTGACGCTGATTCAACATTACTGGATACCGCTTTTAAAAAAACGCCCGTTATTTTACGGGAACTGGCATTTTATTCCCCGACAAATTTTCGAATTCTCCGGGATCCTGCTTATCGTCTGCTCTTTTGACGCCCCTGTGGGCAACGCGCGGCTTCATCAATCACTCCCGTCTACCCCTGCGTCCGGTCAGTCGCAGATCTGCCGACCGCGCCGCGTAAATCGTCATCTGCCCAGGGGTGGAAAGAGGCCTATTCAAAACCTCTACAAAAATACTGAACGCCATTTTTTACTCTGTTTTACAAGCACCAATCACTTTTTCCGGTAGCACAGAAAAACACTTTGTAAATTTGTTTTTCTGGTAGTTTGAACTAGGCTCAATGCTAAATATGAACAGTGACAAACCGTTTGTTCATGATTCCGTAACCACCGCTCCACCATAAAAACATCTTAAATTTGTGCTCCAAGGGGGAAATGCCATGTCGACCACCAAGCGATTTCTACTATCGCCTATCTATCTGTCCATCGCCGTCACGATTCCTGCGACGGCTCTGGCGGATGCGCCTTTGATACTTGAGGAGGTGGTGGTAACAGCGCAGAAACGCGAACAGTCGTTGCAGGACGTTCCCATCGCCCTGAATGCTTTTGACGCCCAATTCCTGCGCACAACCGGCGCCCAGAACCTGGACAACCTGCAACAGTTTACCCCGGGACTTGAAGCCACCAACCTGGGTGTCACCCAGCCCACCTTTGCCATTCGCGGCATCGGCACCGGCGGCCTGAGCATCGGCACCGACGCCGCCGTCGGTGTTTATATGGATGGCGTCTATATAGGACGCTCGGCCAGTTCCAACACCGAGTTCAGCGACATCGAACGTGTGGAAATACTGAAAGGTCCTCAGGGCACCTTGTTTGGACGCAACGCGGCCGCGGGTGCTATCCAGGTGATTACCCAAAAGCCGACCCAGGATTTTGAAGGCTTTGCGCGCCTGCGCGCCGGCAACTATAACAAGCTGCTGGGTGAAGCGGCGATCAACGTGCCACTGATCGAAGAGACCCTGACTTCACGCTTCAACTTTACCGGCAGCCGCCGCGATGGCTACGTTGAAAATGCCTTTGGCGGCGATGACCTGAACGACCAAAATTACTATGCCGGGCGCGCGAGCTTCCTCTGGACCCCCAGTGAACTCACCGATGTCCGCTACACCTTCGACTACAACCGCCTTGACCAGGACGCTCCCAGCGCCACCGGGCTCAATCCCGACCTGAGCCCGACCGGCACCCCCGGCGGCGCTTTGGGTGACGTCGATGTTTTTGGCCCGGTCGCCAACGATGTGCTGGTGTCGGAGGAAAAGCGCAAACTCTATGCCAACACGCTGCAAATAGACCACGAGTTTGACTGGTCGACCATGACGTTTATCGGCTCCTATCGCAGCTTCGACGCCAACGCGCGCCAGGATGAAGACGGTCTGGGCCTGATTGATCTGCAGCCCCCCGAGTACTTTGCCTACCTCGACACTAACAATATCGAAAATAACTCGCAGATCTACATGGAGTTGCGATTCGCCGGCGACAGTGGCCCGCTGCAATGGGTCGGTGGCCTCAGTTACTACGATGAGGATGGTGAACAGTCCGCCGAGGTAACTACTTATGTCGGCTCCCTAGTGCGTAACCTGGTACATGCTACTCCAGAGTCCGAACTTCCTGGACTTGGCGGCACATGGATTGAGCCGACAGATCCATTGTGTCAGGCAGGCACTCTCGGCGAATTTGGTACCGCCTACCCCTGCAGTTCGCAATGGACTGAAACCATGAATAACAAGGCGCATACCGTGAGCATGGCGGTATTCGGCGATGTCACCTGGCAATTCAGCGACCAGTTTGGCCTTACGCTCGGTTTGCGTTATACCCGCGACGACAAGGACTTCGAATGGTACAACCCAGCCAACTCCCTGACCGGCAACCCCGCCGACGACGTTATCTTCACTGCCGATGCGTCGCCCGAAGCTGCTGCCGCCAAAGTGGGCTGGGTCAAGACCGATGACTCCTGGAGCAATTTCGATCCCAGGGTGGTACTGAACTACTACCCCAGTGAAGACGTGCTGATATTCGCCTCCTATGCCAACGGCTATACCGCGGGCGGCTTCAACTCGCTGCAGGTCGGCTCCAACTTCGACCCGGAAGAAGTCGACAACTTTGAATTGGGTATCAAGTCACAGTGGTTAGACCAAAGCTTGCGGGTCAACGCCTCGGTCTACCAGTATTACTACAGTGACAAACAGGACATCGAGCAAGTTGACGACGGTACTGCGATCCAGAAATACGTGACCATCACCGGCGATGCCGAAGGCACCGGTATGGAGGCCGAGATCACCTGGCTGCCCACCGATAGCCTGCAATTGGGACTGAACTACGGCTATCTCGATGCCAAATGGACCGACCGTACAACCGGTGATATCGATCTCGATGGCGAACCCCTCGACGGACCCAGACAACGCGCCGCCTTTTTTGTCGATTACAATCTCGGCCTGGGCAACAACGGTGACCTGCTATTCCATTTCGACTACAGCTGGACCAGCCCACCTGAGCGCAACCCTGCGTCTCCTGATTACAACGTTGATTATGAAACCAAGGATGATGCCTTTATGCTCAGCAATGCACGGCTGGCGTGGATTGCTCCGTCCACCGCCTGGCAGGTCGCAGTGTGGGCCGAAAACCTGTTCGATACCGAGCAGGTGGTTGACTATAACGGTATTTCCTCAGACCTGAACACACCCTATGTGCGCCGCAACAAGCCGAGGTTTTATGGTCTGGAGGTGATATATACCTGGTAAGCAACTACCCAGCCAGGTAAGGGCTTCACTGTTACAACAACGCCGGCTTATGCCGGCGTTGTCTTTTTCAATAGGATGACCGTTAGCTGCGCGCCTGAGTATACTTGCTCAAGGCTTTCTTCCCGCCTGTGCGGCGGCATCGTAGAACGCCTTGTCCGCCATCCTGGCCCACATGCCATCAAGGGCGCCGGGAAATACCCGGTCAAGGAAGCTCAGGACTGATTGAGCCACTGGCCGATCTGACACCACCACATTGGGTGTCCGCCGTTTTACCGCCGCCACCAGCGCTGCGGCGGGCTTTTCCGGGCCATGATAGCGGGCCAAGGCGCCCTTGTTACTGGACTGTATCACCCTGGAGGTCATCGCGGTTGCAGTGGCACCGGGACAAAAGGCGGTAAAGCTGATGTTGCGATTTTTATACTCTCGCCGCAAGGCACGCGTAAACACGAAGACACCGGCCTTGGTAGCCTCATATCCGGCGTAGCCCGGCACCGCCAGAGTGGCGGAAGACGAATAGACATTGAGGATATGACCACCGCCCTGCTTCTCCATATAAGGCAGCAGCAACTGGGTTAATCGCAATGGCGCATAAAGATTGACATCGACCATGCGGCGCAGTCTTGCAGCGTCCTGCTGGTCGAAAGGTCCACCGACGCAAAGCCCGGCATTGTTAACCAGCACATCAACCCTCCCCCAGTGTCCGATGATCTGGGGCATCAGGTTGTTCAGTGCATCGTCATCACTGACATCGCAACACAGGGCCAACAAACGATCACGTCCCGATACCTGCCAGGCACTCTGGACTTCACGCTGCAAACTTTCATCGTCAATATCTACCATGACGACTTTGGCTCCCTCGGATAAAAAGCCTTTAACGGCATGCAGGCCGATACCAGAGGCAGCGCCAGTGACCAATACCACCTTGCCATGCAAGCTTGTTTCCTGGCCTTGCATCATTGCCCTACTCCTTTGTCAGGCCTGCGCCCAGGTCGTGCGACTATCATCCCCTGGCAACACCGCATGCACAGGGTCCTGGCAAAGATTGAATGCAGGATCTGTGCCATTGCTGCCAGGACGTGGCAACGGCTTGCGCATGGCTTAATCGCGTCTGCGGCGGCACCCACCCACACAACAGAGCCGGGACGGGCACCGAAAGTCGCAGCATCACATCCAGGGCGCGCCCCGACTTCATCCATTATGCACTGCATTCGTGCATACGATCCGCAACATGCTCAACTGTTTACCGCCTCTCGAGTGCCACGAATCACCTTGCCGGGGGTGGCTCCCGTAGGCACGCCGTCAGTCTTGCATAGTCCACCCGGCACCTGCCAGGAACTCCACCCTAAAAAAACGGCAGGGTCAGCGTTACCTGAATTTGCTTACAACTAAATCCGACTGTTTTCACCACTGGACGTCTACAAGCTTTATAATGGCGGCCCCTTCAAAGCCAGTGTTGCTCACAAAATCCATGCTCGAAAGTAACTTTGATCCCGGCCTGCTGCTGCGTAACCCCCACCTGCAGTCCATTGTATCCGCCACCCTGCCGCGTAAATTGCTGGTCAAACACCGTGCTCGAAAGGTGCTGGACCAGGCCCGGGATATGCTGCTCGATTGTGGCCACGGGGTGCAGCTGCTTGGGCACTATACGGCTGCGCAGGAGCAACCCGGCAAGGGATTGGTCACCCTGCTGCACGGCTGGGAGGGTTGTAGTGAGTCGAATTACATCTTGTCGCTGGCCAGCCGGCTCTACCAGGAAGGCTATGGTATCTTTCGCCTCAACCTGCGCGACCACGGACCCACCCATCACCTCAATCGCGAACTGTTTAATTCGACGCGACTGGAAGAAGTCATCGGCGCCATGGAGGCTATCCAGGCGCAATTGCCACAGCAGCAGCATTTTTTGGCGGGCTTTTCCCTCGGCGGCAACTTCGCCCTGCGCGTTGGGGCTGACGCGGCAGACCGAGCCTTTAGCTTCAACCGCATTGTCGCTGTGTGCCCGGTTATTTCGCCGCCCCACACCATGGACACATTGCACAACGGCCCGCGCCTGTATCACGACCATTTTGTCAGCAATTGGAAAAATTCACTCTACAAAAAGGCGGATCATTTTCCCGAGTACCCGTTTCGGGAGCGGCTGGCGGATCTGAAAACGCTGCGCGATATGAACCATTACTTCGTGCCGAATTATACTGCGTTCAATGATGCAGAAAGTTACCTGAAAGCCTATGCCGTTAGCGGTGATCGACTGCAAAATCTGGCGATACCGGCTCATATTATTACCAGTGCCGACGATCCGGTGGTAGATATTGTCGACTTTTTACTGCTCGATCCGCAGCCCCTGCTGGAGATTGAAATTACCCGCTATGGTGGACACTGCGGTTTTATCCGCAACCTGAAACTCGACAGCTGGATAGATGATCGTATTACGGCATTACTGGGCGGCCTGGCGACTGATTCTGAATCATCAAGCACAGCCTGATTTGGTTGTTGCGGCCGTTGTTATGAATGCAGCCGGGCCGCTCACTTTACGGGCACAAACCGACTGATCGTATCAACCACACAGGCAGGGCGATCACTACCTTGTATTTCCACTGTGACCCTCACGATGGCCTGCACCGCTCCCTTGATGTTTTCAGCAGCTACCAGAACGCCACTGCCCCGCAGCCGGGAGCCCACCGTTACCGCCGCGGGAAAACGTATCTTT
>CAVROQ010000030.1:0-19734 GCA_963722805.1 uncultured Gammaproteobacteria bacterium
CCCCATTGCGCGGCCACACAGTAAGCCTGGCTTCACTTCAGCCGTCCTTCCCTATATATCAAGCGCGCAGCACGGCTACCCGCGCAGTGCGGGTCGTTATAAACTGCTGGTAAAAGAGGCCCTGCGCTGCACGTTTATCGAATACGAAGGGCCTCCCGACGGTATCGCCAATGCCTGGCAGGATCTGGTGCGAGACACCCTGGAGGCAGGCTACACCCCAAGCGGCGAAAGCAGAACCGTATTTGCGGCCGGCGGCGCTGCCGCCGCCGGTTCAGTTCGGCTTGAACTGCAGTTAGGCATTGAATGAGAGGCTAGCACAGGGCCTGAAGAGCCGGACATTTGCCGCTTGTTTGCCCCTCAAGCCCAGCTTGAAAAGCCCGGCATTGTGTTGGGAAAACCGCTGCAAGCCGCGAGTAATCGATCAATCCAAAACAGCCGCAGCCCTTCTGTCCTGCAATTCCCCGAGAAAATTACGGTTGTTTTCTTGTCGATCTTACACCTCAATCAGGGTATTCTGTGCGCCGTTTTGACGTGGGTTATCACATCACTCGATGATTTTATACATTTTGGATGTGCCCCATCATCAATTTAAAAATCAGGTTTGGATATTTCCCTATGAATCGTACGTTTGATTATATTGTTGTTGGAGCCGGCTCTGCGGGCTGTGTGATTGCTGCGCGTTTATCCGAAGACCCCAGCGTTTCTGTTTGCCTGCTGGAGGCAGGTGGTCCAGACAAGAGCGTGTTAATCCATGCGCCGATTGGTGTGGCCGCCATGATGCCCACCAAAATCAATAATTGGGCATTCGAGACCATTCCGCAAAAGGGCCTTAACGGACGCAAAGGCTATCAGCCGCGCGGCAAAACCCTCGGGGGAAGTTCGTCTACCAACGCGATGCTCTATGTCCGTGGTAACAAATGGGATTACGACAACTGGGCAGCCCAGGGCAATGATGGCTGGAGCTACGCCGACGTTTTACCGTACTTTAAGAAGTCCGAAGGGAATGAATATTTTACCGATGAATACCATGGCACTGACGGGCCATTGGTTGTATCCAATGCAAGCGACCCCAGCAACCTGAACGCCAGGTTTATTGAATCGTGCATTCAACACGGCATTGAACGTAATGACGATTACAACGGCGCCCTACAGGAAGGCTCGTTCATGTATCAGCGCACCATCAAAAATGGCGAACGCTGCAGTGCAGCCAAGGCTTTCATTACACCCAATATGGATCGCCCCAACCTGACAGTGATCACCCATGCATTAACAGAAAAGGTGATTATCAGGGATAAAAAGGCGGTGGGTGTACGCTACAGAAAGGACAAAGAAAGCATTGAGATTTTGTGTAAGCGCGAAGTTATTGTCAGTGGCGGCGCCTTCGGTTCGCCGCAGGTTTTAATGCTTTCCGGCATTGGGCCCGCCGACCACCTGCAAGAAAAGGGCATCGACGTCATCCATGATCTGCCTGGTGTTGGTCAAAACCTGCAGGATCATATCGACTACGTGCAAACCTACAAGGTAGCTGCGAAAGAAGAAACCTTCGGTCTTTCTCCGAGCGGTGGCTTGAAAATGATCCGCGCGATGTTCGAGTGGAAAAGCAAGCGAACCGGCAAGGTTACCAGCACCCTTGCAGAGTCGGGCGCTTTCTTCAAGACCACCGAGGATGCGGTTGCGCCCGACGCCCAGTTCGTATTTGTGGTGGGCATTGTTGATGACCATGCCCGTAAAGTGAACCTGGGCCATGGCTATAGCTGTCATATCACAGTGCTGCGCCCGGACAGCAAGGGTGAGGTGAAGCTGAACAGTAGCAATCCGGAAGACTGCATGGCGATTGATCCCAAATTCTTCGACGATAACAGGGACCTCGAACTCATAAAGCGCGCTGCGAAGAAAATGCAGAACGTTCTGGAAGGTAAGCCCTTTGACGGTATTCGCGGAAAAATGCTCTACAACGTGGACAACGGCAATGACGCGCAACTGGAGCAAGATATTCGCAACCGTGCAGACACCCAGTATCACCCCGTAGGCACCTGCAAGATGGGTACCGCTAATGATCCTATGGCGGTCGTGGATAGCGAGCTTAAAGTTTATGGCATAGACGGCTTGCGTGTCGCTGATGCCTCGATCATGCCGAAACTGGTTAGTGGCAATACCAATGCCCCAACCATTATGATTGGGGAAAAAGTCGCGGACATGATCAAGCAGTCAGCGACTGGCACCGAGTCTGTGCACAATCGGACCCCTGAAATGGCCTATTAAATATACGTATATGGTTCCCGCAGCAACGAAAAAAGTTTCCAGAAAAAATCGGGGCTGCGAGCCGTAAAGTTCCGCATTTTTGAACCGGCTCACCCACCAAGCACAAGAAAGCCGCTATCCCTCGGATCAGCGGCTTTTTTTAAGCCATGACGCAGCAGAAAATATCTGTTACCAGCTTCCTGAATACCCATCTATCTGTGGTCAATGCAGCCAGACTCAGGAAAGCGGACAATGGCCACTGCATTGGGGATGCCCGCGGCAAATAAAACCTGACCCCCTTGGAACCAATCGGTAAGCGCGACTCTTCCCTATTCGTTACCTGATCTTGATTTTATAAATCGCAAATTTTTCAGTTGGTTCAATCGCCATTCTTTTTAGTCTTGCGTCTTAACCATGTTTCTTTCTTTTGGTTTAAAGTAATCATGACTATTTTTGCGTTCAATGATACAAAAATGCCAACACTTAGAAAGGTAAAGATAATGGTAAATACCTTTGAGTTATCAGTCGTTGGCACTAAATCACCATAACCGATCGTCGACATTGTCATCACCGAAAAATATAACGCATCGATCTTACTCCAAGCTTCAACACTTGAGTAAAAAAGAGTCGAACCAATTAATAGTGTTAATAGCAAAAATAATAGGATCCTGAATTCCTGGTCATCCTTTATTCCGCCAACAACCGCTCGTAATAGCTTAAATATATTTATGAAAAAGCTGAGCATGATTTCCCTGCAACGATATGTTAAAGCTCGTACCGGGAATTATACCTGATTCAACCAAGGCCAGCTTCGGCAATGGCGGTTTTCTGTTGCTTTGTGGGCGAACCGGACCAAGCAGGCGGAATACTATGACTGATCACAATACCCCGCTGCAATTTGTCGCCCCGTTGTTACGCCGTAGTTACACGTACATTATTTTGAATGACGTGGCTAACGACCGGCGCCAGAGGCCTGTCCTTGTTGGCCTTGTCCTTGTTGGCCTTGTCCTTGTTGGCCTTGTCCTTGTTGGCCTTGTCCTTGTTGGCCTTGTCCTTTTGGCCTTGGCCTTGTTGGCCTTGTCCTTGTTGGCCTTGTCCTTTGTTGGCCTTGTCCTTTGTTGGCCTTGGCTTTGTTGCCCTTGGCCCTGTCCCTGAGCGCTACCTTGTTTGTTTTGATATTGATTCTGGTGCTGGTGCTGGTGCTGAACCTGCTTTTGATTTTGCTGGGCACCTTTGCCCTGCCCCTGAGCAAACGCTATATCGGGGAGTAAACAGATTGAAATTACCCCCAAACCGAGGACCAGTGGGTGTCTGCACAAGCTGTTCATTTTGATAGTCATCTATCCAGGCTCCTGAGGCTGTGTCTTTTCAATTAACCATGTATTTAATAGGTCTATAATAGCATCCATTCACTTTAACAAGTATGACATATATCAATTTCGGCCCGTGATAGTGAAAGATGACATTTGGCGCAGCATTAAAACCCCGGATAAAGCGATCCGTGGAATCAAGATCCATGCCCTTGCTGGGTCGATAGAGCTCGATTTCAATCGATGAGGTGCTTTTAGCATTTTTCCGATAACATGAAGTTCACTCATGCAGACGCCTCGTGACAAACGTGAAAGCCAAGCTGGCTATTCACGTAACCGCGTTAATCAGAGCCTGAGCTGCGACGGACAATTATTTCCGCGAGGTGGCAGCATGAGAAAAGCACGCAGTCCAAAATGATTGGCGTAAAGTAGCAAAGGCATCTTCAGTGGCAGGTTTTTCCAGCTCCGCCACCCTGCCTGTACAGCTAAAGTGAGAACGTTTATGTCCTGGTTTCACCGGCACTCGGCCGGCGAGGCTCACGGCGTCCGTGGCCTGATAACTACCTTCTTTTGTGTCTCCAGCTTGTGCCTGGCGCCGAACGGGCTGGCAGTCGCGGTCACGCCACTGGAGCATTGGTCAGCGATCATGGCGAACCCTGATGAAGTGCGCAATCACCTGCCAGTTTTCAGCTTTGACAAGCCTGCAACTGCCACAACGCGGTTGCAGGTCTACTACGATGCCTATGGTCTGGATTTTGCTGATATCTCCCATGTATTTGGCACATTCCAATCAGGCGATTTCATTCTCGCTGCCCACGCCTTTATCCCCAGGGCACCCCGGGGAACCGTGCTGCTGCTGCATGGCTTTTTGGATCACACCGGTACGCTGGCAAACACCATCCAACACCTTGTAGAGCAGGGCTACGCCGTATCGACCTTCGACCTACCGGGGCATGGCCTGTCCAACGGGCTGCGCACCCACATAGACGATTTTGTAGAGTACGAACGCGCCCTCAACGATTTTATAGGTCTTATCGACGGTCACCTGCCACGACCTTACCATGCGGTCGCCCACAGCACCGGCGCCGCTATCCTGGTATCCCGGATTTTGTCGCGGCCCCAGGATGATTTCGGAAATATCGTACTGGTTGCGCCGCTGGTGCGATCCGCACTCTGGTATCTATCGACGATCAGCGCTGACCTGATCGATAACATCGTCGAGAACGTGCCCCGGATTTTTCGGGAGAACACCTCCGATCCAGCGTTTCTGGAAGCGGTACGTAGCGACCCGATGCAGCCGCGCCAGACATCTCTGGTCTGGGTTGAGGCCCTGGTCAATTGGAACCAGCGAATTGCTACCTATCCCCCCAGTATGAGACCTGTCTTCATCATCCAGGGTGAAGAGGATGACGTGGTTGACTGGGATTACAACCTGATTTTTTTGCAGGACAAATTTCCCAACGCGACCATCGAAATCATTGAGGAAGGCAAGCATCAGCTGCTCGGCGAACGGGCCGAGATGCGCCGGCAGGTATTTGCCTTCATCGACCAGGCTCTGGCGTGCCAACGGTGATAGCAAATAAGTACAGCCAGCCGTGTATTTGGATTCAATTCAGGGTACTCCAGCTAATTCACGAGGGCTTTTGCCTTTATTGAGTCGTCTTCGGCTTGCCCGGCTTCCGCCTCGTCGGAGCCAGCCCAATCCGTAGACGGCGCTGCGCAATCGTGCCTCAATTGCCACCTCCAAAGCGCGCGCTGTGCGGGACGACAGAACTATAAACACAGGAATAAAACGTGGACCCGAGCCAATAGGTACAACTACCTCGCGAACAGCAGAGGATATTTCACCAGAAAAATGGCATAATCCTCGCCCTTTGATAGTGGCGACTCCGCCTTTCCCCCGAACAATACCTAACGCCCTTGGGCCAGGAAGTCTCTTGAACATCGTAAAAATTGCTTTCAGCGCCGTTCTTTCTCCATTGCTCTTTGCGTGCAGCCATCCGCTTGAAATTATTGGCGAGGGCGACGTGCTCTCGGCAACGGGAGAGCGCAATTGCTACCTGGCAGATTTTCAAGCCGGCAAGGACAACTGCCGCAAGAACCTGGTCATGAGCGCCTATCAAGAGACCTATTATGGAGTTGCACACAAGGGCTGGGAATTTTCGCATTGGCAGAATTACTGCACCGATGCCACTAACAACGAATGCAGCTTCAATATTCCCGCCGACGCGGTCGAAAAAAATGTGGGGGCAACTTTACCGCCCCTGGTCGCAGTATTCAATAAAACCCAGGCCGTAACGCCCGTTCCGACGCCAGTGGCGCTCTACAGCTATAGCATTGATAGCATCGGTAATTTAGTCCGACCCCAATTGCTGGAAGGCGCCTCACTGGAGCGTAAAACGGTCTATTTTGGCTATCGCGATAGCTATTCAGGCATCCGCTTTTCGTGCTGTAAGCTTGTCGGCGGCAATGAAGCTCATTCGCTTGCATTCAATGCCAGCCGCAGCCCCAGAGTGATGAAAGTCGACCTCGGCGCACTGCCCCTGGACAAGGGCTTGTCGCGCGCGCTGGAGGCAGAGCTGACCACCGCCGATGGCCGCAGTCTTCGGCACAGCAGTAGCTGGCAACTGCAGGCATTATCGGCAAGCGCTCTTTATTTTGATGACGGCGCCACCCATAACGTCGATTACAGCATCCAGAACGGCGTTAATGTCAGCAATGGCACCCGGCTGAATGTGTTGCCCGGCGCTAATATCACCTCGACAGACCCGTATTATTCGTTCCGTAATCGCGGCGGCGTTACTCATGTGAATGGCGGCTCAGTAAGCCAGATATACAGCTACGGCCAGATGACCATGGAAGCCGGTTTCGTTGGTAAGGTGTTCACCGATGTAGGCTCAAGCCTGGTCATCAATGGCGGCAGCGTCAGTTCTATTATTGCCTGGGGGACTACCGTGACGATCAGGGCCGGCAAGTTTGGTGGCCTCTACTCTGAAGAGAATTCCAGAGTCAGCATTGCCGGCGGATCCTTCGGTCGCCAGGTAAATACTGTCTCAGGCAGCTATGAAATCACCGGTGGAACCTTTGTGGGTGGCCTGCGCATTGACGACCCGAGCGCATCGATGGTGGTCAAAGGTGGCAAATATTCAGCAGGATTTTTCTATAGCCACAACGCCTCGACCAATTTTACTTTCCACGGCGATTTGACCATAACCAAGCCGGTTTACGTGCAGGGGAATCAGTATGAATCCACTATCCGTGGCACGCTTTTGGACGGGTCTTCGCTGACACAAACCATTACTTGCTTCGAGCAACAACGCGGCGCTACCAATGCCTGCGACGGGGTTCGCATTGTCAGGGGCCCACGTTAATACGCCTGAAGCACGCATAAACGTGGCACGGTAAAGGCATGCTGTGATTGTAACGACGGGGGGATTTCAAGGCGCAACATCTATAGCTGTTGCGCTATCGGTTGAGCTACGATTACAGTAGTTTGTCCTTTAACTTGCCCGCGGCTCCCTTATTCTTTTTTTGCCCAGCTTGCCCGTAAGTTTGTCTGCTGGTCCCTTCTTTCCGCCGACTGTATCCTTGAGCTTACCGGCGGGTCCCTTCCCCGTTGCCTTGTCCGCAATTTTACCCGCGCCTTTTTTTCCCTTGGTTAATGTCTTCGCGGTCACTCTAACGCTTGCAAAATATTGGCCTCTGGCAATATTCTTTGGCAACTAAAACAGTATTTGGGCGCAGCGCTCAAGCCATGGCGGTTTGGGCGTGCAAGCAGGAGCCGAGGTCCCGTGATACACCCGAACACCAAAGTGAAGTATTTTGGCAGGCATCGCGGCAGCGGTATAGTCGCCACTCGTTTTATCCCGGCCAGCACTCTGGTTTGGATACCCGGCAGGAGCGATGAAATACTGACCTACGCCCAGGTGTCAGCCCTCTCGCCAGAACGCAAGGCATACCTTGCCGATTACGCCTACCTGACGAATGCCGGCACCTATATAGTTTCCAGCGATAGTGCGCGTTTCGTCAATCACTCCTGTAATGCCAACAGCCTTACTATTGCCGGACCCGAAGTGAGTATAGCGATACGAGATATCGCTATAAACGAGGAGCTTTCAGAAGATTACGGCCTCTACTATGCTAATGGCGGCTTCGAAAACTGCATCTGCGGCAGTGAATACTGTCGCGGGTATATCGCCAGTACTGACATCGACAGGTATGGCGAGGAGTGGGATAAAAGCATTGCCGCAGCACTTGGCCACTTGCGTCAGGTCGAGCAAACTTTGTGGGCCCATCTCAGCGCTGGATTGCAAAAAACGCTTTTGCAGTACATCGCCAACCCACAGTGCATTCCCTCCTGCAAAGCACTGCAGGTTCCGGCCACACAATTACGAAGGGCGGCGGAGCTTTTGTGGCCGTCCGCACCCGCAAGCTAGTATTCGCGGACCTTTGGATAACACTGCAAAGCCACGCTGCACTGCTGACCCCAGGCTCAATACTACCCGGGCCAAAAGCTTTTGAGGTATCCGCCGATAACCGATATAGTCCCCCGTCAAGCTCACAACAGCCCCGGCAATGACCCAAACACAACGCGAGAAAACCGCCATGAAACATCGAGCCATGACAGTGCTATTGTGCCTTGGGTCCCCCTTCAGCTGGGCTGCTACCAGCGACGATTTAGAATCCAGCTTTCCCTATGAAACCGGCAGCTATGCCCCTGTTCCGGGGGCTTATGAAGAGCGTTGGTCAGACTTTCTCCCCATCTTTGGTCGCGATGCCCGCGAGCGCGGCTATGTGCTGCCGCGGCCCTTCGGAATTTCACTGGGTTATATGGGGCAAAACCAGCCTTTCGACGTTAATGGGCTGGAAGTTGAGGGGATCGACGTCAAGAGCTCCGGGCTAGCCGTGGTCGATGAAGTCGACAACCAGGAAGATACGGTTACCCTGCGTTTTGATGCATGGATTTTCCCCTTCCTCAATGTTTACGGGATACTCGGTAAAACCGATGGCAAGGCCGATGGGCCGTTGCGGGTAGACCCCAGTGTGGTGCTTGGCAATACTTGCCGACTGCCGCAGGTTGACTGTAGCCCAATAAACACCAGTTTCAATATCGACTATACCGGCAATGTTGGTGGGGGAGGAGTGACTATTGCAGGCGGCTACAAGAGTTTCTTCGGCATGGTCGACAGCAACTACACCGTGACCGATCTCGATATTTCCAGTACCGATGCCACCGCCTGGGTGACCTCAGCCCGGATAGGCTGGAACGGCAAATTAGGCGGTTTTACAGGTGCATTCTGGGTTGGCACCATGTATCAGGACATCAACCAGACACTCGACCTCGAAGTTGCGGTACCCCCGGAATTTGGTAACTTTCTTGGCCGAACGTTTATCGAAGTGTCAGTAGAAGAGTCTACCCAGTCGCCATGGAACGGCCTGCTGGGGGGACGCTGGGAGATCGGCAAGGGGTTTGAGATGCTTGCGGAATTCGGTTTCGGCCCACGTCGCAGCAATATGCTCAACCTGACCTATCGCTTCTAGTGATGTACTGCGCCGTAAATGCCAGCGCGGCGCAAAAATGCACTGAAATTCCGCCGCTCGCATGGGCGCCTCGCCAATCACGCCTAAACCGGCTGATTCTGCTGGCACGCTATACATATTTTCAGCGGCTTGTGTGCTCTGACTGTACCAGGCGATCCCGTAAAATAACCCCGAGGCGGTCATTCAAGTTCAGCATCACAACAAACAGAAAAGCTGTGGTGCCGAGCATTTCCAGTGTTTCTTCCGTCAGTTGCAGCAAGTGAACGGCATCTTCATTCTGCAACCATACCAGGTCCATGCCCTCTACGAAATCCAGAGAAACAGCCATGCCAAAGCAAGCAAACGCCAGAATAACCCAGCCTCGATTAGCTGGCGCCACTGCCTGCCATAAAAACCAGAGCAGATAACAACCGTAGGCGATAAAAAAGGGGGCAATGAATATCTGCCAGCCCCAGGAAGGGAACCAGGAATCGAGTGATACCTCGGCGATTTTTTCGTATTTGACTCTTACAGCGGTTCCCAGGCGCTCGTGGAGTTTGGCGGCATCATCGACAGAGATGTAAAGGAAAAATAGCGCCATTAACGCCCAGCCCAGGGCTATAGCCTTGCTATCATGCTTGCGGGAATGCATAAAAACCGCCGCGGCAAACAGACCGGTGAATAATGCAATGTTGGAGGATAACCAGGTACCGACACTTACCTCACTCGAGATATCGAAGGAGCGGGCGACGATCCGACTCGGAAACCAGCCCTGGAAAAACAAGAAATAGTCAGCGGCCGCTACTGCAATCACCAGACCGACACACAGCAGGGCGATTCTTCGAGCATAGAATTCGCCGTTCAATTCTATTGCCCCTCGGGCCGGCAATGGAATATCGCTACTCTTGCAGCTGATTGTTGCTTTTGCTTGATTTTGCATTGGTACTGCCACACAGCCGTAGTAAGATTTGATCTTATTAATTTCTGACATAATGGGTTTTTTATTTGCTCGATGCAATGCCAGTATAGGATACCTGCGCTGGCGCTTACGTTTCAGCATCATGAACTGCAACCGCCAACTCCGCTTTGGAAAGGAGGCTGAATGATTTTTATATGGACATATCGCTTCGAGCAAACTGTCAGCGCCGGTGACACACCATGAGGGGATCGCATTGGCTCCAGGTGGGCGGCAATGGACTTCCCCTGATACCTATTGTCCTGTGTGTGTTGCTGTTTATCCTTGAGGTAGAAATTGTAGAGATAACGCTGCGCAACTATTACGACCTAAGCTCCTTACGAAGCTCGGTTTGGGCGCCGGTTGTGGGCAAGCAGTTGTACTTCTTTAACTTCGTGGTCGCGTTTCCGGCGATTTTACTACTGCTGCTATGGCCCAGATTGCGTGATCATGCCGGGCAATTCAGGGCCCTGTCGATGGGCCATTCCCGCATCCGCCCTTTGGCACTGCAACTGGTCGCCTATGCAGCCTTTGCCACGCTCACGTATATGCTGTCGGTGGCACCGCAAACCTTTGGAGCCTACCTCTACTCGCTGGCTTTTCCAGCCTGGGTATTCTGCCTGCTGGCAACTGCCCAGTTGGCGCTGCTGGTACTTGCTCCCCCGGCGTTCTGGATGGCTTTTATCAAGCGGGAAAAGGGCTCCCTGGCTATCGCGGTTACAGGGGCCCTGGGAGCCAACTTCATAGCCGAGAGCCTGCCCCATATCGCGCCGGTACTGGCGGAAGGTGCCCTGCACGGAGCGGGCTGGCTGCTGGGCTTGTTTTACGATCCAATCGTATTCGATGTGGGCCAAAGAATTGTTGGAACCAATGATTTTTCGGTAACGGTAAGCAACGACTGCGCAGGTTACGAAGGCATTGCGCTTATTTCGATTTTTGCAACGGCTTATCTCTGGCTGTTCAGGGCTGACTTCAGGTTCCCCCAGGCCCTGTTGGTCATACCCATTGGCATCTGTGTGATCTGGGCTTTTAATATTGTGCGAATCGCCGTCTTGATCGCCATTGGCGACGCCATCTCCCCCGCTCTGGCGCTGGCCGGCTTCCACTCCAACGCCGGCTGGATCGCCTTTATTGCCGTATCATTGCTACTGCTGGCGCTGTTGCACCGGGTTCCCTTGCTGTCACGACAACCTGAAACCGGCACTGGTGCTGCTATCGTCGGCGGCAGCGATCGAGTGCGTACGGCAGACGCATTGCTAATACCATTTCTGACTTTACTCGGTTCGGCTCTGCTGCTGGGGGCGTTAACCGCCGATTTCGATTGGGGCTACCCGCTCAAGGTTTTAGCCACCGGCGCCGTGCTGGGATATTTCTGGAGGGTGTACCGGTTCAGCGACTACACGTTCGATGTTGTTGCACCCCTGATAGGCGTGGCGGTTTTTATCCTCTGGATGTTTCTGGTTGAGCCATCGAATGAGGTAACCCTAAGCTTCGAAGCACAGATCGCCACTGTGCCATCGGCGCTGGCATTTATCTGGCTGGCGTTCAGGGTTGTGGGATCAGTGATTACAGTGCCCCTGGCTGAAGAGCTGGCCTTCAGAGGATACTTGCTGTCCAGGCTCAGCGGGTGCAGTCCGTCGGTCAATGCTCTATTACCGTTCAAGCTTTTTGCTGTGCTTGCATCGTCCGCTCTATTTGGGATGATGCATACCGATTGGTTAGCCGGAACCCTGGCGGGGCTTGCCTATGCCGGGGCGCGTTATCGAAGAGGCCAGACCGGTGACGCAATCGTCGCGCACATGACGACCAACGGCCTGCTTAGCGGCTACGTATTATGGAGCGCCCAGTGGTCTTACTGGTAGCTTTAGTTGTGCTTGACGAAATTACCAACTGGCCGTCGCGTCAAATTCGAGCAAGTTAAGACGCGCAAAATCCTGCATAGATGTCCCTTCCGGTCGCACGCATCCACGCGGCGCCCTTGCGGCCAGCAGCGTTCAGAAATTATGCCGCTGCGGGCAGTACACATATACTGCCCGGGCAACAACCTGCTAGTCGCGATTGCTGCGCTCGCGAACCAGTGCACCTAAACCCAGCACCAATCCCAGGCCCATAACCGCAGCACCAGCGTCCAACTCCGGTACCGACGCACTACTGCTGTTGCTGCCGCCATGGTCATAAGAACCACCGTCACGAGAACCACCAGCAGACGCCATCGGGCTGGCAACAAGAACTGCTGTAAAAACTAACGCAAATAGACTTTTCATAATCTGTACCCACCTCATTAAATGTCTTGTATCTCTGTGGTCAGTTATTGCCTCACCACTACCTTCCTTGGCACTCCCATTGAGCTGCCAGTACCTAATTCCATGCAAAAAGCGTGCTCATTTATGCAAGACGTTGTTTTTGATAATCATTTCCGGTTTTCCTTGCTTAAACTTGCAATTCGCCTGTCGTTATTGTAAAGAAATTCGACAGTTTTGACAGCATAGCCCGGTAAAACGGGGCCTCGACTCGTCAGAAAGGCCCTGCAGGCCCTATATTTACCATACTCCTCGTATAATCGTCAGCGATTGTAAAATAATTCGACACATCCGGGGCAGGCAAAAGGCAGCCTCAAGCCGTTGCCCCGCCCGGGCATGTCATATCATCGCCTGGCCCGGACGTACCGGCTGGCTATGACCTTAGGATCTCCCTCTCCATAGCTTGCGGATCAACTTGTCTGATTCAATTGCGATAAAACTGGGGAAGAAGCACAACAGAATTAACGGCCACCAGTCCGCCGGGAACGGCGCGGTCCGAAACAGCGCGGCGGCCTCCGGCCACAGTGTCGGAATAAAGCGAATAAGGACGCTAAGAACGATGCCTCCCAGCAACCAGGGGTTGGACAGAGGGTTGAGGGTGAACGCCGAGCCGAAAATAGAACGGGCCGAAACCACGTAGCCAAAGTGCGCCAACAGTATGCCCCAGAAAGCCGCGGTCTGGGCCTGGGTCAGCAATAGTTCATCGACAACGACACCATTCACTAGCGCAGGTGCGCCAAAGTGGTAGTAAAGGAGAAAACCGGGCACCGCAATCGCCAAGCCCATGATAATCACGCGTTGCAGGAACAGGGCATTGATGATCCGCGTCTCGGGCTCCCGGGGTGGCTGTCGGAGCAAGCCATCTTCTTTGGGTTCCATCATCAGTGGCATGGTGAGTAGAACGGAGTCGAGCAGGTTGATCCACAGAATCTGCACCGGTTCCAGCACGAAACGAGTAGCGAACAGCGGCACCGATGCTGCGAGCAAAATAGCACCCATAATCAGCAGCGTCTGGGCCGCGTTGGTCGGCAAGGTGTAGAGAATGGCTTTTTGCAGGTTGTTCCAGGCGTGGCGCCCCTCCTCCACCGCCGCGACAATCGTGGCAAAATTGTCGTCAGCCAGAACCATATCCGAGGCCTCTTTCGCCACCTCGGTACCACTGATACCCATAGCGATGCCAATGTCAGCTGCCTTGAGAGCCGGGGCGTCATTGACACCATCGCCGGTCATGGCGACCACATGGCCATGGGCCTGCAACGCCTTTGCAATGGCTCTTTTGTGTTCTGGAGCCACCCGGGCGAATACCGACACTTTTTCGGTCAGCCTGCGCAGTGCCTTGTCATCCAACTGGCTAAGTTCGACCCCGGTCTTCACCTGGTCTGCCGCAATGCCGAGCTGGCGTGCCACAGCCTGGGCTGTATCGGGATGGTCGCCGGTAATCATAACCGTGCGGATTCCCGCTTCACGACACTGGCCAACAGCCTCTATAGCCGATTTCTTGGGGGGGTCGATCATCCCCTGCAAGCCGGCAAAGCTCATGTCGCGAAGGTCTTCATCACACAAGCCTCGGTGGTCCCGCGGCACCGGCTTAACCGCGAAGCCGAGAGTTCGCAGTGCAGAGCTTGCAAAAGATTGCGCCTGCTGCAGGGCGCGGTCGTGATCAAAGGCCCGGGGCTCGCCATTTGCATCAAGCTCGGTATTGCACATCTGCACAATCACCTCGGGAGCACCTTTGACCAGGATCAGCCGTCGATCACCATCATCGACCAAAACCGCCATATATTTCGATGACGAATCGAAGGGAATGTCCACCAGCCGTTGCACACCATCGGCCACCAATTCCGCCTTGGCTCCGGATATTCGCAGGGCCAGCTCGGTGGGGTCGCCAGTCCCGCCCTCACCGCTAAGATGAGCGTTATTGCAGTAGAAGCCGCAGCCGAGCAATTGCATCAAGGCAGGCTGGCCTGCGGTGTCGACTGGCACGCCGTCAAGCCTGAAGTCACCCGCGATAGCATATCCGGTGCCACTGACTTCAAAGGTTTGGCCACTGGCAAACACCCGGGTCACGGTCATCCGGTTTTCGGTGAGCGTGCCTGTTTTGTCTGAACAGATCACGGAGGTGGCGCCCAGGGTTTCCGCCGCCGGTAGTTTCCGGATCAGGGCCTTGCGCCCAGCCATAACCACTCCGGACAAGGCCAGGATGGAAGTCACGAGAGCAGGCAGCATTTCCGGAATGGCGGCGACCACCAGCGAGACCGCACCCAAAAAGCTATAGGATATGTCGTAACCCAGGTACACGCCGTAGGCAAAGTTAAAGGCGCCGACAACCAGGATCGCTATGATCAGGCTCTTGACGAACTCCTTCATTTTTCGCTGCAACGGGGTCATTCCAGCGTCAGCCGCAACGACCATATCGGCGATCCGGCCGAAGACCGTATTGCGACCGGTTTCTACCACGACTGCGCGAGCGCTGCCCTGGGTAAGATAGGTGCCCGAGAAACCCGTGTTGGTCTGGTCGCCCGGCACAAGATCAGTGCCCGGCAGCGCCCCGACCTGCTTTTTTACGGGCACCGATTCCCCGGTAAGGGAGGACTCGTCGACGTGAATATTGCTAACTTCAACAAAACGCACATCGGCAGGTATTTTGTCGCCGCCTTCCAGCACCACAATGTCACCGGGCACTAGTTCTCGCGCGGCAATCCTGAGCTGGTTGGAATCCCTCAGCACCAGGCATTCCTGCACCATCATGTTGCGAAGGGCCTCCAGTGCTCCCTCCGCCTTGCCTTCCTGGACAAAGCCCAGTATGGAGTTGAGCAACACCACACTGACGATAACGATGGTGTCGGGTAGCATATGATTGCCCAGGGCGGTCAGTATTGCGGTGACCAAGGCAGTGGTCAGCAATATGATAACCATGGGGTCATTGAACTGCCGCAAGAAGCGCACCCAGGCCGGGGTTTTCTTGAAATCTATTTCGTTGGGGCCGTATTGCTCAAGTCGGGTCGCTGCTACGGCTTCGCTCAGCCCCCCTGGCTGACTCTCGAGATTCGCCAGAATCTGGTCACTGGATAGTTGGTACCAAGCTTCGCCCACTGATAACTCCCCTGTGTCGCACAGTTTCGCGCAAGTCTACTGTACACTGCAGGCTATCTTCTTGAAGCAGGTCAATGCGGATCACCTTGGCAGAGATAAAATCGGCTGGCACCACAAAAAATCGCCAGTTATGCAGCCCAACGCCTGCGCAACCTGGAAATCAGATCCAAACTCCAGATCGCAAATAGCAATAGGGTACATAGCTGGGCCGGGTAAAACCGGGGGCTATCACCGGCCACGGTGGTAAGCTTGACAACCAGTACGGCGCGTTGACCGTCCGCCGTCACCTGTTGCGGAGAGACGCTTCCACTGGATCTAACGAACAAACTATGTCCGGAGTTAGAAACCCTGAGCACCGGAATTCTGAACTGTATCGCCTGGAATACTGAAGCCGCAACCATAAAATCCCTTATTCTGCTTTCACCAAACCATGCGTCATTGACCGGGTTGACCAGTACTTCACCGCCCTGGGCAACGAACTTCCAGATATGATCAGAAAACAAAATCTCATAACAGATCGCACTAAACGCTTTTACCTCACCGGGGACATCGAATAGCACGATGCGCTCACCCGGCAGATAGTGCGATACAGCGGGCAGCAGTCGGCGTAACCACGGAAAAGTGGACTCACCTGGCAGGAATTCCGCAAACGGGAACCGTATCTGCTTATGGTAAGTAGAGATATCCCCCGTGTTGCTGACCATCATCGCACTGTTGTATTCGCCTTCGGCGCTTGCAGCCTGCACACAACTTATGAGAAACCCGGCAGCATAATGCTGCGCCATTTGCTTCAGGTCGTTGCGGCTGGAAGCGCCGGGTGCACAATCGATACGCTCAGGTATCTCCGGCCACAACACTAACTCAAGCCCTGGATTCGCTTGCAACACCTGCTCTGACATTTCCAACATTATGTCAAAGGGAGTCGCAGGCTGTTCATCAGCATCTGCCACCAGATGCGGCAGCGTAAAATTGGGTTGTAGTAGTGCGACAGACAGCGAATGTTGCCGATTCATGTTGGCTCCGCCTTCCTGATAATTAGCGAGGCGTAGCTGACCGTAGATGAGCATGGCGCTCGGCACCGACACTAACAGCGCAATGACCAACACAGGGTTGCGTTTCGCCAACAACTGCAATGCGAGAGCGACCACCGACCAGTTGATAAGTGCCAGGGCAAACAACAACAGTGGTCTGCCGCCAAGTTCAAGAACCTGAATAAAAGGTAGCTGGGGGTAGAGTGCCGACTCGATTGACATCGGCATGGGATTGGGAAATAAACAAAGCAACAAGGTAAAGCAGGCTGAGGTAACAACAACGCCAAATGGCTGACGCAAGCACTGGAATACGCCGTGCAAGTAGCCAAAAATCCCATACGGTAGCGAGCAATAGATACAGAAAACCAGAATATAGAGGATTGACTCAAAGCGGGACAGTTGCAGGTACCCTGATGCCGCAGTGGCAAGCCCGCCCAGGGAGCCCAACCAACCGACCAGACCAAAACCAAGACAGAGAAAGCAGGCGCTCCGAGGTGATGCTCCGTGCAGCGCCAAACCCAGTGGCACAATACAGATCAGGCACAACAGCGGCCATGGACCGCCAGGCAAAGCAAGATACACCAGAAGGTTTGACAACAAGGCCAATATTACCCTGCTCCCGCCTCGTGGCAATATCGAACGCCGTTCAGGCATCAGGTGGCGGGGCTTGGCCAGCCCTTTGGCAACAAGCCAGGATGTCGATCCTTTGTATCATCGCAACCCGGTCAAACGACAGTTTCAGCGGGCTTGTCAAGGGATCGCCCGCGGCACCCGGGATCACGGAACAGGAATAGTATTGTTTTCGTAAATCGCGTCGATAAGGTCTGCATGACCCGCGCTCGCTGCCCCACGGTAATTGCTGCGGTAGTTCTTGATACCGTTTTTGACCCCGGCATTGAGGTATCTGCTGAATACCTCCACTGCGTTATTGAAATACAGTCGGTCCTGGCCATCAGCGTGTCGGTCGAGCAAATCCCAGAATACGCCAGCCACCCAAACCTCATTGGTATCTCCATTACAGACGTTGGCCTTGCTGGGAGACTCCAGTTCAAAGCCACCGGCATCGGGATCGGCGGCATTTTCACCGTCGAGCACCCAGTGCGGTACGGCGTTGGCAAAACCTTCGCGCAACGCCAGCCCGGTGTTGTAACAGTTGCTAAGAATATGGGCCCCGCCCGCACCTGGCGGGCGCTGCTCACTCCAGTATTCGTTGTTGGTCTGGTGGGCTAACTCGTGTTGGATAACGTAATCGCCTATATGCGCCGGGATTAACCAGATATCGCCGCCAACGCTGGCGCAACTCCAGGGGCTGTTGCCGCTGCAGTTTTCCCAGGTATTAGGAAAGAACAGGCGAATGGGCTTGGATCGCTCCGGGTTGACCCCGCTCACGGTAAACTTATTCCAGTACAAATTGGCACCGTAGTACACATCGCCCAGCCCCGGTACCGAACCGCTGCTGGAGGTATCGGCCGTGCGGTGCCCGATATTGAAATCGGTGCCGATGTTGGTCTGTTGTGGATCGTTCCACCAATACTCATTGTTATTGCGATCCTGGGGCAGAATAAAGTAGCCACCCGCGCGGTATTGAATTAACAGGTTCTTTCCGGCATAGCCCGATTGGGCAAAACTCAGGGACCAGTTGCCAGAGGGTGGAATATACCGGCTTGCCAGCTTTTGCCAACTGCCATCGTCCTTGCGCCACCATAACTGCACAAACCAATTCCAGCCAGGGTGCAAGTTGCCATCCATACCCCGGTAGCTAAAGCGCCCGCTGACCTTATAGGTTTTGCCGCCCGCACCCAGGGCGTGGGCCTGACTGATGGGCAGCATGCCCAACAAGGCACGATACCAGGGTTCTCCCTGCAGCGAACTCTGGGGACCGGGGCGCACAGTCGGACTTACAGGCGTTATCGTTCCGGGAATGACAGGCTTGATGGCAGGCGTTGCGGGCACGGTTCCCGGATCACGGAGGACGTCACCACTCGGCTGGCCGGTGCCTTCAGGTTCGGGCAGGGCGAGCAGTTTCAGACGTTTTTCTCCGAGCACCGCAGTCACTGCCTTTGGCAATGGCTCGACCACTGCGTTGAGGTCGGTAGCTATAGTTTCGGCAAATGCCGGCGCGGGCCCTTTAATCCAAGGGGGGCGGGTGATGGCGGGATAGAGGCTCTCATAACTGACTCGCTGGTAAGTGCCCTGCTTTACCTTGAATTGGATATCCACCGGTTGGTGCCCCAATTGCATCGCGCCCGAGGGGCTGAACACGTCAAGTTGCAGAACAACCTGGTACTTGCCATCACCACCAAGGGCAAACTGAAACGGTACCTCCAGGGTGCCCCCCGCCCCGATCCTTATTCTGTCGCCGGAGATGCTGGGCGATTCCTTGTTGCCAATGTCATAGCGTACACTCTGCCGAAGGCTAACCAGAAATGCATCATCCGCAAACAGGTTGCGCAGTCGCAGTACCCCCTTAACACTGTCGGCACGACCTTCCTCGGGCAACTCTGCAATGTCGACATCAAAAAATTGGGTCGCTGTGTGAGCCTGAACTTTAGGGGACGACACCAGCAGCAACAGACACGCCAGCATCGACAACTGCAGGAGCCATTGAAGCATAGCGCGCGGACTTAAACGGCAACCCGATCTACTCTGTAGCGGAAATAAGATACCTTGCATAGCCCCTGCCCCCATAGCCGGCTGATCAAAAAATCCCGCCATTTGAAGCATATTTATGGTTTTATGTCAAGATTTTTGCAGGATCGGTACCGCTGCCCGCAGCAGGATTTTCCATTTTACGTTGCTGTCGTCATACCTGCTTGCGCTGCGGGCGATAAACTCTGGGACAAATTGATAGGCTCAAGCCGCGACGACAATGGTCATTCCCATCACACCCGAAGCGACAAAGCGACGCAACAGCTGGCAACTTGCAAGCCTGGTTGCAAACGCTTTGCGACGGCCGCAGACTCAAAGTGCCAGACTCAGTCCTTGGGCACCTCTGATCAATTCGGTAATGCTTCAGCGGAGCCTCTGGCGTACATTGGCAAGGCGCGCCGCGAAGGTCAAGGCTGTTTGTCCTTGACGAGCGGTGCAAGCGGATGGCCGCCCCCTTGTCCAATGGGCGCCAGAGGCCCGCCCTGCGGGGCTTTGCGTCGCGTTTGTCTACTGCGTTACAGCCGTTTGAAAGGCAGCCAGCCTTCCTGCACGACTGCGCCTTGTGGCCAAACCCGACGCAAAGCCTGAAGCGTCACCGAATTAATCAGAGTTGCCCTTGGTCTTTTTAGCTGCAA
>CAVROQ010000031.1:0-34176 GCA_963722805.1 uncultured Gammaproteobacteria bacterium
CCTTCGCCACCCTATTGCTGAGCGACATAGTAATACCGGTAGAAGCAAAGGACGGGGGATCTCGACAGTAGTCACGCTTAAAAGCAATAACCGCAGCTTCGCTCCCGCTGTCATTCCCTCTGTTAACGCGCAGCACTAACGACCCAACTACGCAGCCACCTCAGCCAGTCAAAAGCGGCACCTTTTACGGGGCTCTTCATCGACCTCAAAGGCGAGTAATCATGGCGTTGCGACTGGGATGATCTGGCTGGATTTTTCTATCCAAGCCTTTTATTCTTGCAGCGCATACCTGTCAGCCATAACACGGGAGTGCCGGCTCCGATGATACTGTTCTCGACCCCAAGCATCAGGGTGGTGATATGGCTCTGTTGTGCCGCCACCGCTGCCCAGGCTGCAAAAATTGAAGACAGCCTGAAAGTCGTCAGCGAAACCCATCGCAGCGGCTAACAGTCCCAGCAAAAGGTCGATCAGTTGGCGCTGCAATAACAGCAGTTGCTGGAGGAGTATCGGCGCCTCAACAATAGTCTGGAGTACCAAACAGCTTATACCCGGGAGCTGGAGCAGCTGCAAGCGTCACAGGAGCAGCGACTTGCACAACTGCGCCAGCAAATAGACGGCGCACGCATTACGCAGCAGCGCATTGTGGCATTAATGCGCAGTACTGTCCGAATAGAAACCCTGTGGGTACTGCTGCATCAAGAGATGACCGAGGCCGGCAAGATCGCCAGTTTTGTCACCGCAGTGGTGTCACCCCAGGGTTTGTCGAGCGAGCAACAGGTGGTTCGCGCTGGCACGCTCTCTGCCTATAACGACGCCGGCTTCCTGCGGTTTATTCCCGAAACAGCAGAACTGTTAGCGCTCAGCTGCCAACCGAGTGGCGCCGCGGAGAGTACCATCAAAAACTTTATCGCAGCCAGTACAGTGCCGACCACCACCATGATCGATCCGACCCGTAGCAACCTGTTAGGCATGATGGGTTACACCCCCAGCCTGCGTGAGCGAATCGACCAGGGTGGGCTCATTGGCAAGATCATTATGGCCCTGGGCGCAATCGGCCTGCTCATCACCTGCTGGCGCAGTCTGTCGCTGGCAATGGTCTACCTGCGTATTCGGCATCAATTGCGCAATATGTCAGCCCTGGCTACAGGCAACCCGCTGGGGCGGGTTATGCTGGCGGTGCAGCAGGTGCCTGGGAGCGTTCGAGGAGCTTCCTGCAGCTGAAACTGGATGAAGCCATCCTGGCAGAAATTCCTGTGCTGGAACGCGGCACCGGCTTGATCAAGCTGCTCCAGCCGCCATTTATAGCCATTGTTCAGAGACTCCTGGGAACCATCACCAGCATGATCCTCACCTTCCAGGCTATCAAGCCAGCGTTTCAGTACAAAGTACTAGAAATTGATGGCCGGAGGTATTTCGCCAAGCCCTGGTCACCACCACGGTACTCAGTACTGATGGTAGCGATTCCCTTGCTGTTCGGTCACAGTCTGGTTACCACCCTGTCCCACGCCATCGTCCAGCGACTCAGTGGCGATATCAGCAAACATCTTGCCGCGCCGGAAGAAGGTGCAGGGACCACTAGACGTGTTTACCCCAGCGTTGCCGAGTTGCCAAATCCTGTTGACGGCTTTCGCGCCTTTATTGAACTTGGCGGGCCAGTGATGCTGGGCTATCCTCGGTGCCTGCCTGCTGCTATGGCTGCTGATGCTTGGAGCGCTTCTGGTTCCTGAGAATGAGCTCGCCACCACAGGCCCGGCGCCTGGCGGCCGAGTGGCAGGCCCGCAGCGATCACCCGTCATCGCACAGCTCACAAAATCCGCGAAGCCACCTTATCCGAGAGCAGCATGTCGCTGCACGCCTTGCTGCCACAGATCCAGGTGCTGGTGAGCATTGTGCCCTATGCTGGGATTTCTGGGCGCCGGTCAGCGGCATGATCGCGGTGCTCGATGTCATTGCCGCCAGTGGCGATGACGATGTCCAGGCGATGACTTCGAGCGTGTACGGCGCAACCATTCCAACCATCGCAGGACGTTCTGGTGGTCGCACTGACCAGTATTTATTTTGTAGTACGGCTCCGACAGCTTGCGGTGATGATCGTAGTCGCCGTCTTGCTGACGACTGACCCTGCATCACGCAAGCATCGCGGCCATGTTGCTGGGGTTCGAACCACGGATCTAGCGGCGGGGGCCGCACCGCGACGACCATCAGGAACCTCATCCATGAGCGTAAGACGCCACCAGACAGTACATGACTGAACCGATTTCGACATAACGCCAATGCTCGACATCGTATTTATCATGTTCATATTTTTTATTTATTAGACACTTTCGTTCGTCGAAAAATAAGGGGGGCGGTCTCAATACTCCCCAGGCCGGGACCGGCGCCCGGTAGACCCCCGTGCAGTCCGTTGCATGGTAGCCAGCTTGCATTGCGACGAAACCCGAGGGGACAGTGACCTGCACGCTGACCAGGTTGGCTCCCACACGCATCTGGCAAGCATGGCGACGGAGAAGCTGGAGCTTGCCGCTGACAACGCCGCGATCGTCAACATCAAGCAGGTACCGCCGCAGCGTTGGTACGCAGTTCGCACACAGATGCCGCCGGCCCGACGTCGGCGACGGGCCCCTACCCTCGCCATTGGTTTGACCGTCGGTTCAATCTATCGAGGCCAGCAGTTCTGCCAATGGACGCTGCGGCGTTATCAGCAACAATGGCGGCACTGACGCTGGTGCCGCCCGTCGACTTTATCCTCGCCCTGCCGACTCCCGGCGACCCGCGCAGTGTCGGTCGGTCTCGAGAACTGCTGCAGTGACTGAGGCCCTGCGCTGCACGTTTATCGAATACGAAGGGCCTCCCGAAGGTATCGCCAAGGCCTGGCAGGATCTGGTGCAAAACCTCCTGGAGGCAGGCCGCGTGCCAAGCAGGCAAAAGCCAACCATCGTCGCGGCCCGCAGCACTGCCGCCGCCGGTTCAGTTCGGCTTGAACTGCGGTTGCGGCATTAGATGAGAGGCTGGCGCAGGGCCTCAACAGCCGGACGTTTGCCGCTTCTTTGTCCCTCAACCCCAGCTTTTAAAAGCCCGGCATTGTGTTGGGAAAACAGCTGCTACAGCCGCAAGTAATATTCGATGGATCCAAAGCAGTCGCAGCCCTTCTGGCCCGCAATTCCCCGAGAAAATTTGCGTTCTTTTCTTATCTCGATTACTTACACCTCAATCCAGGTATTCTGTGCGCCGTTTCGACGTCGGTTATCACATCTCTCGATGATATTCGACCGTTGCAATATGTTCATCACCAATTTCAAAAACCAGGTTTGGATATTTCCCTATGAATCGTACGTTTGATTATATTGTGTTGTTAAAGACACGGCTCTGCAGGCTGTGTAATTGCTATGCGTTTACTGCGAGGACCCACAGCGTTTCTGTTTGCCTGCTGGGAGCCGGGTGCCGTACTGATAAGACGTGTTGATCCATGCACCAATTGCTGTGGCCGCCATGATGCCACCAAAATAGATAACTGGGCGTTCGGGACCGTTCCGCAAAAGGGCCTTGATCGGACGCAAGGGTTATCAACCGCGCGGGAAAACCCTGGGTGGAAGCTCGTCTACCAGATGCGATGCTCTATGTAAGTGGTGATCAATGGGACTACGATGAAGCTGGGCAGCCCAGGGCGATGATGGCTTCTGAGGCTGCGAAACGTCGTGTCCTACTTTGAGAAAGTAAGAGGGAATGGATGTTTTTACAGATGAATACCACGGCACTGAGGGGCCACTGGGTGTCTCCGATGCGAGCGACTCCGAGCAGACCTCAACGCCATGTTTATTCGATGGTGTATTCAACACGGTATTGAACGCAACAACGATTATAACGGCGCCAAACAGGAAGAGCGCGTTCATGTATCAGCGTACCGTCAAGAATAGCGAACGCTGCAGTGCGGCCAACTTGTTTTTACACCCGATATGGATGTTTCACTCCGACCTGACAGTAATCACCCATGCACTAACAGAAAAGGTGGTTCGAAAGAATGAAGAAGGCGGTGAGGTATTCACTGCCAGAAGGAGCGAAAGAAAGCGTTGAGGTTTTGTCGGGAGCGCGAAGTTATTGTCAGTGGCGGCACCCTCGGTTCACCTCAGGTCTTGATGCTTTCCGGCATTCGGCACAGGACCACCTGCAAGAAAGGGCATTGACGTCATCCATGATCTTCCAGGTGTTGAGTCAAAACCTGCAGGATCATATGGACTACATGCAAACCTACAAGGTAGCGACGGAAGAGGACACCTTCGGCATTTCTCCGAGTGGTGACTGAAAATGATCCGCTGGATCTTCGAGATTGGAAAAGCAAACGAACCGACAAGGTTACCAGCACCTTTGCGGGAACGATGCTTTCTTCAAGGCCACCGACGATACAGTTACACCCAACACCCAGTTCGTATTTGTCGTCGGCATTGCTGATGACCATGCCCGCAAGGTGAACCTGGGTCATGGCTACAGTTGTCATATCACGGTGCTGCGCACGGAACAGTTACGGTGAATGGAGACTGAACAGCAGCAATCCGGAAGCAGCATGGCGATTGACCCCAAATTTTTGACGATGACGGGACATCAAACTCATCAAACATCTGTCGAAGAAAATGCAGAACATTCTGGAAGGTAAGCCTGTTGACGGTATTCGCGGAAAAATGCTCTACCCGTGGATAACGGCAATGATGCGCAGCTAGAGCGAGTTATTCGCAACCGTGCAGATACCCAGTATCACCCGGTTGGCACACTGTAAGATGGGTACCGCTGATGATCCACTAGCAGTTGTGGATAGTCGTTTCAAGGTTTATCGATATCGAAGAGCTTGCGTGTCGCAGATGCCTCAATCATGCCCGAACTGGTGAGCAGCAACGCCGATGACCCGACAGTTGTGGTTTGGCAGGAAGAATATAGCGGACATGATCAAGCAGTCGAGCGACCAGCGCCCGAGTCTGTGCACGATAAGGACGCCTGGAATCGTTGCATATTGAACGTACGTATACGGTTCGCGATCGACGAAAAGGCGTTCAAAAAAATGGGGCAAAAGAATTTGCAGGAGTCTTTGTGATGGGCCGTGAATTTTCCGCTTTTTTGAACCACCTTCCTAGCAAACACTAAAAAGACGTCATCCCTCGGATCAGCGGCTTTTTTAGCCGAAGACTATTTACGCTACCTTTTTAGGCAATTGCTTAGCATAGGTTCTGTCCCCACGGTTGCCTGATATTCCCTCTATCTGTGATCAAAACATTAAGATCTCCGGAAAGCGGATCATGGCCGGGCATGGTAAAAATCCGCGGCACATACCCCCCCTTGTGAGACAGATCAGTGAGCACCGACTTTATCCCTACTTCTTAGGTGAGCTCTCTCTTTGTGTATCCCCAGAACTTTACATTTGGTTCGATCGGCATTTTTTCTTTTAGCCTTACGACTAACCTTTTTTTCTTTGTTTTGGCTTAAAGTTATCAGACTATTTTCGTATTCGATGGATTGCCAGAATGCCAACACTTAGAAAGATAAAGATAATGGTGAATACCTTTGAGTCATCAGTCGTCAGTATTAAATCACCGTGACCTTATCGTCGACGTCGTCATAACCAAAGATGTAACACATCGATCCTACTCCAATCTTCAATACTAAGTAAAAAAGTAGAACCGATGACCGTGTTAATAGCAAAATCCATGGAGTCCTAAATTCCTGGTCATCCTTTATTCCGCCAACAACCGCTAGTAATAAGTTAAAGATATTTCTTCGAAGAACTCGAGCATAATTTCCCTGCAACGATATGTTAAAGCTGGTGTCCAGAATTATACCTTATTCATCTAAGGCACCTCTGATCAATTCAGTAATGCTTCAGCGGAGCCGATTAAATCAGAGTTCCCCTAATGCCAACTTCAACGGCAGCACTTTTCCGTCTCCTTTCATTCAAACAGTGCGAACAGGCTTTGTAATGAGGCGTGAAATGCCTCCAATTGCGCATGCGAGGCGGGCTTGATGCTGCAGACAAATCACGACCACTGTAAACACACTTTGAATTTTCAGTGTTTGCCTGGGGCTCGTTGCTAACAGCATTTTGGGCAGTTATTGCCTCTTATCAGCTCACGCCAGCCGGCTCCGAACAAAAGGCAGCTTGACACGGGTTGTGCTTCATCGAGGATTTGGCAGGGGTACCCACTGGGATAATTGTGCGGCATTGGGTCGCTGCGGGCAGTATCAGTTGATCATGATCGGACAGAAGCTGCCAGTATTTCTTCAATGGTTTCCGGGGGCAATTGCGACAATTGCTCCTCGTACCCCAGCGTTGCACTGCGTCAGCGTCCCGGCGGCATCTGGATCCCCGCCCGTGTTTAGCTGCAAGTTCCCTCTGAAGACATCGGCGCGGAGGATCGGCATCGTCGAGCTCTCCTTAGCGCAACGCATCCAGTTCGTGGCTGGCCCTGGCGGCGGCGTCGAGCGTGTCATAACGGTCGTCTCCATCGCTGGGTTTGAACAATCGCCGGGGACCGCGTGGCAAGCGTTGGCCCTCGGGTAATACCGACATGCCACGTTTTTGATACCAGCCCGACAGGTGCTCGCCGCCACTAACGTCGGAATGCAAACTGACTCTACCCCTTGCAACGTGGTTGAGAGTGCGTCACACTGATGTCCAGGCTATGGTTCCGAGTCGTTTCGGCAGCTGGCTGCGCTGCAGGCGATAATCTTTAATGCTCAGTAGCGCTTCATCGGGCGCGGTGCTCAGGTACCAGGTAAAGGTAATACGTTTATTCTGATTTTCAAAGGCTCGGTCACGACCAAGCAACAACGCTAATGCGCAGGGAATATATTGCCGGGTGTCTTCGGCTTCGATTCCAAGGGTATAGCCTACAGGTCGCTCGATGTCGCCAACCCGAACAAGCGAGTGAGTGGCGAAAACAACGTCCAGTTCAGATCGTTATCCACTCTTTTCGGATCACGGTCTATCACTGGCTGCACCTGGGAGTCCACCAAAGTACATGGGACGGTCCATCATCGAAACCCTCAGGCAACCTCACCGCCGCCACGGCTCGGCGCCTTGCTGACAAATTTAACTCCGGTGAAACATATTAGATCCATGGAAGACAGGTTTTCATCGTTAGCTGCCTCTAACTATGCTCGCCGCGATTTGTCATTATTCGTAAGACTCCAGTACACATAAACACTGCCTTCATTCCATTATGCTACCGGATTCCTGCAGCATATAGAACCTTTGAGGCGATAGCTCTGTGTGGATTTTTCGGTCGCTCTAATTCAACCAGATTTCTGTACCTGTAAGTTGTTTACCTTAGCAGCTAAGGTCGGCGGCAGCACGAAAAAATCTCCACGCTCAGCATAGTTTCCGTCAAATAGTGAGAGTATCTCCAGTGGCGTTATATTCGGCTCCGCCCCGGCTTGTCCACCCTAAGTGAGAGCGTTTATGTCCAGGTTTTCCCGCCACTCGGCCGCGGGGTTAAAGGTTTACGGGGCCTAATAAGTTCCCTCTTTATTGCTGCCAGTTGTCGCTGACGCCAAGCGGGCTGGCTGTCGCGGTCACGTCATTGGAACATTGGTCAGCGATCATGGCGAAACCGGATGAGGTGCGCGAACGCCTCCCGGCTATCAGTTTGACAAGCCTCCTATTGCCACAACTCGACTGCAGGTCTACTACGATGCCTATGGTCTGGATTTTGGTGATGCCTCCCATGTGTTTGGCACATTTAACTCAGGCGATTTCGTTATCGCTGCCCATGCTTTTATCCCGCAGGCACCCCGGGGAACGGTGCTGCTGCTGCATGGAATTTCAGCCCATGCCGGTACACTGGCAAACACCATGCAGCACCTTGTCGAACAGGACTACGCCGTAGCAACCTTCGACCTGCCGGGTCATGGCCTGTCCAGCGGCGGCCACTCACATCAACGATTTCGTTGCGTACAAACGCGCGCTCGACAATTTATAGCTCTTATCGATGGCGACCTGCCACGACCCTACCATGCCGTCGCTCACAGCACCGGCGCCGCTATCCTGGTGTGCCGATACTGTCGCAGCCCGACGAGGATAATTTTGGAGATATCGTGTTGGTTACGCCGCTGGTGCGATCCGCACTCTGGTATCTATCAACGATCAGCGCTGACCTCATCGATAACATGGTCGAGAGCGTGCCCCGGATCTTTCGAGGACTCTTCAGATCCAGCGTTTCTGGAAGCGGTCCGTAGCGACCCCATGCAGCCGCGCCAGACATCTCTGGCCTGGGTTGAGGCCCTGGTCAACTGGAACCAGCGAATTGCAACGTATCCCCCCAGCATGAAACCTGTCTTTATCATTCAGGGTAAAGAAGATGACGTGGTCGACTGGGACTACAATCTGGCTTTTTTACGCGACAAATTCCCCAACGCGACCATCGAAACTATTGAGGAGGGCAAGCATAACTGCTGGGCGAAAGGGCTGAGATGCGGCGGCAGGTGTTTGCCTTCATCGACCGAGCTCTGGCATTCCAGCAGTGATGACACGATGAGTCATGGGGTATATTCCGACTCGATACCGTCGTCTCATCCTACCATTGCTTCTCCAGTGCAATCTTCATGAACCATGCGGTAAACCGCCTCGCGGCCGACGTTTGCGGCCCGTTGTTCTACAAGCTCTTTACCATCGATAGTCGCATGCCAGGTAATTTTATTGTTGTCTCCGAGCTGAAGCCGATAAGCCACAGCAGGAATGTTCGGTCGGCGTTGTCAGTCAGATACTCAGCCATTTCAGGCGAGTCAATCAACAATTCCCCATCTCGGTATTGATATCGATAGAACGCGGGTAAAGATCAGTGAACGACAAAAACGCGCTTGCGGTCAATCAACATGCCCTTGGCATGCAGCGTCAAATGTGCCAACTCTCTTGTGCCGTCTTCGTTGACGATCTTAGCGGCATCAGCCCGGGCTTCCATAACTCCACCCCAGCTTTAAGCATGCCCTTGCGGTAGGTCTTGTAGGATGAAAATACCGATGTGTGATTATTGGTGGCGAGAGAGTTGGTGACGATGACCACGCAATACCCCTGGCCCGCAACTGTCTGATCAAGTCCATGCCCTTGTCACGGGGGATCAAGTACGGGGTGAATATATAGATCTCACTGTCGGCCTCCAACAACGCTTCGCGCATTGCGTTTACGATAATCTGCTGTTCCTCAGAAACATCTTCCAGAAGTTTGTCCGGTTTATCAGTCAGCAATTGGGCATCGGCGATGTAGGGATCTATCTCCTGGGCATACAACTTTTTTAATACTGGGGTACTAATGGAGTCAGCGTAAATAGAATCTCCGGCCTCTGCCATTTCTCTGGCCACCTGCTGACGCCTGGCCTCCAGTTTCTGCTGATCATTTTCCTTAAACAATGCGGCCATCGGCACTGCAAGCTTATGGTTCCAATAGGTGTCAAATTCTGCGGAAACCTCCTTCACTATCGGACCCACAGTGAGCATATCGAAATCCAGGAATTCGCCGGTCGTTTCAAGTTGAAAATATTCGTCTGCAATGTTGCGGCCGCCGACAACGGCCACCTGGTTATCCACTGTGAACGATTTGTTGTGCATGCGCCGGTTTGCGAGGGTGAAATTTCCAATGTAATTGAACGCATATAAGCCACGGCGTGAGATCGGGTTAAAGATACGCACTTCTATGTCGGATGATCATCCAGCATCGCAAGATCCTCATCCTGGACCGAGGTAAAGATGTCGTCCAGCAGCAGCCTGACACGCACTCCCCGATCGGCGGCTTCAAGCAGCTTGCCCGCAAACCCAGCCCGGCATTGTCCGGCTTCATTAAAAAGTACTGCGCATCAATACTGTATTCCGCTGCAGACATGAGTCCCAACCGGGTACCGAATGCATCGAACCCCTCGGTCAACGGGTAGAAACCGTTGACGCTATCCGCTCCATCAAGCCATGTGGAAACTCTGTTGGCCTCACGTCCGTCAACGGTATCGACCAGCGCTATCGACGGCTCTTTGGGGTAATCCAAAGGTGCGCTGGCGCAGCCACCGATCACCCATAGAGCAATAAAAATGGCAACTGACTTCAACGGCACTGTCTTAAGCATCCTAATTAACCTTCTTGATCTTGTTCATGGGGAATGTCTGATCAAAATAGGCCTGCTCCGGGCCATACAGCCGCAGGTAAACAAAGAAAGATTCGCCCTTGTTGGTCTGCACCCAGTTGTTCTCCTTAGCTCTGGGCGCGGTCGGCCCAAAATAAATATCAACCAAGCCATCCCTATTTTTTATCAGCCCCTCGGTGCGCGATGAACGGCCAGAGTTGTTACTTTCATTTCGGATGATCAGGCGGTTTTCAATATCGTAAACCGTGACAGACCAGAAGTTGGCCGCCGGCGGGTCAGGCTCAATGTGCAGTGTGTAACTGTTACCGCCCATAGGGCGTGCCCTCTGCATAGTAATAGCTACCCAGATAGGCAGAACCCTTGCCGGGTATGCGTGACACCATACCCGCGGACGTGGTGGTGGCTTCAAAGCCGTAGGAGCTGCGCTCATTGAACTGCGAATACGTCGGCAGATCGATCTTGGGGTTCATGCCCGCCATGGCATCTTCCCAGCCGGAGTCTGTACCGTATAGCGAGGTTGGAAACATCAGTTTTGTTTTGTTGAAGCCAATCGCCTGAGCCATGGCCATACCCACGTCCAGGCCCTCCTGCAAAATTTCTTTTTGATAATCCGAAGGCCCAAATGGCTTGCCTTTCTCGATACCGAAATATTCCAGCCAGGCGTAGAAAAAACGATCCCGGTCAGCCATCGGCTCGTTCTGCACATAGGCATTGACCAGCTCCCAGAAACGCATGTCCCGCGGTTGGGTGTTGAGTGCGATGCTGTCGCCGGGCTTGGGTTCATACTTGATGAATCGGGTTGGAGGTGGCTTGGCGGCCTGGGACAATGCGTAAGCCTTTACCGCTGTTCTCAGCTTCTTCGCTTCCGGGCCGGTGCCAAGGGCGCGATAGAAATACAGCACCAGAAAAGTGTCGGACTGGATAATTTCACCTTTGAAGCCTTTCGGCTGCTCCTGCCCGGGGCCCAGCAGCAGCAGTTTCTCGGGCTTGCCCGAACCGATTTCCACGATCGGCTGCATCCATGCATTGTCGATCACGCCGTAAATATCGCCGGCAGGGATCTCCAGCACTACAGGACCGGTTTTGGAAAGGTCGCTCATCCCGATGGTATAGGGCGTGGTCACATTGGCGGTCATAAACGGATAGACGCCTTCATAGCCGTCATACAGGCCTAAAAAGATATCTGTTGCACTGGCTTCCATATTGCTCAGCAACGCCGGATAAAGCTGATAGAAATTTATCATCGGCATTGCCCACGAAACCAGTTGGGTGGCGCGCTGCTGAAGAATGCGACGATGCAGGAACTCAGCCGACGCTTTGCTAAGGGTCTGGTCCTGATATTCAAGCTCGCCGACGTAGGTGTCCTGTTGCTCATTTGCCTGCACCAGCGATATGTTGCTGGTCGAGAGCAACACCCCGAGGGCAATCGCTGTGTAGGGATTGGCTTTCATATTATCTCCATTCTCGTTTTGCAGGGATTACGCCATGTCAACGCAACCGAGGCGCCCCCGACTTACTGCCAGGCTGGTAAGATCTAGCGAGTGGATGCTTGACACTGTCGGGCATAGAAAACCACGCTATGTTCCCCAAGCATAAGACCACAGAATCATTCGGGCATCCCTCGTATTGGGTAGTAAATGAGCGGCTGTTGTTGCGCGATCATTAAGCAGCGAACACTTGGAACGGTCATGACTTGTACTTGCTCGGCCTGCACCATAGTTTCCAGCTATAGCACCGGGGATGCAAGGCGTGACACATTGACACCAAAACGCCACCAGAAAGGCTTCTGCTCCAAAGCAGCGGGGTCAATGATCGTCGCATGGGCGAAGTCGGCCTCGAACATGGCTTCCATCTCGGGGCGAAGTCCTTATCGAAAATCAGCGAAGTGACCTCAAAGTTCAGCCGGAACGAGCGGTTGTCGAAGTTCGGTGTGCCGACCGAAGAGACTGCGTCGTCAATCAGCATAACCTTTTCGTGCAGAAACCCCGGCTCATAGGAATAGAACTGTATCCCCAGGTCACGCAACTGATCGATGTAGTGGAACGCTGCCAGGTATACTGGAAGATTATCCGGCGTGCCAGTGGTAATGATGCGGACGTCCACGCCACGCAAAGCTGCCAGTTCAAGCGGTTTCATCACGGCTTCGTCGGGCACAAAGTACGGTGCCGATAGCCAGATACGGTGCTTAGCAGCATTCAGAGCGGTGACGAAAAACAGCGCGGCCGTCTCGAGTCGATGCGAGGGACCAAAGGGCACGATCATGGCGTTGACGTCGCTGTCATCCGCCGCTGTCGGCGTCCATGTCAGCGGCGGCAACTCCCGCGTCGCCCAATACCAGTCCCCCAGGATCACTGCCTGCAACTGCATAACAACCGGTCCCTCCAGACGCACATGCGTGTCGCGCCAGGGGCTGAATTTGGGATCTCGGCCCATGTACTCGTCGCCGACATTGTGGCCGCCCACCCAGCCAATCAACCCGTCCACCACCACCATTTTGCGATGATTGCGAAAGTTGAGCTGAAACCGATTGTTGGAACCCTGGGTTGGCTTGAACGAAGACACCTCGACACCGGCGGCGCGCAGCTTTTCGACATACGCTTGCGGCAAACCACCGCTGCCGATCTCATCGTACAGCACGTATACCCTTACGCCGGCTTGCGCGCGTTCTATCAAGGCGCTCTGCACTTGGCGACCCAGCTGGTCATCATGAAACATATAAAACTGGAACAGCACGTACTCCTGCGCCTGCGCGACACCCGCTAGAATGCTGTACGGAGTCGCTTCACCGTTAATCAGCAGGTCCACCCGGTTGCCACGGGTCATCTCAAGCTTCACCAGATTGCGCACGGCAGCATAGTTTTCACGGAGCTCGCGAGGCGATACCTGCCATGGCTCGAGACCCCGCCGAAATTCGGCCAGCGATGTTTCCATTTCATCCTTGCGCTGTTCGAATGCCTGCAGGCCGCCTTCGTTCTCGCTACGCCCAAGCACCAGGTAAGCGGGCACCGCCACAAAGGGCATCGTCACCAGCGACACTGACCAGGCTACGGCTCCCGGCGCCGTTCGCGTCGTCATAATCGCGTGGATAGCTAAGACGATACCGGCAAGATAAAACGCCGACACAATGCCTGCAATCATTCCAGTTTTCCTTGATTTTTTCATAACTGTTCCAGCGTTGACTGTACGGCCCGAACAACCTGACCGCGTCGTCCGCGTTAGCCAGTCTTGGCCGGCTCTGGCATTGCATATTGGCTATCTATAATCGACATGTAGGGGCCGTAAAAGGGCGCAGCGACACGGAAATCCCCATTCGGTGCCGGTAGCCAGTTGTTCAACTGCAGCGGATTCTCAGGCTGGTCATTGCTTGTCAGAGTTCTTTCGCCACCTTCGAATCAGCAGCCATCCGCCTCCAATAGCTAAGAACATCAGATACTGAATTGATAAGCAACAAAAAATTGTCGATACCATTTTTTTCTCATCAACTTGCATTCCCCGCAGCCATGGAGGCTGTGAAGATCCAAATTAGCCGGTTTTAATAAATCCAATATTTTGGTTGCATAAATTTCGACCATGGTGCGATATCCTCTAAATTTGCCCCCTAGTTTTGAGCTTGCCCTCTTCACGTGGATCCTTTTCGCTATTGAAGGTTGCAGAGAATGTTGGTTTTCCGGATCTTAGAGTGCTGCAATGGCCCGCTTAATGAAAGCGCCCACCAGCCAGCCGACAATTTGCGAACTGGTGGGCCACAAACTCTACTCCTTGAGGCTGATCGTCACTTTGTTGATCTTCGCCGTAAATTTGCTGCTTGCAACGTCGTAGTCCTCTGAGACAGGCGTTTCCAGATCCACTTCCACGCTGGCAGTCTCATCCGCGGAAAAGATTGCGAATTGAGTCGCTTCAACCTTGTCTGAGCCAACCGACTTGTCATTAATGTAGAGAGTTGCGGTACCACCAGCACCAGGCTGTTACCGCCAGCGTATTTGAAGTCCAGCTTCATGGTCGCCTTGCCCTTAGGCAGCGTGGTAGTTGCCTTGGTCGTGTACATATCAATGCCAAGGTAGTTATAGGTGAAGATTGGCGTACCATCTTTCACATACAAGCTCCATCCACCAAAGCGCCCCCCCTGAGACACAATGACACCATTGGCTGGCGTGTCGTCGCTTTCCACACCAGCAAGGATCTCAAACGATACGCCCTTGATGTTGATGAAGTCAATCTCGAGCAATCCGGTCATTCCTTCATAAAGTGTCAGGCTTTTGCGCCCAAACATCAGGTCCGGCCGCCCGGCCACCCGGGGGTTAAACAGTTCCTGGCGCCGGTCGTCGAGAGGCAAGACCTGATATTTTGCTGCCTCAGCGAGAAACGCACCTTGCAGTTTTTCGAGAATTTCCGGATGCTCTTTAGCCACATTGGTGGACATGCTGAAGTTTCAGCAACGTGATACAGCTCCCACGTGTCCTCTGTGAAGCGGTTCTCCACGACACCCCAGGGCTTGAGGTGAACCGTGCCGGCAAACCAACCATCGTAGTAAATGCCGCGGTTACCGAACATCTCAAAATACTGGATCTGATGCCGGTCAGGAGCGCCGGGGTTATCCCAGCTATAGACCATGCTGGTTCCCTCAATCTGTCGTTGCGGCGTGCCATTGACAACTCTGGGTTGTGGTAAGCCAATCGCCTCGAGGATGGTTGGAACGACATCAATCACGTGGTGCCACTGACTGCGTATCTCGCCCTGGGCTTTAATTCTGTCAGGCCAGTGGACAACCAACCCGTTGCGGGTACCACCGTAATTGGATGCTACCTGCTTGTCCAGGTAAAAGGTGAATCGAACGCGACTGCCCATCCTGCCGACATATGCGGTAAGTGCTCGGGCCGCCCCATTCGTCATAATAATTGAGCATAAACTCAACATCCAGCCCTCGGGTTCGTTGTTAAAGTACGTCATCTCGTTGTAGAGACCGGTCATTCCACCTTCGGCACTGGTGCCGTTGTCACCAATGACGTAAAAAATCAGTGTGTTATCAAGCTCACCCATATCCTCAATGGCTTGAATGACCCGACCAGTCTCATAGTCAGTCATTTCCAAAAAGGCAGCAAATACCTCCGCTTGCCTGGCAAACAGTTTCTTCTCATTGGCCGACAGTTCATCCCAGTCTTTTATGTCGTCTGGCTTTTTTGCCAGCTTCGTACCTTTTGGGGATAAGCCCCATCTTCTCTGTTGCTCAAAGATGCGCTCACGAATGACATCCCAACCTTCATCAAAACGTCCTTGCTGTTTCTCAATATACGATTTGGGGACATGATGGGGGGCGTGCGCTGCACCCGGGGCAAAGTAGGTGAAAAATGGCTTTTCAGGTGTCAATGCTTGCTGAAACCTCATCCATTCGATCGCCTGTGTCGCCATATCATTCATAAAATGATAATCAGGGTCATCGGGTAGCTCGATACGATTTTGATTATGGAAAACGCCAGGTGCCCACTGGTTGGTCTCACCACCATGAAACCGTAGAACTCATCGAAGCCCTGATAATTAGGCCATCTGTCCATCGGACCTGAGGGACTGATCTCCCACACTGCGGTCTCATGCCATTTGCCATAGGCTGCGTGCTGTAACCATTTAACCGCAGCATGTCCAATGCCTGCCACGTCGTTCGGCAGCATCCCGGTTGCGCCGGGGAATGAGGTAGCCACCTCGGAGATCTTCGCCTGATTGGCTCAATGGTGGTTGCGCCCGGTTCTCAGTGCCTGTCGGGTGGGCGAGCAAAGTGCGGTTGTGTGGAACTGGTTGTACATCAAGCCCTGATCGGCAAGCTGTCCAGATGAGGGGTCCCAATGACACCACCCGTTGCGCTTGCGCCACCGAAGCCGAGGTCATCGAGCAAAATAATGACCACGTTGGGCGCGTCCTTTGGCGCCTCAACTCCAAACACAGGAGGTGCCGTAGCATCTCTGCATCCAGCGTTGTAATCGGTGGATACCAGGGAGCCTTAATCGGTAGTTCTGTACGGTCACTCCGCCGCAGTCTGTGCTGAAATCAGCAGCGGAAACAACAGCGCAAAAAGCACCGCTATTGTTAATCCTGCATAGTAAAGCCTTAAATCTAAGCTTCGTTCTCTAGTCTTCATTTCGATTTCCCCTACCCTGGTAAAATATCGACAAGCGCGACACCGTCTGGATGTGATGCAAGAAGCAACCCGCAGCAGCGGGTTTCTTCTTGCGCTAATTTACTGATGACCTTCCCAGCCCCTGAACAATTGCAGGAGGAGAGACCTTATCAATCAACCATATCCAGCACTTTGTCAAAATGCTCAAGTGCATTGTCAAAATGCCTTTCGGCCGCCGCATCGTTGCCGCTGTTGTACTCTGAGATACTCTTTTCCAGTTCGCTGTTTCCTTTGTCGATCTCAGTTCCCGCCTTCTCGTAGGCTCTATCCTCGGCCTTCGCAAAATTGTTTGCCGCATTGACAAAATCGTTCTGCGCTTTACTCAGGTGTTTCAACGCGCTATCGGCATTGCCCTTATTAAAGGCGTTGCTAGCTTTTTGCGCCTGCGAATAGCCTCGCGATAAATCAAACGCAGCTTTGTTTAGATCAAAATTAATTCCCATATCCATTTCTCCTCAAGAAAGTTTTGTTACAGTCGCGAAATCCATAGCCAGATTCGATTATTCGGCCAGCATGTATTGGATTCAGTACTGGACTCAGCAAGCTCAGTTTGCGGGCAGAACTTCCAGTTGGCATCTCACAAAACACATGGGAAATAGGTAGTCATGCTGCGGGGCGTGATCGCATGATGCAGAGAGGCGCGTCCACGCCACGATAGAATGACCCAATGCAGCTTGGGTGGAGGGTGGCCGAGCAACAACAATAGCAATTCGATGACCGCTGAATTGTGATTGTTGGCAGGCGCCATGAGTATAAGCTTGCACCGGGTTTGCATATACAGCTAGTCGTTCCCGGTGTACATCTGCTCCACCTTTATGATGGGCAAGTGCAAATGATAAAGCGTGTCGAGCACCCCGTGTAATTCTGATTGATCATACAGTTCACCTTCGAGGATCGACCGATCTGCCGCTGCTATGTCTCCTTGAAGACAGCCAGCTTCATACCCCTAATCGGTCACTCCAATTCTGTGGCACAATGCCTTGCACAGTAATGCGATAGCTCACTGCCCCTCCAAGGGTAATAGGATCTTTGCCACCTTTTTTATTCACACCCCTGCCCGCCCCTAGCATTGCAAAAAGAGCTGATTTTTCGATCAGTCATGTGGCCCGTTTGCACTCCCACAGCGGAGCAAACCAGAATTAATTTTCTTTCATTTCTGTATGCACGGGCTAACCCTGCATCAGGAACTCGCAAAACAGGTGGGAAACAAGTAGTTGATGCTGCGGGAGGAGTCATCACTCAGCGCGGCGACAGCATACCCATGGCTCGCGCTTTCTGGACGGCATGCCGACGACTTTTCACATCCAGCTTTTGGTAGATGTGCTTGAGGTGATAACCAACCATGTGCGGTGAAATAAACAGTTGCGCTGCAATTTCCTTATTTTGCAAACGCTGCTCGAGACATTCCAGAATATCCAGCTCGCGATTCGTCAAGCCCTCGCTCTCCAATACACCGCTCGTTGTGGCGGACCTGTCAATCAATGGCGCGCTGCCATTGGTCGGTGCCGATGCATTTTCACCAGACTTCGCGGCTAAGATAACTTGCAGCACATCCTCGACAAAAGCCTTGTGTTCCGGTGTCGTTTCAAGCTGGACCAGCAATCCTGTGACCACCTCACCGAGCTCGATAAAAGGTTGACGCCAGTTGCCGGGCGCGGCCAATATAACGGCATCACTCAATCCGGCCAGGGCTTCAGCCTCACGGCCGAGGCGGCAGAGCGCCACCGCCCGCAACGGCCGGATTGCGATTTCCTGACAATAATTGTTAAATGTAAGGCATTGCGCCAACAACTCATCAAGCTGTGCCAGCCCCTGCTTGATATCGTTAGCCTCACCCGCCATGACCAACACCCTCGCCTGGGTCAATGAAGGGTTAATTAACCAGAACATGAGCTCCAGGCCGCTGGCCTGCGGCACAGCTACAGATCGGGCCCAGTCCAATATTGCCGACGATGGATTGTTAACAGAGCCATTCGTGCAGCAGTGGCTTCTACAATCCACAAGCACTCAGCGACTTCATAATTGCGCACGAATTGATCCAGCACAATCCATTTTTTGGCAGCCTGCTGACGCCGGCCAGACAGCTCCAGAGCCAACACACTCCCGGCTAACACATCAGCCGAGACGCGACGTTCCAGTATATTGATATGTTGCTCAGCGTCGGCGAAGTGAGCCCGGGCAATGCCAAAGTTGCCGCGACTGAAATCCTGCAAGCCATTCAAATAGGTCGCCAAGCCGACAGCGTAGCCATGCTGTTTAAAGCGATTCACAAGACGCATCCGGCCAACGGCCGCGGTGGCGCCGTCGAGGTTTCCGGACAGGTAGCAGAGATTGGCCTGCCCGCCGATCAGCCTGACCAAATAGGGAGTGCCCGCGGCACGGCCTGCTGCAAGACGTTCTTTAGCCAAAAACTGCAGCGCTTCTGAATACTTACCCGTCATAGCCATTGCCAGCGATAGGTAACTACGGACCTCGCCGGCAATCATACCGGGCGCCACAGAAAAACCATCCATAGCCTGGCGCATCAAGCTTTGGGCTCGATCCAGGTCACCCCCCCAGAATGCGAGCCAGCCGCGCAGAAAACTAAACTGTTGAGCCAGATCATTAGGAGCGGCCTGAGCTTCATATAACTGCTCCGCTCGTTGTAAACTCTCCTCTACAAGCTCGGTATCGAGCTTGCAAAACCCAACCCAGGCCTGCGCAATCTGCATATCAACGCGCCGCAGCCGGACCGCCTCCGGCAGAATAGCGAGCCAGCGATCAACGATAAACCAACGATTAGACTCCAGGATATCTTGAACATTCTGGGCGATGACATCCGCCGCACAACCGCTTTCGTCGGCTGCAATATAATGCGTGATTGCCTCGTCGGGTTCGCCGTGGCTTGTAAACCAGTTAGCCGCGCGCAGGTGAATATCTCGATAGTGTCCTGGGTAGCGGCCAGCTGCAGTTGAGAGTCCAGCATAAACTGGAACAAGTGATGATATCGATACCACTGCCCATAAGAGTCCAGTGAGTAGGCAAACAGGTTGAGGCGCGAAAGCTCCCTTATGAAGGCAGCACCATCGAAATTAGAGCTCGCTGCTCAACGGCCTGAAAAACAGACTGCATCAAGCAACTCTGCTGAGAACCGTCCCAGGATCGAGGACTTGAGAAGACAATCTTTGACATCCGTCGCCAGACCTGCAAGAACCTCTTGCAACATGTAATCCTGCGTCTGCGGTATTCCACCGCTCAGGTTTTCCAGCGCTACGTTAGGGTCTGCCAAGCGCTTAATCATTAGCGCCACCAAGCGCAGGCCCACCGGCCAGCCTTCAATTTCTTCTTCCAGACGGTGCAATGCTTTTTCTGTCAACGCGATGTTGACAGCCGCCCCCATAAACGCCGCCGTTTCGCTTATGCTGAATCGTAAATCCTGCACCCGGATTTCGACCAGCTGGTTGGCGGCTCGTAACCGACTCAGAGGTAGTGGCACCCCGCGCCTGGAAATAATGATCAAATTCAGGTTAGTCGGCGGGTGCTCGAGCCACAGCGACAGCAACTCAGTAATCTGCGAATTGCTGGCCAGACGATCAAAGTCATCAAGAACGACGACCAGGGGCTCAAGCAGTTTGTCGAGGCCGTTTACCAGGTTGGCCGCTAAAACCTGCACTGGCGCCAGCTCCGCAGCCTGCAGCAATTCGTCCAGGGATTGCAGTGCCCCTTTCGCTGCTGCCTGGATGCCTGCGCTCAGATAGGCCAAAAACTGCCGCACATCGCTATCTGTTTTATCCAGAGACAGCCACATGGATTGTCGATCAATACGGCCCAGCCATTCGCTCACCAGCACACTCTTGCCATAACCTGCAGGCGCGGGATATTACGGTAAGCTGGCAGATCGGTCGCCTGATCCAGCAGACTCAATAAGCGTCCACGCGCACGCAACCAGCCGGTAGCGATGCTGGATACAACTTGGTGCGCAGCAGGGGCTGCATGTCCAATGGGGTCGTCATAGGTTCCGTTACTATTATTCAGGGTTATTGTTGCCGCCGTTGGTGTTTCCCATCAACCGGTAAACGCCATTTTTCGTTTTCGGAACGCCCTCTTGGCGAGTTAGCCGACTCTAATCAGGTGTGCGTCCAAGGCCCTTGAATTTACTTTGATTATTGTTCAATAAAGGCAGGCCTGATTCAATCTTTAGCATACCTACGATAAAGACCGCAAACAAAACAGGCGATCTCGCAGTTTGCCTTGTTGCCGGCCACTGGCATATACAGTCTAGATGAGCGTCGTGGGTGTCGGCATTCAGGTCGCCAAGCGTCTTCCGCAAAAAAACAGCACGCATCTTCCCTGGATACGGGCACCCCTGCACGTGGGCGCTTGCTTAGCAAATATTTCTATAATCCAGATATCGGCAGCAGGTACCCGCAACGGCGAAATTAACAACCAACCTGGTAATCCATCGTGCAAGTATTGTTACCCGCCGTGCTGTGCAGCCTGCTATTTTTGGGCGCCTGCAGCAATGGCGACGACGATGATTCCGCAGACCCTAATCCCTACGCCGGCTATACCAGCGAACAATACGAGGGCCAGCAAAACTGGCTGTGCCACCCCAACATGGCAGATGCAAAATACAATGTCTGCGCCAGTGACATTGCCGCAAGCATTGTATTTGCCGATGGCACCACGCAACTGGAACCATCGCCAGAGGCAATCGACGCGCCGGTAGATTGCTTCTATGTATATCCAACAGTGAGTAGCGACGCCGGCGGCAACTCCAACCTGGTGGCCGACAACGAGATCCGTACCACCATTATCCAGGCCGCGCGCTATCGCTCGGTGTGCAAACTATATGCCCCGCTCTATCGACAGGTTACTGTGGCCGGGTTATCCAGCTCGGACTGCGGGACTTTGCGCTGGCCTATGGCGATGTACTTGATGCCTTCAAGCAGTTTGTTGCCCGGGGCGATGGCCGTGGCTTTATGTTGGTGGGCCACTCCCAGGGTACTGCACACCTGATGAGCCCTATCGCCCAGGAGATTGAAAACCAGCCCTGGTTGGCTGAACGTATGATTGCAGCGCACCTTATCGGTATTTCGGTAGCTGTGCCCAACGATGCCGAGGTGGGCGGTATATTCCAGTCTACCCCCGCCTGCACTGAGAAAACGACATTCATTGCTTTGTTAAAACGTCAGCTTTCGCCAGAGTGTTCCCCCCGAGGAGTCCAATGCCGTATTTGGCTTTACCGACAGCCCTGATACACGCGCGGTGTGTACCAACCCCATCCAGTTGGGCGGCGGTCGCCTGTTACTCGATACGTACTCTGGCCCAGAGATACATTCCCCTACGCCGACCAGGCCCGCAACCGGGCGATTACCACTCCGCTGGTAAAAACCCCCGGCCTGGTGCTGGACGAATGCATTGAGCAGGCGCAGGACGGCGCCGGCTGCCTGTGGATCAGTGTAGACTCCGACCCGGATGATCCGCGGGCCGATGATATTGGCGGTGATTTTCTTCCCGGGTGGGGTTTACACCTCGTGGTTATCAATCTCGCACAGGGCGATTTGCTGAATCTTGCCCATATTCAGATCGATACCTGGCTGGCCACGCAACCCTGATCCAAGGAGCATAAATAGCCTTACTATCTGCTGGCCTGCTCCGCGTTTTCCATAGCAAGTTCATACATGGAGTGCATCGGGCCGCATGCAAATTAAAAGTGATGACTGCGGGCCAGCCCCCCGATAAGTACAACTACCACGCGAAGAACGGAGGATATTTCACCAGAATAATGGCATAATGCCGACCCTTCGATTGTGGCTACTCCGCCTTTCCCCCGAACAATAGCTAACGCCCTTGGGCCAGGAAGTCTCTTGAACATCGTAAAAATTGCTTTTAGCGCCGTTCTTTCTCCATTGCTCTTTGCGTGCAGCCATCCGCTTGAAATTATTGGCGAGGGCGACGTGCTCTCGGCAACGGGAGAGCGCAATTGCTACCTCGCAGATTTTCAAGCCGGCAAGGACAACTGCCGCAAGAACCTGGTCATGAGCGCCTATCAAGAGACCTATTATGGAGTTGCACACAAGGGCTGGGAATTTTCGCATTGGCAGAATTACTGCACCGATGCCACTAACAACGAATGCAGCTTCAATATTCCCGCCGACGCGGTCGAAAAAAATGTGGGGGCAACTTTACCGCCCCTGGTCGCAGTATTCAATAAAACCCAGGCCGTAACGCCCGTTCCGACGCCAGTGGCGCTCTACAGCTATAGCATTGATAGCATCGGTAATTTAGTCCGACCCCAATTGCTGGAAGGCGCCTCACTGGAGCGTAAAACGGTCTATTTTGGCTATCGCGATAGCTATTCAGGCATCCGCTTTTCGTGCTGTAAGCTTGTCGGCGGCAATGAAGCTCATTCGCTTGCATTCAATGCCAGCCGCAGCCCCAGAGTGATGAAAGTCGACCTCGGCGCACTGCCCCTGGACAAGGGCTTGTCGCGCGCGCTGGAGGCAGAGCTGACCACCGCCGATGGCCGCAGTCTTCGGCACAGCAGTAGCTGGCAACTGCAGGCATTATCGGCAAGCGCTCTTTATTTTGATGACGGCGCCACCCATAACGTCGATTACAGCATCCAGAACGGCGTTAATGTCAGCAATGGCACCGGCTGAATGTGTTGCCCGGCGCTAATATCACCTCGACAGACCCGTATTATTCGTTCCGTAATCGCGGCGGCGTTACTCATGTGAATGGCGGCTCAGTAAGCCAGATATACAGCTACGGCCAGATGACCATGGAAGCCGGTTTCGTTGGTAAGGTGTTCACCGATGCAGGCTCAAGCCTGGTCATCAATGGCGGCAGCGTCAGTTCTATTATTGCCTGGGGGACTACCGTGACGATCAGGGCCGGCAAGTTTGGTGGCCTCTACTCTGAAGAGAATTCCAGAGTCAGCATTGCCGGCGGATCCTTCGGTCGCCAGGTAAATACTGTCTCAGGCAGCTATGAAATCACCGGTGGAACCTTTGTGGGTGGCCTGCGTATTGACGACCCCAGCGCATCGATGGTGGTCAAAGGTGGCAAATATTCAGCAGGATTTTTCTATAGCCACAACGCCTCGACCAATTTTACGTTCCACGGCGATTTGACCATGACCAAGCCGGTTTATGTGCAGGGAAATCAGTATGAATCGACTATCCGTGGTACGCTTTTGGACGGGTCTTCATTGACCCAAACCATAACTTGCTTCGAGCAGCAGCGCGACGCCGCCAATGCCTGCGACGGAGTGCGCATTGTCAGGGCCTCGCGCTAGTTAGGCTGCCGCACATTTACCCCGCGGTCCGGGGGGGACCAGGCGTCTGCGAGTTTAATGGCTGGAGGGGCGCATAGCGCAACAGCTATCCCTAATGGGGTTGACGTTGCCAAGCCGACCGCACACTGGTGCATTCCCGTACGCACTGCCGCAACCACTTTTAAGCCAAAAGGTATGACAAGCGGCGGCCAAAACCTCACTCTAACGCTTGCCTAAGATTGTCGCCGGGCAATATTCTATGGCACGTAAAAGAGTATTTGGGCGAAGCGCTCAAGCCATGCCGGTTTGGGCGTGTAAGCAGGAGCCGAGTTCCGGTGATACACCCGAACACCAGAGTGAAACATTTTGGCAAGCATCGCGGCAGCGGTATAGTCGCCACTCGTTTTATCCCGGCCGGCACTCTGGTTTGGATACCCGGTACGAGCGATGAAATACTGAGTTACGCCCAGGTGTCCGCCCTCTCGCCAGAACGCAAGGCATACCTTGCAGATTACGCCTACCTGACGAATGCCGGGACCTATATGGTTTCCAGCGATAGTGCGCGTTTCGTCAATCACTCCTGTAATGCCAACAGCCTGACTATCGCCGGACCCGAAGTGAGTATAGCGATACGAGATATCGCTATAAACGAGGAGCTTTCAGAAGATTACGGCCTCTATTATGCTAATGGCGGCTTCGAAAACTGCATCTGCGGCAGTGAATACTGTCGCGGGTATATCGCCAGTACTGACATCGACAGGTATGGCGAGGAGTGGGATAAAAGCATTGCCGCAGCACTCGGCCACTTGCGTCAGGTCGAGCAAACTTTGTGGGCCCATCTCAGCGCTGGATTGCAAAAAACGCTGTTGCAGTACATCGCCAACCCACAGTGCATTCCCTCCTGCAAAGCACTTCAGGTTCCTGCCACACAATTACGAAGGGCGGCGGAGCTTTTGTGGCCGTCAGCACCCGCAAGCTAGTATTCGCGGACCTTTGGATAGCACTGCAAAGCCACGCTGCACTGCTGACCCCAGGCTCAATACTACCCGGGCCAAAAGGTTTTGAGGTATCCGCCGATAACCGATATAGTCCCCCGTCAAGCTCACAACAGCCCCGGCAATGACCCAAACACAACGCGAGAAAACCGCCATGAAACATCGAGCCATGACAGTGCTATTGTGCCTTGGGTCCCCCTTCAGCTGGGCTGCTACCAGCGACGATTTAGAATCCAGCTTTCCCTATGAAACCGGCAGCTATGCCCCTGTTCCGGGGGCTTATGAAGAGCGTTGGTCAGACTTTCTCCCCATCTTTGGTCGCGATGCCCGCGAGCGCGGCTATGTGCTGCCGCGGCCCTTCGGAATTTCACTGGGTTATATGGGGCAAAACCAGCCTTTCGACGTTAATGGGCTGGAAGTTGAGGGGATCGACGTCAAGAGCTCCGGGCTAGCCGTGGTCGATGAAGTCGACAACCAGGAAGATACGGTTACCCTGCGTTTTGATGCATGGATTTTCCCCTTCCTCAATGTTTACGGGATACTCGGTAAAACCGATGGCAAGGCCGATGGGCCGTTGCGGGTAGACCCCAGTGTGGTGCTTGGCAATACTTGCCGACTGCCGCAGGTTGACTGTAGCCCAATAAACACCAGTTTCAATATCGACTATACCGGCAATGTTGGTGGGGGAGGAGTGACTATTGCAGGCGGCTACAAGAGTTTCTTCGGCATGGTCGACAGCAACTACACCGTGACCGATCTCGATATTTCCAGTACCGATGCCACCGCCTGGGTGACCTCAGCCCGGATAGGCTGGAACGGCAAATTAGGCGGTTTTACAGGTGCATTCTGGGTTGGCACCATGTATCAGGACATCAACCAGACACTCGACCTCGAAGTTGCGGTACCCCCGGAATTTGGTAACTTTCTTGGCCGAACGTTTATCGAAGTGTCAGTAGAAGAGTCTACCCAGTCGCCATGGAACGGCCTGCTGGGGGGACGCTGGGAGATCGGCAAGGGGTTTGAGATGCTTGCGGAATTCGGTTTCGGCCCACGTCGCAGCAATATGCTCAACCTGACCTATCGCTTCTAGTGATGTACTGCGCCGTAAATGCCAACGCAGCACGATAATGCACTGCAATACCAGCGCTCGCATGGGCGCCTCGCCATTCACGCCTATACCGGCTGATTCTGCTGGCACGCTATACATATTTTCAGCGGCTTGCGTGCTCTGACTGCGCCAGGCGATCCCGTAAAATAATCCCGAGGCGGTCATTCAAGTTCAGCATCACAACAAATAGAAAAGCTGTGGTGCCGAGCATTTCCAGTGTTTCTTCCGTCAGTTGCAACAAGTGTACGGCATCTTCATTCTGCAGCCATACCAGGTCCATGCCCTCTACGAAATCCAGGGAAACAGCCACCCCAAAGCAAGCAAACGCCAGAAAAACCCAGCCTCGATTAGCTGGTGCCACTGCCTGCCATAAAAACCAGAGCAGATAACAACCGTAGGCCATAAAAAAGGGGGCAATGAATATTTGCCAGCCCCAGGAAGGGAACCAGGAATCGAGTGATACCTCGGCAATTTTTTCGTATTTGACTCTTACAGCGGTTCCCAGGCGCTCATGGAGTTTGGCGGCATCATCGACAGAGATGTAAAGGAAGAATAGCGCCATTAACGCCCAGCCCAGGGCTATAGCTTTGCCATCATGCTTGCTGGAATGCATAAAAACCGCCGTGGCAAACAGACCGGTGAATAATGCAATGTTGGAGGATAACCAGGTACCGACACTTGCTTCACTCGAGATATCGAAGGAGCGGGCGACGATCCGACTCGGAAACCAACCCTGGAAGAACAAGAAATAGTCGGCGGCCGCTACTGCAATCACCAAACCGACACACAGCAAAGCGATTCTTCGAGCATAGAATTCGCCGTTCAATTCTATTGCCCCTCGGGCTGGCAAAGGAATGTCGCTACTGTTGCGGGGGATTGTTGCCTTTGTTTGAATATGCATTGGTACTGCCACACAGCCGTAGTAAAATTTGGTCTTATTAATTTCAGACATAATGGGTTTTTTATTTGCTCGATGCAATGCCAGTATCGGACACTGACGCTGGCGCTTACATTTCAGCATCATGAGCTACAACCGCCAACTCCGCTTTGGAAAGGAGGCTAAATGATTTTTATATGGACATATCGCTTCGAGCAAACTGTCGTCAGCGCCGGTGACACACCATGAGGGGGTCGCATTGGCTCCAGGCCGGCGGCAATGGACTTCCCCTGATACCTATTGTCCTGTGTGTGTTGCTGTTTATCCTTGAGGTAGAAATTGTAGAGATAACGCTGCGCAACTATTACGACCTAAGCTCCTTACGCAGCTCGGTTTGGGCGCCGGTTGTGGGCAAGCAGCTGTATTTTTTTAACTTCGTGGTCGCGTTTCCAGCGATTTTGCTACTGCTGCTATGGCCGAGATTGCGTGATCATGCGGCGCAATTCAGGGGCCTGTCGATGGGCCATTCCCGCATGCGCCCTTTGGCATTGCAACTCGTCGCCTATGCAGCCTTTGCCACACTCACCTATGTGCTGTCGGTGGCACCGGAAACCTTTGGAGCCTACCTGTACTCGCTGGCTTTTCCAGCTTGGGTATTCTGCCTGATGGCAACTGCTCTGTTGGCACTACTGGTACTTGCTCCCCCGGCGTTCTGGATGGCTTTCATCAAGCGGGAAAAGGGCTCCTTAGCCATCGCGGTAGCCGGGGCCTTGGGGGCCAACTTTATGGCCGAGGCTGGCCCATGTCGCGCCGGTACTGGCGGAAGGTGCCCTGCACGAGCGGGCTGGCTGCTGGGCTTGTTCTACCATCCGATCATATTCGATGTGGGCCAAAGAATTGTTGGAACCAATGATTTTTCGGTAACGGTAAGCAACGACTGCGCAGGTTACGAAGGCATTGCGCTTATTTCGATATTTGCTACGGCTTATCTCTGGCTGTTCAGGGCTGACTTCAGGTTCCCCCAGGCCCTGTTAGTCATACCCATTGGCATCTGCGTGATCTGGGCTTTTAATGTTGTGCGAATCGCCGTCTTGATCGCCATTGGCGACGCCATCTCCCCTGCCCTGGCGCTGGCCGGCTTCCACTCCAACGCCGGCTGGATCGCCTTTATTGCCGTATCATTGCTACTGCTGGCGCTGTTGCACCGGGTTCCCTTGTTGTCACGACAACCTGAAACCGACTCTGGCGCTGCTATCGTCGGCAGCAGCCATCGAGTACGTACGGCAGACGCATTGCTGGTACCATTTCTCACTTTACTCGGTTCGGCTCTGCTGCTGGGGGCGTTAACCGCCGATTTCGATTGGGGCTACCCTCTCAAGGTTTTAGCCACCGGCGCCGTGCTGGGATATTTCTGGAGGGTGTACCCGTTCAGCGAATACCGTTCGACGTCGTTGCACCCCTGATAGGCGTGGCGGTTTTTATCCTCTGGATGTTTCTGGTTCAGCCATCGAATGAGGCAACGCTGCGCGTCGAAGTACAGATCGCCACTATGCCATCGGCGCTGGCATTTATCTGGCTGGCGTTCAGGGTTGTGGGCTCAGTGATTACAGTGCCCCTGGCTGAAGAGCTGGCCTTCAGAGGATACTTGCTATCCAGGCTCAGCGGGTGCAGCCCGTCGGTAAATGCCCTATTACCGTTCAAGCTTTTTGCTGTGCTTGCATCATCCGCTCTATTTGGGATCATACATACCGATTGGTTAGCCGGAACCCTGGCGGGGCTTGCTTATGCCGGGGCGCGTTATCGAAGAGGCCAGACCGGTGACGCAATCGTCGCGCACATGACGACCAACGGCCTGCTTAGCGGCTACGTATTATGGAGCGGCCAGTGGTCTTACTGGTAGCTTTAGTTATGCTTGACAAATTACCAACTAACCGTCGCGTCAAACTCGAGCAAGTTAAGACGCGCGAAACGCCTGCATAGACGCCCTTACGGGCGCGCACGCCCAAGCGTCACCTTAGCGAATTTCGCGGTCAGGTGCGGGCAGTGCACATACACTGCCCGGGCAACAAACTGCTAGTCGCGATTGCTGCGCTCGCGAACCAGTGCACTTAAACCCAGCACCAATCCCAAGCCCATAACCGCAGCACCAGCGTCCAACTCCGGTACCGACGCACTACTGCTGTTGCTGCCGCCGCGGTCATGAGAACCGCCAGCAGACGCCATCGGGCTTGCAACAAGAACTGCCGTAAAAACTAACGCAAATAAACTTTTCATAATCTTTTCCCACCTGGTTGCAGTATTAAATATCTTATATCTCTGTGGTCAGTTATTGCCTAACCACTACCTTCCTTGGCACTCCCATTGAGCTGCCAGTACTTATATTCCATGCAATAAACGTGCTCATTTATGCAAGGCATTGTTTTTGATAATTATTTCCACTTTTACTTGCTAAAACTGGCAATTTAGCCTGGCTTTATTGTAAAGAAATTCGACAGTTTTGACAGCATAACCCGGTAAAGTATGGCCTCGACTCGTCAAAAAGGCCCTGCAGGCCCTATATTCACCATACTTGTCGTTTAAGTCGTCAGTGATTGTCAAATAATTCGACACATCCGGAGCAGTTAAAAGGCAGCAACCAGCCTCAAGCCGTTGCCCCGCCCGGGCATTTAATATCATCGCCGGGCCTGGACGTGCCGGCTGGCTATGACCTTAGGATCTTCCTCGCCATAGCTTGCGGATCAACTTGTCAGTTTCAATCGCAATAAAGCTGGGCAGGAAGCACAGCAGGATCAATGGCCACCAGTGTCCGGGAAAAGGGCTGTGCGGAACAGCGGGCTGACGGTGGCAAAAGTGTGGGAACCAGTCGAATAAGTACTCACAGGGCGATGCCCGCAAGCAGCCAGTGGTTTGAAAAGGGATTGATAGTGAACACCGAGCCGTAAATGGATCGGGCTGAAATAACATAACCGAAATGGGCCAGTAATATCGCCCAGAATGCGGCTGTTTGCGCCTGGGTCAACAATAATGCGTCAACAACTGCCCATTCACTACCGCAGCTGCACCAAATAGTAGTAAATGCCGAATCCGGGCAGGGCGATCGCCAGGCCCATAATGACCACCCGCTGCAGGAACAGGGCATTGATGATATGCTTTCGGGTCCCGTGGTGGCTTTAGCAGCCCGGGTTCCTTGGCTTCCATCATCAGCGGCATCGTCAGCAGCACCGAGTCGAGCAGGTTGATCCACAGAATCTGTACCGGTTCCAGCACAAACCGCGCAGCGAACAGCGGTACTGAAGCCGCCAGCAGTATCGCCCCCATGATCAGCAGCGCCTGGGCGGCATTGGTGGGCAGGGTGTAGAGAATGGCTTTTTGCAGGTTGTTCCAGGCGTGACGGCCTTCTTCCACCGCAGCAACGATAGTGGCGAAGTTATCATCCGCCAGCACCATGTCAGATGCTTCCTTGGCGACCTCGGTTCCGCTGATGCCCATGGCCACCCCGATATCAGCGACCTTGAGAGCCGGCGCGTCGTTTACCCCATCGCCGGTCATAGCCACCACATGGCCATTGGCCTTCAAGGCCTCGGCAATCGCTTTTTTATGTTCCGGTGCCACCCGCGCAAACACGGATATTTTCTCGGTTATCTCGCGCAGTTGCGCTCGTCCAGTTTGCTCAGTTCGGCGCCGGCCATCACCTGCTCGGCTGCGATGCCCAGCTGGCGGGCCACAGCCTGGGCCGTGTCGGGATGATCGCCGGTGATCATAATCGTGCGGATACCGGCTCCTTGCATTGGGCAATGGCGTCGATGGCGGATTGCTTGGGGGGGTCGATCATGCCCTGCAGGCCGGCGAAACACATGTCATGCAGGTCTTCATGTCGCAGGTTGTCCTGCTCGGCAGGCAGCTCCTTCACGGCAAAGCCAAGGGTGCGCAGTGCTTCCCGGGCAAACATTCGGCGGTATCCAGCGCGGCTTTCCGATCCAGGTCCCGGGCCTGCCCCTGTGCGTCAGGCTGGCGCTGCACATGGGCACGATCACTTCCGGGGCACCCTTGGCCAGCAGCAGCTTGCGACCACCGGTGGCGACCAGCACCGCCATGTACTTGACGAGGAGTCAAAAGGAATTTCTTCCAGTCGTTGCACACCATCCACTACCAGGTCGGCCTTGGCGCCTGAAATTCTCAGCGCCAGTTCGGTGGGGTCGCCGGTGCCACCCTCACCGCTGAGGTGGGCATTGTTACAGTTGAAGCCGCAGTCGAGCAGCTGCATCAGGGCCGCTTGCTCCCGTGGTGGCCGGGCAAGCCCATCGAGCAGGAATTCGCCCGGCAAGTGTATAGCCGGTGCCGCTGACCTGGTAAACCTGGCCACCGGCATACACCCTGGTTACGGTCATCCGGTTCTCGGTGAGTGTGCCGGTCTTGTCGGAGCAGATGACCGAAGTGGCGCCCAGGGTCTCGGCGGCGGGTAGTTTGCGGATCAGGGCTTTGCGGCTCGCCATTACCACACCGGACAAGGCCAGGATAGAGGTGACCAGGGCGGGTAGCATTTCCGGGATAGCCGCTACCACCAGCGATACCGCACCCAGGAAGCTGTAGGAAATCTCGTAGCCCAGGTAGATCCCGTAGGCGAAATTGAAAGCGCCCACCACCAGGATGGCGATGATCAGGGTCTTTACAAATTCCTGCATTTTGCGCTGCAGGGGCGTAGGCCTTGCTCAGCGGATTTGACCATGGCGGCAATACGACCAAATACCGTGTTACGGCCAGTCTCCACGACCACAGCCCGGGCGGTGCCCTGGGTGAGGTAGGTGCCCGAGAACCCCATATTGTTCTGGTCACCGGGCACCAGGTCCGTGCCTGCCAGGGCATCGACCTTCTTTTGGACAGCCACTGATTCCCCGGTCAGGGAGGATTCGTCAACGTGGATATTGTTTACCTCAATGAAGCGCACGTCAGCGGGAATCTTGTCGCCGCCTTCGAGCACGACCAGATCGCCCGGAACCAGCTCCCGGGCGGGGATTCGTCGCTGGACCCGTTCGCGCAACACCAGGCACTCATGCACCATCATGCTGCGCAGTGCCTCAAGTGCGCCCTCGGCCTTGCCCTCCTGTACAAAACCCAGTACCGAGTTGAGGACCACCACGCTGGCGATCACGATGGTGTCCGGCAGCATGTGACTGCCCAGCGCGGTCAGCACGCCGGTAACCACTGCGGTAATGACCAGGATGATGACCATGGGGTCGTTGAACTGGCGCATGAAACGCACCCATGCCGGGGTTTTCCTGAATTCGATCTCATTGGGACCGTATTGCTCTAGTCGGGTCGCTGCGACGGCTTCGCTCAGCCCCCCTGGCTGACTCTCGAGATTCGCCAGAATCTGTTCACTGGATAGTTGGTACCATGCTTCGCCCACTGATAACTCCCCTGTGTCGCACAGTTTCGCGCAAGTCTACTGTACACTGCAGGCTATCTTCTTGAAGCAAGTCAATGCGGATCACATTTGCAGGAATAAAATCGGCTGGTACCACGAAATGCTGCGCCATTTGCTACAGGTCGTTGCGGCTGGAAGTGCCGGGTGCGCAATCGATACTCTCAGCTGTCTCCGGCCACAACACTAAGTCAAGCCCTGGATTCGCTTGCAACACCTGCTCTAACATTTCTAACATTATGTCAAAAGGAGTCGCTGGCTGTTCATCCGTATCTGCCATCAGTTGCGGCAGCGTTAAATTGGGTTGTAGTAGTGCAACAAACAGCGAATGCTGCGGAGTCATGTTGGCTTCGCCTTCTTGGTAACTAGCGAGGCGTAGCTGGCCGTAGATGCGCATGGCGCTCGGCACCGACACCACAGGATTGCGTTTCGCCAACAACTGCAATGCGAGAGCGACCACCGACCAGTTGATAAGTGCCAGGGCAAACAACAACAGTGGTCTACCGCCAAGCTCAAGAACCTGAATGAATGGAAGCTGGGGGTAGAGTGCCGACTCGATAGACATCAGCATAGGATTGGGAAATAAACAAAGTAACAATATAAAGCATGCTGAGGTAACAACAACGCCAAATGGCTGATGCAACCACTGGAATACGCCGTGCAAGTAGCGAAAAATCCCCTACGCTAGCGAGCAATAGATACAGTAAACCAGAATATAGAGGATTGACTGAAAGCGGGACAGTTGCAGGTACCCCGATGCCGCAGTGGCACGCCCGTCCAGGGACCCCAGCAAAACGACCAAGAGAAAGCAGGCGCTCCGAGGTGATGCACCGTGCAGCGCCAAACCCAGTGGCACAATACAGATCAGGCACAGCAACGACCATGGACCGCCAGGCAAAGCAAGACACACCAGCAGGTTTGACACCAATGCCAATATTACCCTGCTCCCGCCTCGTGGCAATATCGAACGCCGTTCAGGCATCAGGTGGCGGGGCTGGGCCAGCCCTTTGGCAACAGGCCACGATGTCGACCCTTTGCGTCATCGCAATCCGGTCAAACGACAGCTTCAGCGGGCTTGTCCGGGGATCGCCCGCGGCACCCGGGATAACGGAACAGGAATAGTATTGTTTTCGTAAATCGCGTCAATAAAATCTGCATGACCCGCGCTCGCTGCGCCACGGCAAATGCTGCGGTAGTTTTTTGATACCGTTTTTGAACCCGGCATTCAAGTATCCGCTGAATACCTCCACTGCGTTATTGAAATACAGTCGGTCCTGGCCATCAGCGTGTCGGTCTGGCAAATCCCAGAATACGCCAGCCACCCAAACCTCGTTGGTATCACCATTACAGACGTTGGCCTTGCTGGGAGACTCCAGTTCAAAGCCAACGGCATCGGGATCGGCGGCGTTTTCACCGTCGAGTACCCAGTGCGGCACGGCGTCTGCAAAACCTTCGCTAAGCGCCATCCCGGTGTGATGACAGATGCTAAGCACAAGGGCCCCGTCCGCACCTGGCGGGCGTTACTCTTTCCAGTATTCGTTATTGGTCTGGTGGGCTCACTCGTGTTGGATAACATAGTCGCCTATGTGCGACGGGATTAGCCAGATATCGCCGCCAGCGCTGGCACAACTCCAGGGGCTGTTGCCGCTGCTGGTGGTATTGGCCGTGCGGTGGCCGATATTGAAATCGGTGCCAATGTTGGTCTGTTGTGGATCGCTCCACCAATACTCATTGCTATTACGATCCCGGGGCAGCATAAAAAATACTTGCTTGCTGTGTGAGCCGGTACCTCGGGAGGCGACACCAGCAGCAACAGGCACGCCAACGTCGACAGCTGCAGCAGCCATTGCAGTATATCGAGCGGGCTTGGACAGCGACAAGATCTAGTCTGTAGCGGAAATAATCTGCTTTGCAAAAGCCATAGCCGGCTGATCAAAAAAATTGCTATTCAGGGCATATTTATGGCTTTATTTCAAGCTTTTGCAGGATCGCTACTGCCGCCCACAGGAGGATGTTCACTCTTGAGTTGATGTCGTCACGCCCCGTTTGCGCTGCGGGCGATAAACTCTGCGACAAACTGAAAGGCTCAAGCCGCGACGACGATGGCGCCATGGTCATTCCCATCACACCAGGAGCGATAAAGCTACGCAACAGCTGGCAGTCTGCAACCCTGGTTGCAAACGCTTTGCGACGGCCGCAGACTCAAAGAGCCAGATTCAGTCCTTAGTCTTTTTGGCTGAAA
>CAVROQ010000032.1:0-498823 GCA_963722805.1 uncultured Gammaproteobacteria bacterium
TTGATGAACTCGGCACTTTGAGCGAGACATGCCGCCCGATCCACACGCCGGGTCGTAGATGCGTCCGTGGTACGGCTCGATGATCTCAACGATCAGCTTGACCAGCGAGGTCGGCGTGAAGAACTCACCGCCCCGTTGCCCTTCGGCACGGGCGAAGTTGCCAAGGAAGTATTCGTAAATCTTGCTGAACGTGTCGCCTTCGGCATCCATCGCGATCTGGAAAAATTCTTCAGCAGCGAGACCAGGATGGCGTTGTCGATCTTGGTGTAGGTGCGCGGCAGGACGCCCTTCAGGTCGACGTTCTCGGCCTCGACGGACTTCATCGCCTCGTTGATCGCCTTGCCGATGTTTTCGCCTTCAGGCAGCGACAGCAGGTGCGAGAACCGAGCTTCCGGCGGCACGTACATCACGCCCTTGGCTTGGTAGTCTTCCTTGCCGATCTTGCGACGACCGGAGCCTTTGCCTTCGAGTTCCTTTTCAGCGATTGTGAACCGATGGTCGGCGTACCGCAGGAAAATCAGCCCGAGGACGGGTACCGCGTATTCGGACGACTTGAGGTCGGAGTTCGCCGGAACTCGTCGGCAGCCTCCCAAAGTCGTTTTTCGGTCTCAGAATGGTTGTTTGCCATATGGTTTCAAAGCCTATCGTAGTTAAATCTATTTAGCGGCTGCCGATCGCAACTCATCGTTAGCGTTGATTGGTCCGCCAGCGGCCCAGGGATCAGGGTCACTTCACGGCGGATCTGCTGCAACTGGTCCCAGCCAGCGTCTTTGATAGCTGGCGTGATGTATAGGTCGCAGATGTCTATTTCGCTTAATTTTTGTTTTTCTTTTTTATCGATCGTCATTAAACCTCCGTGCTCGGCACCACACCCGGCTGATTAGTTTCTCTAAAGCGGCCCGACTGCATTCTTCTGGGCCGCGAGGAATCATTTGTCCTGAGGAGGTGTTGACTCCGCAACCCTCACGCCAACCTCATCACAATATTTACGGATCATTACTTCGACCATATTGGCCAAACTTCGGCGCTCCTGCTCAGCAGCAACGCGAAGCGCCTCCTTCAGCCCTGGGTCGACCCGAAAAGTTAATGTAGCGGTCTTGGTGGTAGCCATTTCTTGCACCATCGAATTACTGTAAATGTACTGCAATGTACAGTAACGTCCCATATAATCCAAGGAAAGGTCTGGCAAGCAACAGTAAAGAGGGCATAACGGGTGGCAAAACCTTGGGAAGATGACAATTGCGCGGCAATGAAAGCGCATTACGCTGTATTTTCAATCCCAAAAGCGGCGGCAATGTGGTGCGGCGTACCGGACGATCAGATAGATGAAATAGTTGGCGAAGCCAAGCCGTTATCTGAAAGCGGCCTAGGCAAATGTATCTGGACGCACTATGCAGTGCCTTGCATGGAACCTCGTAGCCGAGCCATAGCAGAAGCAGTTGAAGATGGATCGTTGCCACATGGAAGAGAAGACGGGAAGACGCTACCTCCGGGCGAATTGGCGGCTGCACACCGCCGACACGTTTTTGGGAGAGACCTAAGAAACTGGATGGAGAAAGCCTTTCCCAACGAAAAGCCAGCTTTTCTATTCGATGATATCGAGCGAGCGAGCCATACAGCCATTAGCGCGGATGCCTATCGAAGGCTGAAAGCCGATCACGACAAACTAGATTCAAAATTAAAAGCGGCGGAGGAAAATTATCGGGAACTGAGAGAGAGCAAAGAGGATCTAGAGCGAATTAATCAATCCTTGGACGCCGCGCTCGAAAAGAAAGCTATTCCCGATGGTCGGTCAGAGACGACCTACCTGAATATTATCGGTTCAATGCTAAGGTTAATGCTCGCCGAGTCCCCCGGTGGACAACCCCACTCAATCTTTGAAAGTCAATCGGCAATCATTTCTTCCCTTCTGGCTCATAACGAGGGAAGACCCGGAATTTCTCAGCGCACCCTAGAGGAAAAATTCGCAGCAGCAAACCGAGAACTCACCACCTCCTAAACACCGCAACTGCGGCACACCCCACCGCAATTGCGATGTCACGGGCTAGCAAAGCCCTCAAAATCTGTAACCATGTTCAACGAAGCCCCAGGAGGCCCGATCATGGTTACTAAAATACTCAGACTTCCAGAAGTCATTACCCGCACTGGAATGTCACGATCAACTATCTACTTGCGAATACAGTCTGGCGATTTCCCCAAACCAGTTCCCCTCGGACCGCGCATGGTCGGTTGGCCAGAAAGTGAAATTGAGAGCCACCTCTGCTCAATAATTGACAAGTCCAAGCAGAGGGAAGCAAGCATATGAATACTTATGTTTTCGAGATTCGCCAGGGTACAAAGTCGATAATTCGCATTGACGCTGCCTCTCTGCCAAAAGCGATGGAGTTACTCGCCATGAATACATGTGAAATGTGTTCTGAGGAACCGTTTGAGCCTCTGATAAATCTAGTAGAAACGCTCGGGGGTGAACATGAGGCCGCAGCCAGATGAGAACCTATTTTGTGATCTGTGAGAGCCAGGTATCGACAGGGGGGCTTTATCAAGCTTTGGGCACTGCCACTCTGAGGAGCAATTGCACAGGTAAACCCGCCCAGATTCTTGTCGCACGCCCAGGACAAGCTATGGCGCGGATTGTTGCTGAAGCGGAAGATTCCACTGTGCGGTGGATTGTCGGCGGGCGGTATGTCTCCATCAAGACATTGAAGCGCCTGATTAGTAACGATGCCTAAGCAAATAAGGCGCAAAGGAGGCTATGTACGCAAGTGGGAGGAGGTTCTCTCGTCTCCGGCATATCGCAACCTAAAACCTGTTGATCGATGTGTTCTGGAGGAGCTACAGCGCGTGTACAGGCCGAACCGAAATGGACAGCTGAGTCTGTCCGTCAGAAACGCTGAGAAGCTAGTGCACGCGAATAAAGACACCATCACAAAGGCATTCGATAACCTGGCCGCTCACGGCTTCATTGCGCTTGTCCGGGGGGAATACTGGCAGGAAGGCAAAGCCAGAGAGTGGAGGCTGACCTTTGAGCCGTGCAACGGGCGCGAGCCGACTGATGAATGGCGGACCTGGGAGCCAGGCAAGATCATCTATTCCACGCCAAAACGTAACAAAACGCGATCCCAAACCAGGGGACAGCAGCGTCCCTCGAAATCGGACAGCTCGTCTGAAATGAAGGGACACAGCTCGACTCAGCCCGCCAAACCTAAATTGGCCGCCATATAAATCAATGAGTTACAAAAGAACGAAAGGCACCGACTGTCCCAAAAGAGGGGAAACATACAGTTTGCCATATGCATGGTGTATTCCAGCCAATAAACATCGCTGGTCACTGCTTAACAAATTCACTCGAGAAAGAATGAGATAGTTATGACGAACACGAAACAAGATAGCTACGTAAAAGGCTCAGCCAAGCATCGGCGCACGCAGAATGATTACATGAGCACTTTACTCGATACAGTATCGCTCGACGACTGGAAAGAAGTAGTCACTAGCACCCTGCAAGCGGCCAAAGACGGCGATTCATCGGCTCGGATGTGGCTGGCCCAATACCTGGTCGGAAAACCCAAAGGGAAGGCCCCCACACCGCTGACCGTGGTGGTTCAGCAATGGAGCGGAGAAGACCCGGTGGCCAGCAAACTGGCAAAGCCAATAATTGATCGCGCCCAGTACCCAATGCTGCATGGTGACGATGACTGGAAAGATGAGCTGCAGGCAGAAATCGCCGCTGAGCTGGCCAAGAAAACAGCGACAGGCAGCCCTGAAGGCGAGGGTTAGACGGTTGATAATGTGTGGAACTTCCAAATGATTTCGGCAAAATCTGGAGGCATATATGGGCGGAGTCGGTAGCGGCAGACATTGGCACTACGGAGCCAAAGACACCACTGAGGACTACAGGGCCATTGATGTGCGGCGCTGGAAGCGGGATGGCCTTCTGCGCCCTGGTCACGACTTCGGATGGCAGTGGTCCCGTCATGGCGAAGTGGTGGCCTCGATCCGGGTCCGAACTGAGCGCCAACGTGTAATCCTCAACTACCGACAACGGAACGGCGGCGAGGACTGGAAGGCCGAGAACTATCCGGTCTACCTAGGTTGGACTGATTGCCATTTTGGCGGCCAGCGCCCTTGGTTTCTCTGCCCCGCTCGCGGCTGTGGCCGGCTTGTAGCACTTCTATATGGAGGTGGCATATTCGCCTGTCGCCACTGCTACCAGTTGGCCTACCCAGCCAGCGAGAAACCTGGGACGGTCGAGCCGCCAGACAGGCAGACCGAATCCGGGATAAGCTGGGATGGAAGCCCGGAATCATCAATGGCAACGGGGGGAAACCAAAGGGCATGCATTGGAAAACCTTCAATCAGCTGACAATGCAACATGATAACTACGTGCAGGCGTCCCTCAATGGCTTGGCGGCGCAGCTTGATAAATGGGAAATGTCGTTTGGAGGAGCGTGTGATTACCTCACTGACCAAAGCCGAACGAGAAGGCAATCTGGTTAATCGGGTCCGCTACTTCAATCGCGCCGCCGTGCTGATCGTGGACGAAGTGGGTTATCTCCCCGTCTCGCCTTCCGGCGCCAATCTCTTCTTCCAGTTGGTCAACGCCCGCTATGAAAAAGGCGCCACGATGCTGACGTCTAACCGGGGCTTCAAGGATTGGGGTGAGATATTCGGTGACAACGTGATTGCGGCAGCATTACTGGACAGGTTACTTCACCATGCGATAGTCATCGAAATCGAGGGCAACTCGTATCGATTCCGGGAGCATGCTGAACTGGTTCCAGAGTCCATGCATGGGAAGCGGCAGGAAGGAATCAAATCGGCAACGAAGAGGCGTGGCCGGCCACGGAAAGCTACCACTTACACCGATCAATAAGTGATCGATATTTAATCAGGGGTGGGGAATTTTACTTTGGCACTAATGGGGAGAATTACTTCGGTATTGACAGCATGGCTATGCCGGTACTCCTGCCAGCACAGGAACAGAGTTGCGCCCTTGTGCTTGAGCTCGCCGTGGATGTGCGCCAGGCCGGCGATGCCCGGCTCTTGGCTGGCAGATCCGGTAGCGGAGGAACAGCAGCCGTTCAAGACAGACATCATCCAGATCATCGGACAGGAGCCAGGCCAGCCGGGCTTCCTCAGCCCAGCGCAGGTACTCGCTGACAGTGGGACGACCTATGCCGCAACTGGCGGCAATCTTGCAATTACTTAGCCCGGCGGCCCATTTGAGCCGCAGAACTTCTTTGATTTTACGCATGGATAACCTCTTAGCAGGCATCTGATCCCCTCCGGTTGGAAAGGGCCAGAATACCGGTTAGTTATCCCGCGTCGGTAAGCGCCAACTGGTGGCGTCAGGCACGCTGCCAGGGTGGCAGCTTTGCCGTGGAATCAGTGGCAGCATTCGCGTGGAATGGGTGGCAGGCTTCGTCTGGAATAGGCAATAATCGCGTAACTTATTGATTTGAATGGTGCCAGAGGCGGAATCGAACCACCGACACGGGGATTTTTAATGCATGTGTTCGACATTCAAGCGCGCCAATCCGACCTTATCTTGTTGTTATAAAACTATATATACGATAATTTCATTATTTTATCTGCTCAATAAGTCTAAGATAATGGGCATTGTTCTTGGCATTATTACACTTTGATTACACGATAAAGGATAGGGTGAGCGAACTTTTTGCTACTGGCTGTAAGCTGCCTTCCCTTAATGAGATGGGATTAGGTGTTCGAATTTTCGAAAACTCATTCATTCAAAGGGTTACTGGTGGGTCTGGAGTGTACTTCCTTGCTGTTGTGGAGATCTTCCGGCGAATACCTCTTACAAAAATTGCATGTACGTCAATGAAGGAGCACTATGCAGTATTGAATTATTCAATAGTTATGACTAATAATACAATGGAATCTTCAAGATAGGAGCCAAAAGGGCTTTCGCGATGAACAAGAAAAGAGAGAGAGAATTAGAAAAGCCTCTAAAAGAAGGGACGCTTGGCGATGCCTATACAATTAAAGGTGATGGGGTAGCAGTACTTCGTGCCAATCATTAAAGGCAGATGATGCATTTGTGTCGGAATTGTCGAAAATGCGCAATTTGATGAAGCATCAGTTGCGTCGTGGCCGCAGCTCTGAGGGCTAGTAACCCTCACCGAGGCTAAGTCTTTCTTTGAATAATACTGCCCTCCTTGTTCTGTCTTGGGTTGTGTCCGGCTATATCTTCACAGCTCACTGTTACAGGCTAAAATACCTTACAGCTCGATAAGCTGGTCACCGTTTGTATTTGACCTCTGCAACAGTTGGCTGCATTTTCGTTGCAGTTGCAGCGATATTGCTTCTTTTGTACCGGTGTGCTGTTCCTTGGTTGAATTCAATATTAGTTCGGCAAATGGAAGATGTTGGCTGCATTTTCTGGAGCGGATTTGACTTTGTTCTGCCTCTTGCCGTGCTGGCTCCAATACTGTCTGTGATTGTTACTGTCGCTTATAACAAGCTTGTACCTCATGCGAAGGAGTCAAATCTCCAAAAAGTTTGGGAATATAATGATTTTGATAGCTTATTGGCCTTTGCCGCTTCTCAAAATCTTCCAATGGCGTTTACGCTTGAAAATAACAAAGTATACGTAGGCATCATTTCCCGTACTAGTGAGCCTCATACAGAGCATTCTGAAAGTGCGCACATATCGATACTTCCGCTTTACAGTGGATATCGAGATAAGGAGCGCTTGGATCTTATCCTTACCACTGAATATGGCGAAGTGTTTGACTGGTATAGTAATGGTAGCGTTGAGCCTGATTTGACGAACTATAATGTAGTGGTGCCGTTATCACGTATAATTTCCGCAAATATTTTTCACTACGAAATTTATGAGGCCATTCTAGAATATGATCTTCCTGCTGATCAGGACAATTAAGGAGACTAATGTCAGTTAGGGTGCCTAGTAGAATGATCTCCAGAGTCAAATGGGTTAAGTAACTTCTTTTCTTGAAATTCAGCTACTCGTCGACTGCGCCTCTTCAGTGACTGAAGGTGACCTAACGCTTATCAGCGGTCTGCCAGTCTTCAGCAATTTCCATCTGTACCGCCGACACCAGTCGCAGGCACGATGCCTCGTTGGGGAACAGTCGGGCGACACAGGTGCGCAGCTTGGACTACCAGATGAAGGTGCCAAATTCCCTCATCCTCGGGACCTGGCGGGGTTTAACTTCGCTGGGTCGCCCCTGCTGAGCTAGGTGGATGCCGTCATCCTGGATGAACTGGGTTATATGCCATTCCCCAAATTGGTGTCACTTAGAGTTTAGGCGAATGTCTGTAGCCGGGTCGGCGCAGTCGCACTGCCTGGAGTTGATCGTCCGCTATACGTCGGTTAGCCGACGCTACTTCTTCCGGCGCCACTCCCACGGCGGTACTTGGCCGGCTTCAGGGAGTGCCCACAAGCCCCGCTTCGCAGCTCTGGCCTCGGCCTCAATATCCAGCAACATAGTAAGGCGAAAAGTAGAGTAAAAAGAGCTGCAAAGAGCACATAATTGAAAGTAGGGGATAAATCTGCTTGCTAAGTACGTGCTTGGGGGCAATATTTGGGGCAACAAAGCCAAGTTAATTCAAATTAGATTATATTAGTCAATAGGTTGGATTTTTTATTAAATAGCCGCCGCCTCCACCAAATATTTAAGCCCTAATGAGCCCTCAGCGGCCATTAGGGCTTTTTATTAGCCTGCAAATTTGCTTTAAAGTTAGCCAGTTGCTTTGCCGATTTTTCCACGTTTAAGCGCTGATGAAGATCCGCTTTTTGCGTTGCGATACCGGCTGGGCAGTTGTTGGTATTACACATGCGGGCAGCCAAACATCTAATTGCCTGCATGGCACTGTTAGAAACAGCAACACTATCCGCCTGCTAGGGCGAGCGCTTTCACAAAATCGATTGGCACACGTAAACAGCCGGTAATAATTAGTTGACCCTGAAAAACTCATAACCCATTGAATACTATATGTAAATCCAGGAATATGTGAGATAATTTCAACCAGTTTCACGCGTATTTCACACTAAATCTGGTCGAAATAGAGGTGGCTATTCGATGAAAGATTCTTCCCCCGATCACCGTCAGATGAGTTTTATGGCTGCCGGATTAATGGATCAACTCAATCCGAAACACCCTCTGTTACAGCTTGCACGAACCATACCCTGGGACTTTTTTGAGTCAGAGTTTGCGCCCTTGTATGCGCCTATTGGCAGGCCGGCCAAACCTATACGTTTGATGGTGGGCTTGTCTATTCTCAAGCACATGGAAAACGTTAGCGACGAGGTTGTCGTGCGGCACTGGGTACAGAATCCGTATTACCAGGCGTTCTGTGGAGAGGTCGAATTTCAATGGTCATTTCCCTGTGACCCTTCCGATCTGGTGTACTTCCGCAAGCGAGTGGGTGAGAAAGGATTTGAGAAAATACTGGCATCCTCCATCACCATTCACGGCGAGAAGGCCATCGAAGAGGAAGTCTGTATTGACACCACAGTACAGGAAAAAAATGTCACCTTTCCCACCGATGCAAAGTTGTATCGAAAGATTATTGTTTATTGCCTGAAACTGGCCAGGAAGGAAAACATAAAGCTTCGTCGCAGTTACGCGAAGGAGATCAAACAAAGAAAGCTGGAATGTCGTTTTGCAGGACACCCCAGGAATCGCGCCAAGGCCCGCAAAGCCGTTAAACGGCTAAAGACCATTGCCGGTCGTTTAGTTCGGGAATTAGAGCGTAAACTGCCACTCGACGTTCTGGAAAATCTGGCAGAGGACTTCGCACTATTCCATCGTGGACTGAACCAAAAGCGAGGAGATAAGCACAAGCTGTACAGCCTGCACGAACCTCATGTTTACTGCATGAGCAAAGGCAAGGAACATAAGCGCTATGAATTTGGCACGAAAGTTTCTATCGCGACAACACGGGATTCCAAAATCATTGTCGGTGCTATGGCCTTTGATACCAACAAATTTGATGGGCATACCTTGCCGCAGGTGCTTCTGCAATTAAAGCGTCTCACTGCGCTAAAACCGGCCGTTGGCATATGTGACAGAGGCTACAAGGGGAAGAGTAAGATCAATGACACGCGGATCATAAGGCCCAGTACAACCACCCGGAATAACGACGGTGCCTACAAGGCACAGATGCGGAAACGTTTTCGAAAGCGAGCCGGTATTGAGCCGGTGATTGGTCACCTGAAGTCAGATCACCGACTCAACAGAAGTTATCTTAAAGGATTTGAAGGCGACCAGATCAACGTACTGATGGCTGCGGCTGCGTTCAACTTTAGAAAATGGATGAGATTGTTTTTATTGCCCCCGAAAATAGCTTCCTTCTGGGGCGGCATAACGGGATTTTTTGCCAAACCGACCCATCACAGTCATGTAGTGATGACCAGTTAGGCTTTTTCAGGGTCGACTAATTAATGTCACACGACCACCCTGTGTGTCAACCTGATCCCATACACTTCCTGTTTGGGATAACATAGATTTCAGGGTGCCAGATGCTGGACACAACTATGCCTAAATCAATATCAGAACGGCCCGATACGCAGGTTACACCAGACCCTGCATTGGAGAAACGCACTCGCCGTCAGTTAGCGCCCGAATACAAGTTGCGCATTATTGCTGAGGCCGATGCCTGCAAGCATGGTGAACTGGGTGCATTACTGCGTCGTGAAAAGCTTTACAGCAGTCAACTGTCTGATTGGCGACGAGAATTCGCGGAACATGGTGTGGCCGGATTAAGCAAAAGCGCTCCGGGCCCGGTGGCCTCGAAAACCCCTGAGCAGCGCCGCATCGATCAGCTTGAAAAGGAAAACGAGCGACTGAACCGGAAGTTGGATATAGCCAACGATTGCCTGGATTTGCAAAAAAAAGCCTTGTCGATGCTCGATCGACTGAGCAATGGGAAAAACACATGAATACCGTGCTTGCCCAGCGCCCTGCAAGGTTACCCCTGACCCGTGCGTGCCAGGCACTGGGCCTCAATCGAAGCACCGTCTACACTCACCAAAAGCGCGCTGCCAATGATGAACTGCCTCGCCGTTCACGTAAGCTATCGGTGCAGCCGCGCGCCCTGAGTGCCCAGGAGCGTGCCACCGTAGTCGAGACACTGCATAGTGCCCCCTACTGTGATCAACCACCTGCTGAAGTGTACCAACACCTGCTTGAGCGGGATCAGTACCTGTGTTCGGTCAGCACCATGCACCGCATTCTTCGCGGCTTGGGAGAGAGCGGCGATCGACGCCAGCAGCGCCCAGCTCAGCACCATGCTGTTCCCCGATTGCTAGCCAGCGCCCCACACGATGTCTGGACGTGGGACATTAGCAAATTGCCACTGGTGCGCAGGGGCATTTATTTGTCGCTGTATGTCGTGCTTGATCTGTTCAGCCGGTTTGTTGTGGCGTGGATGGTCTCGCGCAAGGAAAACAGTGCTTTGTCAAAACAGTTAATGGACGAAGCCACAGCCCGTTACGGCATAGTGCCAGGTCAGCTTACGCTGCATCAGGATAGGGGCTCACCAATGATTGCCCATGGGTATTTGGATCTTATGCGTGAATTGGATGTCACGTGCAGCCACAGTCGCCCTCGGGTGAGCAACGACAACCCGTTTAGTGAAAGCCAGTTCAAAACGCAAAAGTATCAACCTGACTATCCGGGGCGATTCACTGATATCTCTCATGCCAGGCGCTGGTGCGAAACGTACTTTGATTGGTACAACTTCGAGCACCATCACAGTGGTCTGGCAGGATTCACCCCGGAGCAGGTCTTCACCGGGCGCTACCGTGAGGTTGCCAGACAAAAACAGAGTGCACTTGATGCGAGTTACCGGCGAAACCCGGAACGCTTTGTGCGTGGCCAACCCTGCGTACCGATGCCGCCAAAGACGGTGGCCATCAACCCAGTGGAACCGAACGAAGATGGCTCCAGGAATGACGGTCGGGTTAATTTCCCTACACTGTCAGCCGCCGGCTACGTGAAAAAGACTTTATCTTTGAAATGACTGTCCATATGAGGTTGACACCTGAGCCCTCAGCGGCCATTAGGGCTTTTTATTAGCCTGCAAATTTGCTTTAAAGTTAGCCAGTTGCTTTGCCGATTTTTCCACGTTTAAGCGCTGATGAAGATCCGCTTTTTGCGTTGCGATACCGGCTGGGCAGTTGTTGGTATTACACATGCGGGCAGCCAAACATCTAATTGCCTGCATGGCACTGTTAGAAACAGCAACACCATCCGCCTGCTAGGGCGAGCGCTTTCACAAAATCGATTGGCACACGTAAACAGCCGGTAATAATTAATGTCACACGACCACTCGCACCTTGGTCATCCAAATATTTTCTAGCATGGGCTAATGCAGGAATGGTAGGTACGCTAATGTGATCCCTGAATATTTCAGGTGCGGCACCGGTGCCACCACCACGGCCATCCAATATGATGTAATCGGCACTGGCATCTAGTGCAACAACAAGGCGCACCCCCGGGTGAGTCCCGCGCCACCGCAAAGTACCAGCGCTTAGGGAACGGATGCGTACCACTCAGGCACTGGTGATACTGGCCCGTCTTGATTTACAGGGGGCGGTTCGTGGTCGAAAGTGCCGCACAACAATCAGCGATGGCGCTGCGAACCACCGCCTCTCTGACAGTCTGAAGAAAAGCGCGACCATCGACTGCGGCGCTAGCCAGAAACGGTCCACACCAGAAACGTGCCCCGCAATTCCCACCGCGAAGCTAGTCAGCGTTTTCGGGACTCTTCTGCTCCATCCGTTTCATTTGCTCTCCACAGCATATCTCTGAATGCGCCATCTTCTCGGGACAAGGACATGGCTTTTCGTAAACGAGCTGCGCGCCGCACTTTTCGCAGGCATAGCGATCACCGACTTCTCGAGGCATCTCTCTCTCCTTTTTTTATCCGTATGTGTTTCAGACTTTACCTTACTTACCAAAAATTTTCGATCAGTATGCTAAGGCGTCTCTGATCACAAGGTACTACCTCAGCGGAACCTTTTGGACATCTGCATCGATACCTGTACACGGCATATAACATCAATGTTCTTTGCATGGATTGCATCCATAGCATCAATGACAAGTGCTATACCCGATGGTAGCGAGCGGGAGTTTTTACCCTGATCCGAATGGCACTTACTTAAGCGGATGTATCCCGGTGTGTTCGACCCGCGGTACGCCGTGAATCCCTCCCTGGAGGCTCGACTGCGGATCGAACACACCGGGGCTCCGCAAATCACTGTAGGGGCGTTAGGCAAGTGCCATTATACCCTGATCCCCAATATCGACTTCAGGGCCGATGCGCTTTACTCTGTGCAGAAAAGGGTTTAGAGCTTGTAACGGAGCGACATGATCAGGACCTTCATTGAAATCCTGGCCATGCTGGTTGTCGTCAACGGGGCACCAGTGCTGGCAGCTTACTTCCTGGGCGCCAGGGCAAGCCGACCTGTCGATGGCGGACGGCGGCTGGCAGACGGCCGGCCATTGCTCGGCGCCTCAAAAACCTGGCTGGGTTTTGTTACCGCGTTGTGCTGCTCCTGCGCGCTATCCCTGTTGCTGGGCTACGGCTTGCAATTTGGCCTGGTTTTCGGCGCCCTGGTAATGGCTGGGGATCTTGCTTCCAGCTTTATCAAGCGCCGCATGGGCTTGGTATCCAGCGACCCGAGCCGGGGGCTTGACCAACTACCCGAATCGTTCCTGCCAGCGCTCTATGCTACGTTTCACCTCGACATCGCCTGGTGGTGGTCGCTGCTTTGGGCAGCAGCATTTATGCTGGTGGAAATCCTGGTTTCCCTGCCGCTGTTTCTTCTCCACATCCGCAAACGCCCCTATTGACGACTCAAGCGATGCAGCGTGATTTCCGGCGGGCAGTTAAAGCGCGCGGGTACCACAGAACTGCCGGTTCCCGCCGAGGTATAACCCTGCATCAGATCAAATGACCAACTCCCGACCCCGGTGTACCGCGGCGCCGAAGAATTGTAGGTCAGGGTAACGGGGCCAGGCAGTCGAATCTGGCCGGCGTGGGTGTGACCACATAACATGGCGTCAAAGCCAATATAGGCCGCATGTCGATAGATTTCCGGAGAATGCGATAACAGCACAGACACGGCATCGTCTGGAATGCCTTCGTACGCCTGTACCAGATTATCCGCGGCGAAGTAGTGGGGGTCGTCGACACCCGCAAGGTAGATAGAGGCGCCTTGCCTCTCGAGTTGCCTGTGTTCGTTCATCAACAAGCTGACGCCGACGCTTTCTATTTCGCGTGCCATCACGATGCTATCGTGATTGCCGAGCACTGCATAGACATCCTTCTCTATATCGCGGCACAGGCGCTCCAGACCCCGGATGCACTCCTGGTGAGGCCCGTGGGTGAGGAATCGGAAGTCACCAGTGAGCACGCAGACATCATAGTTGAGGTCCTTCACCTTCTCTGCCAGGCGACCGGGAAACTCCGGCAAGGAATCGAAATGCAGGTCGCTCAGATGTAACAGGGTAAAGCCCTCGAATGCCGCGGGGAGCTGAGGTAGTTTGAAAACGTTGTGACGCACCTCGAAGTTGGTGACGTTGGCGCGGCCCCGGGCGGTCAGGCCGGTAAACTTCAAACCGGCGGTGAGGAGTGTTGCGACAAGCTTCCAGTTCTCGATATTGAAGAACGTTCGTCCCTGGCCAAAGCGGTCGGCCTCATGCCCGATTTCAACACCCAGGCGCTGCCGCAGGTGGGACTTGCCCACTCGCCGGACCAGATATTCATAATGTTCTTGGTCCTGTTGGATCTCGTGAAGCGAAGTATTTCTCATAAGGTGTGTAGTCGCCCTGGTTGGTGAAACAAATATTGAGCGCGATAATGGCATAAGTTCAAGGCTACCGTCCCGGACAGCCTGCGATATTCTGTTGTCGTGCAGCCCTCGCCATCTAACGCAGACAAATACACAGTAGCCAGCGGTCGGGAGGATGAATTATTCCTGCGCGCATTCGCTGATTAGCAGATTATTCTGTGCTGCCAGGTGAGTGGTAGCCTACATTATTGGCAGGAATGCGATCAAATTTCGTTGCACACCCTTGATTTTTATTGCTGCCGCCTTGAGGAAGCGGCGGGCTTATGTATTGGCCGGCGGGCAGGAGTTGGGCTGCAAGTAAGAGAAGCAGGGCAGGGAGCAAAGAATCCGCGCCGGAATGGGCAGGGATTGGCGGGCAAGAGTCTCAGCGACGGCGGTTCAGTAGGAATAGACGTCAGCGATTGTGCGTTTTATCCTGCCCTTACCGGAGTAGAGTGGATGATTTAGGTACCACACTCACGTCATCACAACATCAAGGTAAGCCGACAGTGATCAAGCTTTACCAGTTTCCGATATCACACTACTGCGAAAAAGCCCGATGGGCGCTCGACTACAAGGGCGTGCCCTACGACGAAGTCAACCTGATACCAGGGCTGCACATTCCAGTCATGAAACGGCTGACCGGGCGCACCACTGTGCCAGCGATAGTCGACGGCGACACGGTGATCGCCGGATCTGATCGCATTCTCGATCACCTCGAGCAGGCCTTTCCTGGACAGGCGCTGATGCCTGACGGCGCAGAGCAGCAGGCGGCCGTGCGCGAGTGGGAAGCCTATGCCGACGGCGAGATTGGCCCACACGTGCGGCGTTACTGCTACCAGACGCTGCTGAATCATCCAGAGATCGTTCGACCCTTTTTTACGACTCGCGGCCCCTGGTATGGCGATCTCTATCTGCGCGCAACATTTCCCGCACTGCGTTTTGGTATGCGCAAGGCCATGAACATCAACGAGGCCGGTGCAAGCCGCTCGCTGGACAAGCTGATAGCGGCCATCGATCGGTTGCGCGAAGCGGCAGCCGACACTGGCTATCTGGTTGGCGGCCGCTTCACGCGGGCGGACCTGACAGCTGCCTCGCTACTGGCGCCGCTCTGCCTGCCTGATGGCTACGGGCTGGAGTGGCCTGCAGAGTTGCCTGGGCCGCTGGGGAGCACCGCGCAACTGCTGGCACCCAAGCTGGCGTGGGTGCTAAGGCTGTATGCACAGCATCGCTAGCGTTGCCGGGGCAGGAATGGAAAAGAACGCCCAAGCCGGCATCCCCCCGGAAACAGCGGTGGTTTAATAGCCTCAACGAATAACAAATTGTCTTGAAATAATGGAAGCTGATTTCAGTTGCTGATGCTGCCGTAATAGCGATTTTTGTCTGGACAGTGCTTGTTTATCACCGTAGGCTGTTTTAAAAACAGTCTTATCTTGCAGTCTATTTCTCGTTTCGAGAGATAACAATCAGCAACTATCCCGGGAGCGATGATATGCAAGTCCAGTGGTTGCAGAATGGTCGAGGCGTTGCGTTGAAAACAAATATCGGATACGTGCCGCACGGGCTTTTACAAATTTGCATGCTCGTTTTTTGCCTGGTACTTGCACTGCCGTCGCAGCTTAACGCCCACACGGCGACCCGCTTTTTCGATGTGGAAATTGCAGAACTTCCCGCCGAGGGGCCGGCTGCCGACGTCCGTGGTGTGCTGCTGTTGAAAAATGTATTCAAGCAGGATGAGTTCCTGGTCAGCCTGAGACAAAGTGCGCGCTACGATAACCGCGAAAAGAGTTCTCCCGACGTGGCTGGCGACAGGCAGCGGGTAGGGGCCGGCGGAACGCTGAAAATTCCGTTTCAGTTCGCTCTGGTCGGCGATGGCAAATACCAGGTTATTTTGCAGCTCGACGTGTTTAGCCCATCCGGCGCAGTGCAACTGGGGCACCAGCCCGTGGATATACAGTTCAAGGTTAAGGGGGGTAACTACCAGCGCGCCAGCTACGAAGACCTGTATGTGCCCCGCCGCTCCAGCCCCGGCAAAGGCCCAGCCGCTACCTTTTCTGAAACCCTCAAGACCGAAATCAATGCCCGGGTGGTACCGATACCCAAAGACGTGACCGCCGTGCTGGGTGAAAACCGGCTTGAATTGCGTGCGGTGCCACAGCCGCAGGGGAGTGCTGTCGGCAATAGCGATATCAAGCTTGAAACACCGATAATTCCCGGCACCTTGCCCACCCGGCCAAGTGTACCGGGAACAGTTGCGCCACCCACGACCCCGACGCGCCCCGGACTCCAGTCTTCGTTGGCGGTGCCAGACTGGTGGCACGCGATGCGGGGATTGTTGCCCATCAGCCAGGCCCATGCCCTGGGAGCCTCGGGCAAAACCTATACCGTCAGTGGGCGCTTCAGCTACCGCGGTATGGACAACAACCTGCATCCCGGTTGGAACTGGTTCGTACAGTTGTGGTGGCGCAAGGACGACGGTGGCTGGGAAAAGCTCGCGAGTCGCTATATACCGGCGTCGGGCAACTGGAGTCTCAGCTTCGCCAAAAAGGGTTACAAGGGGCAGCATCTCCTGATTCAGTACCGTGCTGGTGGTTACTTCGTCCTGCCCCAGGATCGCAATAACGACGAATACTGGTGGAGTGACCCGCAACGGTCCAGCATACCCACGGACTTCAATATCGGGCACCGGATAGCCGACACATCGAGTAATGGCACCGTGCCGGGCCTGGGTGACGTTTACTATGGGGCCATGCTCTACTGGAACAAATTTACCGTCAACGGCGTCAACCCTGAGCGGTCTGATCCGATCCGCCTGTTTTTCCCCAACACTTGGGATAATTGCGGCGGCAGCAGCCCCTGGAGTTGCGCCAGCGTCGGGGGTGACATCTGGCTGATACCGGCCCATGTTGGCCTTTATACAATTCAGCATGAGCTGGCCCACCAGACTAACAACGAGTACTGGAACAACCAGCGCCCGCCAGGTGCAGGTGGTTCCCATATACTGAGCAATTGCTACAACACCGGCTTGGCAATGCGAGAGGGATTCGCCAATGCGGTGCCCCACTGGGTTCTCGATGGTGAGAATGCGGTGGACCCCAACGCCGGCGGCTTTGAGCTGGAGTCTCCCAGCACAGCCAATATCTGTAATGGAGACACCAATGAAGTGTGGGTTGCCGGCGTATTATGGGATCTGCTGGATCGGCATTCCGACGACCAGGACCGGTTGTACTTCAACAGTGCCGTTGAAGTTTTCAGCATCTACCTCAACGCGGGTGTCAAAAACGGTATCAAGAATTATCGCAGCAATTACCGCAATGCCGCCAGTTCCGGGCATGCGGGTTTTATCGACGATATCTATGAAAACAACACCATTACCGTACCCTGACGAAAACGCGCAGGCGCGCGGCCGTATTGCCTGAGCAACTGGACAAAGCCACCGCCCCGGGGGCTGCATCGGGGATGTCAGCGGGCGCCCTGATGAGTTTGTCCGGGCCCTGGAGTCGGCTGGCACTGGTATTGCTGTCGGTGGTGTTAACCCTGCTGGCCCTGCCCGGGCAAGCGTACCCATTGCTGGCTTTCGTCTCGCTGGTGCCACTGGGGCTGGCACTGCACGGCGCGAGCTGCCGGGGGGCAGCGGTTCTGGGTTTTACTTACGGCTTTTTCGGCTGGCTGGGATCGTTGGGCGGGCTGGCCGCGGCGGCGCAGTCTTACCTGGACCTTTCACCCTTTCAAGCGATGCTGTACGTGGCGGCCTTCTGTGCCTACAGCGCGCTTCCGTATGCGCTATTCGGCTACCTGTTCGGTGAATTTCAGTGGCTGCGTCGTCGCACTGGCGCTGTGCTGGCAGCAGCCTTTTTTAGTCTGGTACTGTGCTTGTTTCCCAGCCCCATGCCCATGTCACCGGAGGCCGCGTTGTATCCGCTGCCAGGCTTTATCCAGATTCTCGATCTTGGCGGCAGGCCGTTGCTGTTGTTCGTGCTTGCGCTGATCAACTGGTCGTTGGCCGATATGCTGTTGCGCTTGCTGTCAGGTGTTAGCTTCACCGGCATTGCCCTGTCGTTGATGATGGTGGTCGCTCTTGTGCTTGGTTATGGCCATCTTCGGCTGGCAGGCCTTGCTGTCGATGGCAACGCAGGCGCCGATGGCAATTTGATCGTCGCCACCCTGCAGCCAGACTTAGCCTTGTTGCATCAGGGCGAAGAAGACGGTGCCGACCAGCCAGCTAACCTGGATGTGCTGATAGCTATGTCGGAACAGGTGCTGCTCACCAATCCTTCGGTTTTCCTGGTCCTTTGGCCTGAGACTCCCGAGCGCATCGACTGCGGTGCCGGTGCAGCAAGCCGGGGCCAGTTGTTGCGCCTCGCCAGCAAGCACCACACCTCGTTTATTGTGAGCTGTGCCGAGGCTGTGCCACATCGGGGTGATTACAATACGTCCTTGCTGGTGAGTCCCGACGGCCAGGTCAGCTCTTATCACAAACAGGTATTGTTCCCCTTTGCCGAATTTATCCCCGCTGAATCGGTGCTCCCCATGCTACGCAGGATGCTCCCCGAGGCTGCCAACTACCTTGGTGGTGATGAGGTCGTGCTGTTCCCGCTACCTGTCGATGCGCGCGCCTTCAGTGCCATTTGTTACGAGGTATTGTTTTCCGCGCATGTTTGGAAGTTCGTACAGCACGGTGGTGAGGTGCTGGTAAACCCGGTCAACGACGCCTGGTTCGGCGACAGTAGAATTGCGGATTTCATGGTGGCGGCGGCTGTTTTCAGGGCGGTGGAATTTCGCCTGCCTGTGTTGCGGGTCTCCAATTCCGGAGACAGCATGCTGGTGAGGCGCAGCGGAAGTATCGCTGCAGATTCCTGGATCCCCGCCGGGCAGAGCAGCTTTCGGGTGAACACCATTGCAATCACTGCAGGCAGTGCGCCCGGCTATTTTCCTGCCCGACTATTTAGTATGGTTTTGGGGCTTATCTGCCTGGCTGACCTGATCGCCAGGGTCCGTAAATCCCGGCGGGCAACTCGAATGCAAAGCTGTAACGGCAATATTAAAACCGACACGCCGGAACCCTATAAGCTGCAGTAGGCACAGGATTGACTCACAGATTCCGGGCCGTATATCGCAGCGGACCAGCGAAGGCTTATCTCGCCATTGGATGATCTGGTCCAGGGCCCGGATCACAGGAACTGATGGCAGCCGGTAATCCGTTCTCATAGCTAGAAAATCCCAAATCAGCACATAGCAATGAAAGGGACCTGCGGTGTTGATTTGAGGGCGATTGCGGCAAAGCCATAATTTCTCCAAGAAATCACCATGTTTTCCGCAGCTGCTCGCCAAGGATAGCGCGCCACTTTTCCCTAGTATGACCCTCAGTGGTTGCATAAGGCAGCGACAATAACAACCAAAGACGAGGAGTCTATTATGGAAATTTCAATCGTATATATCGCTATTATTTTTCTGGTGCCGTTTGCCCTGGCTTGTGTCTTGGTGGGTGCCATGGCTTTCGACAAAGGATTGCTGTCACGGCCTCAGATCACGGCGCTGACCAAGGCCGTTGCGAAAGCCCGGGCGGTAAAGGCCAGCGCTACTACCGGTGATTACGTTGCGGCTTGATATGTTGTCGGCCACGATGGAGAAACTACCCGAACCGGGGCCCGTTAACCGTGCCCCGTGTTTGAATAGCAACACAAACTCGCGCGTTAAAAACGCCAACTGTGGCGCCAGCGATAAGGCTGCGCCAAACTTACGGCCATCTCACGAATTCACGCGTTGGTGGAGTACACTACCTCGCGTTTGCAAGTCACTGGCCGGCGAAACACATCCAGCCAGGGGCTGTGACGCTCCGCCTCATCCAGCATTTTCAAGACCTCTTCTTCGGTGGCAGGGCTGTGGACTTTCACGCAGTAACGAACTTCAGAATACCCGGGAGCTGTGTCGGCCGTACCATAGAGTCCGGCATCATCACTATCGGCCTGTAATTCCACCTCCAGATTCTGGATCGCCACACCCATTTCGGATGCCCACAACATATAGCCTATCGCCAGACAGCTACCGAGCGCTGCTCGACCAAGCGCGCCCGGGGTGGGAGCGACTCCCTGTCCACCCGCTTGCTGTGGCATATCCACCTGAAAACGCCAGTCGCCTTCCTGTATGTCACAAGCAAGACCCTCAATGCGGGTTGTGGATACATAGGTGGAACGTCCCAGCTTGGGGCTTTTCACGAGCGCCCTGGCTACTCGATTAAAGGATTTCTTGATCTCGGCCTGGCTTGTCATAGGTCCTCCTGCTTCGCGGTTTCGGGAGCGTAGCCACCAAGGGCTCAATAGCTCGGCTATCGTCCATGCCTGCGTCTATGGCAACCGGGCAGCGGTATCACCAATAAGCTCCGGGTTGATATGATACGATATCAGCCAAGCCGGTTCGCGGGGGATCTTCTGGCCGGAGCGATATAAGGAGTTGTGGGCCGATGAGGCTTTCTTTCGCAGATGTCATAATCGACACAGAGCAATTTGAGCTGTTCCGCAACGGGCAACTCCAGCATGTCGAACCGAAAGTATTCAGCTTGCTGGTTTATCTGGCTGAAAATCCGCAACGTGTCATTGCGGTGGATGAATTGATGGAGGCGATCTGGAAAAATCGCGTCGTATCAGATACCACCGTGGCTGGGTGCATCAAGCATGCGCGCAAGGTAATTGGCGACGATGGCAGTCAGCAAGGCACTATCAAAACTGTGCGCGGGCGCGGCTTTCGTTTCTGCGCTGACGTAGCCACAGACACAAACGATGCGCCTGTTACTGAAAATGGAGCCGCTACAGTCGGCCAGCCTGTAATCTCCGCAGCACAACCAGACGCTGTCGCCTTTAACCCGGCGTTGGCGATCCAACAGTTCCAGGCCTTTTCCGCTGCGCCCGGTATGCTGGCATTTGTGCAGGGATTGTCGATGGCCCTGAGCACCGTGCTTACGCGTATTCCCTTGCTGCGCCTGACTAGGCTATCAGGTAGTGCCGCGGCCGCGACAGCGCGCGAAGTTCACGAATCGATGGGTGCTGATTATGTGCTCTCCGGTAGCGCCCAGGCCGTCGATGATCACGTTCGGATTACCGTGCATTTGTGTGACGCCAGAACCGGATTCAATCGCTGGGCACAGCAATTTAGCATCCCCGGTAGCGTGGACCAAGCCCATGACCCCGCTGTGTTGGCAATAGTTGCCAAACTGGAACCGCAACTCCACAGGGCGATGTACGACAGTGTGCGCGCTCTGACCAGTAAACCCAATGCTCTCGAGTTGTATTTGCAGGCCAGTGGCCTATTGGCTTTGCAGGGTTGGCATCACGACTCCTTCAGTACCGCCTCGGGCTTGTTGCGCGAGAGCTGGAAAAAGGCTCCCGAATTTGCGCATGCCGGCAGCTATTTGTCCCTGGTATTGGGCTTGGGATACCGGTTGGGATTGATGCCCGAGCAGGACAAAGTACGTGACGAAGCCTTTGCCGCGGCTGAACGGGCATTGCAGTTGGAGTCGATGGACTCGTCCGTCATGGGGCTTGCAGGTTGTGCCTTGGCTGACCTGGGGCACTCAACTCGCGCGCGGGCAATTCTGAAGCAGGCTGTCGAGTTCAACCCGGGCAATGCCCAGGCATGGGTGGCGCTCGGCTCGGTGAATTTATCACTGCGCAGGGTGGACGCAGCCATTGCCCATTTGCAGCATGGCATAGATATGAGCCCCCACGACAGCCGTCTATCGGTATGGGGCGGGGTGTTGTCGACGGCGTTGCGTGCATCGGGCGATTTGCCGGGCGCTATCAAGCAGGCGGAGCTGGCGTGCCAAAGAGGTGACCGTACCTACATGCCGCGGGTGGTCCTCGCCGGCGCGTTGAAAGCTGCTGACGACATCGCCGGAGCCAAAGCCGCCCTCAAAGATGCCTATCGAATCAAGCCCGATCTTACTGAGCTGCAGATAATGTATCTGGTGGGCAGACGCCAGGCGGATGAGCTATTGGCCCTTTAACTCACCCGCGCTGCAGTGCTGCCAACCCTTTCACCGCCACCTTCCGCGATCTGTCGTTTTCCAAATATGCAAAGACCCGAAGGGCGGGCCTTTGATGATCGCTGGACAGTGTTGCTCAAGTTTTTCACTTCTGATTCAAAAATCAGAGGCCTGGATTCTGGCGAGACCTTCCACGGCGACGTTAAAACGACTAACCCGCAAATTCTCCAACAAACCCCCAACACTTCCACAGCCGCTCACCAAGGAGCGCGGGCCGCGTAGCCCTAGTATTACCCTCAGTGCTTGCACAATGCAACGACACCAAAAAGATGAGGATATACCCATGAACGCATCCCTGGAATTGCTGGAAACAATTGATCTTGCCGCCGTCAAAAAGAAGCAACAATCTGCATGGGCCTCCGGGGACTATGCCGTGGTCGGCACCACATTGCAGATTGTCGGCGAACAACTCTGCGAAACCATCGATCTGCGCCCCGGCCAGACAGTGCTTGACGTTGCCGCCGGCAACGGCAACGCAACACTCGCGGCGGCGCGACGCTACTGCCGGGTAACATCGACCGATTACGTGGAATCGTTACTGGAGCGCAGCCGCCAGCGCGCTGTGGCAGAAGCCCTGCAGGTTGACTACCGGGTAGCCGATGCAGAGGAATTACCCTTTGACGATGAACAGTTTGATGTTGTGCTGTCGACTTTTGGGGTAATGTTTGCTCCGGATCAGTATCGCGCAGCGGCCGAGTTGGTCCGCGTTTGTCGCCGCGGCGGAACCATCGCCATGGCCAACTGGACCGCTGAGGGATTTATAGGCCAGCTGTTCAAAACGCTGGGGCGGCATATTCCACCAGCTCCTGGCGTACAATCGCCTTTGCGTTGGGGGACAGAGGAGGGTCTGCGTGAATTATTTGGAGCGTCAGTTCGATCTATCGAATTGAAGCGCAACAATTTTGTGTTCCGCTACCATTCCTTTGACCATTTTCTGGATGTCTTTCGCACTTTCTACGGGCCTATGCACAAAGCGTTTATCGCTCTTGGTGATCAAGCAGGAGCTTTGGAAGCCGACCTGCGAGCACTTCAGGCCAGCTTCAATAGGGCCGGGCCGGACGGATTTATCGTGCCGTCTGAATTCGTGGAAGTGGTTTTACGCAAATAGCATCGTTCCCGGCTTCCCATCCGAGGGGCCGGGTCTTTACCTGCCCGGAATTTCTTCCTGGTGCCCTGGCGCGAGAGCGCAGGAGGCTTGGTGCCAAAGTCATGTATCGGCGTCGCTCGACGAGGCGGCTTTCCAAGTCGATCGATTCCGAGTATATATCTGACGGTGTATCACGAAAAACAGGTGCTATCGATATGAAAGCGTATCTCAATATGACGGGGGCGCTCGCCCTCGGCCTCTGGTCCGGGCTGGCAATTGCGGACTCAAGTAATGCGGCCTGCGAAGTCTATCCGCAGGGCGAAGACCATACCGATGTGCTGATTCCATGCAGTTTTAGTCAGCGCCAGGGTTATATTACTATTGCCCGGGCAGATGGAGTGACCCACAAATTGTCGCCGGTCGGAGATGCACCGGGCAACTTCAAAGATCAGTTCGGCCATTCTGTTATCCGCCAGAGTGGCCTGGGCGATCAGGGACAGATTTTCCGGTTGCCGGATGAAAGCGTATATGTGTACTGGGACACGAGCATGCTGAAACCTGTAAAAGCAGAGAGCGGGTCGTCACCGTTTACGACCAACGACTACGATGCCATCACACAACTGCGCTGCAGGGCCGCTGGGGATTCTGATTTTGGCAGCTGTCCGGCCGGGATTCTGCGCATGGACGATGGCCAGGCGTCTATTGTGGTGCAGGACCCGCTCGGCGCACAATTTACGATCAATTTTATGTCGGACTATGTTAACGCTACCAATCGCGAGTTGAAGGCGCGCATGGAAGGCGACACCTGGATTCTGGATTTCGCTAACGGCGAAGTGTGGGAGGTACCGCTGGCTGCTATCGAAGGGGGGTGAGCCATGAGCCTGCGAATCATGGTACGGTTACAGCTTTTGCATATTTACCTGGATCGGCCCTTGCTTCCTTCCCCTCAGGTCATGCGGGGAGTAATGGCCGGTGGCGATACGGTCAAGCCCGCGCCCGGGAGCGAAAAAATCCCGCCCCGGTTTTTCTTAAGGGGCAGGGTGCCGCTAGCCTGGCAGGGCTTGAATCTACAGCCTCAGACCGCCATCGATCTCCACGATGCGCCCGGTGATATAGTCATTTTCGAAGATCTCGATCATGGCTCGGGAAATCTCCTCGGGCTCGGCCAAGCGGCGCAGAGGTATCTGGGCGGTAATCACATCGAGTACGGTCTGGTTCATATTGGTGACCATTTCGGTGGCGGTAAAGCCGGGTGCAATAGCCGCACAGCGAATATTGTGGCGCGCCAGTTCCTTGGCCCAGCAAACGGTCATCGCGGCGACCGCCGCTTTAGTGGCAGAGTAGTTGGTTTGGCCCATATTGCCCGCGCGTGAAATACTGGAGATATTGACGATCACTCCCTCGCAGGCGTGGGTCACCATATTGACGGCTGCCTCGCGACCGCAGAGAAATACCCCGGTCTGGTTAACGGCGATAACCGCATTCCATTCATCCAGTGACATTTTCTTGCGTATTTCGTGGTGGTCGGCTTTTATCAGCATATGATCCCGGGTAATGCCTGCGTTATTGATCAGGCCATTCAGGGCACCAAAATCTTTGCAAACATTGGCAAAAAAGGCGACTACCTCATCTTCCACCGCAACATTAACCTTATAGCCTTTAGCGTCGCAGCCCTTGCCTTGCAACTTTTCAACCGCCTGGTCGAGGCGCTCCTGGTTCATATCAGCCAGTGCCAGGCGTGCGCCTTTCGCGGCCAGTTGCTCGGCCATGCAGAAGCCCAAACCCTGGGCCGCACCGGTGATGACGATAACTTTTCCATTTAAATCCATCTTTACCCCCTATTGATTAAGTGTGCCAAAAAAATTGTTATGCCTGGCCTGTAACCAGTGTTTAAAATATGGACAAGCACCTTGCCCGGGTGCGAGCCATCAAGTGGGCAATGGCTGGCGTCATGGGCGGCACGGGCAGAGTTAGTGTCAGTTCAGAAGCTGGCAAATTCTGGCGTGCGAGTGCGTGTTCCGCGAGTCAGTCAAGGCCGGGATTCATTGCAGCAACGGATGGCCCGGTATTGATAAAAGTCAATGCTTCTGCGAGCGCCATTCCGTAAGTGTTAGCCCCGGTTGCATCCGCTGCAGATCAACACATTGAAGAAGATCCTTGCCCTGCTGTTACACTCACCGGCAAAATGCGGAAGCGGCACTGCTAGTGGCATTAAAACGATGTCGGTGGCCGCTGGCATTTCTATTGCGCTGGCCTGCCCCTGACAGTCGTTGTAAACAACGGGCAGGACGTGCCTCTACTCCTATCCTAACGCTGTACAGAAAAGTAGCCAGTAGACCAACGTCCAATGGCTCGGAATCTCTCGAAGCAGTGGCTGGCTTCATCCCCTTTGTTGAGCGTTGGGGTTTTGGGCTAGAACAAGCGTAAAGCCCATGATTGCAATACAATGCAGCCACGCTGGTTTAATTTTTACGGGGTGGAATCTGGATGAATTTTTTGCGTCTGCTTGGCCTGTTGGCCGTGTTGCTGTTGTCGCCACTGGTCTTCGCCGAGGCGACAGAGCCACCACCTGACCCATCCCGCCTCGAAGCTGACTGGTGGAATTATTTTGTTGCCACCCCTGAAGATGAGCCCCAACTGCTGGCAAAGCACTTTGCGATTGCCGCCGAGCGCTTGATGGCATTGCGAGCTCAGTTTGAGCTCGAAAATCAACCCGCAATGGTGTCCCTGTCCGACGCGGTCATCAATAACCTTGGTAGATACCAGAAGTTCAGCGCTGAGCCTTTGCCACTGCCGTCAATCTCGAAGCCGGCGCAGGATAGTTATACGTTGCCAGAGATCCGTGCACTGATCGAGGAATTGCGCAAGGCGGGTGTAGAGCATGCCGAGGATATCCAGGATATTTCTCTGTTAAAAAAGGCGATCGCAGCGGGGCAGCGTGATCTCAGTCAGCAGAAAGTCGACTATAGGGCGCTAAGTTCGACTTCACCGGATCGGACTCGCAGCGGACTGTCATTGATGCAGGCACGGTTACAGTTGGAGCTGGCAAAGCTCGAATTGGCGTGGCGCAAAGCCGACAATAAAGCGCTGGAAAGCAGAATTCAAAACCTCAAGGCCCTGGTCGAGATTGCAGCCAAACGCCTGACAGCCGGTGAAGAAGCTATCCAGGCTGCTGTCAGCAGGCGTGCCGAGGCCCAGGAAAAAGCGGGGCAGATAAGGCTGCAGTTGATGCAGGCGCAGCTGGCGCAAAGCGGTAGCATCGCCCGGACGCGCCTGGAGCAGGCTCAAGAAAGGCTGGCGCGCCAGCAGTTGGTAGAATTGAATGTGCAGGTCACCCTGGAAGAAACCGTCGCAGCGCAAAACGGGCTGGTAGAAAAGATACTGCGCCGGGTAAGTCAGGGCAATGTTTCCGATCCCGGGCCCGACAGAGACTATCTCGGGGTTTACAGAGAACAGCTGGATCAGGTTCAAGCCAAGCTTCCGGAGTGGCGCCGGGCTACGCAACGCAGCAGAGAAACCGCCCTGGTGCGTATTCAGGACGAAGGTGACAAGGAGTATGTTGCACTGCTTGAGCAGCGAGCCGAACTTGCCAGTGCAACTGAGCGCAAACTGCGCAAGCTTGAGGAGCAGCTGATTGGGGCGGATCAGTTTGGCGAGCTGTTTGGTTCACTGTTGGGTCAACGCGAGAGTGGTGTAACCCGGGGTTTACAGGTTGCGGAAGAGCTCGCCGATTCAAGCTGGGGCGAGGTTGCGCAGCTCGCCAGAACGACCCTTTTTGAAATTGGTGGCGCCCCGGTAACGGCAGTCGATATCCTGCGTATGCTGATTATCCTGACCATAGCCTGGTGGGTGTCAAAACTGCTGCGCGGGGCCTTGCAGCGTATCGCCTCTAAACGGGAAACCGTTAATACCAGTTCTATTTATACCCTGAGCAGAATTCTTCACTACTGTATTCTTGCGGTCGGGATTATGATCGCCCTGTCTTCGATAGGCATCGATTTTACCAAGTTTGCGCTGTTTGCCAGCGCGCTGGGTGTCGGCATCGGCTTTGGCTTGCAGACTCTGGTGAGTAATTTTGTTGCCGGTCTCATCATACTGTTCGAGAAGAGCCTGAAAATCGATGACTTTGTAGAGTTGGAGTCTGGGGTAACCGGTGAGGTGCGGGAGATCAATATGCGCAGCACCTTGATAACGACCAACGATAATATCGATATCGTGGTGCCCAATTCAGAATTCGTCAATGGGCGGGTGACCAACTGGACTATGCGCGAAGCCTTTCGCCGCATTCATATTTCGTTCGGCGTCGCCTACGGCACGGATAAAGAGCTGGTGCGTAAAGCGGCACTGGAAGCTGCCAATGATGTTTCAGTCACCCTGAAGGGCAACAAGCAGCGAGAGCCGCAACTGTGGTTTGTCGAGTTTGGTGACAGCAGCCTCAATTTTGAACTGGTGGTGTGGTTGAACCCGGATGCAGTCAAAAGCCCGGGTGCAGTGAACGCCAAGTATCTGTGGGAGATCGACAACAAACTGCGCAAGTATGACATCGAGGTGCCGTTTCCACAGCGCGATTTGCATCTGCGCAGTGTGTTGGGGAAACACACTGTGGAAGAATTTCCGTTGCAGTTTCGCCCGCCTCAAACCTGAGGCGGGCGTCGATACTGGACCCTTTGTGTGCGTCGGAGTGACTCATCTCAATTCTGGAGCGTGGGCGGGTATACGGTTTAGCGCAAACTATTGAAATTCGTACTCCAGCGTTAGCTTCCAGTTGACATCGGCAGTGTCACGATTGGTGCCCAGGATCGCGCCAAACTCCCAATACAGTTTTCTGCCGCCGGCGGCGCGCCACAAGCCGGTAAGCACCGGTCCGATACCCTGGGTATCCTGCCCCTGGTAGAATTCTATCGCCGGTTCCAGGTTTTCAGTGTTGCGGTAGCGAAGCTGCGCCGAAAAAGCGGTTTCCCATTCATTGTCGATGGCTGTGCCCCATTCGTAGATAAGCGCAAGATTGACAGTGGCTACCCAGCGGGACCATTCATGCAGCGCTATCAGGGTAGAGCTTGCTTCCCAGGTGTTAGCACCTGTCTCCCTTTCCAGCTCGAACAGAATTCCCCAATCGTTATCAAACTCGCCCTGTTCCGTAAGTTGCCATTTTAGCTCTGCTTCATAAGCTTCAACGCTTAGGCTATCACCGGGTTGATCAACAGCAATAAGGTAAACTTCAGCAAATAGCTGGTCTGACAATGACTGACCATACCCCAGGATATTTCGCAAGCGGCCGTCGGCAGCAGAATCGGAATCCTGCTGGTACAAGGCCCGGTATTCGATTTCCTTCTCCAGCAGCTGTACGTAGGGGTTGTATACCTTGTCAATAGTGGAGCCGTCGGCATAAAGTGCTGCACTAAGGGGGATCGTTAGTGCGGCGAGACATAATCTGGTGGGCAAGCGGCGCATTGCTTTAGAGCTTGGCAACAGGCTGGTGGCTGGCGCGCATTTTCATGATCGCGATAACCGCAATAATAAAGGCGATTGAAGCCAGGTAGACCAGCACCTCTTGTCTTGAGGGCGTGGCTTCATAACCGAAAACCGCGTACACCACCTGGCCCAAAACCGACGCCTCAGGCAGCAGTGCATTGCTATTCCACAGGGGCTGGTTGGCGTTCAGCCAATCGGCCTGAATTAAAAGTCCCGTGGACTGCAAGATCATGCCGCCTGCAACCAGGGCCAGCACCACCGTGTAAAGAGTCCGTGACCGCACTGGATTCTGGCTGACAAGACTGTAGTAAACCAGGGCACCCGCACTCATGCCTACCGCAAGGCCGATAAAGCCACTGGTTGCGGCCGTTAAGATGCTGTCTCTCGACTGTAAAAAGCCCGAATAAAAGACAAACAGCTCTCCTCCTTCCCGGGTGACCGCGACAGCCACAGCGGCAATCATCAGGCCTTTTAGCAACAGTCCGGCATCATGACGTCCGGAAAATTGAGTGGCTATGATCACCACCAGCAAACCGTAGATAACAAACTGCAGTGCAGCACTAATAATTTCTTGCCCAACATAGTCGAACATCTCAGATATGGAGCCCAGGTTTATTGCATATAAAAATGCGCCTGTTGCTCCGGCTGCTAATGCGGGCCACAGCCATGAAGAGCCAATGTCTGTCATTCTGCTCACGCATAGCAGCACACCGACCAGAATGCTGGCTTCCAGGGTTTCTCTTAACACAATGACCACGATGTCTAATAACATAGCCTCACTACCTTGCGATTAGCTTACCCTGCGCGGTGGACATATTGAACTCGCCAAAAAACGGATACACGCCAGGTCGCAGGGGCCCCACAAATATGACCGCTTTGCTGCCGCCCAGAATCACCTTCTCCCGGTTGAGCTCGTAGCTCTCAAATTCTTCCGGCGTGGCATCCTCGTTGATAATGAATAGCTTAATCTTCTGGTTTGCCGGTACTTCCAGCTCTGCGGGATAAAACAAGTGCTCCCGAATGTTTATGGTGAAAGCCGGCTTTTCTGCATAGATGTTGCCGGCCCCCACGAGTAGCAATAAACCCAATAGTCTACCCCACGTGTTCATCAGCCAGCCTTTATTCTGTCGGTGTCGAAAGAGACTTCCAGCGCCAGCCCGCCGAGCTCTGCAGAGCGGGAAAATACAATCTGACCGTGGTACCGTTGGGCTATGGAGGCGACGATGGACAAGCCCAGGCCACTGCCGGGTACAGCGGTATTGTGACGATCGCCACCCACCCGGTAAAATCTGTCGAGCACTCGGGGAATGTCATCGTCTGGGATGCCAGGTCCGGAATCTTCTACGAGGATGCTTGACCTGCCTGCTTTTTCAGCAGTAGAGACACAGATTCTGCCGTGTCGCGGCGAATATTTTGACGCGTTGTCAATCAGGTTGCGCAACAATACCGACAGGGCAGAGGGGTCTGCCCGCAGCGAGGCGCTGTCCCCTGCCAGCTCAATGATTTGCTGCCGGGCACTGATCGAATCATATTCTTCGGCAATGACTTCCCGGGCAATCTTATTGAGATCGCACTGCTGCAGGTCGTTTTTGCCGCGGTCAATGGATGTGCGGTGAATCTCCAGCAGCTGTTTGATGCAGTGTTCCATTCTGTCGGTCGCGCGCCTGAGCACTTCTATCTCATCGATATCGCCCAGTTCTCTGGCCAGGTTGTGCAGATTGACCTTGAGCGCCGCCAGAGGTGTTCTCAATTCATGGGCCGCGTCCGCGGAGAACCGTCGCTCGCGGTCAAAAGCTCCTGCAAGACGAAAAAACAAACTGTTGAGCGCCGAGACAATGGGTTCAAGCTCGCTCGGGTAGCCATCTTTCGGCAGCACAGAAAAATCGTTAGTCTCTCGGTTTGCAAGGATGCTGGCCAGGCGTTTGATTGGCCCCAGGCCGAGGTTGATTACCAGCAACACCAGTAAGCCGACGATGGGCAGCACCCAGACAATAGGGACAATGGCTTTCAACAGTATCTCTTCGGTCAGCGCAGAATAGCTGCTGTATTTTGACCCAACGATGAGTGAGATCTCTCCAGCTTCAACGGCTTGCCCAAAGGCTCGCCAACGGTGACCCTGGTAGCTGGGATTATGAAAGCTACCGTCGGGGTCGGCAAATACTGTGTTGGGTGAATTGCCGGACTGTCGCTCGAGCACTGAGCCGCGCCACACCTGGAACACGGTATTGTCGTTATAGAGTTGCTGCGGTACTTCAATGTTTTCGGCGATAAGGGTAGACAGCGAATCAAATTTTTCCAGGATCTGTTCATCGACCAGTTTGTTGGCGGATTCCAGGCTGTCCCGGTATCCCTGCAGGGCGGCGACAAAATTACTCAGGCAGATGACGGAGAGGATGACGACGACAAGGTAGGTGCGTATGGACTTCATTGATTGCTGCGAATCCGTTGCTGCACACTAAGCCGCCATATCTCACTGATGCGTTTGGGGCGGGGCGACAGCAGGTGTTTGCTGATCCACGCTAACTGACATCCGGGTGAATTGTATAGCCAACGCCACGGATGGTTTTAATAAAATTCTCCGGCAATTTTTTTCGCAGATTACTGATATGAACTTCTATCGCATTGCTGCCGATTGTCTCACCTCTTTCGTAGAGATTGTTTTCCAACATATCCCTGGTTTTGACGCGCCCGGCCTCTTCCATAAGTATTTTGAGGGTCATGTATTCTTTCCTGGGCAGGTGTACTTCTGCACCGTCAATCAGCAAGCGATGCGCAACCGTGTCCAGCACCACCGTATCGATAGTCACCGCGCTGCTTGCCGCTGTTCCCAGGCGTCTTTGCATAACCCTTAACCTGGCCAGTAATTCAGGCATCTCAAAGGGCTTTTGCAGGTAGTCGTCGGCGCCAATATCGAGGGCATTCACCTTGTCATTGAGGGCGCTACGTGCCGTCAATACCAGTACCGGGGTGCCGGTTTTATTGCGGCGCATATACTTCAGTATTTCGATACCGTCCATGTCTGGCAGGCCGAGGTCCAGCACCACTAAATCGGGGTCGAACCGCGCCAACTGGATTTTTGCAGCGGCGCCCAGCGCCTCGTGCGCCATGATAAAGCCCTCATAATGCAGTGCCTTCACCAATCCTGCCGCAAGATCCCGATCATCTTCTACCAGCAAAACCTTCAATGCCTATCTCCGGGCACTGACCTGGGTTAGGTGTGTATCTACCTCTGCCAGCATTGCCTTTATTTCCTCTCGGCGGCCACTGTCTGCCAGCTCCCGGCCCGGTCTTGGCGGCGCATTGAGGGCGGTATGCAGGTACTGCGAAGACTCTTGATAGCGTTTCTCCTTTCGCAAAAAGTCGCCGTAAAAATAGTTAGCATCAATGCCTTTGGGGTTGATGTCCAGCGCTTTTTTCAACAGTTCTTCAGCCTTTTCGTCATCGCCAAAACCTATCGGCCAGCCCGGCACATTGAAGTACAGGGTTCCCAGGCTGGTATAGGCAGAGCCTTGCAGGGCGCGGCCGTCCAGTGCAATCGCTTTCTCAAGGTCGCGCTTCGCAGCCTTGGCATATTTGAGGGCGCCGAGGCCGCCTTTGGCCCCCGCATAGGTCGAGGTGATGATGCCCCGCCAAATATACACGGGCGCCTCGTCCGGGTGTGCCGCGACTTGCTTATCAGCTTCGTCGATCAGCGCGACAAGTGCTTCCTGTTGGTCGGTACCACTAAGCTGGTAATTATCGATTGCCCATGCTTTTTGCAGTTGGGCAACGGCTTCATCGGTAGTTTCTGCGGCGACAGAAGCACTGATACCTGCCGCTAAAATCATCGCCAGTACGGATTTGATCAAGTTCATAATGCTCTCCCATGGGTGATTACATTAGCCGGGTTGACCAACCCGGCAATAACGTTTGATGGTGGCAAGTTGCCTGGATAGTGCGTTGTCTACGATGGAGGGCAGCAGGCCATTGAGCCGCACAAAGAAGCGTTCAGGCCAGCCGAGATAGCGACTTAGGGATTTGTCGGCCTGCAATACGCTGACCAGTTGCTGGGCTACCCACGCGGGGCTGTCGACCGTGTTGCCCAGCGCCTGGTTCATCTGTCTGGCGGATTCGCTGTTCAGTTCGGTATCGGTTGCCCTGGGGGCAAAATAGACGACATTGATGCTGGTATCAGCAAGCTCCCGGCGCAGTGCTTCAGTAAACCCGCGCAATCCAAATTTACTGGCGCAGTAGAGGGTTGAGCCGGCATAACCGATGCTACCAAGAATGGATCCAACATTGATGATGGTGGCCTTCGGTTGATCTTCGAACAGTGGCAGCAGTGATCTGCAGACATTGATCGGGGCGGTCAGGTTGGTCGCTATAATATGGCCGACATCGCCATAACTTGTCTGCTCCAGGGCAGACAGTTGATTGACTCCCAGGCAATTCACCAACACGCTTGCCTTGAACCGTGCAGCTTCCTCTGTCAATTGTTCAATGCCCGCTTTTGAGGTCAGGTCAGCGGCCAGCATGACATGCTCACTACCCTCCAGGTTCGACAGCAGGCTCGTCATCTTTGCCGAGCTCCTCCCGGTCAGCAGCAATTGGCAGCCTGCCGCATCCAGCGCTTTGGCGATGGCGCTGCCGATGCCACCGGTCGCTCCGGTGATGATCACCTTGTTACCTGCTATCTTCATCTTCCCACCTCATTTGTGCTATCCGGTCTATCCAAAAAATTCAGGGGCAGAGATCAGGCTGCGATCAACAGCGCTTGATCCGGTGCCAGTTCCCTGAATACATTGCCGTACAGTTGATAGAACGCCCTGGCAGCGTGGATAATCAGTCGTTGTTCCGCGGGGTCGTCAATCCGGTTCATCAAGCCCTTGAAGAACTCGATATGTTGCTGGTCCAGCTTGCCATGCGATCGCAGATAGCTGAATGCGTTGGCCGGCAATCCCAGGGTCTCCTGAATCCTGTCAGCCGCGACATCGGCAATCTTGATACTGGTACCCTCCAGCACGTTGACCATGCCGAAAAAGCCCAATGGGTTGATGCGGTTAATGGTGTCGTAGGCATAGGACACCATCAGCTCTGTGGACAGATTGGGGGTGCTGCCGCGTGCTTTTTCACTATCGAAGCCGCAGGCGGCTATGTCGTTGAGTATCCACTCCTGGTGTCCCAGCTCTTCCTCGATATATTCGGCCACGGCATTGCGCAGCCACTCTTTCGACGCGGGCAAGCTGGCCCCGGTTGCCATTAACAGCGGTGTGGTGTGTTTGACATGGTGGTAGGCCTGCTGCAAAAAGGCGACATAGTCCTTGAGGCTGATATCGCCTGCTAAGCAGGCGCCAATAATCGGCGCTGACATCAGGTAATCCCGGTGCGGGCTGGTCTCGGTTTGCAGGTGCTGGTAAAAAGTCATTGAGGTTCCACTCACAGTTTTGGGAAAAAAGCCTGCCGCGCTGCTGGCATACAGTTGTTCAATTTCAGCGGCGAAAGCCGATTCAATCTGTTGGCGTTGCAACCTGCCATTGGCAGTGACATAGGGCTTTAGCAGCGCCTCATCGAGGCGAGCCCAGGGCCCGATGCGGGCATAGTCTGGCAGCCTAAGATTGATCTGCTGGATCCAGGCGGCGATAGCTTGCTCATCGATAAACGGGGGCGCACAGACCAGCGCACCAAGGGTAGGCATGCCATCTCCCAGCACCAGGCATTGACTGAGCAACGGTTTAGACATCAGGGCTGATTCCACCCATTCAGGACTGACGTTGCGCCCGTAACTGGTGATCAGTATATTTTTCTTGCGGCCGTTGATGCTCAAAAAACCCTTGTCCAGCGCACCTATGTCACCGGTGTAAACCTTGCGCGGATACCAGCTGTCAGGCACTCCCAGGTAACCCAAATGATTGGCGCCGTGCACCACCACCTCGGCGTCTTCTATAGACACTGTGCAATGGCGCAGCACCCGCCCGGCCAGGCCCGGTCGATTGTCGTCGGGGGTGTTCAAAGCCACTACCGAGGCGCACTCAGATAAGCCATAACCCTGGAAAACCGGCAGGCCATAGTTGTCAGCCTGGCTAAGCAATTCAGGTGAAACCACACCTCCGCCTACCGCCACAAACTCCAGACTGGCGGGCGGGCGCCAGCCCATCTGGCAGGCGGCTACCAGTACTGTCAGCAGCTGGGGGATCAGAATCATAGTAGTGGGTTCAGTCCGGTCGATGCATGCCAGCAGTGCGGCCTGGTTGAGCCCGGAGCTACCCTGCATGCCTCGCTCTGCATCGCCGGCGATAACCACAGTGCCGCCACAGAGCAGTGGGCTGTAGACCCCGGCAAGATTCTCTAGCAGGGTGCTCAGTGGCAATAGACAGAGGTGTTTAGGTTGTACGCAGCCAATGACGCTCGCCAGCGATTGTGCAACCTGCCACTGGTGTTGGTTGCTGAGGCACACGCCTTTGGGGCCTCCGGTTGAGCCAGAGGTGAAGGTGATCTTGCCGGTCTCGCTGGGCATCACGCCGGCTATTGTGTCTGTCAACTGGTAGCAGGACAGCGACGCGTATTGTCCGCGGGCGACAAGCTTAAAATCTTTACCCTCGGCGCTTGCCCACTGTTGCACCCATGCCGGCTTATCGCTCAGCAGAATATCGGCGCCCGAATGCAGCAGGCATTGCGTGACCTGCTCGGTTGAAAAAAATGCCGGCAGTGGCACGCAGGGCAATCCCGCCTGCTGGCAAGCCAGGTCGGCAATGACCCAGTCGATACTGTTTTCAGCATGCAGCGCGACCATCCTGCCATTGAGCCCGCCGAGCCATGCGCTGCAGTGGCGAATTTCCTCGATCAGCACGGCATAGCTTAGTTGGCGGACACTGCTCACTAGCGCAAGCTGATCGGTGTTGCCAGCTGCTAATGAAGTCACAAGATCATTGCCTACCGACATCATGCTATTCGCCCCTGAGTCTGCGGTAGTCTGAAAGCGCGCTTGCAATGTCGCGGCTCTGGTCCTGGCACTGTTGCGCTATCGCGCATAATTGCGGGCTATTGTTGATGGCCGCCGCAGCCTGGGCCAGGCTACCTATCATCACCCGGGGTTTGTTGGCGTAGTAAGTTCCCCAGCTGGCTTTGTCCGCGATCAGTCGTTGGGGGTCGGCCATAACCAGGTAGTGCGGATTGAAGCCCAGGCGCTTCAGCAGTCGTTCTACCTGTTCCGTGACGGTAAATACCAGCCATTGGTATCCGGCTGCAGCCAGGGACATGGCCAGTGTTGCCATTAGCAGCGGTCCATAACCGTTGCGGGAGACCGCCAAATTGCCCACCTCGACCAGTGAGCTGCGGTCCACCGGTTGCCTGGAAAACGCCGCCACCTGGTGCTCAACCGGAGAATCCAGGTATTGCTCCAAAAACATAGGCCGATAGTGGCCCGGTCGCAGGCCAAAGGCAGCGGCCGCAGCACCTGCCTGGGAGATGCTTATGATGATGGGCAAAAACTCGTTCAATTCGGCGTTGTAAACGCAACGATACTTGTCGGCTATGAACTTCTCTGCCTGTGCTCGTGCGGGGTTATTCTGCAGCAGTATTTCGAACCGGGTAGTCGGCTTGGAGGCTACCGCCTCATTCATCACTACAGCTGCAGTGCAGGCTGGTTTGGTCATGTCGATAGTCCGTGATTTACTTTCCAATTGACAGTTTCGCAGTGGAGCTCTTGAGGTGATCATAGATAGCCAAGCTTAAGGAAACCTTAGGGAGTGAAAATAAATATTGGAAAAGTAAGGTGGCTGCGAGCTGTTACCGAATGAGTCGGAGATACCACAAGACCTCCGGCCCGGCAGTGAGGGCTGATAGCCTGGTTGGCGCTATTGTGGCGCCGGAGCGGGGTAACGGCAGATTCTTACTACTAAAGTATGGGAGCAATTCGCGCCCCACTACCCCTATAATTTCCCGGACTCTCAATATATCCTAGGGGTCTGTTTATACATTCCCCAGTGAGGCGCATTGCCAGCATGAAGAATAAAATCAAGGTTGATAATCCCCTTGTCATACTGCACGGAGACGAGATGGCGCAAATAGCCTTCGAGCGAATTCTGCAGCAGTTTGTCGCCAAACGACTGGATATAGAGCTGGTGGAAGTCGACCTTACTGCCGAGAACCGGCTGGTGACGAATGGGCAGGCGGTGTCTGATGCCATAGAAGCGCTGAAGACCTATGGTGTGGGTATCAAAAATGCGGGGATGACGGTCAACCGCAAGCAGTTGGATGAGCTGCTGGAAAAGCACCCGGAAATTGACGAAGCGAGCCTGGATAAACTGGCGACCAAATCCCCCAATGGCGCTATTCGCAAGGGCATCGGCGGCAATATCACCCGCGAAGATATAGAGTTTCGCAATTTGCAGGTGAATCAGCCGGAATGGATAGGTCGTGATATCGACGTTTTTACCATGGACACCGGTGGCATCAAGGAGAGTTTCAACGAGCTGTCCAAGGCTACCGGAGTGGCCAAGGTCATGTTCGTTGGCAGTAGTGGCGACCCGGTCGAATTGCATCGCCGTACCCTGCGCAAGGGGGATCCCTGGCTTATTTGCAGCAACGATTTAGGCGAAGTCAAAAAATGGGCGCACCAGTTTTTCCAGCGCGCACTCGCCGAAAGTCGCGATGCCTATCTGGGTCTGAAGGACACCGTAATATCCGGCTATGACGGAGTCATGCGGGAGGCTATCGAAGAGATATATCAGCGCGACTACCAACAGCAGTTGGCAGATGCCGGGCTGAATTACTACTACGAGTTAATCGATGCCCAGGCGGCTCGTATTGTTGCTAATCCGCCCCAGCGCGCACTTTGGGGCGTGCCCGACAACAACACCGGTCGCAAGTTGCTGAAGCTGGTCAACGAATTGAAGAAATACGGCATTCCGACGCGCAAGAGTCATGTCTCGCTGTCGCGTATGAGTGCCGGTGGCGGCGACCAGTACGGCAGCTTTAATATGCCGGTTCCAGAGGACGGCATCCTCAAGGTGATTATCGATGGTGAGGAAAAGCATGCCCGCGACGTGCGCCAGGGCGACCCGATGCTGTTTATGTCTAACGACCGCGAGGCTATCAAAGACTGGGTGATGCAGGTGTTTCGGGATGCTTCCCATAAAAACAAGGAAGTGTATTTTGGCCTCAAGCGCGAATACATGGAATACGATGAGGTGTTTAGCGCGGTGTTGCTGGAGGTGCGTTACGAACTGGCTAACGCGGGTACCCGGCCGCCGTCGTTTATGATTATGCGGCCATCAAGCCAGCTCAAGAAGATGATTTGTGATCCGCCGCGCAACGCACTGTATCCAGCCCAGAATCTTGATGGCGACATTTTCTCGGATATTTCGGCGGCGCTCGGTGGCAGCCTGGCTACCGCCAGCTCGATCATCGAGAGTAAGGAAGGCACCATGCTTTACGAGGCGCCCCACGGTACCGCCCACGACCTGTACCTGCGCTACCTGCTGAGCGAGGGTAGTGAAGCGCACTTCAATTCATCGGCGCTGATTTATGCGCTGGCCAACGCCCTGGAAACGCTCGCCCGGCGCGAGGACAACCAGCCGCTACGTGACTATTCCAGCAGTCTCAAGAATGCGCTGATTGAAACCGTGGCCCAGGGTACGATTACCGGCGATCTGAAAGGAAAAACGACCGACCCACAGAGCGAAACCGTGGTGGATATGTATGGATTTCTCGATGCGGTGGAAGACAATCTCGTTTAAACCAGACACAGGGCATTAACGTTGAAGGTGCTGCCTCAGTACAAGCTAATCCTCACTCCGGGCGTGCAACGGGGGCGCCTCATGCATGGTTTTAAGCTGGCGATTCAGCTTATCGAGCAGGTAAAGCAGGTCGCGGTACTCGCTAACCTCAAGGCCATCGATCAGCTCTCTCTCCCAATCCAGAATTCTGGGTACCAATGCCCGGTAACGTTTGAGTCCGACCTCCGTCATGGTTAGCCGTTTGACGCGATGGTCGTCGCTGGCCACCCGGCGTACCACCAGGCCGCGCGCTTCAAGATTTGCGATCGCGCGGGATACTTTGCTTTTTTCCATCGCGCTATATTCGACAATATCTGATGCGGTCAGGGCCTGGTGTTCGGCCAGCTGCAGCAAAATGCGCCACTCAGTGACAGAGAGACGAAACGGGCCGGTAATCCGGCGCGACATGCTGCCCGTCATGCCTTCAGAAACGCTCCTGATCAGATTGGGCAAAAAGTTGTCGAGGAGTAATTCATTGCGCGGCATGGAGGCGATTTCCCTGAGTGTTCCTGCGGTGCCTGAAGCTTACCACCAGGCCTTTATTCATCAAAATGATAGTTGATAAAACGACTACTTATGGTGCTTTCTGGCTATTTTAGAAGCAGATACGTTTACGAAGGAGGGTATTTTAAGTATTATTGGTTGCGTTTACAACATTGATAAAAATGGACGAGACCGGGATGCGAAGGTCAATTCTGGTTCTTGGGGCCGCTCTGGAACAACCGCTTCGATAGCGTAGCAGAGGCAGCGGCCAGCGCCCGCCGCAGGCGCGAGCAATAAGGGTCTGAAGCCATAGGCCGATGCCCCCGCAGACCCTTTATTCGGTTGCTGTTGACCGTCTTAAAATCGTACATTCACTACCTTTAACGATAATGGAGATAAAAAATGACTGCCGATTCAGCTCACAATAAGGTCTACCCGGTTGATCCGGAATTTGCTGCCAACGCGCATATTGATGCAAAAAAATACGAGGAGATGTATGCCGCATCAATGCGGGATTCCGAAGGCTTTTGGGCAGAGCAAGGGAAGAGGGTCGATTGGATAAAGCCTTTCACCGAGGTCAAGAACGTTAACTTCAATACGCCTGACGTCAAGATCGAATGGTTTGGTGACGGCACTCTCAACGTGTCGGCTAACTGTATTGACCGCCACATTGCCACCCGCGCCAACCAGACCGCTATTATCTGGGAGCCGGACAACCCCGCTGAGGAAGCAAAGCACATTAGCTATGCCGAGCTGCAAGTGAATGTGAACAAGATGGCCAACGTGCTGAAGGGTATTGGTGTTGGCAAAGGCGACCGGGCGGTTATCTATATGCCGATGATTCCCGAAGCGGCTTATGCAATGCTCGCCTGCGCCCGTATCGGCGCCATCCATTCGATTGTTTTTGCAGGCTTTTCCCCCGATGCACTGGCCGCCCGGGTCAAGGGTTCCGAAGCCAAGGTCGTGATTACCGCGGACGAAGCCCCCCGTGGTGGGCGGGCAACGGCACTTAAAGCCAATGCCGACAAGGCGCTGGATTCGCTGGGTTCCGATACCCAGTTGTTGGTGGTGCGTCGTACCGGTGGGGACGTCAGCTGGAATGAGCAGCGCGACCACGACTACAGCGCGCTGGCCGCAGCTGCCTCCGAAGAGTGTCCCCCGGAGGAGATGAATGCAGAAGACCCGCTGTTTATCCTCTACACCTCCGGCTCAACCGGCCAGCCCAAAGGGGTCGTGCACACCACCGGTGGTTACCTGGTATATGCAGCCCTGACCCATGAGTTGGTATTCGACTACCACGATGGCGATATCTACTGGTGTACCGCCGATGTGGGTTGGGTAACCGGCCACAGCTATATTGTTTACGGGCCACTCGCCAACGGCGCTACCACGCTGATGTTCGAGGGCGTACCCACCTATCCCGATGCCAGCCGTTTCTGGCAGGTTTGCGAAAAGCACAAGGTCAACCAGTTCTACACCGCGCCGACGGCAATACGTGCGCTGATGGGACAGGGTAAGGAGTTTGTCGAGGGTTGCGACCTTTCCAGCCTGAAAGTGTTGGGCACGGTGGGTGAGCCGATCAATCCGGAAGCCTGGAACTGGTATTACGAGGTGGTGGGCAAGGGCAATTGCCCCATCGTCGATACCTGGTGGCAGACCGAGACCGGCGGACACTTGCTTACCCCGCTGCCTGGCGCCCATGCCCTGAAGCCGGGTTCAGCAATGAAGCCCTTCTTCGGGATCAAGCCGGTGATACTGGAGCCGTCCAGCGGCGATGAGGTAGACGGAAACCCCGCCGAGGGCGTGTTATGCCTGGCTGATAGCTGGCCAGGTCAGATGCGCACCATTTGGGGTGATCACGAGCGCTTTATGCAAACCTATTTCTCCGATTTTCATGGTTATTATTTTTCCGGCGATGGTTGCAGGCGCGATGACGATGGCGACTACTGGATTACCGGCAGGGTGGATGATGTTATCAATGTCTCTGGCCACCGGATGGGTACCGCCGAAGTCGAGAGTGCACTGGTGGCTCACGTTAAGGTTGCCGAGGCCGCGGTTGTGGGCTATCCCCACGATATCAAGGGGCAGGGCATTTATTGCTATGTCACCTTGATGTCAGGCGAGGAGCCGACCGAGGAATTGCGCAAGGAGTTGCGCGATTGGGTGCGCCAGGAAATTGGCCCGATCGCTTCTCCCGATCTGATCCAGTGGGCGCCGGGATTACCGAAAACCCGGTCCGGCAAGATCATGCGGCGTATTCTGCGGAAAATAGCGGAAAACGATTACGGCAGCCTGGGCGACACCTCAACCCTGGCTGATCCCGGGGTGGTCAATGATCTCATCGACCAGCGCATGAATCGCGCTGACTAGCCTGGGGAAAATGTTGGCCTCCCTCTGCAGGAGTGCCAACCGGTATATCTGCAAGTGCAGGGTGCGGCTGATCAACGCGCGCCATGCGGTGTAAACAGGGAAAAGGCGGTGGTACAGTGATCTGCACCGCCTTTTTTCGTGCCTGTTCTGGTGACCGGTGGCGGATGTAAAGCGCTTTGTTCTGACGCTGCATCTGGATATAATTGCGGTTCAGGCGGGGCCGGTGCGACGCTATGCGGGGTCGCCCTGACTAACGGCACATGTACGTAGCGATAGTGGCTGCGCCCTGCTGGTGTTGTAAAATAGTGCAAATTTGAATCACTCGGGAGAATTTTAGATGGGACTGACTACCAAGGTCGTGAAAGCGACTGTTAAGAACACCGGCGACCTGGTCGATAAGGCCATTGATAAAGGGCCAGTCGACAGGCTGGAAGATAAGGTTGATGACAAGCGCGATAAATTGGAGCGCAAAGCCGTCAAGAAGGTGAAAAAAATATTGTAGGCGTTTTTGCAGGTTGTTCTGCCTGCTTTTGGGTGTAACCAGACGCCCAGGTGTTCGATGCAACAACGACTCCCGATGCATCGATCGAAGCCATCTCCGGTGCAAAGCGCAAAAGTCTCTTGCCAGGGCCGGCAGCGCCTGGCAGGTGCAAGGCACAGGGCTTTGCAGACTTCCCGCCAGCGCGGGAAGCGCGGCGCATTATAGTAGCCTGCAGCAGTTTGTGACCCTCAATGGTTGATATACTCGCTATTCTATTGATGCAATAGCGGTTGCGGCCATGAAAGCCTTGATAACACTTGGGTTATTCACTGTATGTTTTTTGTCTAGAGTGCAGGCGGCTGAACTCAAGGTAGCTGTGGCGGCAAATTTTGCGGCCCCGATGCAGGAAATTACGGCGGCGTTCGAGCGCAACACCGGGCACAAGGCGTCTCTGTCGTTTGGTTCTACCGGCAAGTTTTATGCCCAGGTCAAGAACGGCGCTCCCTTTCAACTGTTGTTGTCTGCCGACAGTCAAACGCCGCTGCGCCTGGAACATGAGGGGCTGACGGTGATGGGCACCCGCACGACTTATGCGACCGGAAAACTGGTTCTGTGGAGTAAGCAGGCCAACCTGGTCGACGATCAGGGTGAGGTTTTGAGGCATGCCAATTTCCGGCGAATTGCACTCGCTGATCCCAAACTGGCGCCCTATGGGGCCGCGACGGTCGAGGCGCTTTCCAGGCTTGGACTGCTGGCGCAGTTAAAGCCGAAATTTGTCCAGGGAGAAAATATATCCCAGACCTACCAGTTTGTTGCCACCGAAAATGCCGCGTTGGGGTTTGTCGCCTTGTCGCAGGTTTTCTCCGGCGGAAAAATTGCTGAGGGTTCTGGCTGGATAGTACCGGCTGCGCTGCACCGGCCTATCCAGCAGGATGCAGTGGTGCTGGCGCGGGGCAGGGACAATCCCGCAGCGTTCGAGTTGTTGCGCTTCCTGCGCAGTGACATTGCGCGCCGAATTATGCGCGCCTACGGCTACGAGGCTTGACCGCAGTGCCTTTCAGTGAAGAAGCATGGCAGGCTATCTGGTTGACGATTGAGCTCGCCAGCCTCACCTCAATCCTGCTACTGGTGTTGGCGACGCCCCTGGCCTGGTGGTTGGCGCATAGTCAATCGCGCTGGCGGGCGATCGTGGGTGCCATTGTCGCGCTGCCACTGGTGTTGCCGCCGACAGTTCTTGGGTTCTATTTGTTGCTGGCCCTTGGGCCCCAGGGACCGCTGGGTCAACTCACCCAGGCAGTGGGCCTGGGCACTCTGTCATTTACCTTTTCGGGGCTGCTGATCGGTTCAATCATCTATTCAATGCCTTTCGCGGTACAGCCCTTGCAGCATGCGTTTGAGGCCATCGGTCCGCGGCCGATGGAGGTCGCTGCGACCTTGCGCGCCAGACCGCTGGATGCCTTTCTAAGCGTTGCCCTGCCGCTGGCTGCACCGGGCTTTGTCACCGCAGCCATTCTTACTTTCGCCCATACGGTGGGAGAGTTTGGCATGGTGCTGATGATCGGTGGCAACATTCCAGGTGAGACGCGGGTGGTGTCTACCCAAATATATGGTTATGTCGAAGCGATGGAGTACGCTGAGGCGCACTGGCTGGCGGCGGGGATGTTGCTGTTTTCGTTTGTCGTGTTACTGGGCCTGGGGCTGCTGAATCGTAGTCATAGCCGTATGCTGCGATGACCGATACTCGGCATCATATTCGCCTCAATTTGCCGCGCGCAGACTTCGATCTGGAGGTTGACTTTACCGTTCCGGCACGGGGTATCAGTGTGTTGTTCGGGCCATCCGGTTCGGGCAAAACCAGCATTCTGCGGTGTGTTGCCGGGCTGGAGCACGCCGACAACGGCAGGGTGGTAATAAGCGGCGAGACCTGGCAAGACCGGGACGCTGGCGTTTTTCTGCCCACCTGGCGTCGACCCGTGGGTTATGTCTTCCAGGAGGCCAGCCTTTTCCAGCATCTTGATGTGCGTGCCAATCTTGAATACGGATTGCGGCGCACAAAGACCACCCGTAACGTTGCTAATCTTGATGCCGCGATCGACATGCTGGGTATCGGCGAACTACTCCAGCGGCGTCCCCACCAGCTGTCGGGTGGTGAGCGCCAGCGGGTCGCCATCGCCCGGGCGCTGGCGACCCAGCCGCAATTGCTGTTGCTTGATGAGCCGCTGGCAGCACTGGACCATGCGCGTCGTTACGACATAATGCCCTGGCTCGAAAAACTGCGTGACGAACTCAACACGCCGATGCTCTACGTGACCCACTCTGCAGACGAGCTTGCCCGTCTGGCTAACTATCTTGTGGTGCTGGAACGCGGCCGGGTTGTGGCTGCCGGGGCGGTCGCCGATGTGCTCACAGCTATAGAGACTCCAGTGGTGCTCGGCGAGGATGCGGGGGCTTTACTGGATGCACGTATTGTAGAGCGCGATACGCAATGGCATTTGACCCGGGCCGCCTTCGAGGGTGGTAGCCTGTGGCTGCGCGACAGCGGGATGGCGGTGGGGCACAGTGTGCGTTTGCGGATACTGGCGCGGGATGTCAGCATTACCATTGAGGAGCCGCAGCACACCAGTATCCAGAATCATTTTCCTTGCACCATCGAGTCGATAGCGCCCGACGGTCATCCGTCCCAGTCGCTGGTGAGGGTAAGTTGTGGCCAATCGATTCTGTTAGCGCGTCTTACCCGGCGGGCAATATCGGCACTGGACCTGCATTCGGGTCGGGCCGCCTGGGTGCAGGTGAAATCGGTGGCCCTGATCGAATAGCAGTTTTTGTATCCTGGCTCGGAATTCTCAGGTAAATTCAACAGCCCGTATCGGTGCGTGACCACCGAGCAATTTCGCCGCTTCCTGTGGCCTGGATTCAGGATTCAAATTTTATGATGTTATCTATTTGCGCCGTTGTCTTCGGGCTCGCTCTGTTGGTTTGGAGTGCGGATCGCTTTGTTGAAGGCGCCGCCTCCAGCGCCCGCCATTTTGGCATGCCGCCGCTACTCATAGGCATGGTCATCGTTGGCTTCGGTACATCCGCACCGGAGATGGTGGTGTCGGTGCTGGCGGCTTCCCAGGGTAATCCCGGGATCGCGCTGGGTAATGCATTTGGCTCGAACATTGTCAACATCGCCCTTATTCTCGGGCTCACGGCGATAATCAGTCCTATCGCCGTGCAGTCACAAGTGTTGCGCAGGGAACTGCCTGCCCTGGTGGCGGTTACTGCATTGGTAGCATGGCAGCTGGGCGACGCAGAGCTGTCCCGGCTGGACGCCATCTCGCTGCTGCTGGTATTTGCCGCTTTGATGAGCTGGACGATATGGCAGGGAACCAGACCCACTGGAGATGCATTGGGCGATGGCATTGAGCGTCAATTGGAAAGCGACGTTATGCCGTTGGCGAGGGCAGTCCTTTGGCTGGTCGTTGGCCTGGCCTTGTTGATCTTGAGTTCGCGTATTCTGGTTTGGGGTGCGGTTGAAATTGCCCGGGGTCTGGGCGTAAGCGACCTCATTATTGGCCTGACCATTGTCGCGATTGGTACGTCTCTGCCGGAGTTGGTGTCGTCGGTTATCGCGGCCCGCAAGGGCGAGCACGACATCGCACTGGGCAATATCATTGGCTCCAACTTCTTTAACACCCTGGCAGTGGTGGGACTTGCCGGCGTTATTCACCCGATGCAAGTGGGACCCGAGGTACTTTCAAGGGACGTGCTGGTGATGGGCGCCTTGACTGTTTCATTGTTTGTGTTTGGATATGGATTCAGGGGGCCGGGCCGGATCAACCGCGTCGAGGGCGCCGCTTTGATGGCTTGTTATATTGGATATACTGCGTACCTGATAAACGCCATAATTTGAGAATGCACTCCTGTCGGTCCGCGGACTACGTGAAGCGCCGGTTGGCAATTGGCGACAAACGTGGGATATTGTGATCCAGACAGAACACATGCGTCCTGCACAATAATAATCACTGAAAGGTAGCGTATGACCCCGATAGAAGCCGAAGTGCTGGGTACATTTCTCCTGGTGCTGCTGGGTGGTGGTGTATGTGCCAATACCAGCCTCAATCACAGCTTTGCCAAAGGTGCCGGCTGGGTAGTTGTTACCTGGGGTTGGGGGCTGGCGGTGTTCGCCGGGGTCACGGTTGCCGCCCCCTATAGTGGTGCTCACCTCAATCCTGCCGTTTCTATTGGCTTGGCGGTCGCCGGCAAATTCCCGGCAGCGGAACTGCTGCCTTATATTGCTTCGCAAATGGTGGGGGCGATGCTGGGCGCCACTGCAGTGTGGATCTATTTTTACGAGCATTACAAGCAGACTGCAGACAGTGCGGTTAAGCTGGGCACCTTTTGCACTTCGCCCGCTATTGCCAACACAGCTTCCAATTTTTTCAGTGAAATGACCGGCACTTTTATTCTGGTGCTGGCTGTATTGTCGTTCCAGGACCCGATAATACACACCAATACCATGGGAGACGTGCCGGTGGGTCCGGGAAGTCTTGGTGCCTTGCCGGTGGCATTATTGGTCGTGGGTATTGGCATGTGCCTGGGGGGCACCACCGGCTATGCCATTAACCCGGCGCGGGACCTTGGCCCGCGTATCATGCACAGCATCCTGCCTATCCCCGGTAAGGGCAACAGTAACTGGGCTTACGCCTGGATTCCGGTGGCGGGGCCGATCACCGGGGCTTGCATTGCCGCGGCGCTGGCCCGAACCTTTGGTTGAATAACCGCTGTTTGCTCATGCTCAAGCCCATCCTGGCCCCATTGGCGCATGCTTAACGCCCACTACAGTGATTTGCCAAGCCCCGGTGTGTGCGCGATCCGCAGTCGAGCCTCCAGGGAGGGATTCACGGCGTACCGCGGATCGAACACACCAGGGTATATCCGCTTGAGTAATTGCCATTCCGTCCTGGCCCTGGCTTGATTGCGTCTGCCGCAACAGCCACCGGGATTGCGGGGCGTAATCTGGTTTGGTAATGTGATCTCAATTTTGCTTTATTTGATTTATGTATGCCCAGGCATACTCTGGAAATGAGATGCTGATTCAGCAATAAAAATAATCGGCGGCGGACGCTACCTGTTCAATATAGGGAGATTGCAATGAACGCCTGTTCTCGCTCACCACTCTACCTCCCCCTCATAACAGCCTCGTGTTTACTGGTATCGACCGGGAGCTTTGCAGCACCGGAGGCTGACGTAGCCGAGGCTGCTGCCAGTATTCCGGAAAATTCCATGAAAGAGGCTTACTTCGGCGAAACCCATGTCCATACCTCGTACTCGCTGGATGCTTACATTGGCGGCGCCCGCCTGACGCCCAGTGATGCCTATCGCTATGCCAGGGGCGAAACCTTTGTGGTTAGCGGTCAGGCCCACAATATTGGCCGACCGCTGGACTTTGCTGCGGTAACCGACCACGCCGAGTTCCTCGGTGAGATGTACTCAGCCCAGGTCGAAGGGGCGGAAGGTTACGACAATCCGGTGCTGGTGGAGTTGCGCGGCCTGACGGAATACCAGGACCAGGAAATGTGGTTTATGAAGTATGTGCAGAAACCGATGCGCTCCGGTAGTAAATCGCACCCACCCTTTTATGCCGGTCCTGAAACCACTGCAAATGCCTGGCAGATTATCATTGCGGCGGCCGAGGAGCATTACGATCCCGGCTACTTCACCACCTTTGCAGCTTTCGAGTGGTCGGCCGCACCGAACGGGGGCAATATGCATCGCAATGTCATTTTTCGCGACATGATACTGCCCGAATTGCCGATCAGCGCGCTGGATACCGATGACGAGGAAAAGCTGTGGGCCTGGATGGCAGAGCAGGAAAAGGCCGGCAGTACCCTGTTGGCGATTCCCCATAACTCCAATGCCAGTAAGGGCTTTATGTTTGAGCCCCGCGATAATGCCGGTAAGCCGCTGACTGCCGACTATGCAAAGCTGCGAGCCAGGTACGAGCCACTGATCGAGATGATGCAGATCAAAGGCAGCTCGGAGGTGGCTGTGTCCTTGTGGCCGGCAGACGAATTTTCCGATTTTGAAAATGCACCGTCGCTACAAGAGGCCAATGATCGGGGTTTTATCAAGCAGAGCTTTGTGCGTTGGGGCGTCACCAAGGGGCTCGCCTATGAGAAGTCCCTCGGCGTTAATCCCTACAAGCTTGGGTTTATCGGTGGCACCGATTCCCATAATGGCACACCGGGCGATGTGCTTGAGTCTGATTATATGGGCAGCCATGGCGGGGCCGACGATACGGTGGAGCGCCGTCGCGAAGGCGATATCCCCGGCTGGGCGAAAGCGCGGGATATCAACCCCGGTGCTATCGCCGGGGTCTGGGCCCCGCGCAATACCCGTGATGCGCTTTGGGATGCGATGAAGGCCCGAGAGACTTTCGTCACCTCGGGTCCGCGTATAAAGCCCCGGCTTTTCTGCGGCTTTGGATTGTCGGAAAAAGTGGATAGCCCGGTTGCGCTGGTGGCCGAAGGTTATGCCAAGGGCGTCCCCATGGGTGGGACTCTGAGCCGCAGCGATAAAGCGCCCAGCTGCTTTGTGCACGCGGCAAAAGACCCCGAGGGTGCGAATCTTGATCGTATCCAGATCATCAAGGGCTGGACCGATGCCAAGGGCGAGCCGCAGGAACGCATCATCAATGTCGCCTTTGCCGGTGAGCGCAGTGTTGCCGAAGATGGCAGTCTGGCTGCGGTTGGCAATACGGTAGACCTCGTGACGGCCACCTATACCAACACCATCGGTGCCACCGAGCTGATGGGGGTCTGGACCGACGATAGCTTCAAGGCGGATCAGGCCGCGCTTTATTATGTGCGCGTGCTGGAAATTCCCACGCCGCGGTGGACCACCTACGACGCCGTGAAAAACAAGCTTCCATTGCTGGATAGCGTATCTTCGGTGATTCAGGAGCGGGCCTGGACTTCGCCCATCTGGTACACGCCTTGAATAACGGCGAAAGCTTGAGGCGGTCCCTGCCCGGGGTGATGCACGACATCAATAACCTGAACGAGAGCGATAAAACATGTGCCGGGGTCTATTGCCGGCATGGAACATCGGCAATCTATTTGCAAAACGCTTTACTGACACTACCGGCAATGCTTATGGGGTAAACTAGTGCGCTATTGACCCTTAATCACCCGCACATTGGCAATGAACCCTGACTCCTCCCCGCTAACGATTTTGCATACCTCCGACTGGCATCTCGGCCGCTCGCTCTATGGTCGCCGGCGCTATGATGAATTTGCTGCCTTTCTCGACTGGCTGCTGGACACTATCGAGCAGCAGCAGGTTGAGGTGTTGCTGGTGGCCGGGGATATCTTCGATACCAGTGCCCCGAGCAACCGCGCGCAGCAGCTTTACTACCGCTTTCTGTGCCGGGTAGCGGCGGGCAATTGCTGTCGACACGTCGTGGTGATTGGCGGCAACCACGATTCGCCCTCGTTCCTGGATGCGCCGCAGGAATTGCTGCGAGCGCTCAACGTCTATGTTGTCGGCAGTGCAGCCGAGTGCCCTGGGAATGAGGTCCTGACACTCAAAAGCGCTGCCGGAATACCAGAGCTTCTGGTCTGTGCGGTGCCCTATCTGCGGGATCGCGATATTCGAGTGGCCCAGGCCGGGGAGAGCCTGGACGATAAGGAACGTAATTTGCAAGCGGGTATCAGCCGCCATTACGCCGCGGTGGTCGATCATGCCCAGAGGCTGCGCGCTGAGTTGCAGCTGAATATTCCTATTGTCGGCATGGGGCATCTGTTTGCAGCCGGAGGCCAGACCCTGGAAGGAGACGGTGTCCGCGATTTGTACGTCGGCTCGCTGGCCCACGTGGGGGCCAATATCTTCGACCCTTGCCTGGATTATGTGGCACTGGGCCATTTACACGTGCCGCAGACGGTCGGGGGCTCGCAACGTATTCGTTACAGCGGCTCGCCACTGCCCATGGGTTTTGGCGAGGCACGCCAGCAGAAAAGTGTTTGTTTGGTAAAGCTTGGGGCCGGCGCTGTCGATGGCCATAGCCTGCAGTTAGTCGAGGTGCCGGTATTTCGTCAGCTTGAACGTATCGAGGGCGACCTGGACGCGCTGTTGACCCGGATTGTCCAACTGGCGGCGCTAGCCTCCAGCGCCTGGCTGGAGGTGGTCTACAGCGGTGAGAAAATTGTCGCCGATTTGCGTGAGCGGCTGGATGACGCAGTCGCTGGGACCGGGCTGGAAATCCTCCGGGTCAAGAATGCCCGCATGGTCGAGCAGGTACTGGGCCAGATGAGTACAGACGAGACCCTTGACGAGCTGGATGTGCATGAGGTGTTCAGCCGCTGTCTGCTTGCACACGCTGTGCCGCCAGAGCAATGTCCCGGGCTTGAGCGGAGTTACCGTGAAGCCCTGGCGTCTCTGCACAACGATGATAGCCGGGCAGAGTAGGCCGGATGCGAATACTGCAACTGCGTTTTAAAAACCTGAATTCACTGGCCGGTGAATGGCAGATCAATTTTACTGATGCTGCCTACAGCAGCGATGGTATTTTCGCCATTACCGGCCCTACCGGTGCCGGTAAAACGACTGTTCTCGATGCGATTTGCCTCGCACTCTATGGTCGCACTCCACGCCTCAACCGGTTGACCAAGGCCGGTAATGAAGTGATGTCGCGGCAGGCGGGTGAGTGCCTGGCGGAGGTTAGCTTCCAGACCCAGGCAGGCAATTTTCGCTGTTGCTGGGGGCAACATCGAAGCCGCAAAAGAGCCGCCGGTGAATTACAGAACCCCAGGCATGAATTGGTCAACGCTGATAGCGGCGTTGTCATAGACAGTAGCTTGCGCGGCGTTGCCGAGCATATTGAAGCGATTACCGGCATGGACTTCGATCGCTTCACGCGCTCTATGTTGTTGGCCCAGGGAGGCTTTGCCGCGTTCTTACAGGCGGCGGCAGATCAGCGAGCGCCGCTGCTGGAACAGATAACCGGTACCGAAATCTATAGCGAGATTTCTGTGCGGGTGCATGAAATACGCTCGACTGAGTATAAAAAGCTGGAAGCCCTGAACGCTGAAACCCAGGGCATTCAATTACTTGATGCCGACGAAGAACGATCACTCGACTCCAGCCTGCAACAGAAGATGGGCGGTGAAGCAGCGGTGACTCAGCAGCTTGTGGTGGTGCAAGGGGCAATCAACTGGCTTGACGGTATTGCCCGGTTGGAGCTGGAATTGCGTCAGCTGGGCCAGAAAAAGCAGGACTTGCAGCTCCGGCGTGATGCCTTTGCAAGCGATCTGCAAAAGTTGGAGCGGGCAAACCTCGCCCTTGAGTTGGCCGGAGACTATGCAGCCTTGTGCGCCTTGCGCCAGCAGAGAGAGTCGGATCGCCAGACTCGTGCCCGGCACCAGGCAGCGCAGCCCGATATAGAAGCCGCAGCCAGCCGGGCAGACGGTTTGATGCAGGCAGCCACTACTGCGCTCGCCCTAAAGCAGATAGAGCAAAAGCGAGCTGTGCCTGTCATACGCCAGGTTCGCGAGCTCGACCTGAGAATTGCCGGCACTGACAAGCCCATCGAGAACACGCGCCGGGATCTGGCAGAAGCATCGGCTGCGAGCCATGCACTTGGTGTGCAGCAGCGGGATGATGCGCGGGCACTGGAGCTGCAGCGCGCGGCGCTGGATAAACTACTTGCATCCCTGGTGGCTGATCGTGCGGATGAAAAACTGGTGCAACAGCTCGCGGGCCTGGAGGGACGGTTCAATGCTCTGCAGGCGCTTGATGGCCGTCAATTGAGCAAACAACAGGAGATTGAGCGGGCGCAGGAACAGCTGCAGAAAATCATAGAGGAGCGCGGGCAGCACACCGCCAGACTGGCCACACTGCAACAAGCGGTCCAGGCCGCTGAGCGTGAGCTGCAAGTAAAAAGGGGCGAGTTCGAAAAAATCCTTGATGGTGTGGCGCTGGCTGACTGGCGCTCTGGTCAGGCCCTGCTGATTGAGCGGCAGCACCAACTTCGCACGGTAAGTGATGCCGCACTGGCATTGCTGCAAGCCCGGGAGCAATTGCTGCAACTCGACACCGGCAAGGCTCAGGGCATGCTTGAAGAGTCGACGCTCAAGGGTGAGCACCGGGCCGCCAGCGAGAGCCTGCGGACGCTGGAGCGGGAAGTCGAACTACTCGAGACACAATGTCAACTGGTTGAAAAAATCCAGGGCTTTACTGAGGCGCGATCGCAGCTGCAGGATGGCGAACCTTGCCCGCTGTGCGGGGCGGCGGAGCATCCCTATGCGCGGGGCAATCTCCCGACGCCCAGCGCAAGCCGACGCCAGCACGGTGTCGCCAAAGACAACTTGAAAGCGGTGACAATTCTGCTCCGGGAGCTGGAAGTGAAACTGGCGCGGGTTGGCTCTGATCTCGAGAAAATGGCTGCCGACCAGACCCGGCTCATCGATAGGGTCGATACCATCAGCCGTTCGCTCTCGCCGCAGTGCACCGCCTTGTCTATCGAGTTCAAGCCGGAGAATGTCGGTCGGGAATTGCTTGACCGAGTGGCCATGTTGGATGAAAAAAACCAGCAGTCGCTGGCGCGTCACAGGCATACGCTGGAAACCGCCGAGGCTCTGGAGCTCTCCATAAACGCCTTGCACCACACTCTGGATCAGTCCCGTCGCGAGTTAGCCAGCGCCGAGCAACTTGCGCAGACGAATGACTTTCAAAGGAGCCGTGTCGACGAAACACTACAGCGCCTGCAGCTGGAATTAGACACTCTGTGCGGGCAGCAACAACAGGAACACGGCGAACTGCAGCAGCAATTGAAGCCATACGGAGTTGACTCGCTCGCAATCGAAAACCTGGATCCTATCTATATCCAATTGGCTGCACGTCGCGAGCACTGGCTGGCAAGACAAACGAAAAAAATCGAACTGCAACAACAGCTCGCGACGCTGGAAGTGCAGATCCAACATCGGTCGGGGCAGATGCAACAAGCCGAGGCTAAAGTCACCAGCATTGAAGCGCAACTGGCAGAGCGCTTGCGGGAACGCGTTGCCCTGGTCGAAAGTCGCAGGCAACTTTTTGCAGACCGTGATCCAGCGCACGAGGAAGCCCGGCTCGAGAGTGAACGCGACGCAGCGAACCAGAATGTTGAGCATGCCCGACAAACGCTGGATGCTGCCAGGCAGCAGTTGCAGCAAGTAAAAACCAGGCTTGAAAGTCTCGCGAATGACATCGAGGCAAGTGATCGGCAAATCGATGAGCTTGCTACAAAGTTTGCAGTGCAGCTTGCAGCGAGGGGCTTTACCGACGAACAGCAATACCAGGCTGCGTGTCTGCAACACGGTGAGCGGGAGCAGCTGGTGCAGTTGTCACGGCAGCTTGCTGACGAATTTACCACGATCAGCGCGAGCGAGCGGGAAAAGTCCAACGCTCTTGGGGTCGAGCGTGCCAAAAGCCTGAGTCTGCAGCCAATATCTGAGTTGCAGGCTGAACTGGAACAACTGCAACGCAGCCAACGGGATCTGCACCAGGAGATAGGGGCGATCCGCCAACGCCTCGGGCACAACGACAGCTTGAAGCAGCAGCATCGGAGCTGCCAGCAAGCCGTCGAAGCCCAGCGCGTGGAGTGTGCCCGGTGGGACCAGTTGCACCAGCTGATCGGCTCAGCAGATGGCAAAAAATATCGCAACTTTGCCCAGGGCCTGACCTTCGACATTATGATTGCCCACGCCAATGCTCGCTTGCAAAAAATGACTGATCGCTATTTGCTGGTGCGCGATACCGCGCAAGCGCTGGAGCTGTGCGTGCTGGATAATTACCAGGCAGGGGAGATTCGCAGTACCAAAAACCTGTCGGGTGGGGAGAGTTTTATCGTTAGTCTGGCGCTGGCACTGGGGCTTTCCCAAATGGCGAGCAACAAGGTGAGGGTCGATTCCCTGTTTCTGGATGAGGGCTTCGGTACCCTGGATGAGGAGGCGCTGGATACCGCGCTTGAAACCCTGGTCAGTCTGCAACAAGATGGTAAGTTGATCGGGGTGATTTCCCATGTGCCAGCGCTGAAAGAGCGTATCGCCACGCAGATAAAAATAAGCCCCCGGGCCGGAGGCAAGAGCGAAATCAGCGGTCCCGGTTGCTCCCGGATTGTGTCTCCCCAGTTTGTGGGCGAGGGGCAATAGATGATCGAGGTACAGCGCTTATGACTCAGGATACAACGGCGAATCCCAACAAAAGAGTTGCGTTAATCGTAGGCGCCGGCGATGCCATTGGCAGTGCCATCGCACGTCAATTCGCTGCCGAAGGATTGGTGGTGTATGCCGTGCGCCGTGACGCAAGCAAACTTGAGCCGCTGCTTGATGAGTTAAAAGCGGCGGGCCATGAAGCCTATGGCGCCGCCGTCGATGCGCGCAAGGAGGACCGCATCGTTGAGCTTTTTGCCCATATTGAAAGCAGCATTGGCCCGCTGGAGGTGGTGGTATTTAACGTTGGCGCAAATGTGCCCCTGTCGCTGACCGAAACCAGTAGCCGCAAGTTTTTTAAAATTTGGGAAATGGCTTGTTTTGCCGGCTTTTTGGTCGGCCGCGAGGCGGCGAAGTATATGCTGGAACGTCAGCGCGGCACGATTATTTTTACCGGCGCAACGGCCAGTGTGCGCGGCGCTGCGGGCTTTGCCGCGTTTGCCAGCGCCAAGCACGGTTTGCGCGCCCTGGCGCAGTCGATGGCGCGCGAGCTCGGGCCCGGCAATATTCATGTTGCCCATATCGTGATTGATGCTGCCGTCGACACGGCGTGGATTCGGGAAAATCTGGCTGATCGCATCGCTGCCATGGGCTCCGATGGTATCGTCGATCCCGATGAGTTGGCGAAAAATTATGTCGCTTTGCACAGGCAAGCGCGCAATAGTTGGACCTTTGAGATGGATGTTCGCCCGTGGACCGAAAAATGGTAGGAGTGATCGATGGCTAAGACAGTAGAGTTCTATTTTGATTTTGGCAGCCCCACAGCTTATCTGGCGTTTTACCGCCTGCGCCAGCTGGCCGGGAAATACTCGGCGCATATCGATTACCGACCGGTATTACTTGGAGGCCTGTTCAAGGCAAGCGGTAATAATTCGCCGGTTGCAGTCCCCGCCAAGGGCAAGTATATGATGGCTGAAGATTTGCCTCGCTTTAGTGAGCGCTATGGTGTGCCCTTGAAGTTGAATCCGTTTTTTCCCATCAACACCCTGCAATTGATGCGTGGGGCTATTGCCTCAGAGCAGCTGGGTTGTTTCGAGCACTATGCCGAGACGGTCTATTCCGCCATCTGGCGCGACGGAAAAAATATGGGGGATGCCGGGGTGGTGGAACAAGTGCTCACGCAAGCGAGCCTGCCGGTGGCAGATTTGCTGGCACTTGCTCAGGAGCCGAAGGTAAAGAGTGCTCTTGTCAAGGCCACGGAGGCCGCTGCAGAGCGCGGCCTGTTTGGCGTTCCCACTCTTTTTGTCGATGGCGAAATGTTTTTTGGCCAGGACCGCCTCGACTTCGTCGAAGAGCGCCTGGCTTAGACCGCGCGACCGGCAAGATCTGACCCTTGGCGAGTAATCTGGTACTCGCCCGGGCATCCCGCTCAACTGAGCGGCAACGCTGGCGCGGATAAATAAATCTTGCAATAGCCTGTCGCCGATCCCATCCACTGTCACGGCTTGAATTATACTGTGGCTACCCAAGCGCCAGGAAGCCAACCCGGGCGCTGCCAGCGGCGAAAAAGGAAATCGGATGAATACCAACGAAGAGCTGAATGAGGCGATAGAGTGGATCGTCAGTGGTCTTGAGCGGGGTGAGGTATCACTGCCAATCGACGCCAATCACTATTCGGCACTCGATTGGGCACTGATCTACGAAGCGACCCCTGCCAGGCTGCGAACGGAAGCATGGGCACTGTTGCCGCAGGATAATCTTGGGGCAATACTCGCTGCTATGCGGGATGACGTGCGGCGACTGGCGTTGACCGCCTTGTCTGAACAGGAACTGATCGAGCTCGCCAATAAAAGTAGTTCAGATGAGATCATCGACTTTATCGAGTATCTGCCGAAAACGATCGCGCGGGGGATTCTAAAACGCCTGTCTGCACAGGAGCAGGACCAGGTTAACTCGGCGCTGGCCTATGGCGATCAAGAATTGGGTCGTTTGGTTGCCCACGACGTGTTGGTGGTGGCCGACAGTGCGATCATGGCAGATGTGATCCTTGACCTGCGTAACCTGGATGAGTCACACCATATCGATAAAATTTATGTCGTCGATACCTCTGATCGGCTGGTCGGAAGCCTCGACGTGCGCTGGTTGGCGATCAAGCCGCGGCGGGCAAAAATCGCCGATATCATGGATACCGACATTGAGATGCTATCGGCGAGAATGGATCCGGCTGAAGCAATTCGCATCTTGCAGGGTTCCGAGGAAAGTCACCTGCCGGTGATTGATGATGTGGGGCAGTTGCTGGGCGTCTTCTCTTACCTGCAGGCACTGCAGGTGTCGCAGCAGATTTTTGAAGAGCAGTTGTCGCATCGCGGTAATGTATCCGATGAAGACTTGTTTGCACCCGTGCTCAACAGTTCGCGCAAGCGGGCGATCTGGCTGGGTCTCAATCTGGTTACTGCCTTTATGGCGGCCGCCGTGATCAGCCTGTTCGAGGCGACCATCGCCGAGGTGGTTGCGCTGGCGGTGTTGATGCCGATCGTCGCGAGTATGGGCGGTATAGCCGGTAGCCAAACCCTGACCCTGACGATTCGTGGCCTGGCCATCGGTCAGCTAAGCGACGCCAATACCCGGGCGCTGGGGAAAAAAGAGCTGCTGGTTTCTCTGCTCAATGGTTTGTTGTGGGCCTTGGTGGTTGGCACAATTTGTAGCTTTTGGTTTGATAGCTGGCAACTTGCCGCCATTATAGCCTTTGCGATTGTGATCAATATGCTGGTAGCAGCGCTGTCGGGCATTACCATTCCGATTCTGTTGACGCGGGCCGGCGTTGACCCGGCACTGGCGGGAGCGGTGATACTGACCACGGTTACTGATGTGGTGGGATTTTTCGTATTTCTCGGATTGGCGACAGTTATTTTACTGTAGCGGTGCTGCTGTGCTCGCGCCTGGGTAGGCTTTAATTACCAGATATTGACCCGCTCAGCCGGCGCAAGATACATGTCGTCCCCGGCCCGGGTGCGGTAGATCTCGTGGTATTCATCAAGATTTCTCACGGTGCCGTTGGCGCGGTACTCGGCGGGTGGATGGGGGTCAGATTGGAGCTGGTTGATAAGCACCTCCGGGCGAATTTTACTGCGCCAGGTAATCGCAAGCTGGGCAAGGAATCGCTCCATCGCATCCTCGCGGTTGCCTGGCTCCAGCGTTTCGGCTTGCTTTTCAAATGCCCGCAGGGCGATTTCAGCGCCGCTAAGGTCGCCGATGATTTCACCAATTTCCAGCTCACCGTTGAGCCTGTGTCCCGGCAATATTTCGTAGGCGTTGGCCTGCTCAATCAGCCGCAGGCGAATCGAATCAAATTGCCTGGCATCGCTTTCGCTCCACCAGTTGGCCAGATTGCCATCGGCATCAAAGCGGCTGCCCTGATCGTCAAAGCCGTGGCCTATTTCATGGCCAATAACAAATCCAACGCCACCATAATTCGCTGCCAGATCACCATCGCTGGCGTAAAAGGGTTCTACCAGTATCCCCGCCAACAGCACAAAAGTATTGGTGCCGGGATTGTAAAAGGCGTTGACCTCTTGCGGCGGGACTGCCCATTCGTTGCGGTCTACCGGCACTCCCAGCTTGTCGATATTGCGCTGGTGTTCGTACTGCGCAATCCGCCGCTGGTTGCCGACCAGGTCCTGGCGCTCAAGTTGCAAGTTTGAATAGTCCTGCCACTGATCGGGATAACCGATCTGGTAGGCCATTTTGTCGAGTTTCTGTAGTGCGCTGCGCTTGGTTTGTGGTCCGAGCCGGTCCGATTCAGCGATAGCCAGTCGATACTCCTGTTTGATGGAATCCTTGATCGTCTGGACCTGTACTTTGATGCGGTCATCAAAGTATGCCTCTATATAAAGTTTGCCCAGCAACATGCCCACGTTGTCGTTCAGGTAGGCAATCGCCAGCTGCCATTGTGGCGGCCGCGCCTCGTAGAACCCGCGCTGTATATCGTAGGCGGTCGTCACCCGAGTGAAATCTTCACTCAACAGCCGGGCATAATCGAGCACGACCCGGGCGGCCAGGTATTGCCGCCAGAGCGCAACTTCGACATCAGCAAATAGCTGCTGCAATTGTTGCAGGTAAGCGGGTTGCATAACATTGATCGGGTAGTCACCCGGTATGTTCAGCGCGGCCAGTTGAGAACCGGTAAACAGCTCGGCGGTGCTGGCAACCAGCTGCTGGTAAGAAAAAATATTGTAGGTGCGGTCAACATCGCGGTTTTCTATATTACTGCTTTGGATGGCGGCCAGGCGACTTTCCAGGGCGATGACAGTGGTCGCCATAGCGTCGGCGTCGGCGTATCCGGCCAGCGCCAGTAACTGGCTCAGTGCGGTGTGCAAGAATTCGCGCTGTTGCACCGATCTGGCGTCATCAACCACGTAGTATTCGCGGTCGATACTCAAGCCCCCCTGGGACAGGTGTACGATATTGCGGTTGGAGTCTCGATAGTCGGCATCGACAAAGGCGACCCAGGGTGCAGTCATTCCCTGGCGTTGCAGGCGGGCAAACATCAGTGCTACCTGCCGATGCGAATCGACCATGGCAATTTTTTGCAGCTCATCCTGGATTGGCTTTATTCCCTGTTTATTGCGGTGCTCGAGGTCGTTATAGCTTTGGTAGAGCGCTGCAATTTTTTGCTGGTCAAGGCTTTGCGGCCCGCCGTCCTGCAATTGCAGGACCAGCTGCTTCATGCGGTCGTGCACGGTATCCTGAATGGAGACAAAATTGTTGATGCCGGCGCGGTCGGCGGGGATGACGGTTTTCTCCAGCCAGTCGCGGTTGATATATTGGTAGTAGTTGTCGGTGGCAGAAATTTGCCCGCCAGTGTCAGCCGGTTTAGCGCTCGGTGAGGCCGTCGGGTTGAAGCCGGCACAGCCCTGTAAAAAGATCAGGCCGGTGACGATGAATACCCTGATTTGCGGAAAGTTCATGCCCAGGAATACCTCATTGCAGGCCACTAAGGGCTGGAAAAACAGAATCGAAAAACACTGCCAGAGGGCGGATTTTCGCACGTTGGGCTGGCCCGTGGTAGGTGCCTGCTGGTGGCCAGGTTAAAGCGAATTAACTGGCAATCAAAGCCTTGCTACTTATCATGGTTTGCAAAGGTAAGCACAATAATAAGAGGAGATAAACCGGGAATGAAAAACTTCACAGACCGGGTGGCAGTGGTGACGGGCGGCGCCAGTGGTATCGGTAAATCACTGGCGCGGGCATTGTTGGCCGAAGGCGCCAGGGTGGTCATTGCCGACGTCGAGCAAGCAGCCATCGATAGTGCGGTCAGCGAATTTCGAGCCGGCGGCCATGAAGTCTACGGCGTGGTCACCGATGTTGCCGATCCGCAGTCTGTAGAAGCCCTAGCACAGCAGGTCTTTGAACGGTTTGGCGCCTGTCACCTGTTGTTCAACAATGCCGGTGTCGCGGCGCCCTCGGCCAATGTGTGGGAGACCACAGTCAATGATTGGAAGTGGGTGCACGGGGTCAATGTGATGGGCGTGGTACACGGTATACAGGCTTTTGTGCCCCGGATGATCGCCTCCGGCGAACCCGGCCATGTGATCAACACTTCATCCAGTGACGGCGGAATTTCGCCACTGCCGTATCAGTCGGTGTATGCGGCGAGCAAGGCGGCGGTATCAATTATTACCGAATGCCTCGCGGCCCAGTTGCAAAGTGAAGGCACCCAGCTGCAGGCATCGGTGTTTTATCCGTCCGGAGGTATGCTTGACACCGGTATCTGGACCACTGATCGCAATCGACCTGTCGAGCTGACCCGCGAGAAACCCTATGCCCCGGTACCGACGGTAGAGGACTTCAAACAGGCCGCCAGTGCGGCGGGCTGGGATCTGAAGTTCCAGGATCTGGACGAGCTGGCGCGCTATGCCCTGGACGGAATACGTGAGCAGCGTTTCGTGATTATGATTGGCCTGGCTGAGGCCGAAGCCACCCTGGCAGAGCGGGCCCAACGATTGGCCCGGGGTGACCTGCCGATTGATCTGGCGAGCATCCCGCAGCTGTAACGGGCTGGGGATTTAGATGTAGTAAAAGCTTGCGTTGCGCAGTGTTTGCTCGCCGTTCCAGCGGTAGGCAACCAGCTTTTCTCCTCGCCCCATGCTGTAGTCGACACAGGCGACGTTGCCAGCCATGATCCGCGGGGTGCCGGTTTGCCAGTAGTGACCGACAAACACCGGCGGCGCTTCGGCCGGGTAGCCCAGCAGGGCTTCGGGGCCGACCGGAGTGTCGGGTAGCTGCTCAATCATCCGCGGCGGCCCCAGCGCAAAGTGACGGTAGCTGGCGGGTTCATTGAGCCACCAGCGGGTGCGCATACGACGGCGGGTGATGCCGTAGTTATCTTTAAATTGGTAGCCGGGTGGCAGGTCGATCTCATGACCCTTGAGCAAGGTTTCCAGTTGTTTGAAACTCGTGGTCCCGGGTTTGTGTCCAGCGATCAAAAGCTCCGTCGGTGCTGAACCGTCGGCCTTGAGTTGGGGCCTTATTTGGTCGAGGAAAGGCTGGTGCCAGCAGGCATGGATTACCCGTAATTCTCCCAGATCCAGAAACAGTGGCAGCGAGGTGAAAAAGTTGATGGCCTGCTGTAACTCGCGCTCCCGTTGCGGGCGCTGGGGATCCATATATTCATAGAGAAAAGCGAGATGCTGGGTCAGGTTTTTGTTACTGCGCGGGCGCAGCCAGTCGAAGCGGGAATCTTCGTAGTGAAATGCCCAGGCATTGAATTCGTGGTTGCCCATCACGCATTGGCCGGTGCCGGCTTCGACCATCGCCAGCACTGTCTCCAGCACCATATGATTCTGCTTGCCACGGTCAATCAGGTCACCGACAAATATGGCCTGGCGGAGAGGGTGGCGAAACACACCGTGGTCGAGGTGATAATCCATTTTTTTTAACAGTGCATGCAGCTGATCAGCGTGGCCGTGCACATCACCGATAATGTCGTAACCCTCGAACATCATGCTTGGCCGTTTTATACCAGTCCATGTTTGGCGAGGGGCAGCCGGCGTATGCGCTGTCCCGTCGCGCTGAAAATGGCATTGCACAATGCCGGAGCCACGGGCGGTGTCGGTGGCTCGCCCACCCCGGTCGGCAAATGGTCGGATTCCACCAGCTGGATATCCAGCGCTGGCGACTCATGCATGCGCAGCACCGGGTAGTCGTGAAAATTGCTCTGCTGTACCTGGCCGTTGACAGTTGTTATTTCACCGTAAAGCGCCAGGCTGAGGCCGAAAATAATGCCGCCTTCCATCTGCGACACAGCCCGATCCGGGTTGATGACCTGACCGAGATCGATGACACTGGTGACGCGCTCGACTTTGATTTTTCCGGCTTGGTTGCTGGAAACTTCAACAATGGTGGCGGCGTAGCTGAGGAAGCTGCGGTGAGCGGCGATGCCCAGGCCATGTCCGGGGGGTAAGTTCCTACCCCAGCCGGCTGCAGACATTACCGTTTCGGTAACCTTGCGCAAGCGCGCTGTATCAATGGGGAACTGCTGCAGTGGTTTGCCGTAATTGCTGTAGCGGGTATCTTCCCCGAGATCTACCAGCCGTGGCGGTCCAATCAGGTCGAGCAGGTATTCGGCCGGGTCACGCTCGGCCGCTATCGCCAGCTCATGGGCAAAGCAATTAATGCCGAAGGCATGTTGGATATTGCACACCGAGCGGAGCCACCCTATACGCAGGGGTGCGGCAGGGTTGCCGCCCTCAATCCGGACATTGCTGATGGCATAGGGCATGTCGACGCAGCCGAGGCCAAGGTCGCCAATATTGTCGGCCCTTGGCCCAAAAGTGGTGCCAATAGCGGGGAAGTTTGAACGATGCAGCCATGCCAGTGGCATGCTGTCGTCACCCAGTCCTGCCTTCAGGTGCTGTGCACTCACCGCATGGTAGTAGTCGTGGCGGATGTCGTCTGGCCGGCTCCAGGTAAGCTTTACTGGCGCTCTGACCGCACGACTGACCCACCCGGCCTCGAGGATAAAGTCGGGCTTTGACTTGCGACCAAAACCGCCGCCGAGCAGGGTAACGTTGATCACCACATCATCGTCATCAAGGTCCAATAGTTTCGCCAGTTCGGTCCGGGCACCCTGGGGGTTCTGGGTGGGTGCCCAGACCTCGCAGCTGTCGTCGCGATACCAGGCGGTCGCCACCAATGGCTCCATGGTGGCGTGGGCGAGGTATGGCACCACGTATTCGGCTTCAATAATTTGCTCTGCGTCGCCGAAGCCCTTGTCGACATCACCCTGGTTGCGGGCCACCAGTCCCGTTTGCCGGGACGCTGCCTGCAAGCTTTGAATATATTGTTCGCTGTTGTCAGTCGTGTTGGGGCCTGAATTCCAGTTGATCTTGAGTGCTTCAGCAGCCTTCAGGGCGGTCCAGGTATTGTTGGCAACGACCGCAATGCCGGCCAGTGGGTGGAAGCCGACCGCGCCGCTGGGACCGGGAATTTCGACCACATCGACGACACCCTTCACTGCGCGGGCTGCATCGGCATTGTAGCTGTTAACGCTACCGCCGATGATCGGGCAACGCTTTACCGCCGCATACAGCATTCCCGGCAGTTGTACATCGATCCCATAGCCTGCCCGGCCGGTGGTGATATCTGCGCCGTCAATGATTGGCATGGACTTGCCAATATAGCGAAATTGGTCCGGGCTTTTGAGGTTGGGCTTGAAGCCCCGGGGTAATTTGATTTCCCGCGCCGCGACGGCAAGCTCGCCATAGCCCAGCTCCCGCCCCGACGCCTGATGCACGATCTTGTGCAGGCCGCTGCTGCATTGTTCGATCGGTACCGACCATTGTTTCGCCGCTGCCGCCAGCAGCAGGTAGCGGGCGCTGGCGCCAAATTCACGCATGCTCTGGTAATGATTGCGAATGCTGCGGGAGCCGTCGGTATCCTGGTTACCGTATTTCTCTTCGCCAAGAGCCTGTACGACCACTACCTGGTCCCAGTCAGCGTCGAGCTCGTCGGCGACTATTTGCGGCAGGCTGGAACGCACGCCTTGACCCATCTCGGAGCGGGCAGCGGTAAGGGTGACCTCGCCATCGGGGGCAATGGCTACAAATAGATTCGGGCGAAAGCCGTCCCCGTGTGCTTGTTTGGCATCGCCTTTGCCAAGGCAAGCACTCAGCATCAGGCCACTGGCGGTAATCCCAGTCAGGGCAAGGAATTCACGTCGGGTATGTTGGTAGACTTTCACTCCGCTTGCTCCCTGGCCGCCTGGTGAATGGCCGCACGAATGCGCGGGTAGGTGCCGCAGCGGCAGATATTGCCACTCATCGCGTCGTCAATATCGGCATCGGTAGGATTGGGTTTGGCAGCCAGCAGGGCGGCAGCACTCATGATCTGTCCCGGTTGACAGTAGCCGCACTGAGGCACCCCGAGGTCTTGCCAACTGCGTTGTAGCGGGTGATTGCCGTCGTCGGACAAGCCTTCAATGGTGGTGATTTCTTTGCCCTCAACAGCGGCTACCGGGGTGACACAGGAGCGGATCGCGCGACCATCGACATGCACCGTACAAGCGCCGCACAAACCGGCGCCGCAGCCAAATTTAGTGCCCGTTAACTGCAGCACATCGCGCAGGCACCACAGCAAGGGCAAGTCATCTTCGACATCGACGATGGTACTCTTGCCATTGATAAGCAATGTTTTTTCCATGAATGTTGACCTGCCTGTTGGAACTTGTGCAAAACATAGCATGGCTGTAATTCTGCATCTACATAAAGCGAAGCCCTGTACCGCTCCGCTTGAAGCCATCCAGCTGAAGCGGCACAATCGGGGAAATCCCAATGGACGGCAAGGAATAGACAATGGCAACACAGAATGTAAATACCGTATGCGGGCCGCTTGCGGTGGCCGAGCTCGGGGTTACCCTGATGCACGAACACCTGGTTATTGGCTATCCCGGCTGGGAAGCCGACACCCTGCATCCCGGGCCGTCACGGGAACAAATGCTGGCTATTTGTTATGACAAAATCCAGGCCATGCAGGACCGCGGTATCCAGTCGATGCTCGACCCCTGTCCCAATGACCTCGGGCGAGATGTTGAATTTGCGGCGGAGGTTTCGGCCCGAACCGGCTTTAACATTGTCTGTGCGACCGGCTTGTATAAAGAAGATGAGGGTGGCCCGGCATACTGGCATTTTCGGCGCAGCCTGGGTACGGCGGTAGAAGCGATGGCCGAGCTGTTTATTCGCGAGCTCACCGTGGGCATCGGCGACACGGGTATTAAAGCGGGGATCATAAAAGTAGCCACCGGTGTCGGCAAAATCAGCGAATACGAGCACCTGGTGCTGCAGGCGGCGGCGATTGCAGCGGTTGAAACCGGCGCACCAGTGACCACCCATACTGATCAGGGCACTATGGGTCGTGAGCAGCAGCAAATACTGGTAGGCGCTGGTGTCGTGCCCCACAAGATTATTATTGGCCACAGTTGTGGCAGCGACGACCACGCCTATCATATGGATATACTGGGGGGTGGATCCTATCTCGGTTTCGACCGCTTTGGCCTCGACCTGCTTACGCCCGATGAGCAGCGCATCCAATACCTGATGGCCTTGTTGGAGAAGGACCAGCAAAGCCAGCTGGTGTTGTCCCATGACTCAGTGTGGTGTACCCGAGGCGAACCCTTCCCCCGGGAACTGCTCGCTACCATGGACCCGGAAGTGCTGTTTAACCCGACCCACATCCATGATCACATTTTGCCGCGTTTGTTGCAGGCCGGGGCGAGCCAGCAGCAGATCAATACCATGCTGGTGGACAATCCCCGGCGCTTTTTTAGCGGTATTGCGCCGGATTAGACCGGGGTTTTGCGGGCTGACCGTGAGCAATTAAAAGTCGATATTTAAGCCCAAATAAGCCGTTCGGGGCTTGTTGGGGCGAGCCCCAGCCGGACTGCGAGATACGATTTCCTGGGTGTCCAGCACATTGTCGACCTTGATATACATCTGGGTGCGGGGGTTGATCTGGTAGTGGCTCACAAAGTCGAAGACCCACAGGCTGTCGGTTTTCCTGAAGGTGTTATCAGACCCGTCGCGCCCACATTGAAAGTCGATACACATCGAGTCGGTATAGTTTGCCGACAGATAAACGTCCCACCCTTGTTGTCCTATTATGCCGGCTCTGGCGAAGAAGATATTCTTGGGAATGTACGGGTAAACGTCGCCCTCCTGCAGTGCTCCGTCATCGCTGTCACGACTGATGGTGGCGTCAGTGTAGGTATAGGCCAACTGCAGTGGCAGTTGCAGGGATTTGAACTGTCCGACATAGCCCAGTGATGCTTCCACGCCCGCTATAGTTGCAGTGCCCAGGTTCTCGGTGCCCGAATCGACGCCGCCGGAACAGGGGTTGGCAACCGAGCAGTTGCGAATGGAGTTGCTGTAGTCACTGTAGAAGCCGATCAGCTCGGCATTAAGGGCATTGTCGTTGTAGCGCATGCCGGCTTCATAGTTAATGCTGATTTCCGCCTCGGTATCTTCCACCGCGCCACCGCCGGCCGGAGACATACCCCGGTGTATGCCGCCGAGTAGTTGCCAGTTGTCGTCCAGGTGCCAGGTGATGCCGGCGCCGGGCAACCACTCGCTAGTGGTGTTTTCGCGGGTGTCCACCAATTCATCCCGGCTCTCGGCATATTCCTTGCGCTCGGTTTCGATGTGTTCATGGCGCAGCACCAGGGTCAGGTCAACGGCATCGCCGATGGCCAGGGTATCCATCATCCAGAACGACACGGCATCTGCATATTCCTCGCGGTTATTGCTGCCAGCGGGTTGAATCTCACCTTGAAATACCAGGCTACCGTTAACCTGGTTATAGGTTTCGACGGGCTGGTAGCGATCCATATAATCGTGGTGCAGGCGCAGGCCCGTGCTGAATTCATGGCCGACGGAGCCGGTATTGAAGTCCCAGTTGAGCCGCCCCTGCACGCCCTTGGCATTGTATTCACGATTGTTGTGCTTGAGCCTGATATCGTCAACGTCGTCGCCATGTAAAAAGCCGATCACAGCTTCATTACCCGCATTGGCTTCGTCGATGACGTCGGCAATACCTTCGCCATCGATTGTGTCGACTTTAAACCAGTCGCGTTCGAACTTGTTGTAGTAGGCCGTCACATCCGCGCTCAGCCGGTCATTGATTTCAATAAAGTAACTCAGGTTGACACCGCTGTGGCTGCTCTCCATTTGGTCGAGGTCGGTCAGGCCGTAGCGACGATTCGGGTCTTGGTCAAAATCACTATCGGTCAGGCCGAGATAGCTGATATTCGAGGTTTCGGTTGAATACTGCACCTTCAATTCCAGACTCTGGAACAGGCGGGCATCAGGGCCGGTGTTCCAGCGCGCTTTACCCATGTAGTCTTCCAGTTCATAGCCGGCGTCGCGGCTTGAGCGATCGATATCCTGAAAGCCGTCGCCGCGCTGTTGCTGGGTTTCCAGCAACCAGCCGTATTGTTCGCCACTGCCACCATAGTTTGCCAGGATTCGAGTTTCTCCCCGCTCACCAATTTCCAGCAACGCTGTGCCCGCGTATTCATTGGGGATGGGTGTCGATAACAGGTTGACGGCACCGCCAACGGTGTACGGACCGTACTGTAGTAGCGACGGACCCTTGAGCACTTCGATGCTGCTCATGCGCCCGGTGGATGGGAAATAATAGGCTTCGGGGTTCGAGTAAGGCGCCGGTGCAATCAGCACCCCGTCTTCCATCAGGGTAATCTTGCCACTGCGCTCGGTACCCGTGCCGCGAATACCAATATTGGGGCGCAGGCCGGTGCCGTCTTCTTCGCGCAAGTAAACCCCCGGTACCTGGTTTAAAACGCGCTGGATGTCGGTATGGCGGAATATATCCAGATCCTCGGGCTCTAATACATAGGCTGAGCCCGGTAGTTGGCGTGCATTTTCCTGACTGCCAATGATAGTCATTACTTCCATGCGGCCGGTAGCGACATTCTCCTGCTCGGTGTTGTCACTCGGTGCGGCATAGCTGTAGTTGAAGATCACTGAAGTGGGCAGCAAGGCTTTGGCAATGGTTTTCTTGAACATCCAGCAGGTCTCTTTGGCTATTGTTTAAAAGCAAATGATAATAATTATCATTTAGATTATCAATAAAGAATCCCAGGTTTTGGCCCAATTCCCGGTTTAGTGAGAATTGCAGGCTTGGGGTTTTGGTAGAGCCTTCGTTGCTGGTTTTGCTCTTTACGCTGGTCAGGGAATGGGGCGTTGGAGTGGTTCGTTGGCAGCCAATGGCTATGCGCCGTTGCTGCGGTAATCAGTCATTGGAATAGCCTTGAAGCATAGCTTTGACCTCGTTACAGTAGGGGTAAATGGGCGCGGGTCGCGATGTTTTAGGCATTAGCCTGCAAAAATTTCGCTGGTAAAAGCAGTCGGCAGGAGGTTCGCCATGAACAGAGCCATCATGATTTCGCTAGTTGTCGGTACTTTGGGCACGGCAGGGTTGATCCCTGTGGCGGGAGCATTGGAAGGCGTGGCTAAAGCCGCTGTTTGTACCGGATGTCACGGTCCCGATGGCCGTAGCATGGTGCCCGCCAACCCTATCCTCGCGGGACAACACCAGGAGTATTTGCTCGCTGCGCTAACAGCTTATGAGGGCAGCGAGCGAAACCACGGTATTTCCATTCCCCTTAGCGAGGCAGATAGGGAAGACTTGTCAGTTTACTTCTCGTCTCAGTCGCCCTACCAGAGCCCGCTCGCAGCGACCGGGGATCCTGCGATTGGCAAAGCCAATACGGTGGCATGTGCCAGCTGCCATGGGCTTGATGGTAACAGTGTAAACCCCATATTCCCCAGGCTGGCGGGGCAACATGCGGTATATCTGGCCAAGGCTATGCGCGCTTACAAAAATGGAACCCGCAGCAATGCTTTGATGCCTTCAGCATTATTCGAATCAATGAGTGATGCGGATCTCGACGATATCGCTGCATATTTCTCTGTCCAAACCCCACAGACCCCCAACGGCGGCCGGCAGGAGGAAAAACAGTAGACCGCAACGACCCCTGGCGGGGCATTGGCAGCAAAAGGCAAGCTGGCTGACCAAACGCTCGGCGGGCAGGCATTGGACTGATGAGTTTGCTGTTGGTAAGGCCCTTACACGCCAGTCACAGCACCTGGTTCTCTCGTAGAGCAAGCGCATCTCTTTCGCGCCTGCGAATACACCGGCGCCACCGTCACCCGCAGCTGGGCCGCAAGGTATCGTTGCTTTTGTATCGGTGAGAGCTTGCGAGAAAGCTTATCTTGTACTTGTCGCTTTCAGCGATTCAATTGGCTTGAATCGCTGAAAGGCAGATGGCCTCTCAGGAACGGACAACAATCGAACAAGATTAGAGTCGTCCAGGCCCGCGGGCACCGACGCCGACGCCGTGGTAACCGACACCGACGCCTCCGCCGATACCGATCCTATCGATGAAAAGGCTGGTTGGGCCAGTGCCTTCCGGCAAACTGCCATCAATGAGCTTGTAGTTGTAGACAAGGTCAGAGCCGTCGACCCGGGGGTTCGTGATCTCCACGACCACAAGGGTGTTGTCTGTCTGTCCCGGCTCATACACCGATAAGGCGGCGTTCGGGGGTACGGCGCTGAAATTGTTTTTCCCTTCCTTTGAGGTCCACTCGGCGAGATAGTCCGCCATCTTCAGATGCCCTGCCATGCGGGCAGGACGGTCTGAGAAGAACAAGGTCTGCTGATTTACCTCCACCAGGCGGAGAGTCTTTGCGGCTTTGTCCACCGTGACACCCTCAGCTACATGTACGAACATGAACCGGGCATCTTCTGAAGATGACGAAGTGGTGGGCGAGGTTGACGCATACGCAGTCAGGGACAGGATCACTGCCGCCAGGAAAGAAAACAGAGTTGCCTGTTTCAGGGTTAGATACCGTTCGTTTACATTTTTCATCTATTGGTCTCCATTTCTTGTGGTCTCGCTGTGCTTGCGGTGTATCACTGGGCAATCTGGTCTAACAGCTTCTGAGATTCCTGCTGGTATTGTTGCTCGGTGATAAGCCCCTGTGTCTGCAAGGATTTGAGTTCCTTGAGACTCGCAACCGCCGAGCTTTGAGAGCTTGAAAGGCCAGTGGCAGCAGGTGCTGCCGGCGCAGGTTTCGGTGTTGCCGCCGCCTTGGCTTCGGCGGACTGATTTGCCGCAGCATCCTCGGCAGTCACAGCCGTAGCCGCTGTGGCTCCGCCAATGATCACTCCGCGCCGGAAGGCGCGACGCCTGACACCAAAAATGTCAATAAACAGGGAGGTCGGTCCGCCCAGTACCGGCAGATCGCCATCTATCAACTTGATATCGTAGATCAGGTCATCACCCTGGTACCGTGGGTTAAACAATTCAACAACGACATCAACGAGATCATCCTTGTCTCCTTCAAAAACGGAGAGAACGGCATTGGGCGGATCGGCGTCAAAGTTTTCCTTGTCCTTGTCCTTGCCATTGCTCCAGAGTTCCAGATAATCCTTTTTATTGAAGTGTCCGGCTATGCGGTCCGGGCGGTCAGAGAAAAACAGTGTCGTCGGGCTGACACCCTTGAGCGTCAGGGTTTTCTTCTCCTTGTCGATGGCAAGATTTTTCGAGTTCTGCACCAGCAGCAGCTCAATCTTTGCATTTATCGCCGCGGACGGAGCAGCGTTGGCATTCAACGTCAGCAAGGCGTTGCCGGCAAACAACATTATCGCCACAACAGCAAAACTAATTTGTCGCTTTATCATCAGTTACTCCTCTTTATTTATTCCGCCTGCACTCTCAACGCCAGTGTCACAGGTGATTACTGGCGCCTCGGTTCACACTAAGCAGTGCTGTGCAATTTCATGTTATGCCGTTGCGACAAATGATTGCCCAATTGGGACTTATCGGCGGTCGCTAACGGCGATATTGATACAGATCATGGGTTCTGAGGAAAATAGACAAGTCTTGTTAGCCAACTGCAAGCCGCCATCTGCCGAATGCTTTATTGGTTCGGCACCGCCGGCATCTATGCCCGAACTCATGCTCTGCGGAACATCAAGGATGCACCGGCCAGTCAGGGCAGGAAATGTCTTTCGCGATCAGTGAGCTCACAATGTAACCCCAGGACCGGTCGAATGTTACGGGCGGTTGCCGGACTTCACTAATGCGCGACGGTACTGTTACAACCAACTTCCTGCGCCTGTATTGGACTGCTCGCATATCATGTTCACGGAACTCCGACCTCCCTACAATCAAGCCAGCAAATAGAAAAGGCACCAACCTGGACACCCCGTCGTGTCGTTCCTTGCCTTTGGTCATATCCACTCGTAAAGCTGAGGTCAAAAAACATTAATAAAAGTATGATTAGGTGATCTTTGTCAGGCCGTAAACTTAAAAGTTCGTGTTTATATAAAAGCGTGTGGGTTGTGGGCAGTAGTTGGAATTTATTCTATTTGCTGTGCGCTCGGCGACACAGCACGAAACGCAATTTCACTAAGAAACAAGGAGAGTTGATATGTACGCAATTCAGAAAAAAGTAATAACGTTGTTTCGTTTGGCTTGTGCCGCTGCCTTGGCAACAGTTTTCGTGGCTGGCGATCGTGACGATCGTAATGCCTCTGACGATCATAATGCCTCTAAAGCAGCACCTATGAAGTTTGTGGGTACCTACTACAGCCTAGTCTACTGTCCGATTAATTAATTGAATTATTTTAAGTAAAAATTGTCGTATGTTTATCTCACCAATGAGGAAACTACGATGGCGCGACCAGCTGCTGAGATTGTATTGAATGAAGGGGAAGAAGCCGAGCTCAATCGATGGCTACGTCGGCGTAATACAACAGTTGGACTCCACTTGCGAGCGGGCATCGTGCTGGATTGTGCCCAGGGCTATTCAGGTGAAGAAATCGCCGAACGCCATAATACTTCGAAGCAAACCGTATCGAAGTGGCGTGGGCGATTTGCACGCGATCGACTCGCTGGCCTGTCAGACGCCCCGCGCAGTGGCCAGCCCCGAAAGCACGACGATGACCAGGTGCAGGCAGTGTTAGAAGCTACGCTAAATCGTAAACCCAAAAAGGCAACGCATTGGAGTGTTCGCAGTTTATCCGAAGATCTTGATGTGCCACGCGATTTTGTTCATCGTGTTTGGCGGGCGTTCGGACTCAAGCCCCACCTGTCACACAGTTTCAAGCTTTCTACTGACCCTCACTTCATTGATAAAGTCAGGGATATCGTCGGCCTGTACCTCGATCCACCCGATAAAGCCTTGGTTTTATGCGTAGATGAGAAAAGCCAAATCCAAGCGCTGGATCGCACGCAACCTTCTTTACCGATGAACTATGGCATGCCGGAGAGCCATACTCATGACTATCGGCGATATGGCACCACAACACTATTCGCAGCCCTGGATGTCGCCACAGGTAAAGTGATTGGCAAGCTCAAGCGCCGCCACAGGAGCACAGAGTTCATAAGTTTCCTGCGACATATCGATAGCCAAGTGCCGGCAGCCCTGGATGTTCATTTGATTCTGGACAATTACGGTACCCATAAGACAGAGAAGGTAAAAAATTGGCTGTTACGGCACCCGAGATTTCATTGCCACTTTACGCCAACATACAGCTCGTGGATGAATCTAGTGGAACGTTTTTTTGCGACACTCACGGAACATCAGCTACGACGGGGCACGCACCGTTCGGTGCCTGCTCTTGAAAAGGCGATACGTGAATATCTCGATCTTCATAATGAAGCACCGAAGCCATTTCGATGGACAAAATCAGCTGACGAGATTATTGAATCAGTGAATAGCATACTTAAACGAATTAATCGGACATGACACTAGTGTCCCTTAACAAAAATTCGCCGCATCATTGCGGCGCTTTTTCGCGTCATACTGCGTTGCAACTCCTCGCCATAGCTACGGCTATGACTCGTCGCCGCGCCTTGCCTAACACAAAAAATCACTCGAAATTAATATTGCGAACTTCTGTTAAGGGACACTAGGGGGTAGCCCTGGTTACCTTTCATGCAGATGGGACAATGTCTGCTGTCACTTCCGAAATGTTCAGCGATGACCCTGCAAATGACTTTCAGGGACGAAAAGCCACACCGAGTCGAGGTGCCTGGCGAGTGGTGGGACCTAACACGATACGGGTGACAGGAATCAGGTTTTTGACTGAGGCACTCGGACACAACTATCAACCGGATGGTGTCATCATCAAATCAACCTGGGACGCCGTGTTCGATAAGCCGGTGAAGGGAAGGGGCCCTGGTTACCAGGTGGACACCATCACATCAGAAGCCTTTTTGCCAGACCAGAACCCCATGACTGATGAACCTGTATTGGTACTTGAATTCCCAGGCAGTGCGGGCACTATTCGGGTGCAGGCGGAGTAGTCAGGGCGCTGCTTAGCTTCCGGACTTTGGCCGCGTAATGAGGGATATGGCAGCGGAAGTTTCTGGGTTACACTGTGTGTAATCGGAAATATAACGTGCGCCTGAAGGTAGCCCCGAAGGCGATTATGCGCTTCCGGGGTGACTTGAAGGCCGTGTTTCGCCGGGGCCGGGGACGAGCGTTAAGGCGTGTCATTGAGGAGCTGAACCCCAAGCTGCGTGGCTGGATGAATTACTTCCGCCACATTGGGGTGAAGGGTATTTTGCAGGAACTGGATGGTTGGGTACGTCGCCATCTGCGCAAGATATTGTGGCTTCAGTGGAAACGCTCTTGTGCGCGCGCAAAGAACCTGATGCGACTGGGTCTTGATGAGAAACGTGCATGGAATAGCGCCCAGAATGGTCGGGGGCCTTGGTGGAATGTCGCGGCCTCGCACCTGAATCAAGCTCTGCCGACGAAACTCTTTGACCGGTTGGGTCTGGTATCGCTGATGGACCATTATCATCAGCTCATTCGTCTCGCATGAACCGCCGTATACGGAACCGTTCGTACGGTGGTGTGAGAGGACGGCGGGGGTAATCCCGCCTCCTACTCGAATCCTGCGATTTGCTTCGGCTTCAGCCGCGGGATAAGCTTTTGCAGGCGCCATCGAATTCACCCACCCTGACGTAACCCATCGACTGACATATTGCAGGTTGGCGGCCATGCGCTCCATTTACCCCATCGTGTATTCAATTCCACCCAAGGCACCCGAGCCGGAGCCTCTGGATCAGTTCAACTTGTTCTACGAGACGCTGGGCGTGTGGGACGCCTATCGCCTGGTGTTTGCCGCCCGGAAGCTGGCAAGACTATCCAAGGGCAATGACCAGCCGGTGATTCTTATCCCGGGGTGGCAAGCGCCGCAGCAGACCATGGCGCCCCTGCGCCAATTCCTGCGCTCAAGGAACCTCGATGCGCGCCACTGGGGGCTGGGAACCAATCGTGGACACCCTGAAGCAGACAGCGAATTGCTGGCTCGGCGAGTTGAAGCTGAGGTGGCTGGCAGCGGGCGCCCGGTGGCGCTGGTCGGCTGGAGCCTGGGTGGAGTGATTGCCCGGGAGACGGCGCGGATAGTGCCGGATGCGGTGTCACAGGTCATCACCTATGGTACGCCGGTTATCGGCGGGCCCACTTTCACGCCCGCTGCCCGGATGTACGGACCTGCGGAATGTCGCCGGATTGCAGAATTGCAAAGGGAGCTCGACCTGCAGCGCCCGATAACACGGCCAATAACTGCGATCTTCACCCGCAGGGACAAGTTTGTGTCCTGGCCCGCCTGCATCGATCGCACAAGCCCGCTGGTGACCCACTATGAAGTCGGTTCTACCCATGTTTCCCTGGGTTTCGATCCCGATGTCTGGTGGATTATTGGCGAGCGCCTGGTGAATTAGATCGCCCGTATAGACAAGGCCGGACTGGTGGCCAGCATGATCTGAGCATGACGCCCGGAAGCAAGCTCAGCCGCCGTTCTGTGTTGTCGGGCAGCCCGTCTGTCGTCTCCCAGAACCTTGCGCAATGACTTGATGCGACTGGTGACTGCGGTATCTGAAACCGGTCGACCGTGCCATACCAGTTCGACCCGGACGATTACTATCCCAAGGGTTACAAACCTGAGCTGCTGGAGGAATGGCCTGTTGACAGTGAACTGGTAGTCCCGGTGGAAAACCTGCCCCCTGATCTGTGCCAGAGCATGGGCGACCATTGGGAGCTGACCAATAAAAACCGCAAGGCTATAGGCGAGCAAAACAAGAAATAGTCGGTTTTTAGGTAAGTAAAGGGCCCTGCGGGGCCCTTTTGCGTATAACCGGTGATGGCTCGGGGCTGCGACCGTTTCGCCTCGGGCCACTAGCCGCCAGATCTCACTGATATTTGGAATTCTCGTTGAGATAGTGTGCACTGTAAGGGGTCTTACGACCAAAGCCATAGCTGTAGCTATGACTGCTGAAGAAAGATGTCGCACAGCGTGCAACTATCCTGAGAGAGTGGGAGCGCGAAACCCAATAGGTTTTTAAGCTGCGGTAGAAGTCGATGAATGCAGACCGCCGCATCGGTGAGATTTGGCGGCTATCGCGGTGTGGCCACTGGAAACTTTTCAGTGCCTCTAAATAAGCGAGGCAGCTGTTGCGGCATGAAATCGATGCTGGCCGCCTTCGGAATGATCGCTGCCGTGCCTATTGGGTTGAGACGGTACGGAATAACCGATTCACAGAAGTGGTAGCCTGTGAACCGGGTATAGCGTTCAAACAATGTTTGCGTTGAGAGCCGCTATATGAACCAAGCCAACAAGCAAGTCAGTAGCATTGGTGGTTTGCCTGCGATACCCCGTAACCGCCTGCGGTGGCCGCGACTGCTGATTTCAATGTGGTGTCTGCTCATTCCCGGCTTGGCCCTGGCTGGCGAGATGGGCCTGCAGAGTCTCGGTTTACGCGCAAATCTTTCCAGTGCGACAACCCTTGGCGATCCCCAGCCGGAGGAGTTTGAAGAGTACGACCTGGCAGCCAACTTCAGGCTGCCCTGGCAGCACGATTTTGGATCCCGCTGGCGCCTTGGCTCGCGATTGATGACAAGCGTTGGGCTGCTGCAGGGTGGCGGCGATAGTGGGTTGGTCGCATCGGTGATACCGGAGTTGACGATCGGCAGCGAAGACGAACGCTTTATCCTTGATATGGGCGTGGGCTTAGCGTATCTGAGCAGGTCGCGCTTCGGAACCCAAGATTTCGGCGGGCCGTTTCAGTTTGCCCTGACCGTCGGCATTGCGGTGCCGATCTATAAACAGTGGGGTATCGGTTACCGCTTCCTCCATTATTCTGACGCGGGGGCCAACGGGTCAGATACCGTGGGGGCCGATAACCACATGATCGAGGTTTATTACCGCTTTTGACCCTGCCAGGCGTGCGCTCAAGGATCGGGGTTGAACCAGCCCTTCTTGGCTACGAACCGAAATGCCCCTGTTGGGCAAGCCGGCGCTCGAAAAACAGACAACACAACATCGCGACAGCGTGGTGCCATTTGACTATCGCCAACATCCTGTCACAAGAGCTCTCGTAATCAGCATCCACAATGCGCCCGATTTTATTGCCCCAAAGCTGCTTATGTCAGCGGAATATCCCGGCCGGTATATCTCGGCTATATCTCGCGGCTATATCTCGGGCGGCTATATCTCGGGACACCCATCGAATATATCTCGGGACACCCATCGATCCGAAGGGGCTATATCTCGGGACACCCATCGATCCTGGCGCCGCTGGTTCCTGCTATTTTGATGGGTGTCTTGTATACATTTTCTTGTATACATTTCTGTATTCATTTTGATGATGGATAGCTTAGTTCATACTGTCTAAGGCCCATGTCATAGTCCCGCAATACTCTTGCGGCATAATTAAACAAATACGCGACCCATTATAATGCCCTGTATTGGGCACGGCTTGCCGGGCGGCCCCACACCCGCAGCTGTGTACTTCAGCGGGGGTGTGCTTTATGCTTTTTGCGTTGAAATTATCGAATAACGAATGAGGAGTATCACATGACCATGCTCAGCCCCGGCGTCGTTACCGGCGACGAATACAAGGCCCTGATTGCAGCGGCGAAAGCCGGTGGGTACGCTTTCCCGGCCGTAAATGTTACCAGTACCAACACCCTTAACGCGGTTCTTGAAGCAGCGGCAGAGGCGAAGTCAGACGTCATTATTCAGCTGTCCAATGGTGGAGCCCAATTCTATGCCGGCCAGGGAATGCCGGATGGCTTCCGGGCGAAGGTTTTGGGCGCAGTAGCAGCCGCCAAGCACGCCCACCTGCTCGCCCGGGAGTATGGCATTTGCGTTGTCATGCACACCGACCACGCCAACAAGGGGCTCATTCCCTGGGTCGAGGCGATGCTTGATGAGGGGGAGAAGTATTTCGAAGCCACCGGCAAGCCGCTTTACAGCTCACACATGCTCGACCTGTCGGCAGAGCCCATCGATTTCAATCTCAGTGAAAGTGCACGCATCCTGGAACGAATGGCCAGGCTGGGTATGAGCCTGGAAATAGAGCTCGGTGTCACCGGTGGGGAAGAGGACGGCGTCGGCTCCGACCTCGATGCCAGCGCCGATAACTCCAAGCTCTACACCCAACCCGAGGATGTGCTGCAAGCCTATAACAAACTGACCCCGATCGGGCACTTCTCCGTCGCCGCCTCCTTTGGCAACGTCCATGGCGTTTACAAACCGGGCAACGTCAAACTGCGGCCCGAGATCCTGAAGAAATCACAGGACCTGGTGGAGCAACAGCACAATACGGGCAAAAACCCGCTCAACCTGGTATTCCACGGTGGCTCCGGGTCGGAAAAGGCGCAAATCTCGGAAGCCGTCAGCTATGGGGTGTTCAAGATGAATATCGACACTGACACCCAGTTCGCTTTCGCCCAGGCGGTCGGTAAGTTTGTCGATGCCAACCATCGCGCCTTCGAGTACCAGATCGATCCCGAAGACGGGACCCCCTACAAAAAGCAGTACGACCCCCGCAAGCTGCTGCGCGAGGGCGAAAAAGGGATCGTTACGAGGCTACAGGAAGCATTTGTTGATCTCGGCTCGAAGGGTAAATCAATAGCCGGGTGATCAGCCTGGCGACCGCGTTGTCTGAGCATATTATTGCCTCTGCACAACGCGGCTTTACTCCCAGGCGAGGCAGCCACAAGCGGCCATATTTCACCGATATTTGGAGTTCTCGTTGTGAGATTGTGCACTGTGCGGGATTTTCCGACCGTGGGCATAGCCGCAGCTACGACCGCGGCAGAAAACTGCGCGCAGCTTGCAAGATCAAACGAGAAATCAAGCAGACATTTAAGCGGCAAGCGCCTGCGACGCGCAGCAGAGTGCTTTGCGTCATAAGCGCTTAAGGCTATAGAGGCAAGACTGGGCGGCGCCAGTGCTCAGCTGTTCTTCGGCGCTGTTGATTGCCCCGCGACAATCAACAGTGTCGCAGGCTCGGCGCCAAAGACGTTCCGGTAGAGAATGCCGAGGCCAATCAGGACTGTCGGTATCACCCAGATCAAGGGTATTCCCAGTAGAATCATCGACCCCAGGATTGCCAGCAGAGCAAGCAGCCAGAGCCCGAAGAAAGTAAACCATTTGCGGGTTACCGCTTTACGTGACGTTTCGAGCGCCTCCCAGGGGCCGAGGTTTTTATCGGCAACGAGGGGCAGCGCCAGTTGATAGCTGACGGCCAGGTAAATCCCGGGCAATACCAGCAGCAGGGTTCCCAGCGTAATCATCAATCCCATCAGCAGGTAGGTAAACAACAGCTTCAGGGCCAGGCCGTACCAGGAGAAGATGCTCGCCGGTTTCGCCGGTTGGTCCGAGGCAATAGCCACCCCAACGAATATCAGCCCCACCCAAAGCGGCGTTAACAGCAGTCCGCTAATCAGTTGCTGGAGCAACTCCACCGGTGAAAAGGAAGGAGGGACGCCATCCGCCGGTGCTGGGCCAAACAACATGGCGAATACCAGCGAAAGACCGAACAGCACACCGGCATACATCAGCACGGCTGTCCAGACCGTGACCTTGTTACCGCTGACCCGGGCCCAGGCCTCCTTGAGCACGTCGCCAATAAGCAGTTGATAATCACCACTGACAGCGCGCTGTAGTGTGTCAGTCTGTGCCCCGGATTCGTCCTCCAGCGGAGCTGGTGTGGGTGCAGGCGCGGGGCGTGAATCGCTATTTTCCATGGCTGGGAATCCTCGGCATCGATTGGTCAGGACAAAGAATATAACACAACCGAGAGCTGCTCCTAGCGCGGCCTAGTCATCGCGCTGCTTCCACTTTGCTCGTCGACAGCGTGTGAAAATTGAGAGGGAAAGTGAGGGAAATACGGAGAGGAAAAGGAAATACAGGGAAACAAAAAATACAAAAAACACAGAAAAAACACAGGAAAAAAACACAGGACACCCATCAATTTAAAATCAATTTGAGAAAAACACAGGACACCCATCAATTTAAAATCAATTTGCATAAGAAAAACACAGGACACCCATCAATTTAAAATCAATTTGCACGCGACTGCAGTGGCTACCGTTGCCACAGAGTGGCACCACACTGACGAATAATATGTGGGTGTCCTTTATTGCTCCTTTATCGCCTGTGCTGTATTGCCTTTATCCCCGCAACAGAAATGCCACGGCCTCCGGCCACCATAGGGCGGATGGTTCCAGGTCAAGGGTGTTATGGCCCGCGCCCGCCTGCTCGCGGAGCCACTTGGGGCCGCGGTAACTGTCATGCAGCTTGCGGCCCAGGGTGGGGGGAATGATCTCGTCGCTGCCGGCGATCAGGAAGGCTACCGGCCCAGCGTAGCCGCCAAGGGCCTTTTGGGAGTCATAGTGCTCGTTGAGCAGTGCTCGCACCGGCAGCAGGGCGTAGTGGTGGCTTGCCACGTCTGGCAGATTGGTAAATGGGGTGACCAGCAGCAGGCCGGCGACATGCGCAGGGAAGGTGCTCGCGAGCCAGGCTGCAACACCGCTGCCCAGCGATTCTCCCACCAGATAGAGCGGGTGCTGGCTCTCCTCAAGCAGTGCCTCGATGGCCTCGGTGGCTGCCTGTTTTATATTTAATTCCGAGGGGGAGCCGGGTCGGGCGCCGTAGCCGGGGTATTCGAACAGGTAGACCTCCCATTCGTCACCCTGGGCGAGGAAGCCGGCGGCAAAGTAGTCCCGGTAAAGTGCGTGGCCGGCATTGCCGTGGAGTACCACAACGCGGCGAGCCCCCTTGCCTGCGGCGCGCGTGCGCCAGCCAATCAACTGGCCGCTGGCATCCCGCCAGCCCTGCAGGCCGATCCTAGCGGCAGTCCTCAGTAGGTAATCCTCCGTTGCGACTTCCGGATAGTAGATAAGTTGGCGTTGCAATGCGGCTAACACGAGAATTCCTCCCATCAACAAGATCATGGCTCCGGCAAGCCGTCCCGAGTAGCGGCGCCAACGACTGGCCAGGTGCATCAAACTCTCCCCATCGCCGCCAAGGCCGGTTCCCCGCTACGCGGCTCGAACTGATCCGGTTGTCGCTCCTTCGAGCCCAAAAGAGTTTGGCCCGGATTAAAATCGCGCCCTTCAGGGGTTGGACCGTAACGATGCGACTGTAGCTGCTCATAATTAGTCAAAAAGCAGTCATCCTTTGTCAAACGGAAATCAAGGAAAATACAAGACCCCCAATCATTTGTAACCAATTAGCAGGCGACTGCAATGGCTACCATTGCCACAGAGTGGCACTTCACTGACAGGGATAAAGTATGGGTGTCCTGTATTGCCCTCTGTATTGCCCTCCAGCATACCCACCAGAAAGCTGACATCGGCAATACTGTTTTCCAACACATTAAACGCCGCTGGCGTGGTGGTGATTTTGCCGGAGTCCTTGCGCTTCAGTACCGCGCGCTGGTAGCACAACACTTCAAAGGCACTTTGGTGTTGCGCCAGTCGGTGGCTGGTCTTGTAGCCAATAATGTCGTACTGATCGGCATCGGGACCGCTGAGTTCCGGCGAGTCGAGGGTGATGGTTTTGACCGGCACCTCGGGGCCGAAGCGCAGGCCGCTATCGGTGACGCAGTCATCATCCCGCTGCTTCTTGCCTTTGCCACGCTCGTAGGTAATCTTCTGCTTCTCGCCCGGCGGCAGCGGTTCGACGGACTCCCCCATCAAGCCGGTGAGCAGGGGTTGGTCGGGATTATCGATCACCCGCTTCTCTGATTTGCTGCCGAACAGTTGCTGTTTGAACCAGGCAAGCTGACGTTTCAGCTGCGCGTTTTCCTCGCTGAGCGCCTGCAACAACGCCGAGGAATCGGCGGTATTGGCATCGGTGGAGGCGGCAGTAGACATGGGCTGTATTTTACCAGAGCTCGCCTTACGAGGGGTGAGAATATCGCTTGTACTGGCGGGATTTTTTGATCTCTATGCCGTCGAGTAACAGCTTCAACTGGGTCCAGTTCAGCTGCCGTTTGCCACCTGGCGCACCGCGTACCACAAACTGGCCCTGCTCCAGTCTCTTGGACCAGATACAGTACCCCGAGCGATCGAAGTACAGGATCTTCATCTGGCTCTGGCGCCGGTTGACGAATACGAACAGCTCACCACTGAGCGGGTTGCCCTGGAGCTTATTCTTCACCAGCGCACTCAAGCCGTTATAGGATTTGCGCATATCGGTTGGCTGTGTATAAAGCCAGATACGGACCTGGGACTCAGGGAAGAACATCAGGTGGTACGCAAACGCAATACGATACCGTCGCCCAACGCCAGCTCGACTTGCCAAGGGTTGTCGCGTTCAGGAGCTGGCGGCGCCGGGGTAATAGAGAGTGACTCGGTGACATCGATAAAATCGGTGTCGCCGGCGTGTTGGGAAAAAATACTTTGCCAACGGTACAAGCTACTGGTGGCAATTCGATGCTGCTTGCAGAAAGCCGCCTTGGTGAGTCCGCTGTTATTGAAGGCTTCCAGAAGGGCTTTCCACTCGCCCTGGGAGCGCATGACTCGCTTGGCTGGCTTGGGCTGAGGTTGAGGTTGTGGCTGAGGGGACGATGCAGTGGCTGCTTTGGATTCGGTCATAAGATTTCTCCTGTGTTTGAGGAGAAATGTAATCGGTATTTACCGGACAGAATATAACGTCTTAGAATGAACGGTTACCCAAAAGCCACAGTAAATGAACCGTCGTCATTGTTGATCACGCCGCGATTCGAACTGACGATATTGTCCTCGTTGCTCATCAGATAGTTATCTGGCCCGTACAGGGTGATAGAGTAAAAGGTTTTCACCGGTACCGGAGGGAAAGTCGCGGTATAGCATTTCCCGCCCTTGGCATTTTCCGGGGCGCCAATCGCGTACATGGCATTCTCATCTTCTGACAAGCCCCATGCACCGGCGGTGACATAGGTGAAATACTCCCAGTCCTCGACTTCATCGGTATGCTTTTTCATTGCTCCGAAAGAATTCGGAAGCTTGTTGTAAGCTGCCACAAGCGGCGCGCGCACCTTGGCCAGCTGGTCCAAATCGGGGCGGATCATCTCGTCTTCTTCGGCGGCGCCTATGATCTTGTGCTGTGGTTGCAGCTTTTCGGTGACATAGGCTACATCTTCAGCCGTACCAAATGATAGAATTCATTCACGGCGGAGCGCCCGAGGAAGTTAGCGAAGAAAGCCCGGCTATCGGCCTGAATATACTCTTTCGCGGTCATTCCGTAATCTTCCGGGTTGACATCCCATCCGCTGGAATCGATGTCGTCGGGTATATCGGCCAGTGCCTGAGCTGCCAAAATCGCGGTCGCAAGAACAACGAACTTTCTCATATTTATACTCCAGTTTTTATTGTCTTTAGGCAAGATTCACCTTAATTCGTGGTAGTCTGCCATCACGTAACAATGATGTAAACATAGCTGTTATTAGAGGGAAACTTTTAGCAGAAAACTTTTAGCAGGACACCCAAACTTTTCATTCAGGTATAAATGTGTCTGGTTATTCTAATTCGAAGGCAATTTATTTGAGTTAGAGTGTGGTGGTTATCAGCCCGCGTGCGGTACAGGTTTTCAATACCGCCCATTCTCCCCCAGTCGGATATCTCGGGTGGTGCAAGATAGGCAAGTGTGCCTTTGGAATTCTTTAAGTTGCTGAAACTATTAGGCCATAAAGCGCAGTACAGGCAGCTGTGCCGTGCAGCCAGCGCTTCTGAAGTTTTTCGCAGAGTTGATTGAGTTTTTCGATCGGTCCAATGGCACGATAAAAATCGCGCTCAAGATGGGCGCTCGCGTTTATCCACTGTTTGGTATCAATATTCAGCCGCTGTAATAACGGCGGGATGTGTTCAGGAATGTGGTCACGCTTGTCTGCTCGAATAGCGCGCCCGGTCCATTCCACAAGCTCGAGATAATCAACGAAGCAGAAGGGGATTGCGGCGCGAGCATCGTCACAGGATGTCATATTGCGAAAGGCTAATAAGGGTGCTTCGGATGTTAGCTGCTTATCGGGTTTTGGTGATTCGGGTACCGATGGCGTAATCCCCAAGCGCTCCTGAATGGAGGTGAAGTCGGATGATTCCGGACTGTCTGCCATTCCCGCTCGTATCGGATTGAGATCGACATAGGCCATGCAGGCTAACACGGCGACCTCATCCAACAGCGCCTGGCTTTTAAAGCGTCCCTCCCAAAATCGACCCGAGCAGTGATCTTCGCGATTGGCAAGCCTGGCAATGTTTTCGTTCATGCAGCGCATATACCAGCTGATGCTGCACAAGCGCCCGCGCCATTCCTCAACCACAGCGTGTACTATCTCGAGTTCAGCGGCAGTATGCTGTGACCCATCGCGGTAGCGCTGTATCAGGGAAGGGCAGTTAAAAAGCAGGCACCACCGGGAAATTACCTCATCAGTAGTCCAGGTCTTCGCTTTTTCGGCGTCGACTCGCATTACCGCATGGTAGTGGTTGCTCATAACCGCATAGGCGGCTATGTCGATGGCAAAAGCGGATGAGAGCTGTTTGATGCGGGAGACTATCCAGCCGCGCCGGTGTTCGTAGGACTTGCCTGAATAGTGATCTTCGCCGCAAAGAAATGCGCGGCGAACGCAGCGACTGATACAGTGATAATAGGGTGTGGCGTCCAAAGACACGAGTTCCTTTCGTGCGCGGGTCATCCTGGCGCTCTCCATGAGTGCTGGCTATATATACAGTTAATGGTATGTGATAATTAAAGTCTGGTCAAGTAGTGTATGGGTGTCCAAATATCTTTCTTGTTTGCCTGCCCTCCTCAAGGTGGCTCTGCCACCGGTTGTTTACTCAACTCGCTTGAAATTCACCGCATGGTAATCCACGAGCGTTGAGGTAGGGCAGGTCAAATCATTATGTCTAGTATCTACGGACTAGATTTCGCCCGGCATTCTTGGCGCGATACAGATTTTGATCCGCCCGTTTTAGTGCCACTGTATGATCGTCATCGTCGCTCCCAACTACTGAGACACCGATGCTAATGGTCATGCAAACATCGCCATCCAATGTCGTAACTGGAGTATTCGAAATTATCGATCGCAGCTTTTCGGCGATATCGTACGCCGTCTGTTCATTGGTATAAGGCAATAAAATACAGAATTCCTCACCACCTATTCTTGCCACCATGTCATGTGACCTTGAATGCTCTGCACATGCTTGTGCGACGGTCTTAATGGCTATATCTCCGGTTTCATGACCATATTTGTCGTTGATCTTTTTAAAGTGGTCAATATCCAATATCAACACTGCGTAAACATCGCCGTGGCGCCTGAAGCGAGAGAATTCATTCTCCAGGATTTCGTTGAATGCTCTCCGATTGAGCAATTCCGTTAGGGGGTCTGTTCTGGAAAGGATCTCAAGTTTTATCTCAAGATTTTTCTGTTCTGTGACGTCTCGTTCTATCGCCACAAAATGCGTCACGATACCTTGGGAGTTTTTTAAAGGAAGAATACTCAAATCAAGCCAATACGCTTCTCCTGTCTTGGAGTAATTCATGATGGTTACCCTGACAGGAATCTGCTGTTCGAGCCCCTGTCGAATCAGCTTTGTAGTTTCTTCATCGGTTCCCTCGTCTTGCAATATCCTGGGGTTGTTACCTAGAACCTCTTCTGTTGTATAACCGGTTAAATCAGTGAACGCGTTGTTAACGTACACAATCTCCGGACCCGGTGGATCAACTGGAAACGACTTGGTAACGATGATTACATCCCTGGCGTTTTCCACTATATCTATAAAACTGAAATCGTATTCTTTCATGCTATGTATCGTTTATTTTTACTTTCTAACGTCAACTATGGGTCACAACCAAGCCGGGGATTTTACGAGCAGTAGAAGCCGCAGGCCGGAAAAACTTGAACGCATTACCGCGATTAGGCAGAGGGTCAAACCGTGAGCTGATGACCTAATGCCCTTGCGACTTTCGCAACCGTAGCGAATGGTGAGTCGCCATCTGGCGATAGAGCCTTGTACAAACCTTCGCGGGTTAAACCGGTGTCTCTGACCATCTGACTTATATGTTTGGCTAGCGCGACTACAGCCAATACATGCACAATCAAGGCGGAGTCGCTGCCTGCTTGTTCGAGTCAAGCTTTCAGTAAGAATTTGGCGCCGTCTTCAGTTTGCAGGTGTTCAGAGGAAACCAGACGATTGGTCTCAATAGCACCATATTTTTCCCGGTTGCCTAGCGTATCCTTTTGTTGTTTTGGTTGGGCACCTTAATTTACCTCCCTGCATCCGTCAACTGTAGTTAACGGAACGAAAAGAGCGGAGCTGGCTGAAGCTGGCCTGCCAGTGCGTCCTCGCTCACGACGCCCCACCCAGATCTATTTACCTCAGGGGGTATACCAGATGGGCGAGGTATAGGCGCGTTCCTGAATGCTTGCCGGCACACCGTCGGATATGGGTTCCTGGAAGCGCACTGAGTCTTAGGTAGTCCAGCGCGGGGTAGGTATCTCTAGCACCCGAGCGTAGTAGAGCGCATGCTGCGCGGGATCAAAGTCAGGGTCACTCCACGCCGTGGTCAACTGCGCATCACCAATGCTGTTGGTCCAGGTGGAGGTGGCTGCATCTACGGTATTGCCCACCAGCGGCAATACCCCGTCGGCGTCCGGTTGGCGACGCTGGGCATCGCCCCATGCTACATCGTATACCAGCTCCTTGGTCTCGCCCTGGGCATCGACCCAGCCCTTGATGACCTGGATACGATCGAGATTTCCGCTGGTGGGGTCTTTCATGGCAGCGATCAAAAACGTGGGGGCTTTACCTTTTTTAGGGGCCGCCTCCAGATTGCCCCCCATCGGCACCCCTTTGCTGTAACCGAGAGTTGCGATGCGGGGGTTACCAACGTCGTCAGCATCAAACTCGTAGCCACCGAAGAAGCGGACGCGAATATGTGGCCCCATGGTGGCATACGCCTCCTTGCGCTGCATGGCGTCGAAGATCGCCGGACGCGTGTTTTCGGTGGCCCACACCGCAACCACACCTGCTGCGGCATATTCCCAGCCATAGCGTATGAGCCCCAACGGCTTGTTTAGCTTGGCAATATCAGTGCTGCGGCCCGGCTTGGGTGCGTCAACGGTTTGTTGAATGCAATACAGGAATGCAATACAGGAGGAATACAATACAGGAATGCAATACAGGAGGAATGCAATACAGGAATGCAATACAGGAATGCAATACAGGACACCCACTAAATTATTTGTCGGTGACGTGTCACGCTGCAGCAAGGGTACTCATTGCGGTCGTATGTAAATTGATGGGTGTCCTGTATTTCTAATGCTGTATTTCTAATTGATGGGTGTCCTGTATTGCCTCGCTTCCTTGCCTCGTTAATTGATGGGTGTCCTGTATTTCTTCCTTGTATTTCTTCCTTTGATGGGTGTCCTGTATTTCTTCTGTCTTCTCCTGTATTTCTTCCTGTATTGCCTCTTTTAATCCGGCTTCTGCTGCCAGCGGGTGAGGGGTGCTCACCACACCCTGGCTGAAACCGCCCTGCTCGGCAAATACCGCCACCAGCGGCGATGCGGTTTCTCCCCAGTACTGTTGCACGGTGTCGGCCTTAACCTTGAAGGTGCAGGTATTATCGCTGGCGTCGGTGCAGTAGTTCTGCCAATGATCAAATTCCCAGCCGGCGTGGGGCTCGGCGTAATAGGTTTCGAAATAAGCGCCGACGACGAGATTTTCTAGGCAATTATCCTTGCCTGACTCGAAATCAGCCAGGGAGCAGTTGCGGGTTCCGCTAGCAGAGCGCACGTCTCCCTTGCCCCGGATCTCGATGGGGTGACTGCACCCGAACAGCGCAAGTAAAAAATGAATAGACCGGGTAGGGCGAAAGGAGCCTTCATAACTAGTCTCTGCATGTTAATCAGTGTTGGCGGTGGCAATCGATCTGACGGCGCATAAGCAGGCGTACAGGCGGCAGGTGGCGTAGCTGAAAGCTTTCTGCTGTGCCGTTGTATTCGCGGTGAGGGAAGAGCTTGCAGAGGGAAGAATCATCAGGTGCTTTGGGGTGCATTGTTGGATCCCGGAATTGCACGCGATTAGCGGGTGATCATACGGAATCCCGCAATTTCTCGCCATCCTGTAGCGCGACTTCCTGGATCAATACCGCGTATTGTCCGGGCCGCGGCTAACTCGCTATTGCGCCGCTTTTGCCCTGCTGCTCATTGCCTTCGCCTTGGCCATTTCCTGGCGCGCTTCATCGGTGCGCCCCAGACGCTCCAGCACCTGGGCCAACTCCTGGTGGGCTGCCACGCTCGGCTGGTTCCGCACGAGCTGGCGATAGGTGGACTCGGCTTGCTCCAGCATGCCCTGCTGCACCAGCACGGATCCAAGCTGGTCGTAGGCTGCAGCATTTTTCGGATCCACTTCGATGGCACTTTGCAAACTGGCGATGCCTTCGTCGACACGACCTTGCTGTGCCAGGGCGATGCCGAGCCCCGTATAGGCCTGGGTGGTTGGTTTGTTGGCAATCACCTTGCGCAAGTGCCCTTCGGCTTCCTTGTACTCTTCGCCTCGCACCAGGAAGGCTGCCAGATTGAAGTGTGCTGCGGTTGACTCCGGATCCAGCTCGAGGGACTTGCGATACATATCGGCTGCCTCGTGGGGCAGACCCTGGCGCTCCAGCACAAAACCCAGGTCGTTGTAGATTGCCGGCTGCGGCTCGATCGCCAGCGACTCACGGTAATGGGCTTCCGCCAGTTCAAGTTCGCCGATGTCGATGGAGGCAAGCGCCATATTGTTGTGGGACTTCCAGTGCTGCGGATCCACTTCCAGCGCCTTTTCCAACGCTATCACGGCTTCTTCGCTCTCGCCTTGTTGGAACAAGGCAAAGCCCATGGCGTTCAACAGTTCAACGTTCTCGGGCTCCACTTCCAACCCGCGCTGGTAGATGCGCACGGCACCCGGGTAATTGCCGGTACGCTCGTTGGCTATGCCCGCGCGCAGGAATGAGTAGGCATCGAGGAATCTCTCAGTAATCTGTGCGATCGAGTCGGCAGGCAGCGGGACGAACTCGGGAATATTGGCGGCACGATCATCGCCGGTGAAGCGGTCCAGTACCACCGGGGGAGTAGACCGTCCCTCCTCGTCGATATGGGTGAGGAAAAGCTGGGTGTAGGGCGTATTGGCTTTGGACGAGAACACCAGCCAACGGCTATTGGACGAGAAACTGTGCCAGGAGTTCATGCGTGGCGTATTTGCGCGCAGGCGCCGGGCCTCGCCCCCTTCGGCCGGAATAATGAACAGCTCGCTATCGGGCATCAGCAACATGTAATTCTCGGCCTGGGTGAAGACGATCCACTTGCCGTCCGGGGAAAACTTGGCGAAGAAGTTGCTCTTGTCGTTGTGGGAGGCGCCGGCAATCGGTTCGGCATTGCCCCCACGGCCCTCGTTGAAGGGCACCCGATACAAATCGAATTTATAAGGCTGCTCGTCTTCGATGAACTCCGGCACGTCCTTTTCGTCCAGCAGAATTCTATCCGTTTTGGCAATCGCTTCACTTTGGTAGACCTTGGTACGGGCAAATACGATTGACTTGCCGTCGGGGCTCCAGGTTGGGTTGCTCTGCACGTAGGCAGGGTCGTCGGCGCCCGGCAGGGGTTTGTAAGTGCCCTCCAACGTGTCATAGACCACCAGAATGCCCTTGATGGGGAAAAACAGCTGGGAAAACTCGATACCCGGTGTCGCGACGAAGACGGCCCTGTCCTTGACGGTGCTGATTACGTAGCGACCATCAGGAGAAACCTGGGAGAGCAGGCCAAAGGTGGACTCGCCGTCATCGCGCTTATAGTCGCTCCAGGTGATGATCTTCTCGTCGTTCAGCACCATCTGCTCTTCAGTCCTAAGGATGGCGTAGCCGCCTTTATCGTTACCGTAGTCGACATCGAGACCCAGGACGCCGCCGTCCCCGGAGAATGAATGGCAGTTGCCGCAGACGGGCAAGTCCTCGAGGACGATGGGCGGGCGCTGCTCAGAATCGATGCTGCCGAAGCGCCAGCGGATTCGCGAGGGGTCCTGCACTGCGCTGATGAAAGGAAGGGGTACTTCGCGATAGAAGATCGAATCCCCGACCGGGTCGCTTGAGGTGCGAATGCGAATCGTCGCCGCTGAGTTGGCATTCCCCTCTGGCCCGAGGCCGACGATCGCCACTTCGGCATCCTGGTCGGTGGAGCGTTGCTTGATCTCGGCCCAGTCCTCCTCGGAGGGTCGCCAGTTCGGCTCCGTTGCACTATACCGGCGCAATGCTTGATCGCCCGCAAGTCGCAGCAGGATTCGCCACTGTTCGACGCCGGCGGTCCCGTCACGCCAGCGAAAGGTCGGTGCAACGATTTCCGGAGGAAACAGGGTTTCGTCCAGGGGGTAGCTGATTTCAAGTTGGCCCGCCGGCGCCGAGGGAAACGCCAGGTGTTGTGACGGCGAGGATTGAGGGTCGCAGGCAATCAACGCCCACACAGTCAATAGGAGCAAGGCCCTGACCGGGGCTGCGTCTAATGGCAAATGGATGGCGGATCGATCTTGCTGTGGCTGGCCTGACACGTCGACAGTTTGTCCTGTAATTGTTTTAAAAATCATGGGGTTGGGCGTACAAGAGGAAACCATTCCAGGTTGCGGGTACCGCAAGCCCATGAGTTTGGTGCATAGTGCATTCTAAGTCAATTGGACCCGGGCGCGGCAGCGATTCGTTTGCTGGATGGGCAATGTGTAAGCCCTGTGCAGCGCAAGTAATTGACACACCGTGTGCAGAAGTGTAAAAGATTCCTAAATGGGATTGAGCTCAAGTTACCCAGCGTATATCAACAACCTGCAATGAAGCCGGGAGATAATAATGATTATGCGGTATTTCAGTAGTTTCTGCGCTATTGCTCTATTTGTAACCGCCACCGTGGCACAGGCCAAAGTACATCGTGTATTTCCAGGTGAGTCTATTCAGGGCGCTATCGACGCCGCGTTACCTGGTGACACTATTCTTGTAGAGCCCGGGATATATAACGAAGATGCAAGTAGCCGGTACGGCCTGCGTATCTCCACCGATAATCTGCGCCTGATAGGTAAGGTGAGGGGGGGGCAGGGTGATGCGGGCAAGGTAATCCTGACCCCTAAAAACCCCCAAGTCGGTGAATATTTGAATGATGGTCTGGAGCAAACCGGGGTCTATGCGGCGCCTGCGAAGTGCTCGCCCGAGGCTGATGTGGGTGATGTGTTTTGCGAAGCCAACCGGATAAAGGGCTTCTACATTCGTGGCTTCACCGTGAAGGGCTACGAGTGGAATGGGATCCAGACCCGTTTTGTGAATGACTTCAAGATCATCCGCAACGAAGCGGGAAACCTTGGTCGTAACGGCATCTATCCGACCATCTCAGCCAACGGACTGGTTCAGAACAACGTCGCCTACGGCACACTGGATACCTCGATGTGGGTAGCGGCCTCCGAGAACGTTCGGGTTATCGGCAATGACCTCTCCGGGAGCCCAATCGGCCTCGAGATCAACGTGTCGGTCGATATCGAGGTGAAGCAAAACGACATCTACAACAACACCGTCGGTGTCGCCATGTTCCACCCGAACTCGGCCGGCAACCTGCCACGTCCGGACATGGGCAATTGGGTGGTCGAGCAAAACAACGTTTATGACAACAATCTCCCGAATCCCGCGCCTCCGGAAAGCTTCCAGGGCGCCCTGCCGCCGGGCATCGGTATCTTGTTGCTGGGCGTCTACGACAACGTGGTGGCAAAGAACACGGTCGAGAACAACGGCTTCGTCGGGATCGGGATGCTTGGATGGTGCTCCGCAACCAGCGTGATTCCTAAATTCAACTGTGTTGAAAAGCCGCCTGTCATCGACGGTGTACTTTACGATCCTTCCGTGAATAATAATTTGGTCGCCCAGAACAAGGTAAGCGGCAATGGCCAGAACCCACCTGGATCCGCCCTCGATTTCCTGGCCGCGGACCTCACCTACTTCTCTGTCCCGGACGCTGGCGAGTCGTCGTCTGGCAATTGCTTTGAGAAGAACAAGCCGAGTGGGTATACCTTCGTCTCTTCAGAGCCCGATGGCGAGTTGCCCACCGACGGTTGTTAGTAACCGTTATGGGTTGAGTTAAAGGCAATAAACTCAAGAGCGGCCCGGTGTTCCCGGGCCGCTCGCTGTTTAAAGGATCGTAGTGTCTACCCATCCCCTGGTTGAAACCTTCGAACTTAGCGGTTGCGCGTTAACGCTGCGTACCGTCGAGGGCCCCGACGCCCATGAGTTCTTTTTTCACTGTCGTCCCCCGGCGAACCTGTCCGCGGCAGGCGAGCAAGCCGAAGCGGTCTACGGCGCAATCAGCGAGCTTCTGCAAGCGAAGGGCGGATCTATCGCTGCAATCGTTTCCGAGATGGTGTTCCTGAGAGACCTGCCGGCGAATATTGAAGCCGTGCGAGCGGCGCGGGAGCATTTACTGGCGATGTCTGGAATGCCGGCTGTCACGCCTGCCATCACCGAGATCGAGCAGCCACCCCTTGATGGGCGAGCTTGGCTGGAGATCCTGGGGCAGGCGGTTTTACCCGGCAAATCGACAATAAGTTTCGCGCCGATCACTGCAGCGCCAAGCTGTGACTGTAACGAGTGTGCCCGTGCGCACGCCCTGTGCATTCAGCTGCAGGATGAAACCCGTGTGCTTGCAGCAGGCTTGTGCGGTGCTGGCGGCAATGCGTATGAGCAAACCCGCAGCATGTTCGAACTCGCCGAGGGCCTGCTGCAACAGGCGGGGCTGGAGTTCAGTGACGTCGTGCGCACCTGGATCCATCTGCGGGAGATGGACCGCGACTACGGTGACCTGAATCGCGCGCGCCGCGAGTTCTTCGCCGCAAGGGGAATCGAGCCCGTCCCGGCGAGTACAGCCATCGGCGGCGGGCCGGTCTCCGCGAAACACGATCTGTGCCTGGGTTTCTATGCGCTGAAGCGATCTGGCCCGCTAGAACGGAGAGTGATGACCTCGCCCACACTAAATGAAGCCCCCGAGTACGGTGCAGACTTTGTCCGCGGTATGGCGGTAATGGAATCGAACAAAGAGGTGCTCTATGTGTCTGGCACGGCGAGTGTGGATGAGTCGGGCAGGACCGCCCATGTCGGCGACTTCGCCGCCCAGGTGGATCGCATGCTGGTTAACCTTGCCTCCCTGCTGGCAGGGCAGGGCGCAACTTTTTCAGATGTCGTTACGGCTATCACCTACGTAAAGAATCCGGCAGATGCACCGTGCCTGCAAGACAAATTGCTTGCAGCCGGCTTCGACGGTTTTCCCAATGTTTTACTCAAGGCGGATGTCTGTCGCCATGATCTTTTGTGTGAAACGGAACTGATGGCCGTCCTACCGAAACGCGACCTGCCGGGCTAGGGCGCGAAGCGCTGAGCGAGGCGGATGGCTGAAAGTGCCGCGTGACTGGTCGCCCGGTGTCCTGCCTCACCAGCGGATGTTCTCCACCCATGTGATCAGGGTCGTTCCTGCGCATCCTTGCGCCCAAGGCATTAGTAAGTCTATACATTGCAAAGCGGGAATTACTCGAGCGACGGCGCAAACCGGTGTCGTCACACCTACGCGGCTCGCCTGATCTCGCGGTTTGGGTGGTACGGTATCCCGGCTGCGCTTAATTTCAATCCGATCGCGGCCCGTTGCATTTTCCCATGCTCTTTCTCGACGGTGTCTATGTTGCGGGCGAGTATGGAAAACTGCGTTTCAACGGGCAAAGGCGCCAAATATCGATGACATCATGGTAGCAGCTAAGCCCAAGGATACCCTAAAGGTGGTTATCAAGGGCGGTAAGGTCTGGAGGAATACGCTCTAGCTGAGGAATTCGCCTCTTCAATACCCAGGGAGCATCCTAGCGCTGCCTGGGCTAATAGAGTGCGATACCCGTGCATATCCGGGTGACCGATATATACAGACGATCGTTGCTGCTTGCAGCAGCGGCGCTGCTCATACCAAAGCTTGCGCTTACTGACTCGACGAACAAGTCCTGGCAACTGCTCCCACGCGATGCTAAGCATCGCCTCCTGTGCAAAACAATGGGAACGACAGCCAATCTGGAACGCAGTAGTTGATACGAAGCCTGGTCTTTTTTTGTTTCCAGGCGACAACATCTATGGAGATTGGCACGGTGAGAAGCCATTCGTTCCGAGTGCCTAATCGCTGCACGCGGACTACCGACAACTGCCACAGAAGCCCCAGTTTGCCGCCTTCCGGAAGCAAGTTTCCTTTATGGCCACCTGGGGAGGTACGACTTATTACATCGGGGACACAGATCGTGCCGGACCAGAAGGGGATGCAGGAATGGGGCAACTTCCCGCTGGAGCGCCTCGTCCAAAACGCATGCGTTTTGTCGAACCGGCAGGTTCTCGTCGCCAAGCTTCCAAACTAAAAAGCCTACCCCTGGCGGGATAGGCTTTTTAGTTTGGCGCGCCTGGCAGGACTCGAACCTGCAACCCTCGGGTTCGAAGCCCGATACTCTATCCAGTTGAGCTACAAGCGCGGCTTACGGGGCGATTGTAGCAGAAACTTGTTGTGTTCGGGAGAGTCTGCCCGACGCTGCTTTGTTTCAGGTTTTACATGGCCCACCTTCCTCGCCGGGCCAACGTGAGCCGCCGATGGTGTCGGCAAATGGCCAAAAGGCTTTGCCGTCGAGTTGGCCTTCCAAAGTGATACGGCGGTCGAGAAATATCGGAGTCCATAAGTGGGCAGAGATCTGCTCGCGCAATGGCAACAAGCGTGCGATCGGGTCCCAGGGGCTGTCCCGCAGAATCAGTTGGCCTTTGACCTCTTCCATGTAGGCCGTACCGTATTTGCTGCAGACGCGCACCACATGTGGAGGGAAGTCGTAGTGCTCCGGCGCCATGTCGACGGCGCGGGAGTATTTGATCCACCACTCGTTAAGTTCGTATTGGGCTGGATTGGCAACCGGCCCGGTTATCTCGCCTTTGAATTCGAGGAAGGTATGACCCTGGTGCTCAACCTTGGCCTCGACCTGATTCATCAGGCGGAAATAGGTGGTTTTTGCAAAATACTTGGGTTGCCCCCAGCGCTCCTGGCTAATGTAAATGGCGTTTTCCTGGTTGATGCCCATGCCCAGGGTATATTCGCCGGGCAGGTCTTGATAAGTGGCGTCGACATTCACCACCACCCCATATTCTGGCTCTCCGCCCACCGGAAAGTTGTAAACGGTGATATGCACAATGGGTTGTTCGGCGGGCTCGATCCCAGGTGGCAGTAGTGTTGCAAGCTTGGCAGCATCGGTGCGATACAGAACTTTCAGCATCGGCCAATTGAGGATGTCGCCGGGATTGCCCTGAGGCGCTGCGGGGATGTCGGTCATAGCCGTTCTCCTTAGGATTATTATCTGCGCTCAGGCGTTTGGCTTTGCGTGATTGTTGAGGCGCACCTTGAATGATGGCACCTCCGACGGTTTGCCAAAGATTTCGCTGATGATCTCCATTTCTATCACTTCCATATCCGGGTAGAGTTCGAACAAGGCATCCATGGCACTGCGAATAATGACCAGCGCAATGCGCCGGCCTGGACACATATGCTCGCCGTAACTGAAGCTCAACGATTTTTCGAGGCGCTTTTCGCGCCGTTCGCGCAGCTGGGCCGGGCTTAGATCTGGTGGGATTTTAATCCGCTCGGGGTTAACCCTGTCGGGTTGGTGAAACGCACGCTCATCGAGATTGGCCGATGCCAGGCTCATATAGACCAGGCTATTGGGTTTTATAGTTTCTCCCATCAGGGTGCCACCGTCAGGGCTGTAACGCGGAAACATGCCCCCCAGCTTTTTTTGTGACACGCGGATATATTCAGACACGGCCTCTGTCTTGTCTTCGATACTACGTTCCGGCGCCAGGTACCAGGCCTGGATATCTTCAGCCTCGTTAGCATCATCGCCGTTCAGCATCAGGTGCAGGCAAAGGGCAAAGAAGCTGCCTGTCGCGCCCAGGCCCGCCTGGAACAGGCCGTTTACCAACTCAATAAAGCTGTCTAACTTGGCACCATTACCTGCGCGCAGGGTGGTGCCAAAGTCGTATAGCAGGCAATCCTGGCGCAGCTGACCGCTATTCGCCTGGCAGTATTTGTCCAGTTGCGGCTGGATAAATTTGGAAAAGTCGTCATGCGCGGCGAGGGCCTTGCGTTTTTCCTCTTCCGGCGCAATCAGGTTGATAAGTCGGATCGCTTCTCCGGCAAGTGCGGTACAGCGCTCTTTTTCTTCGGCATCGTTGAATTCCAGACCGATCATATGGGAAGTGATGAGGAAGGTCATCGGCATGGAAAAATCTTTGGCCAGGTCGACAATGCCGTTGTTGGCTGCCGCCAATGCGGGCAACCGCAGAGCCAGTTCCCTGACGGTGGCCTGGATAAAGGGATTGTGGTGGTCGACCCCACTGCCATTGAACTGCTTGCGTATGTCTTTGCGTAGTTCCAGGTGCAGGTCTTTATCGTTGCCAAGGTTTTTGGCGAAGATTTCGCCTATTTTTCGGTCGGTTTCGCTTCCCCCCCGGAGTGACGCAAAGTAATCGGCAAAGTGAACAAAACGGCCGTTTTCGTTGCGCAGTACTTCGTTGACTCCGGCATGGTCGGCCACCACATACATACTCAGTCCATTACCGGAGTAATCGATCTGTAGCAAATCGCCGTTTGCCCTGCACTCACGGGTATAATGCTCGTGGTTCTGCTGAAACTCTGTAAAGTCAACCAGAACAATGGACATGGCCGGGCTCCTGCATGCGGCAACACTAGCTGTGGTGTGGCGGTTTCGAGACCTGTTGTTGTTTTCTCGCCCTGATAAAGTCCTTGCCCACTGCAGATCATGTTAACCCGTCGGGTAAAAATTGGTCCGCCTGTGGCCATTAAATTTTGGTTACTCCCGGTCCGGCGGGAAGCGCAACTGCCATCGGGCAGGCGTGTTCTCACCCGCTCCAAAAGCACAAATCACAAAAATTCCGGGATGACTATCACGTGCGTCTCAGTTATTGTTAATAATGTGACGACGTTCACGTTTTTTGAACCACGTGGCCATAGGCCTGCTTGAAGAGACACACTCAATGCCTGCATTAAAAAGTAATGTCTGTCGGACCCGAAGATCAGGAAAACTCCAAAGTTTGCTGTTGTTGGGGCCATTGGTGCTTGCCTTATTGTCGGCGCCACCCTCAGAGGCCGATGCACTGCCCAGACCGGTGGCACTGGAGCCGGAAATTGCCTTTTGGCGCCGGATTTTCTCGGAGATCGAGTCTGATCAGGGCCTGATTCATGATAATCGCCACCTCAGTGTGGTTTATGGCACTGTTTACATTCCCGCCAACGCCTCGCCAACCCAGCGCCAAAAGCTCTTCGACGAGGCAAAAGACGGCTACGCCGACATCCTTCAGCAACTCGCCGATGGAGATCGCAACGGTCTCAGCGCCGAGCAGCAAGCGGTACTGGCGTTGTGGCCAATAGACATTTCCAATGACGAATTAAAACAGGCGGCGGACCGGCTGCGGGTACAGCAGGGGCTTGCCGATCGTTTCGAACAAGGTTTGGTTCGCTCAGGCCAGTGGCTCAGCCATATCCAGAGCCATCTGCAACAAGCCGGGGTCCCGCAGGCTCTGGCGGCACTTCCCCATGTTGAATCTTCGTTTGACCCTACCGCTTATTCGCACATCGGTGCAGCAGGGCTTTGGCAGTTTACCCGCTCCACTGGCAAGCACTTTATGCAAATCGACCAGCTTGTCGACAGCCGCCGCGATCCATACATGTCGAGCGAGGCGGCAGCGAAATTGCTGCAGGACAATTATAAAAGGCTGGGCTCATGGCCGCTGGCTATCACGGCTTATAATCACGGTGCAACCGGTATGCGACGAGCCGTCAAAACCCTCGGCACTGACGATATTGCCGAAATTGTCCACAACTACAATGGCCGGGCCTTTGGCTTTGCCTCGCGTAACTTCTACGTGGCGTTTCTGGCTGCGTTGGAAGTGGAGCAGAATGCAGAAAGCTATTTTGGTGCGCTCGAGAAGGCACTGCCGAAGGACGAAATGGTGGTGACATTGCCCCATTTTGTGCCGGTTGCGGCCCTGGAAAAAACCTACGGCCTGTCGCGGACTGAATTGAAGCAATCCAACCCGGCATTAATGGCGCCGGTTTGGAATGGCAGTAAGTACGTCCCCAAGGGGTTTACCTTGCGACTGCCGGTGACAGCAACCAGTAAAAGCCCTGAACAAATATTGGCGGCTATTCCGAGTTCATCCCGTTTCAAAAGCCAACGGCCGGATCAGTATCACAAGGTAAAGCCCGGGGAGGCGCTATCTTTGATTGCGCAGCGCTATAACACGACGGTGACAGAGCTGGTTGCCCAGAATAATCTCAAGAGCAGAAATCGTATTCGCATCGGCCAGGTATTGCGGCTGCCGCAAGGCGATAATCGTGTGGCCGTGCAATAAAAGGCATGCTTACCGGGCGCCCCACAGTTGCTGAAGTCGCTGGTCGCGGCCGCAGCCGCGCCGATAATATTGGTAGCGCAGTGGGTTTTTCTTGTAATAGTCCTGATGGTAATCCTCAGCCGGATAAAACTGCGATGCGGGTAGTACGGGTGTGACAATGTTTCGATCTTGCCCCAGAGCCAGCTGGGCTTCGGCCTTTGACTCCTCAGCAGCAAGCGTCTGGGTGCCCGCAGTGGCGAATATTGCACTACGATAGCTCGACCCCTTGTCGCAAAATTGCCCTCGATCATCCAGCGGGTCAATATTGCGCCAGAAAACTTTAAGCAGTTCAGCGTAACTGACCTGTGCTGGGTCATAGCTGACCAGCACAGCCTCATAGTGTCCCGTATTGCCCTGGGTGACTTGCTTGTAGTCAGGGTTTTCGCTGTGGCCGCCGGTGTAACCGGAAACTGCGGATAAAACCCCGGCTTGTTTCTCGAAATCGGCCTCCATGCACCAAAAACAACCACCGGCAAAGATAGCTTGTTCGGGCTCGGCGCGCAGGGCACCGGCAAGCAACGCAAGACCGAGCAAAGATGTCGCAATAATTTTTTTCATAACTCTATGACCGATCACCTTCGATAAAGTTCGCTTCGGGGCCGGACTGGCTGTTGACGGCCTTGGGTAGAGCATCGTGTAATAGACGCAGTCGACATTCAAGGGTGCCACTAAAAGCGGTGCACCGAGGTGCCGCCGCGGTTCGAGAACGATTGCAACAGGAGTATGGTGTGGCCGATATTCTGCCGTTTAAAAAGCCGTCGCCCGCTGCAAAGCAAAAGGGCAAGAGTCTTTGTCGCCACGGCCACCATAAGTGGGAAGTGTGCAAAGAAAAGCAGTTTGATGTTCGCCAGGGTCGGTTGGTGTCTGTGTACCGATGTCCTCGTTGTGGCGCAGAGAAAGTTGTGGCCCGATAAACCCGAAGTACAAATTGAAGCCAAATTTATGAGTGTCGTCAGTCACGCGATTGTGCGCCCTACCAGCAGTCTCAACCTGTTATCACACCGCGAGATAGCGGGGGTTATGACATCCAACGAAAAGGTATATCAACTATTTCGTGAATGCTCTCTCGCGGTGTTGAATACGGGCAATCACAGCGATAACGCGGCCAAGATGTTGGAAGACTATGCGGACTATAGTATCGCGGTTGTGCCAGAGTCGCGTGGTGTAAAGCTGGAGGTACGCAATGCACCGGCATCGGCTTTCGTCGAAGGGGTCATGATTCGTGGTATCCAGGAGCATTTGTTTGCTGTGCTGAGGGATATTGTCTACACGGATCACAAGCTTAACCGTGGCAGCAAGTTTGATCTCGCCAGTTCCAATGGCATCACAGATGCCGTTTTTCGTATTCTGCGTAATGCCGGTATAGTGCGGTCGAACCTGCCTCCTAACCTGGTGGTGTGTTGGGGTGGTCATTCCATTGACCGCTTGGAATATGACTACTCGAAAGTGGTGGGCTACCACTTGGGCTTGCGCGGGATGGACATTGCCACCGGTTGTGGGATTGGCGCCATGAAAGGCCCTATGAAAGGGGCTATGGTGGGGCACGCAAAACAACAATTGCGCCAGGGACGCTATGTGGGCATTACGGAGCCAGGCATTATCGCCTCAGAATCGCCCAATCCTACGGTTAACGAGCTGGTGATATTGCCCGATATTGAAAAGCGGCTCGAAGCATTTGTTAGGCTTGCCCACTGTATCGTTGTGTTTCCCGGAGGCGCGGGTACCGCGGAAGAGGTTCTCTACCTGCTGGGTTTGTTATTGCAACGGCATAACAGCGAGATACCTTTGCCCCTGATATTTGCTGCACCAGAAGGGAGGGAGGACTATTTTGACAGTCTTGACCGGTTTATCAGGAACACTTTGGGCGAAGCCGCGACTAAGTACTATCGGGTAATCATTGGGCAGCCTGATCTGGTGGCGCAGCAGGCTCGTCGCGGAATTGAAGCAGTCCTTCGCCACCGCCGGGAGACTGCGGAATCCTATGTGTACAATTGGACACTGGAAGTGCCATTAGCACTGCAGCAGCCGTTTTCTCCCGCTCATGAACACATGGCGGCGCTCAAGCTCGATCGGTCGCTGCCCGCTGATGAGTTGGCCGCGCAGCTGCGGTGTGCTTTTTCTGGTATTGTCGCGGGCAATGTCAAAGCTTTCGGGATAGAGCAAGTACGCCGTTTTGGTCCCTACCAGTTACAAGGTGATCCGCAATTGATGCACGAGCTGGACACTTTATTGCGGGAATTTGTCAGGCAGGGACGCATGACATTGCAGGGGGCAAGCTACCAGCCTTGTTACCAGATCACGGATTGAGCTGGAGGTTGGCCGGTACTCGATGCTCCGGGATGGTTGTGAACAGCGTTACAAAGGAGAGCCAATATGACTAAATCGCTTCAGGACCAGTTGCTCAGCAGCGGCTTGGTCGACCAGAAGGAACTCAAGCGACACCAGCGTGACAAGCGCAAACAGGCAAAGCAGCAGGGCAAAGGGTCGCTCCCGGTTGACGAAATAAAACTCGCAGCCCGGCAAGCCAGGGCAGAGCAAGCTGAGCGGGATCGGCAGCGCAACCTTGAGTTGCACGAGAAAGCGCAACAAAAGGCGATTGCCGCCCAGATATTGCAGTTGATTGCCAGTCATCGCATAGCGCGTAGTGGCGATATTGCCTACCAGTTCGTTGATGGCGGAAAAATCAAGAAACTCCAGGTGAGCGACGTGCTGCAGCGGCAACTGGCACGTGGACAAATTGCGATCGTGCGGGATCGGGACAGTTACCAGCTTATTCCAGCAGCGATCGCTGCAAAAATAGCCGAGCGAGATGCCGAGGCGGTGCTGGTACTGCACCAGGCTGAAGCGGAAGCAGTGGATGAAGATGACCCGTATGCGGATTATCCAATACCCGATGACTTGATGTGGTAGAGCGTCCGATTGTGTCGGCGGGCCAATCGTCGGTCATCATCGATGGCGAAAATTCAAGGTTCCAAAACCCGTGCGCCTTAGTTGATTCGACTTTGAATATGTCGAAATAATTTACAAAAATGCCGGCAATAACTATATTGAGTTAACTAAGCTATTGATCATAAAAGGAAAACAAATCTCGGTACAAAACCTGCATATTGTTTTGAGCTTGCAATTACCCTAACATGATGCCTCCAGAAGCTGGATTGCAAACGGTTGAAGTACCCGATGAGCCCGCTTTAATTACATGCGAGAGACCAATTACGTGCTGATCCAGGTAACTGAGAGTCCCAAAATACCCTCCAATTCTATTGGCAGAATACTGATCCTGGCGGTTCTGGCGGTGTTTCTCGTTGGGTGCGATCATTCTCTGCAGATTCAGGGGCAAGGCGATATCGTATCGGCGACGGGAGGCCGAAACTGTTCACTGGAGCAGCAACCGTGCTCTTTCGCGATTGTCGGTGATTATGTCGAAACCTATACCGCCAGACCACGCGTCGGATGGCGTTTCTCAAGCTGGCAGGGCTGCGGTAGTGATAGTAACCAGTGTGTCTTGAATGTGCCTGCTGAGACGGTGCAAGAGTTCTGGGGTAAATCTGTTGCCCCGCTGGTGGCCATTTTTGAGCGTCTGGGTCAGGTCAGCGTTGACGCCGGTAGGGACCAGACCGTGGTCGAGAAAACTGAGGTCGTGCTGAAAAGCTCGGTCAGTGGCGGGGATGCTGGCAGTTTGAGTTACCGCTGGCGCCAGCTCTCAGGCCGCAGTGCAAGCTTGGGTGACACGGGAAGCCCAAGTTTAAGTTTCACCGCGCCGGGTGTCAGGAAGGCGGAGCAACTGGAGTTTCAGTTAGTGGTAACGGGGGGTGGTGCTCCGGCAACAGATTCAGTTGTAGTGGAAGTCAGACCCAATGGCTCGGGGCCGGGGGATCTGGTATTCAGTAGGGAAATCGCGTCAGTGGCCAACGGCCGCGTTTGGCAGGTTGCTTACCGTTCAACTACCCTGCGTGGGGAGAATATTATTGTCACTGGCTGGATAGCCAGGCCTAACATAGCGGCACCAGAAGGTGGTTATCCGGTGCTGGCTTTTGCGCACGGTACTACTGGCCTGGCAGATCAATGTGCGCCGTCCCAGAATTCAACCCCCACGCGGACCATTCCTTTGCTTTCAGATTTCCTGGCGCGGGGCTTTGTGGTGGCGGCCACTGATTATCAAGGATTGGGTACTGAGGGATTGCATCACTATCTGGTTGGGCCGGACGAGGCGCGCAGCGTGCTCGACTCTGTCAGGGCTGCGCGCGAGTTTACGGGTGCCAACGCAAATACCATCCTGTTCGGTCATTCCCAAGGCGGGCATGCTGTCATATTTGCTAACGAGTTGGCCAGTACGCTGGCTCCGGAGCTGAATATTGTCGGTACTATTGGTAGTGGGTCGGGAGTTGCCGCCGACTTCAACAAAATGCTGGAGTATATAAAGGCATCTCCATACAAGGGCTACCTGGTGATGGCCGGTTTGGCCCAGAATGCAGCTTATGGTGATGCGCAAGTGCCCCTTTCTACCTGGTTTACCCCCGAGGGCATAGAGGCTGCAAGGGTTATGGATTCAATTTGTATCGACGAGTTGGTAGCGACTTTTGCCCCCCTGGATGCTGATGACTTGTTTGTGTCCGGTATTCCCACGCCATTGGCGGGCCGCTACGACCCGATCAAAGACGCGCTGCCCGGTCTGAGGGTTGGTTCGTCGCCGCTATTGCTGATCCATGGTCGCAATGATCCGCAAATTCGCCCCGACTTTCTGATTCCCTGGATAGAGCAAACCTGCGCTCTGGGCCAGCAGATTGAGATCGAATGGTTTAACACCGGGCACCGCGTGCCTTACGAGGCACCAGCGGCGGTGAAGCCGATAATTTCAGAATGGATTGAAGACCGCTTTGCGGGTCGCCCGGTCGCATCAGATTGTAAGTCTATTCCCAGACCCTGAGTCACGCCCGACCAGGCTAGCGCAAATTGTCTGCGGATGACATGATTTCTCGGGTGATGTCCTCGACCAGGCTGTCTCGGTCGGGATCTGATAAATCGTAGCTTTTGTTGAGGCTTGACCAGCTGCTGTTATTGCGGCAGCGACGCAGCCATTTCTGCCAACCGCTGGGCAGGTCACGGCTTTTGTGCTCATAATGCAATGGTTGTTGGGCCGCGTGCCCGCGGTCAAGTAGTGCCAGTAGCAACTCGTGCTGGCGCAGCCACAGCACTTGCATGGTGTCGTCATCAACACAAATTTGGTGGTGACCTCGCACGCTCACGGCGATATCCTTGCCGAAGCGTTTACTGCCGCTCCACAGAACTCCCGCCGCAGCACCCAGAATAGTGCCGAGCCCCAGGCTTAATCCCCCGGTAATGACGTCGACCCCTGCACCCGCCGCTGCGCCTTTCATTGCTGCGCTGCCTGCCTTCACGCCAAATTGGGCTAAAGTTCGCGAGTCGAAAAGATCGCTTTCCCAACGGTCGCCTTGTACCGGTAATTGCTCTGCAACCAGGTCGCTGCTGCTAAAACCGAACAATCGCAATAAGCTTTTTGTACAGCGTGCTTCGGCCTTGCGCACGGTGTCCTGCATGGTCGCAGTTTCGCTGCGCAATTCGGTGGCGTCTTCCTGTTGCGCAACTATCACGCGATAGGCTGCTACATCGACAGTCAATTCGGCGCTGCATTTCGCTGCCGCTTGCCAGGTGAGCAACAATTGTTGGTGACGCTCATCGATCAAGCGCTGTATCTGGTCGTAGCGAGCGCCGAGCAGGCTCTGGATTTTCTGGTAGAGTCGCTTCTCCCCCTCGAAGCTGAACACGACGGTATCGAATTCGACGGTCGCGTGCAGGCCGACTCTCGATAGCTGTTCACGCCAAAGCTCGGGCCTGGCCCCGGGTGCGGCGACGAAATTGAGCACCGGAATTACCGGGCGCGCCGCATAACTGAGAATGGTCAATTCATCGCGGTACTTGCCAAGAATGGGTTCGCGGCAGTCGATAACATAGAATAGCAATTCGCTCTGCAAGAGCTGCCGGACGACCTTGGCTTCCTGTTGAAACTGGGGATAGCTTTCGATATTTGCCAGCAGCGCTCGCAGTTTTTCAAAACCATCTGCATCGCCTTCAGCGTCAATGGTTTCCAGCAGTTCGAGCAGGCCGATGGAGTCTTCCAGTCCCGGTGTATCGTATAGCGTGATGATTGCATCATTGCCCACTACCAGTGAGCCGCCCTCAACATGTCGGGTAGTGCCTGGATGATTGGAGACTGTGCCAAACGAGGTATCACGCAGTAAGGTGCGCATCAACGAGGTCTTGCCGGTGTTGGCATGGCCCACCACGGCAATTCGAATGACGCTATCGGCCATGATTTACCTCCGCGGTCACATTGGAATCGACTTGTAACCGGGTTATCCGGTCCGCCTCAATATTGCTTCGTGCGGCCAGTGCATACCAGTCGACCATTCTGGCGTCTCTCTCGTTGGCGGGAGCATCGTCGGTTACTGCGTTTTCGAGCAAGGCCAGCCAGCAATCCTTGGGATGCGCGGCCAGCAATTCACCGATAAAACGCGCCATGCCCCGGTCTGGCGAGCGGTGCATAGGAACGACAACCACTAGCGGTTTTCGACAATTTTGCGCAACCTGCTGGCGTGCTTGTTGCTGGCCAGCACGATCAGAAACGCAGCCCAGATCGCGCTCTGCTGGCAGTTGCACAGGCGGCCAGCTTTGTTCAGGTCCCAGCTCAATGCCTAGCCAGCAGGCGTTATCGGGGATCGGTTGATGATGACGACGCGCAGCACCAGGGTTGGCGATTTGAGGTTTTTCATCGTCGGCATCCACCACGCCAATGGTGGTGGCTGGTGGTACCAGGCGCTGGCGAAGGCGGACATAATATGGCCGGCTGGTGTCCAGGGTGAATTTTTTCAAGGCCCGGCTTTGCAGTATGCGGCTGAGTAGCAGCAGCAGTAGCCGCGGCAGGACGCCATACAGCAGTAGGCTGGCAATGAGCAGGGTGGCCCAGGCCTGGCGTGCTTCAGCGAGCATTGCCGGGTCGGCGCCAAGGCGGCTTTGGTCTATTTGATCCAAACTAGGGGTGGGAACCCCCAGCTTTTCCGGTAACCAGGCCAGCGCCTCGGTAAGGGGAACAAAAGTGTCGGGCCCAAGCAGTGTGGTCTCCCAAACAAAATCGTATTGTTTTGCCGACAGCAGTAGCAGGATCATAAACAGGCCACCAATAAGGTAGCAGGTCCACAGGCCGTGACTCAAACTGCTCAGGGTCCAGCGGCCTGGAGCACCCTGCAATATCACCCCAAGCCAGGCGCGGGTCAATTGCAGCTGGGGCGAGTCGGGTGGCGAAGTCTTGCCGATCCAGCGCTGTAAAAGGTAGGACCCGCTTTGGCCGAGAATACTTGCACTGGCGGTGCCGCTGGCCCAAAAACTTAACAACCAGAACACCAGGCTGACAAAATTGAATCCCAGCAATACTAACAGTAGCCAGTAAAAATTGACGATAGATTTACCCTGGTCGAATGCCTGGGCTGCAGCAAAGCTGCCGAGCAATAACGCTATTACCAAAGCGCCATAACCCAATATGCGGGCATATCGTTGGATACGCTGGAGACTGTGGGCAACCCCAGCCTCGGGGGCGAGTTGCCGTGCCCGCTCGATAATCCTCTGCTCGACGCTGCCACCGGTACTCGCCATCGCCAGTTCAACATGTTCGCTGCCGGGCAGGGGATCTCCATCCTGTTCCAGGTAACGCACGGCTTCTGCGGTGAGTCTGGACGAAAAAGCAATCTCTTCTGCTGCTATGCTTGCTGCCAATGCTATAACCTTGTCATTCAAGGAGTTCATTATAGTAGGGTAAAGGCTTGCGTCGGTCTGCCTCAGCTATGCTTCTGCCGCGCCTCGTGAAGTGCGATTCTATAGGCACAGTTACTGAGAATAGTCGACACGGGAGAAAGCCTTCAACCCGGTTTAAGTGTGCTGGTCAATTACAGCGGGTATAACATATCATGAGTCTAACGTGTCGTGTAACAATAAGCCGCCGCTGAGGCAGTAAGCCGTCGATCAGAGGTGCGTTGCAAGCCCATGCAATTGTTCAATCGTTTATTCCCGCTCTGGGCGCTGTTGTTGGCGGCTGGGGCCTATTGGTATCCACAGCTATTTGTCGGACATGTCGGACTGATTGTCCCGCTGTTGGCCATGGTGATGTTTTTTATGGGCCTCACCCTGGGAGCCGATGATTTCAAGCGTATCTTGCGTTCGCCGCGCCCGGTGGCTATCGGTGTCGGTTTGCAATTCCTGTTGATGCCCTTGTTAGCGTGGCTGTTGGCCAACGCTCTGCAGTTACCGGAGCAACTGGCCGTCGGGCTAATTCTGGTCGGTTGTTGTTCCGGTGGCACTGCCTCTAATGTGATTTGCTATTTGGCGCGGGGTAATGTTGCGCTATCGATAACCATGACCATGGTTTCTACCATTGTAGGCGTGGTAGCGACGCCCTTGCTTGTCGGCTTGTATATCGAGCGAAGCATTGAAGTCGACCGCCTCGCAATGCTGTTAAGCATTGTCAAAATGGTGCTGGTGCCGGTAGCAGCGGGGGTGGTGGTAAACTATTTTCTCGCTCATAGAATCAAGGTTCTCGAGCCATTACTGGCAGCACTGTCGATTATTTCTATTGCTCTCATTATTGCAATTATTGTGGCCGTTAATGGCTCCGGGCTCGCAAAAATTGGCATGCTCAGCCTGCTGGCTGTGGCACTTCATAACACCCTGGGGATGGCCGGAGCCTACGGATGCAGCCGCCTGCTTGGTATCGACCTGCGAGACAGCCGCAGCATCGCGATTGAGGTGGGCATGCAGAATTCTGGGCTCGGGGTAGCGCTGGCGCTCAAGTATTTCTCTGCCACGGCGGCATTGCCTGCGGCGCTGTTTAGTATATGGCACAATCTTGCAGGGGCGGTGCTGGCCGGTGTCTGGCGGATTTCCGCCGAGTCCATCGCCTCTGCGCCAGCTTCCAGGGGTGATTATGAAAAAGCCACCCTGAGCTAAATACCTTATCGGCAGCTATTGCAATGGCCCGCTGTGCGCTTGCCTGCCGATCTTACAACGTGGAGTCGGACTCTGGCCTCGGGCAGGAATTGTGCAAGCGGCCGCACTGGCGTCTACGCGATGTGACGCTGCTTTTGGTATATCGACTGGGTCTGGCTTACGGTGTCGCAGGCAGTCTCTGGTTCATTCCAAATGTCGGTGAGATAGGGCCGCTAGTCTGTTTTTTTCTTTAGCGTAGCCCAACCGCTATTGTCGGAGGTGCTGGTGTTTACCTGCGGAGCTTTTGTCGGGCTGCGGCGCTTGCCCTTGTTCTTTTTATCGCGAAGTCGCTGTTTGCCACGAGCCTTGTTGCCGGTCTCTGAGGCTGCTTTCTCGCTTGCTGTTTTTTTCTTTTTGCTCCCTGCCGCTTTGCCCGACGATTTGAGCTTTTTCGGGCCCGTGTATTTTGCCTCAAGACCGACAATCTGGCGATGTTCGAACACCACTCGCAGATAGCGTTCGATACTGGCCATCAGGTTCCATTCCACCGCACTGATTAAACTGATCGCCAGGCCCTGTTCACCGGCACGACCGGTGCGACCTATTCGATGCACATAGTCATCGCCACTGCGAGCCATATCAAAATTGATGACCAGGTCGACGCCCTGGATATCCAGGCCCCTGGCGGCTAGGTCGGTCGTTAGCAACACCTTGGTATTGCCCTGACGATAGTGGGCCATAATACGGTTGCGGGTAGATTGGGGAACCTCGCCGTGCAGTACAGCGCTGCGCAGCTTGCTGGCTTCAAAGCTTCTGCCCAACTGGTCGGCTTGCAAACGCGTGTTGCAGAATACCAGCGCCTTGCGCCGCGTTTCGTTGTGGAGCAGCCAGTGCAACAGTCGTTCTTTGTGGTTCCTGTCGTCGGCGAGGATTATTTGTTGGCGGATGTCATTGTGCTGCCCGCGCAGGGGATCTGTCTCGATCAATTCCGGTTGCTGCAACAGCTGCTGCCCTATGCCACGCAAGCCCTTGCGTTCGAGAGTGGCGGACAATAACAGGGTTTGGCGTTGGCGCGGGCAGTGTGTGGCAATTTCCAGCACATCTTCACCGAAACCCATGTCGAGCATGCGATCTGCCTCGTCGATAACCAATACCAGCAGCTGGCGCAGATCGGGCGCCCCCTGTGATAGATGCTCCAGCAGGCGGCCGGGGGTGGCTACCACAATTTCCGGGTTTTTGCGTAGCAGGGAGGCCTGGTGTTTAAAGTCGTCACCCCCGGTCAGGCACGTCACGCGCAGGGCTGTATCACTGATCAATTGCTGGCACTGCTTGACCATTTGTTGCGCCAGCTCTCGGGTGGGTACCAGCACCATCGCCAGGGTGCCGCCATTGCGTAATACCTCAGGTTCCTGCTGCAGGATGCACTGGAGGGTTGGAACCAGGAATGCCAGGGTCTTGCCACTACCCGTGCGGGCGCTGACCAACAGGTCCTTGCCGTTCAGTGCCTGCGGCACCAGGCTGGCTTGTACCGGAGTCAGTTGTTCAAAGTTGAGTTTTTGCAGGCTTGCCTGTAAGCGCGGATGAAGCTCAAATTGACTGAATGGCATGGTCGGTTCCACACTGTGTACCTGGCGCTGCACTGTAGCACCCGATGCCGAATAGCTCCAGCCTGCGCCCGGCTCACTAGCGCACCCAGCCGGATTGTTATTGCAGTTTGGCTATGATGTCGTTGGCATAGGTTTCAAGATAAGCCCGCTTCTGCTCCAGACTGCTGTTTGGCGCCACGGTAAAGGCAAATGGCAAGCTCAAAATACCTTCAACACCGGCATCAACGAGGCGCTTGATATCATCGAGATTGTTGGGCTCTGCACCGTACAAAGGCACTATCATATGAAAGTTCTGGTTGCTGCGACCGTACTCAGACCTGAGCACATTGAGCTCGGCCACGGTTTCCAGTGCGGCCTCTATAGTCTGGCCGGGTCCCATCCAGCCATCGCCAATACGGGCTGCCCGACGCAGCGCGGCTTTTGAGGTGCCCCCGATATAAATGGGAATCGCTTGTTCAGGTACCGGCGTCATCTGCAGCGGCCCAAAGTCGAAAAACTCGCCATGATGCTCTACCATTTCTCCAGTCCAGAGTTTTCGCAGTACCTCTATACTTTCATCGAAACGCTTGCCCCGGGTCTTGAAATCGACCCCGAGTAAATCAAATTCTTCCTTCATCCATCCCGCGCCCGCGCCCAGGCATATTCGCTCTCCGCTAAAATAGGCGACGCTGCTGGTGGCTTTGGCCAGTTCAATGGGATTGCGCAGTGGCACTATGTAAACATTAGTGACAAATGCCAGTCGCTCGGTTTTTGCCGCCAGTGCGGCACAGGTAGACCAGGCTTCAGGCCATACAGTGTGCTCCGTAAATGATGGTGGGACACCGTCGTCTGAATAAGGGTAGGGAGTGTCTATATGTTCGAAGTGAACCAGGTGATCGGATACGGTAGCACCGTCGAAACCGGCCTCTTCAAGCAGTTGTGCCGTAGCGAACAGTTGCTCCCCCTCGCAGAGAAACATGGATTGCCAAAACTTCATCGATGGAGCTCCTGCCCGCAGGTTTAAACACGCTTGTAACCTGTTGCCGATGACAGCGCGACTTTTACTGAACATGCTACCCAAAGCGGCTGGCGGCTTATATTAACAATTAGTAAAGCTTATACAAATTCTCAGAAGGGCTGTCGAACCGCGCCGTTAAGCCGGCTGCATTGTTCGCCAGCGTGCCAAAATTCACCCAGTGCTACGCGGAGCTGCTGTTGGTTGCGACATACGCGGGGCTGCCAGTGGTCGGGCAGTAGCGAGCGATACTGTCCCTGTGAAAAGCGTTGGTCTACCAGCACAACGATACCGCGATCAGTTTCACTGCGAATCACTCGTCCGGCAGCCTGCAGTACTCTGCTGAAGCCGGGAAAGCGGTAGGCGAAATCAAAGCCATTGCGTCCGTCTTCGCTAAAATCCTGGCGAATCAATTCCTGCTCGGTGTTGACTCCGGGGAGTCCGACCCCTATCACAATGGCGCCAATCAGGCTGTCTCCGTGGTAATCGATACCCTCTGAGAAAACACCCCCCATAATCGCAAACCCCAGGGTTTGTTGGCCCTGCTGGAATTGCTGCAGAAAGTGTTTGCGCTCGGCTTCACTGGATTGGGCTTGTTGGCACAGCAGCGGTGTATCCGGGTATCGTTCGACAAAAGCCTCGGCCACCAAATACAAATAGTGAAATGAGGGGAAAAACACCAGGTAGTTACCCGGCCGGGACTGGTATACCTGTTGCACCAGCTCGGCGATAGGGACGATCGAATGCCTGCGCTGCTGGTAACGAGTATCGATGTCGCCGCAGATAAAAGTGCCCATTTGATCGCCGGGAAAAGGCGAGGGCAGGGACAGGGTTTGACATTCTGTTGCAAGCCCCAGGGCTTGTTGGTAATACCCGGGGGGTCGCAAGGTGGCTGAAAAGAATACCAGGCCACGAAAATTTTTATACGTTTTTTGCAACTGCTCACTGGCATTGAGGCATGTCAGTTTGACTGCCAGTTCTCGAAACGACCCGCCCTGCTCACAGCGTGTAATACAGCGGTGGTGAGTGCCAAAAATCTCAGCAATATGTCGGTAACGATACAGCGCCCTCAGCCAATCGGCTAATTCCGGCACTGGCTTTGCACCGTTGGCCAGCTCCTGTGCCAGTGCCTCGTGCAAGCGATCAAGCGCTCGGTTTATGGTCGCCGGAGGGCTATTGATGACGCTCTTGCTGCTATGGGTTTCACGCTGCCAGCGATTCAGTGCACGACTTATCCCGGCGAGGTGTCGGCTTAGCGCGGGCCTTGATGTTTTGCTGCCGGCAACGGCGAGCTGGCTATCACTGCGCAATAGTTCAGCAGAATACATCTGCCGTGCCCGATCTACCAGATTGTGTGCCTCATCGACAAGCAGCGCTACCCGGTCTTCGGTCTCAGAAAAATAGCCAAGACTCACCAGAGGATCAAAAATGTAGTTGTAATCGCAGATCACCAATGTCGACCAGGGCAGCAGTTGCAGCGCCAGTTCAAATGGACAGAGTTGATATTGCTGTGCCACCGTGGCAATCGCGTCGCTATGCATAATGCCCGACTCAACAAGCTGCTTCCTGGCAGCGGGCAGGCGGTCAAAGAATCCGAGAGTCCTGGGGCATTGCCCCTGTGGATCGAGTTCACAGCCGCCGTTCTGGCAGGCACAGGCAATCGCCTTTGCCTGTAGTATCAGGGTTGGCACGCGCAGGCCACTATCGCGCATCATGGCAATGGTCTCCCATGCCACCTGCCGTCCGGAGTTCTTGGCGGTGAGATAGACGATTTTATCGACATGATCATGGGCCAATGCCTTGAGCGCAGGAAACAAGGCGCTCACGGTTTTACCGATGCCGGTGGGTGCTTCGCATAACAATTGAGCGCTGTCGCGAAGGCATCGAAACACGGCGGAGGCCATGGTGTGCTGGCCAGGCCTGAAAGTGCCAAAGGGAAAGTTAAGTTCAGTCGCGGTATCTCGGCTGGTCCGGTTCAACCCCAGGATTAGCTGCTGCCATTGCAAATATTTGTCGATCGCGGTGCTTGAAAAAGCCTGTAGCTGCTGAAAATTGAATTCGACTGACTGCTCCAGACTTTGCTGGCTGAGTGCGTCGTACCAGATCATGCGCAGCAGGATACTTTGGGCTGGGAATTCCCTCAGGTAACAGAACCCATAGATCTTGAGTTGCGACCAATGTAGCTCAGTCTGTGAATGCGGCAACTGCCCGGGGTCGCCGTAACAGGTTTTAATTTCAGCAATGACCGCGCCATCAGGGCCTGCTTTTAACAGATCGACCCTGCCGCGCAGCTCCAGTTCATAGCCCCCATGTGTCAGTGTGGTGCCAACGTCAATCTCCGACTGGTATTCATCCGCCAACTGCCTTTGAATTGCCTGGTGTGCCACGATGCCTTCCGCGGCGCTGGGACCGGAAGCCCCCGTCACCAGGTCGCCGCTGCGACAGGCGAAATCAACCAGCTTGCCAACAGCTATGCGCAATGGGCTGCTCAAGAAGCCAGCCAGTTGATGTGCAGCACCCGGTGGGGAATAGCCTGGGCGGCAAAAAAGGCCAGCCAGCGTTGTTGGTTTTTTTGCAGGCGATCCCCGGGTCCTTTCACTTCAATCCACTCGTACCCGCCCGCGGCAGGAAAATAAATCAGGTCAGGCATGCCACTGCGATGCTGCTTGAGATCGGCGAGTAGCCGTTGCATCATCGTTTGCCAATGGCTGAGTGGAATTCGTTGCATGGCCTTTTCTAATAACACTTTATTCAAGCTGCTCCAATCGACTAGCGGGTTGCTGATACCGTATTTGTTTTCGAAGCGCTCCAGCACAAGCCTGACCATGTCTGTCGTATTGCAGATCTTTTCCAGCTGCTGTTGTAACAACAGCCGGCGTCGACTGACAAAGGCGGGGTCATAAAAGTCGATCGGAGCGGACTGGAAGGGATTAAAAAAGGCGCCGCGTACCGGTGCAAAGACGACATCCCAGATCACCAGCCCAAGGACGCCGTTCAGCAGACTATTCTCGACATAGTGACATTCGCCTTCAATGGCGAGGTAGTCGGCAACGGCCAGTTCCACCCTGGTGTCGGCCGGGGCCAGAGCAAGATGCTCCGCGGGAGCCTGGTATCGCGTGGGCTGCGGCCATGCGATACCCTCTTTGCGGGCCTGTCGATAGCCGAATTCGGCAGCAAAATAGCGTTCTTCTTCATTCACCGGCGCGGCTAGTATGGCTTCGCAGGATTGCAGCGCGCCGAGTATGTCGCCATGTGCCGCCAGAATCCTGGCGCAGCGTTCGCGGGCGGGCGGCCGTTCCAGTTGACGGTAAATTACCAGTGCCTGTTCTGTCGCCCCCAGCCTTTCCAACTGCCGGGCCAGGGTGTTTCCCAGCCGTTGCAAGCGGCGACTCAGCAGCGGATCGTTAGGATCTATGGCAGGAAGATCCCGCCACAGCGCCACGATGGTCTCGGGATCACTTTGCAGCACCGCATCAAGATGTTCGGTGCTGTGGTAGTAGTGCAGGTGCTGGTCCAGCTGCGAACGTTGTGAAAACAATAGTTGCTGTTGTTCCAGTTGATAGTGTTCGTAACGGAAAAGGCCGATATCCCTGAGTACGAAATCGGTGAGGTCCTGGCGCAAATTACCAAAAAAGCACAGCTTGAAGGTGTCGAAAAGTTCGCTGTCGAGTAAGCGATATACCGTTTCGCCGGCCAGCAGTTGCCGCATGATTTCCGGATGCCCGCGGGCGTCGTCTTGCAGCTGTTGCAGCAAATCTGCCCGCGACTGAGAGCGCGGCAGGCCTAGCCGCTGGCAGATGTCTGCCTTGTTCAACAAGTCGCATACCTGGGCCAGGTCAAGCCCAGGGTCCAGCGCCAGCAATTGCACGTTTGCCAGCAATTTGGCAGCAATGCCGATATCTCCGATTTCAGGATAGGCCAATTTGCGTTGCAAGAAGCAGTCGCCGCGCCTCGAAAGCAGGCGCACATAAAGCATTTGAGCGGGGCGCGGGGCGGAGCTTAAATCGCGATAGAATTTTTGTTCTCGATCATTGAGTACCAGCCAATAGCGTTCGGCAACAAAATCAAGCAAATGTCGAAAGTTCTCGAGGTAATAGTCGATGGGTAGGTCGTGGGCCATGCACAGCGAATTTCAGCCAGAGTAAGACTGTACAAATATACAAGTAATGGCTAAAAATGCAATCGACTATCGGGCACTGCGCGAACACCGCCCGCAGGCCGTAAAGGCCGGTTAAGCGTCATTGCCCGCCCGCCTATCACCAGGGCATGGCCGGGTCGGGCGCGCCTGGAACTTAGAACACTATTTTTAATGAGTTAATGATACTCTGCTCGTTAGCGGTAAACATTCGGCAGGAGATCATGTCGATATAACGCATCACCGCGGCTTCAGCCTTGGTTCTGGTGAGGAATGGGCCTTCAACGGTTTGTTCGCGAGTCGTGAAATGCCACTGGCCATTGGTTTGGAAGTAGCGATCACAGCGAAAGTAATTCTGCAGCTTGGGCTCTCCTGAACGCACCTGCATCGTTGATCTCCTGTTGTCAGTGAGCGATTTAACAAGGCGCGCCAGCTCTTCGCTGGTCATTCCTTGCATGTGTCTCGCGGCCACGTGCCGCGTGGCGTAAAACAAAGCAAAATTCGCGCCAGAAAATAAATATTGTTTAAATACATAATGTTAGGTGGATTGCTGTAGCTCATATGTTAGAGGCGCCGGCTAAAGTGATAAATTTTTCGACACTCTGCGCTTGTCTTTGCCACCGTCATATACTCGGGCTTGCTGGGGAGACTGCATGAGCCAGCCGCGATTCCTCGGGCCGGAACTCAGCCTGGTGCTGGTAACGGTCATCGCTGCCATTGGCTGGGTGTTGTCGAAGTACGCACTGGAAGAATTCGCACCTTTTACTTTTATTTCACTGCGTTTTCTGTTGGCCGGACTGGTGCTGTTGGCGCTGGCCTGGCCGCAACTCGCGACCGTGTCGCACCAGCAAGTCTTGCGCAGTATCGCGACCGGCGCGGTAATGGGTTGCTCGATGCTGATCTGGGTGTTGGCCCTGCAGCGCACTGAATATGTGGGGGTTGGTGCGTTTATTATCAGCCTGAATGTGGTGGCGGTGCCACTGATTGGGCGCTTGCTGTTTCGCCAGGTTATCAGCCCTCAGTTGCTGCTGGCGTTGGTGCCGGCCTTGCTGGGGCTGGCGATGATCTCTTTGGATGATGGCTTTGGACTCGCACCAGCGCAGTGGTTGTTTGTGGTTTCCATGTTGGGCTTTGCGGTGCATTTGAACCTGAGCAGCACCTATGTGCGCCACGTGCCCGCGCTGCTCCTGTCGGCGCTGCAGCTGTTGACAACCGGGCTTATCGCCGGCGTTGCCGCCATACTGTCGGAACAGTGGCAAAGCGGATTGTCTGCGACGGCCTGGTGGATTCTGCTAGGTTCGGCACTATTTGCAACCAGTTTGCGATTTGCAATCCAAAACAGGGTATTGCAGAAAATCAGCGCCAGTCACGCCAGTATGGTATTTCTTTTTGAGCCGGTGTGGACGGCGATTCTATCGGGCCTGTTGCTGGGCGAGCGGATGACGTTACCCCAGCTTGGCGGCTGTGCTTTAATTCTGCTGGCGCTGTTGATCTACCGGGTACAGGGGCTGAAGAATTTGTGGCGTTACTTTCGTCATCCCTGATGCAGCTGACGCGAATATCGGGCCAGGCGGCTAGTGAATCGTTACGGTAGCCAACAGGTGCAAGCTGTCGGCATGCGGGGCATCCCGCTCTTCCTCACCGTCGAGTGGCGGGTCGAGATAGTAAACCTGGTAGGTTCCCGCCCTGGCGCGCTGTAGTTGTGCCGGTCCGCAAACTGCCGATGGCGCCCGGCTACCTTGCATTGCGGTATAGACCTGCAGGTAAATCGTTTTTTCCTCTATTCGCGCGACAGTTTTTGACCAGGCAAGACTGGAATGGATAACGCTCGGAGTGACAGTAATGGCTTTAATTCCTGACACATTGCATTGCACCGGTAACCACCAGCTATTGTTCTTGCGCTCCACTGGCGCAATCTCGATGCCACCACGCTCCTGTAAAAAAGCGAAACTCCGGGCCTGCTCAAACGGAGGTGCCGCTGTCGCTAGCTGAACCTGGGTAAGCACCAACAAGCCGATCAGTAATACTGTCCACCATTTCATCACTTGCCCCCACCCTTATTGCATCGCTTTCCAGTCCGATTATAGGGAAGATGGCGCACATTTTCGATAGCCAGCGGGTACCGCCCAATTGCGTATAGGTCGACGGGCGCGTAGCAGCGAGTTACTACAATGAGACGCCAGCGATCATGCCGTGGTGTAGCCAGCGGCCCAGCATGGCGCCAGCCTGGGTGGCGGCCACTTCTTCCCCCAGTACTTCAATGAGGGCATTGCAGGCCTCGCCATAGCTGGCGCCACCCAGTAGCATGGCAAGGGCCTGTCCTTCTGCCGCATCGACCTGGATGAAGACCGGCTTTGAGTTGCTCTCGCCAAACCACGCAAGACAGCGGCGTGTTGGCCGAGTAATCGGGGCTTGCCAATTCCTCTTGCTTGAGGGCTTTCCACAGCGTGCCGATGTCATGCGAGATAGGCGCCTGGTGCGTTCCAGGGAGAAAGGTCAGGCGCATTGTGGCCCAGTCGTCCTCTTTAAACGACGCGGTGGCCGCGCTAAAACCCGCGGCATCGATCGGGGCTGCATCAGCAGCCACAAAGCAGCGATGCATCGCCCATTCAAGCCAGCCAAGCTCAGCTACTTCGGGGTCGCCCGCAAACAGCTCGCGCAGGGTATCGGGAAACGCCTCACCCACATCATCCAGAGTCCAGCTCTTTGGCGGGTGGGTAATCGCATGATGCGCAGCGGCCTGTTGGAAAGCGTCCTCGCCAACCCAGCGCGCGGTGCATGGGTAAGTGTCGCGCAAGGCATCGACCAGCCGCGCGCGATAGGCATTGCGATAGACGTCCATGCCGGCGGCGTGACGCGCAGTCCAGGCCCTGGGCAGGGTGCGTGCATCGTCCAGCAACTGTGCCAGAAACTCTTGCTGGCATGAGCTTAGGGTTGTGGTGGCCATCAGGCGACTTCCGATTGTTTTTTGCACGGGGCGCACTGGCGCGCCAGTTCCAGCTCCTCCAGAAGCACGGGTAGCGGCGGGATGTCATCATCACGCTCAATCATGGTCGCGACCTCGTCAGGCAGCATGCCACGTGCCTTCGCATAAAGCTGCCACACTCCGTCGCAGACCGCCTGGTCATGGGTGTCGATTTTAATGTCGCCATCGGTGTGGCCCGCAAGATGGATTTGGCGCACGCGGCTCATGGGCAAGCCGGCGAGATAATCTTCGCTTGTAAAACCGTGGTTATGGGCACTGACGTAGACGTTGTTGATGTCGAGCAGAAGGTAGCAACCGCTGCGGCGCGTCATTTGGGCAATAAACTCCCATTCACTCATCTCGTCATCGGGAAAGGTCATGTAACTCGATGGATTCTCAAACAGCAGGGGCCGGCCCAGGGTCTCCTGCGCCAGGTCAATGTTATTGCAAACATTATCGAGCGCCTCGCGGGTGTACGGCAGGGGTAGCAGATCATGGCTGTTGTGGGCGCTGGTGCCAGTCCAGCATAGGTGGTCGGAAACCCACAGCGGCTCGATTCGCCTTACGAGCGCTTTGAGCTTTGCCAGATAATCGAGGTTGAGTCCGTCGGCTGAACCGATCGACATAGAGACCCCATGCAATATCACCGGTATTTTTGCGCGGATCTGCTCCAGAACACGCAGCGGCTTGCCGCCATCGACCATATAGTTCTCGGATATCACCTCAACGAAATCGACCGGCACCTCACCCCCCAGGAAATCCTTGTAGTGATCCCTTCGAAGGCCAAGGCCGAAGCCAGAAAATGGATCGATGTTGCTCATGATGGCTCCAAAAAAGAGTGCAGCCCGGTGCAGTGTGTAAGCGCCGGGCCGGGGTGGACTGTGCGCTCGCTCAGTCGCCTGGTTAGAGGTAATGGCACTTACTTAAGCGGCTCTATCCGGTGTGTTCGATCCGCGGTACGCCGTGAATCCGTCCCTGGAGGCTCGACTGCGGCTTCCCTGCCGCAGACGCCCGCAGATCGAACACACCGGGGCTCCGCAAATCGCTGTAGTGGCGTTAAGTGCCGTTGCGGTTACAGGTTTCATTTATTTGCCAATGTCACCGATGGTGCCGCCCTTGGTGAGGCAGGCGCCGGCTTCCATGGCTTTGAATCCATGGCCTTTGCAGGCGTTTTTGCCCTTGCAGGCGTTCTCGGCAGTGGCGCAGTCTGCATTGCCTTTGCAGTCGTGCAGGCCATAGCAATGGACGGTGTCGTCGGCGTTCAAGGCTTGGCCACTGCTTCCCGCAGGCGCTTCTGCGGCAAATGCTGTAGCAGAGCTTAATGCCAGAGCGGCGGCGGTCGCGGCGAAAATCGATAGCTTACTCATAAGTTCTTCCTCTGAATGTTTGTCACGTAATTGTGATGCCCGGCTTGGACATAAGGGTATTCGCTGCGGCGCAGGCAAAGGTTACAAAAATATCGAAATAAATTTATTTTTCTTGGGTGTAACCAATCTCCCCTGGCTGACGAACTACATAACATCCCCACTGTATTCGGGGCTTGTGAGGCCATCCCGTTTTTCGGGAGTGACCTAAAAATTTTTCTTTTTTTCAGGAGACGACAAATGACCAGGAACAACATCGGAAAAATCGCCGGAATCGCACTTGCAGCCGGCATCACCGCCGGCCTTAGCATCACGCCGGCTCTTGCGCAAAGCGATGCCATGGAAAAATGCTACGGCGTGGCCAAGGCCGGTGGCAATGATTGCGCCGCTGGACCGGGCACAAGTTGCGCCGGAACATCCACCAGCGATTATCAGGGCGATGCCTGGAAGCTGGTTGCAAAGGGTAGCTGCGAAAGCATTGAGACACCCAAGGGCATGGGCTCGCTGGAACCGATCAAGCGCTGATCCCGCCAGGCCAAACAAGGAATTTTCAGTATGCAGTGGTTGAGCGAACAGTATGAGCGGCTAAGTGGTATTCTTTCAGGCCGTTTTTTCGAAAGCCTTGCGCTGCTACTCACTCGCTTTGCACTGGCCGGGGTGTTTTGGCGCTCCGGTCGTACCAAGGTGGTGGAAGGCAGTTGGCTGGAGCTTAGCGACACTACACGCTACCTGTTTCAGGAGGAATACAGTGCGGTACCGTTCCCGGCCGAACTATCGATGTACTTGGCCACCTATGCCGAGCATTTTTTCCCGATCCTGTTGGTTCTGGGGTTTGCGACGCGATTTTCGGCCTTGGCTCTGTTGTGCATGACAATGACAATCCAGATTTTCGTGTACCCTGACGCCTGGTGGGCAGCCCACAGTTTATGGGCGGCGCTGGCGTTGATCCTGATCTCTCGCGGGGCCGGTATCTTTTCTGTCGATGCGCTTGTAAGTCGATTGCGCCGTGCCTGAAAATAAGTGGAAAGGACTGTGATTGCAGATGAAACCACCTTAGCTCACCTGATGGCCTGTGCGCAGCAAGGCGACAGGCAGGCCTATACGGTGCTCCTCACTGAGGTGCAGCTGTGGCTGGAGCGTTTTTTTCGCCGCCGCTGTGCACCGGGCCAGATCGACGATCTGGTGCAGGAGGTGTTGGTAGCGGTGCATAACAAGCGCGCCAGCTACGATCCGGCGCGACCCTTTCTGCCCTGGCTGGCAGCCATTGCGCGCTACCGCTGGGTGGACCATCTGCGCGTCGTCTACCGCAATGCGGAAGATGCTCTGGCAGATTACGATGCACCACAGGACAGTGATGAAGAGGCCATCATGGCCCGTCTCAGTCTGGATCGAATGTTCGGCCAGATTCCCGACAAACAGGCGCAAGTGATTGAGTTGGTCAAAATAGCGGGGCTTTCCATACGGGAAGCCGCTGCAAAAAGTGGACAGACAGAGGCTGCTGTCAAAGTGAATATTCATCGCGGCTTGAAAAATCTCTCCGCACTCGTTGAGAAGGCAGAATAGTAATGAAGCGGGTCCCTAATCCCTTAATCGAACAGCTGGCTGCAGAGTTGCAACCGGTGCGTTCAATCAAGTTCCGCGATGGTCTTGTACTTGTCAGTTTGGCCATGCTCATTACGGTACTGGCCGTGGAGCTGCTCAGCGGCCTGTGGCGTGGTGCCTGGACCGGACAAGCGTCTGCGTTTTTTGTGGTCACCAGCGGTTTGCTGCTGATCCTAGGCTGCGCCAGCACCAACAGCGTTCTCAAAATGGCCAGCCCCGGTGTTGGCAATAGTCATGACGGTCCGAAATGGGCAATGGCGATGCTTGCGGTGCTGCCGCTTGCTGCGTTTGTCGCGTTGCTTGGGCGCGATCGTGGCCTGGCGTCCATCAGCGACCACCATGGCCTGATCTGTTTTGGCGCTGGTCTGGCCGCTTCCACGCTGTGTGCCGTGGCGTTGGTTTTCTGGTTGCGCCGCGGCGCACCGGTTGCGCCCTCTACGGCGGGCCTGTATATCGGTGTTGCATCAACCGCGCTGGGTTCGGCCGCCTATGGTCTGGCATGTGCGGCTGATAGCGTGGTGCACCTGGGTATCTGGCATGTCGCACCGGTACTTGCAGGAGCGCTGATCGGACGCTTTTTACTGCCGTCGCTGTTGCGTTGGTGAGCCCATAGCGGCGCTTGCTTCGCCACTGCTCCACTCCGAGTATCGGCAATCTGGCCTACATGTTCGATAGATAGCGGATGCCTCCCAGTTGCGCAACAGCCTGTTCGATTTGCACGGCGCGCCGTTGCACATAGGCTGAGGGACGCGCAGCAGAGAGGCGTTTGGGATTGGGCAATACCGCTGCCAGAGTCGCCGCCTGGCGAGTTGATAGCTGGCTGGCGGGTCGCTTGAACAGTGACTGGCTGGCTGCGCCCGCGCCAAAAATCCCCGGCGCAAACTCCGCGATATTGAGATAGGTGTGCAATATGCGCTGCTTGGGCCAAAGCAATTCCAGCCACACGGTTAACCACGCTTCCAGGCCTTTGCGCAGATAGCTTTTGCCGGGCCACAGATACAGGTTTTTCGCCACTTGCTGGGTCAGGGTGCTGGCGCCGCGGGATGGGCCTCCCTGCTGGCTCACAACCTTGCGAATCTGGTCAATATCGAAGCCGTGGTGGGTGGGAAATTTTTGGTCCTCTGAGGCAATAACGGCTATCGCCAGTTGCGGCGAGATCTGCTCCATAGGCAGCCACTGGTACTGCACCGGGCGCTGGCGTGTCAGTTGGTCCTGGAGCATAAAGGCGGTGGTCGGTGGGTTAATCCAACGCCATGGCAGTACCACCAGCACCGTTATCACTAAAATCGCGATAAGGGCCTGGGTGGCGATCTTTAGCAGCCAGCGCAACATACTAAGGCCCGGTGCACCCTCGCCGGGTGCTGTTGTGGCACATGGGGTAACGTTGATTTTGCCATTGCCATTGCCATTGCCATTGCCATTGCCATTGCCCTGCCGCCTACCATCATGGCATAAACATATCTTTTGCAAGTTTAAGCCCCTTCAGCCCGCTGGTGTTCACCGCAGTTAGCAGGCCACCCACCATTGCGCCAAGCACGCCGCAGGTCATCACATCCTGGCCGGTCAGGTAGAGCCCTGGAATGGTCGTCCTGGGCTTTAACCAGTTTTGCTCAAAGCGGCTGGGGTCATGGTTGAGGCCGTATATTTCACCCTGGCTGTAGCGGCAGAAAAAATCGGTGGACAAGGGTGTGCTCAATTCGTAGTAATCTATTTTGCCACGCAAATGCGGCAGCTTCAGGTACAGCTGTTGCAGCAGTCGTTGGGATAACTTTTCTTTCAGCGCGTCGTAGTCACCACCGCGCTTCCCCCAGGGCTTATCCGCCCAGGCGGCGAACCACTGGAAGGGACCCGGTGCCACTATTTCAATCGTGGCTCGGCCGGGATAGCGGCGCAGGAAGTCCGGATCCTTGGCCGATGGGAACGAAATATAAACCAGCGGCATGGGACTGTCAGGATCATCAGTTTGCTTGGCCAATTCAGCTTCATAATGTTCGCTGGGGTAGATCCAGAAGTTACTTTTCGGCAGTCCCAGGTTCTCGGCGCTGTCCTTGAGCCCGATATAGAGGCAGATGCTCGCCATGGAGGGCTTAACCTGTTGCAGCAGGGGACCATAGCCTGCGGTCTCGCTTGCTGTGGGCGGTAGCAATTTGCCGAAGGTGTTGATAACCCCGGCATTGCTGATAACCAGCGGTGCTCGAATACTATGGCCATCGGCCATGGTCACGCCCACAGCTTTGCCGCGCTCAAGCTCTATCTGCTCTACCGAAGCATAGGTAAACACCTCTCCGCCACTGGCCTGGATCACCGGAATAATTGACTCGGCCATACGTGACGCGCCACCCACAGGATAATAACCGCCGTTCATATAATGCTGGGCGATCATGCAGTGAATGATAAAGCTCGACTCGGCCGGCGGCAGTCCGTTATCGCCCCACTGCCCGGTGAGTACCGCGATCAGGGTTTGGTTGTCGGTGATTTCTTCCAGCACCTCCCGGGTGGTGCGATTAAAAAATGGCGGTTGTTTTTTCTCACGGTGTTTGCGCAGGGCGCTGGAGGCCGGCCCGGGCAGGACTTTTTCCAGGGTGAACAGGCGCAGCGTGTCCCTTACTGATTTGACATGGCGCAGATAGGTATCAATGGCTACGGCGTCTTCGGGAAACTGTTCAATCAGCCGTTCACGGTAGGCAGCTTTGCCGGCGGTCAGGGTGAAGCGCCTGTCCCCGAGGAATATATGGTCGAAGTCGGCATCCATGGCTGCCCACTGCAGGCTGCCATCGGTAATATGGGCGAACAGTTTGCGGCCCATGGTGGTCGACTTGCCCATATCGCCAATATAGTGAACGCCGACATCCCATTCATAGCCGTTGCGGCAATAGCTGTGGGTAAAGCCGCCGGCGGTGTAGTGCTGCTCGAGGACTACCACCTTTTTACCCATGCGGGAGAGGCAGGCGGCGGTAGTCAGGCCGCCAATGCCCGAGCCAATAACGATAGCGTCGTATTGATCATCCAGCCGCTTCGCCCGGTAGCGGCGCCCGATGCGGATAGTACTGGGTTGCAAGGGTTCTTTTTTTGATGGCATGCAGTGGGCTCCTGGTCATTATTGCAGGGCAAAGCTTATCATGGATATCAGGTGCCCATGGTTAACAGCACGGTGTTTCGTGGTTACTATGATTCTGCGATGGCGCGATGGCGCGATGGCGCGATGGTGGCCGTTGGCAGCGCCAGCGGCAATTCACAAACCTTCTTTGGCCTGGCCGTCCCGGCATAACAGAAATAAGGACGCATCCGTATGAGTGAGCATACTATGGACGATTATCAACAGTACGACGCCCTCGGCCTGGCTGAATTAGTGGCTCGCGGTGAGGTAAGCCCGCTGGAGCTGCTGGATGCGGCGATAGCCCGGGCCGATCGTTATAATCCCGCGATTAACGCCATTATCCATCGCTTCGATGAGCGCGCCCGCACCATTGCCCGGCACGCGCTTCCCGCAGGTCCATTTGCCGGCGTGCCGTTTTTGTTAAAGGATCTGGAGGATGAGTTTGCCGGCGAGCCTTTGACTATGGGCAGCCGGGGTATCGAGTTTGTGCCGCCGGCGCATAGCGAACTGGTAAAGCGCTTTTTGGCAACCGGGGTGGTGCCGTTTGGTAAAACCAACACCCCGGAATTGGGTCTCATCATTACCACCGAGCCCAAGGCCCATGGCGCCACCCATAATCCCTGGGGTCTCAACTTCAGTAGCGGTGGCTCCAGCGGCGGCTCAGCAGCAGCAGTGGCGGCGCGCATTGTGCCGCTGGCATCGGCCAGCGATGGTGGCGGTTCGATACGGTTTCCCGCCGCCTGTTGCGGCGTGTTTGGTCTCAAACCCAGTCGCGGTCGCAACCCCTCTGGACCCCGCGTCAGTGAGGGTTGGAACGGTGCCACGGCAGCTCATGTTATTAGTGTATCGGTGCGCGACAGTGCCGCCATGCTGGATGCAACTCAGGGTGCGGAACTCGGCGCGCGTTTCAAGGTGGCGCCTCCCGAGGGCAGCTATCTGCAGGCATCCAGTCGCGATCCGCAAGTCCTGCGCATTGGCTTCAGCAGCAAGCCGATGATTCCTGCCCAGGTGCATCCCGAAGCGCTGGCGGGCCTGGAGCGAACGGTGGCCCTGTTACAAAGTTTGGGGCATCAGGTGGAAGAGGCAGATCCGCTGGTCGACAGCAGCCAGATGTGGCGCGATTTTATGGTTGTGGTGATGGCCAACACCGCGCGCAAGTTGGAATGGGTTCGCACCCTCGGTCCCAGGGTCTACGATTTGCTGGAGCCAACCACCATAGGTAATGCGCGGATGGGTGAGAGTCTCAGCGCGGTGGAGTTGCTGGCGGCACTGCAGGGTTGGCACCAGGTGAGCCTGGAGATGGGCCGATATCTGCAAAGCTACGATGTATTGCTCACCCCGACCCTGGTCAATCCACCCAAACCGCTGGGAGAATTGTTGCCCTCTGAAAAAGAAGAAAAGTTGCTGGCTGTGATTAACAAGCTGCCGGTCGCCGGGCTGTTGCGCAACAGCGGGCAGCTGGAGCAAATGATGCTGCCAGTGTTGGGGCAGATGGCATTCACCGCCATGGGCAATATTACCGGCCTGCCATCAATGTCGGTGCCCTTGCACTGGACCGAACAAGGGCTGCCCCTGGGGATGCAGTTTACCGGGCGCATGTGCGACGAGCTCACTCTGTACCAGCTAGCCGGCCAGCTGGAGCGTGCCCGGCCCTGGTTCGACCGCCGCCCGCCGCTGGTCCAGTAAGCTGCTGCGCCTGTATCGTCGGGCCGGCATCACCTCATAGGCCGCAAGCGCCACCATCGACCGGACACCTTATGTCATGGTGGCTGGAGGTAGGCGCCGGCAAAATAGCGACCAATCTCTATTTCCGCTAATACATGAGGAATCCTATGTCTGCCCCTATTGTGGACGCGCGCGACCAGAAATTTATGTTGTATGAGTTGTTTGATGCCGAGTCCTTGATCGGGCGGGAACGCTACGCCGAGCACAGCCGCGAGACCTTTGATGCTGCGATAGCGACGGCCCGCGCGGTAGCGGAGAAATACCTGGTGCCGATACGCCGCAAGGTCGACACCAACGCCCCGGAATTCGACGGCACCACGATTCATATGATTCCCGAGATCAAGCTGGCCTGCGACGCTGTCGTCGAGGCGGGCCTGGCCTCGCCCAGTGCCGACTACGAGCTGGGCGGCATGCAGTTGCCGGCCATTGTCAGTAGTGTCGTCGGCACCTACCTGACGGCGGCCGGCAGTACCGTGATGGGCTATAGCGCCTTGACCACGGCCAATGCCAACCTGATCGATGCCTGCGGTACCGAGGAACAAAAGCGCACCTGGGTTGAACCGATGCGCAGCGGTCGCTTCGCCGGCACCATGGCTATGACCGAGCCCGGTGCGGGGTCTGGCCTCGCCGACCTGATTACCAGCGCGGTAAAGGCTACTGACGGCAGTTATCGGCTGACCGGTAACAAGGTATACATTTCGGGCGGCGACCACGACCTCAACGAAAACATCGTGCACCTGGTGTTGGCGCGGGTCAAAGGCGCAGCCAAAGGTGTTAAGGGTATTTCACTGTTCATTGTCCCCAAAATCCTGCTTAACGACGACGGCAGCCTGGGCGAACACAACGATGTGGCCCTGTCCGGGCTGTTTCACAAAATGGGCGGCCGCGGACAAACCTCTACCTCGCTCAATTTCGGCGAGAAAGGCGGTGCAGTGGGTTATCTGGTGGGCGAGGAGAACAAGGGCCTCCACTATATGTTTCACATGATGAATGAGGCGCGAATTCTGGTGGGTACCGGCGCCGCCGCCGTGGCGCTGACCGGCTATCAGTACTCGTTGCACTATGCCAAAGAGCGTCCCCAGGGGCGCCTGCCGTCGTGTAAAGATCCGCTCTCGCCGCCGGTCAATATTATCGAGCATGCTGATGTGCGACGCATGCTGCTGGCACAAAAAGCCTATGCCGAAGGGGCATACGCGCTGTGCCTTTTGGGTTGCCAGTTGTCTGACGACGCGCGCACCGCGCCGTGCGCCGAGCAGCGTGACCACGCGAATACCCTGCTCGATTTTCTTACCCCCATGATCAAGACCTGGCCCTCGGAATATGGCCCCAAGGCCAACAGTCTCGCAATTCAGGTGCTTGGTGGCGCGGGCTATACCAACGATCATCCGGTAGAGATGTTTTACCGCGACAACCGCCTCAACCCGATTCACGAAGGCACTACCGGTATCCAATCACTCGATCTGCTGGCACGCAAAGTGCCAATGCATAACATGGCGGGCTACCATGCACTGATTTCAGAGATGGAAAAAACCATTGCAAAGGCCGCCGCCATCGATGGTGCAGCAGACTGTGCGGCACAATTGCAAGATGCGATTGCTACGCTAAAGACTACCACCGATGCGCTGCTGTCTGCGATGAGCACCCAAGACATCGACATGGCACTGTCGAACTCGGTCAAATACCTCGACCTGTTTGGTAATGTGGTGATTGCCTGGTTGTGGCTGAAGCAGGGAATTGTCGCCAGTGCCGGGCTGCAGCGGCAACCGCATCAGGCGGATGCGAATTTCTATCGCGGCAAAATACAGACGATGCGCTATTTCTTTCACTTTGAGCTGACCGAAATCGATGCCTGGGCGAAACTGCTGCAGTCGCTGGATAGCACGTGCTACGACATGCGGCCGGAATGGTTTTAGGCGTTTATTGAAACACACGGTGCGGGCGCTTGAAACTCAGAGAGCTGCAAGCGCCTGTCAGGCACAATGAAAATAGAGGAGAGCAGTGCAATGAAAATGATAGACAGGAAGGATGTAGACGATTACATCGGCTACCAGTCGGAGCCAACCGAGTGGTTTACCATTACCCAGGATCAAATCGACGAATTTGCTGATTGCACCCACGATCAGCAGTTTATTCATGTCGACCCGGAAAAGGCCAGGGAGACACCCTTTGGCACGACTATTGCCCACGGTTTCCTGACCCTGTCGATGCTATCCTATTTCGCCGGTAGCTACAGCGTGATCATCGAAGGCTTTTACATGGGCGTAAACTACGGCTTCGATAAAGTGCGTTTTTTGGCGCCAGTCAAAGTCAACAGCCGCATTCGCGCAGTGCCGAGGATTATGGATGTGGTGGAAAAGAAATCCGGTCAGTATATGTTCAAGACCGAGGTGGTTATAGAGATTGAGGGCGAAGACAAGCCCGCGCTTATCGCTGAGTGGCTGGGTGTACAAATGGTGGCCTGAAGCGGTGGCGTTGATGTTTTTTGCTGAGTGCGCTGGATGCGCCTGGAATCTATGAGGAGTAGCTATGAGTGTTCGATTTGATGGCAAGGTGGCGATTGTTACCGGTGCGGGCAATGGTTTGGGTCGGTCACATGCGCTGGCATTGGCCGAGCGCGGTGCCAAGCTTGTCGTGAATGATTTGGGTGGTGCCCGGGACGGCGTTGGCGCTTCTTCCGAGGCCGCCAGGGAAGTGGTAGCGCTGATCGAACAGCGCGGCGGTGAGGCCATTGCCCACGGCGCCAATGTGGCGAATATTACGGAAGTTGAAGACATGGTGAAGCAGGCCATGGACGCGTGGGGTCGGGTCGATATCCTGATTAATAATGCCGGTATCCTGCGTGACAAATCCTTTGCGAAAATGTCGCTGGACGATTTCAAGCTGGTGCTCGATGTCCACCTCATGGGCTCGGTCAATTGTACCAAGGCGGTTTGGGAAATTATGCGTCAGCAAAATTACGGGCGAGTAGTGATGACGACCTCATCCAGTGGCATGTACGGCAATTTCGGCCAGTCCAACTATGGCGCTGCAAAAATGGCGGTGCTGGGATTGATGAATACCCTGGCGCTGGAGGGTGCCAAGAACGATATCAAGGTCAATGCCCTGTCTCCTACGGCGGGAACGCGGATGACCGAAGACCTGATGCCCAAAGAAATGTTCGATTTGTTGACCCCCGAATCGGTAACAGCGGGAGCGCTCACCCTGTGCCATGAAGACGCCCCAACCCGTTACATCCTGTGCGCTGGTGCCGGTGGTTATGCCAGTACCCGCTTGTTTGAGACTGACGGTATCTACCTCAGCGGCGAGCAGCAGAGCCCTGAAAATGTGCTTGCCCAGTGGGACGGGGTGAGTGATACCAGCAACCAACAGCAGCTTGAGTCGGCCGGCAAACAGACCGAGAAATTCCTGCTCAAGGCAATGAGCCACATCCAGGCGCAGTTATAAGCCGGACGTCCCCGCACTTATTTGTTAAGGAGAATAAACAATGAAAGAAGCGGTAATAGTATCCGTTGCACGTACCCCCATCGGCAAAGCTTATCGCGGCGCCTTCAATAATCTTGAGGCGCCTTCTCTGTCTTCGCACGCGGTGAAGGCAGCAGTCCAGCGTTCGGGCATTGATCCTGCCGAAATCGACGATTGCATTATGGGTGCTGCCCTGCAGCAGGGCAGCCAGGCCGCTAACCTGGGCCGCATGGTCGCTATGGCGTCGGGCCTGCCGGTAACCGTTGCCGGCATGACGATGGATCGACAGTGCTCATCCGGCCTGATGTCGATAGCCACCGGTGCCAAGCAGATTGTGATGGATGGCATGCCGGCACTGGTGGCCGGCGGCTGTGAATCGATTAGCCTGGTGCAGAATGAGCACATGAATATCCATCGCTATGTCGACCCGATGGCGATTGCCCACGCACCGAATATTCACATGCCGATGCTCGATACCGCCGAGGTGGTTGCCAATCGCTACAATATTTCCCGCGAAGCCCAGGATGAATATGCGCTGCGCTCGCAGCAGCGCACCGCCGCAGCGCAGGAAGCCGGAGCATTTGACGATGAGATTGTGCCGGTAACCGCCACCAAACTGGTGACCAACCGCGAGACCGGTGAGGTGAGCGAAGAACAAGTGACCCTGAGTAAGGATGAGGGCAATCGGCCCGGTACCATGCTGGAAAACCTGCAGGGGCTGAAGTCGGTGCGTGACGGTGGTTGCATTACGGCGGGCAATGCTTCGCAGTTGTCTGATGGCGCTGCTGCCGTCGTGATGATGGATGGCAAGCTTGCCGAGCAGCGCAATATCGAGCCCCTGGGCGTATATCGCGGCATGGCTGTTGCAGGTTGTGAACCCGATGAAATGGGTATTGGCCCAATCTATGCGGTGCCCAAGCTATTGCAGCGAAATGGCTTGAAGATGGAGGATATCGGCCTCTGGGAATTGAACGAGGCCTTTGCGGTGCAGGTCATTTACTGCAGGGATAAACTGGGCATCCCCGATGATCGCCTCAACGTCAGCGGTGGTGCTATTTCTATTGGCCATCCCTATGGCATGAGCGGTGCGAGAATGGTTATTCATGCCTTGATCGAAGGCAAGCGACGCGGAGCCAAATACGTAGTGATCACCATGTGTGTCGGCGGAGGCATGGGCGCAGCGGGCTTATTTGAAGTGCTGTAATGGAGTGATAGCAGGTGCAAACATATTCGGTTTATGGATATGTTTGCATTGGCGGCTCAATTTCGAGGTTGTACAGTTCCCTATTACCTTGCGCCAATCCTGTCCTCTTTTGCGCGGGAGCAAGGATTTCCAATAGCGTGTTCAATGCCCGTTATGCAGTGCCTAACCCGGGTAACAACGGTGGTGGTTCCTTGCGTAAACGACTCAACAAATAAAGGATCCCGAATGAATTACAACGCCATAAACTACGAGGTCAGTGACTACATCCTGACGATTACCCTCAACCGCCCGGAGCAACTCAATGCCTTTACTGTAGAAATGGCCAACGAGTTGGTCGATGCCTTTAACCGCGCCAGCGTCGATGACAGCGTGCGTGCGATTGTTGTCACCGGTGCGGGCCGCGCCTTTTGTGCCGGCATGGATCTGTCGGTAGGCGGCAATGTGTTTGGCCTCGATGAAAGCCTCGAGCCGGATCTTGACGATATGCAGCAGCGGCTCGATGAGGAGCCGGTGTTTACCGGGGTGCGTGATACCGGCGGCAGGGTTACGCTGGCGATATACGACTGCGCCAAGCCGGTCATCGCAGCGATTAACGGTGCCGCCGTAGGTATTGGCGCCACCATGACCTGTGCCATGGATATTCGGCTTGCATCGGAGCATGCGCGCATTGGTTTTGTGTTCGGAAAAATCGGGATTGTGCCCGAGGCCTGCTCCAGCTGGTTCCTGCCCCGTATTGTCGGCATCTCCCAGGCTCTGGAATGGGTCTATAGCGCCGACATTATCAAACCGGAAGAGGCAGTGCAGGGTAGGTTGGTAAAAGCCGTTTATCCGGCGCAGCAATTGTTGCAGGAGGCCTACGCAATAGCCCGGCGCATCGCCAGCCACAGTCCGGTGGCCACTGCGTTAACCCGGCAGATGATGTACCGCAATGCAGCCCAGCCCCATCCGCTCGAAGCCCACAAGATCGACTCGCTGGCGATGTTCTACAGCAGCAAGCTTGGCGGCGTGGAAGGGGTGCAGTCGTTCCTCGACAAGCGGTCGCCCCAATATACCGATACCGTTTCCGCTGATATGCCGGCGTTTTATCCCTGGTGGGAATGACCCCCGTAACAGGTGCTGTGCATACAGTGCTTGGGGTGCCTGAGTACGGAGAAAAAACCGCTGACGATAGCCGCCGTATCTTGCTATAGTTAGCCCCCGCGTCGCTAGCCCGGATGTTGCATCAGCTGCCTGAGAGCTCGCGCCGAGATCGTGTGCTCCTAAGCGTAAACTTGGCTGTAGCTAAGCCGCAGTGAGCATGTGCGTCATGTCAGTACGAGGTCAAGCGAGAATCAGGCAAACCTGCATGGTGATATTTTGCTACTGAAACTGAAGCAGGCGATAGGCTTGTAAAAAAGCCTAAAAACGAGTGTTTACGAGTGTGCTGCTACATCCATTCGGGCCGGGGGCGTATGGAACACAACAACCTAAAAGGAGAAAGTAATGGGATTATTTAGTTTTGTGGGTGATATTGGCAACAAGATTTTTGGCAGTGGCGATGACGACGCCGCAGCGAAAATCCAGACCAGTATCGAAGAGAATAACCCGGGTGTTGACGGTTTGGCTGTGACCTACGAAGATGGCACAGCCTGTTTGTCAGGCTCTTGTTCTTCCAGGGAAGCCAAGGAGAAAGCGATTCTGATGGCCGGAAATATGTCTGGTGTATCGGCGGTTGACGCAGATGGTATTATCGTTGCTCAAGCAGAAGCAGAAGCAGCGGTTGCCGAAGCGGCCTCGGGTGCCGAGGCAGAGCCACTGTTTTACACCATCGAGTCTGGCGATACCCTGGGTAAGCTGGCGGCCAAATTCCTTGGTGACGCCAAGCGATACCCGGAAATTTTTGAAGCCAACCGCGAAGTTATCCTCGATCCCGACAAGATTTTTGTCGGTCAGGTGATTCGCATTCCGGCTGTGTAAGTCTCCAGTGCGCCTGGGGGATTCCTTCCCCGGGCGCGTTTTTTGTAATGGCAGCACAACTTTGTGCGCGCTGCTCGCTGACAAGCCCAATAAAACACCTCTACGATACATCTTCCTGGCTGAGCTGCATCTGGGTTGTCATCAGAGATGTCGTTAGCCCTTACTAGTGTCCCTTAACAAAAATTCGCCGCATCATTTCGGCGCTTTTTCGCGTCATACTGCGTTGCAACTCCTCGCCATAGCTACGGCTATGACTCGTCGCCGCGCCTTGCCTAGCACAAAAAATCACTCGAAATTAATATTGCGAACTTCTGTTAAGGGACACTAGCAGGTCGCACGAGCTGGTTCCAGCCATTCCAATTTAGGTCCGGTGGGCGCTTTGCGTCAATCAACGCTTGTGCATCACCCACTGCCTGTTGATGCCGCGCGGCAGAGCTACGAAGGAGGCTTTGATCCAGAGCGCTGGAAGCTGCTTGCGGCGATTCTAGAACCCACGGGCATGTCAGCTTAGCAGGAGCAGCGGCCTTAGCCTCGGGCTAACCGACCCGACAGAAAACTAATAAATTTCAATACACCCTATATCGACATCATTAAAGGCCTGTTTAATCACTTCCTGGTTCACCAGCAATTTGTCCAATATGGTGCTTTTCGGCTGATCGCCGCATTTCAACCAGATGATTAATGGCGGTCCACCCCAGAGCAAACTGTACTCATGGAAATCTGCATCCAGCGTCACAACGCTATAACCCTGGTCGCGGGCAACTTCCCAAATCGCTTTACCGGTGGCGTCGCCCATCTGTACCAAATTAACCTGGGTGATTCCGGGTTACACCTCGATCAGAGGTTTTAGTATGCGGTGCGAGAGGTTTTGATCCAGCAATAACTTCATGCAGCGCTGACGCTGAGCAGGTGGTGTTCCCGGTCAGCTGCATAGGCCAGACAGGCCTGAATTTGCTCGGCATTCAGCTCCGGGTAATCAATTAGTACATCTTGCATCGACAGACCCTGTGCCAGCCAACCCAGGACATCATAGACAGAAATCCGAGTCTGTTTGAGGCGCGGTTTGCCACTGCGTTTTCCGGGTGTAATCTCAATATAGTCTTGATAGTTCATAGCGTAGATCCTGCTTTCCATCACCAAGTATCTTACCGTGTTTCTCCAGATTACGCCTCCCCGGTTTCCTCATCCTTTCACGTTACCGCGTTGCCAAAGGTCTCGCGCCGTAACCCTGCATCATCCTCGCCGGGATACTCCGTCACCACAAGCACATTCGTATCGACCCAGGTCATCAGCTGATCGCCATTTTGGTCGGTAATGTCGTTTAGCGCCTGAGGGTAGCTGCCCTCATCAACGGGGTAGTTTCGGGTGTCGGCATTACCTGGCAGAGTGTTCTCTAGTAAAAAAGTAGTGGATGGTTCAATTCGCCTTCGATCAGGCCGGACAAATCCAGGTTCTCATCCTCGGGATAGAGGGTATTGATGGTAAAGTGTGGCTCCGCACCTATTGCTACAGGCCCTAGCGGATCCACCATGCGATTGACGCTGAAAAATTTCTGCAGCCGACCATCGAGTGCAATCTGCACCCGGAAACTGGCCATGGGTTCGATTCTGGCCGCCCGCTGCTGCCAGTCCAGGGGCACATTGGGGTGAGAAGCAAGCATATTGCGAATCGCCTCATCGGCGGGGTCATTGCTAAACAGCACGCGCTGTTGCACCGCCATAAGTATTACCGACAGAGTGTCCTCCCAGTTACTGATAATATTGCCGGCGCCTTTGCGGCTGAAGAGAAAGTCATAGTGATTGGTGAAGCTATCCAGGGTGTGTTGCGGCACGTTTTTGAGAAAAAACCCGACCCAGCCCCGATTCACCATCAGGAAGTTGGTTGAGCTGTCAGTCAAGGTCGTTGGATAAGGGTCGAGTGCGCGCAGGGTAAGTGTCATCGCCTTGCGCAGCCATTTAAGTTCGGGTGCGTTAAAGTCGAGTTTATCCTCGGTAGGCACATAGCCGGCAGCAACCAGTAGATGTTTACTGTCGCGTTTCCCCAGCTTCAATTCAGCTGCGATGGTCATAACCATGACTGCACTGGGTCGACTGCTGCCATTTTCCATGCGGCTGATATGCCGTGGAGAACTGTCGATACGGTGGGCTAACTCTTCCTGGCTGAGTCCATGTACCCCGCGCCAGAATTTGAGGAACCGGCCAAAGGCTAGAGCGTTCGATATTTTAGGCATGGGCGACTTTGGCACAGTTTTCACGTGGTTGCACGACAGATTGACGATTACGGTGTCAGCCGGACATAGTATGTCATGGCAGTCCCGCTGCCGTTGGATACACAATGCATCATCCTGCGATGCCACTCAAGCATTGAGCCATCAAACGTACGCGCAGCGCAGCACCTTCTCGGGGCCAGTGCAGTGCAGCCCCGCAGGGCGTTCTGTGCAGCTGATGACAGCTATGCGGTAAACTGCGGGATTAGGCCCGCCAATAAGGAAGCAACCCAATGTCAGAGAGTTATATTGAGGCCAATGGTATCCGCCTGGCTTACGAAGAATTCGGTGACCCGAGCAAGCCCGCCGTGCTATTGATCATGGGTTTGGGCACCCAGATGATCGCCTGGCCCGAGGTTTTTTGTCGGGGTCTGGCTGATCGCGGCTACCGGGTGATTCGCTTTGACAATCGAGACATAGGCCTGTCACAGAAAATGGAGGGCAGCAGGGCGCCGGCGATATTGAAACTGCTCGCCTACCAGCGGTTTAACTGGGATATTGAAGTGCCCTATACGCTGCACGATATGGCGCTGGATGCGATTGGCTTGCTCGACTCGCTGGGCATAGCGCGCGCCCATATTATCGGTGCATCAATGGGTGGCATGATTGCGCAGTTGGTTGCGGGGGAGCACCCCGAACGCACCCTGTCACTGGTGTCCATCATGTCCACCAGTGGCCACAAGTCGCTGCCATCGCCCGATCTAAAAGTCGCCCGGCAGCTGTTGCAGCGTCCTCGCGGTGGTGATCGCCAGGCACTGGTGGAACATTCCATGCGCACCTTGCGTCTGATCGGTAGTCCCGACTACCAGCCCACCGATGATGAACTCAGAGCCAAGGTCGTCGCCAGCGCCAGCCGCTCTTACTATCCCGCTGGTTTCCTGCGGCACATGGCAGCGATCAGCGCTAGCGGCGATCGGGTTGAGACCCTGAAAAAAATTACCGCTCGCACCCTGGTGATTCATGGTAAAGATGATGTACTGGTACCCGTATCCTGTGGCATTGATACTGCGAAGTATATAAAAGGCTCGCAGCTCGAATTGATCAAGGGCATGGGCCACGACTTTCCGTTGCCGCTGATGCCCCACTTCGTCCAGCTGATCGCTGATCATCTCGATGCTGCGGCTGGCGCCTTGGATACGTCCCCAGCCTGATGGCTAAGCTGCCTTACTGCTGCCAATAACGATTGGCTTTCGATACTATGGCGAATAGTATCGAGCGCTCGAGCCCTGGTGGATGTTGACCTGACTCACCACGCTGGCCACACATTAATACTGGATGACTAAACAGGATGATTTGACATGCAGCAGCTTACCGGGCTCGACGCCTCTTTTCTCTATCTGGAAACTGCCAATACCCCGATGCATATATCCGGCCTGGGTATTTACGATCCATCCACGGCGGTCGGCGGCAAGGTGCGTTTCAAGCAGATTGTCGAGAATGTGCGGGAGCGGGCCCAGCGCATCCCGGCGATGTGCAGTACCCTGCAAACCGTGCCGCTGCGGTGGGACCATCCCTATTGGAAGCGCGGCCGCGATTTTGATCCCGAATTTCACATTCGTCACATTGCTCTGCCCCAACCCGGGGACTGGCGCCAGCTCTGTATCCTTATCGCCAGGCTGCACGCCAGGCCGCTGGACCGTCGCCGTCCGCTGTGGGAGATGTATGTTATTGAAGGGCTGGACAAGGTTGAGGGCTATCCGAAAGGCTGTTTTGCACTGTTTACCAAAGTCCATCACGCGGCGGTGGATGGCGCCTCGGGCAACGAAATAAGCGCCATCCTGCACGACTTGAGTCCGGACTGGGAACTACCCCCAATGACAGAGGAGCCAAAGGTCGATCGCACCCCTGGCGACATTGGGCTGTTGCTGCGAGCCCAGCTCAATACCCTGAAAAAACCCTTCCGGGTATTGGATGTTGCGCGCAATACTATCCCGGGTATTGCCAGATTCGCCGCAGGGATAAGTTCCGGCCGCTTGCGCCGAGTCAGCAATCTGCCGCGGACCCGGTTCAACCATACGGTTTCCCCGCATCGGGTATTTGGTGCCGAGATCTTTGATTTTGCCGATATCCGCGCCATCAAGAATGCCGCGGCTCCGTCAACAGTTAACGATGTGGCGCTGGCGATCTGTGGCGGCGCACTGCACCACTACCTCAAGGCAAAAGGTGAACTGCCAGATAAGTCGCTGGCAGCGATGGCGCCTATCAATATCAGGACAGAAGATAAAAAAGGCGCTTATGGCAACCTGGTGTCGCAAATGACGGTCAATGTTCGCAGCGATATCGAAGACCCGCTGCAACGCCTGCAGGCGGTTACCGAGGGCACCCGCGACGCCAAGGAACTCACCCATGCCATTGGCGCAAAAACCATGACCGATTACACTTTGTTTGTACCCTCTACCTTGACCGCATCGGCGGCCCGGCTGGCCAGCAGCCTGGGTCTGGCTAACCATATCAAGCCTATCTACAACTGTGTTATCACCAATGTGCCGGGGCCACAGGAGCCTTTGTATTTCACGGGAGCCAAATTGTTGAGTAGCCTTGGCACCGGACCTATTATGGACGGGACCGGCCTGTTTCACGCGATTGCCAGCTACTGTGGACAATTTGCCATATCTTTTGTCAGCTGCCGGGAGATGATGCCGGACCCGGCGTTTTATTCGCAATGCCTGCGCCAATCCTTCGCCGAATTGCAGGCCGCGACCTCAGCTATGACCAGTGGAGTTGCCGCGAAGCCAAAGCGCAAGAAAAGCCCGTCGAAAGCCCGGCAAAAAAAGCTGCCAGCGAAAGTTTCAGCGGCAAAAAAGAGCCCGACAAAATCCACCCGAGCCCGGGCCGCCAGGTCCTGATGTCGCAGGGTTCGCCAGTGGCGCTTTATCGCTGTCGGCTCCAGTCTGCGGCAAGCTAGGCAATGTTGCTGCCCTGCGCACAACGAACTGTTTTTCCTGCGCCGGTGGATGCTGTGCTGCAAGTGGCTGAGCAGATGGGGGCCGATCCCGGGCTATTGCTTGAAGCTGCGGGCATCAATCCCTTATTGTTGCGGTCGCCGGAAGCACGGATCCCGGTCGATTGCTTTTTTTCCCTCTACGCCCATGCCGAGCAGCTCACCGGCAATCCGGATATTGGTTTAACCGTGGGGCGTATCATCTACCTCAAAGGCATGAATCTGCAGTTGTATATGGGTTCCGTGTGCCAGCGGTTTCGCGACTATCTCAACCTGATGCCCAGCGTGCTCAAGTTGCGCGGTGACGTCGGCGAAATGAGGGTCCGCGCCGAGGGTGATTTTATCAGGCTGGAGTGGCTGCCGCTGATGCCCGAATCGGGCCGTCAGCGCTATCTGAGCGACGAGATGCTGGCGGCCTCGGCGGCGATAGTGGATTCGCTTTGTGTGCTACCTATCCCGGTGCGGCGGGCTCAGTTCAGCTATCCTGAACCTCCTGTTATTACAGGTTTGCAGCGGCAATTCGGTTCTGAGCTGGCCTTTGGGCAACCGGTGAGCTGCCTTTACCTCGACCGAGCGTCGCTGGATTACCCCATGCTGCAGCAGGATTACCAGGCCCGGCATGATATGCCCAACGCCTTTAGCCGCTTGTTTGCCGACGACCCGGCAGATCGTTTCCTCGCCAGCCTGCGGCAATCGATTGCGCACTTTCTGCCTGAGGGTGAGATGAGCATCGATACCGTTGCCGGCGAACTCAATGTGTCGCGGCGCACTCTGCAGCGTCGTCTTGCTGATCGAGACACCCACTTCCAGCAGGTGGTGCAGGAAGTGCGCAGGGAGCTTGCCTGCAGTTACCTCGACGACAAACGCCTGGCGATTACCGAGATTGCCTTTTTGCTGGGCTATGCCGACCAGGGTTCATTTTCCAACGCTTTCAAAAGTTGGTTTACCTGGTCGCCGAGTGAGTATCGCAGTCGGGGCTGACCGAAGCGATAAACGCCGTTCGATCTGCCGGGGAACATGGAGCACTTTGGCAGCTGCTGCGCGGCGAGGGAGAGCGTGGCGCCGTTTCCCATAAACTTGGCACCTGATCCCATGCCGCTGGCGGAAAAACCTATTACCATCCAATTTGATGACAAATTCACCGCGTTGAGAGAGGAATACTGTGTCCCTGGACTTCGATAGTGCGCGCCTGGCCAACCCCGATCTCAGCACAGACCATGAAGCCTGGCGTGAGCAACTGCGGCGCTTTATTGATCGAGAGCTGGTGCCCTATGCCGAGGCATGGGATGAGGCCGGAGAAATGCCGGACCAACTGTGGGCAAGGGCGGCTGCCGTGGGTTTGCTTGGCCTGGGCTACCCGGAGCAGTACGGTGGTACGTCAGAGGGTGTCGATATCTGGCACCGGAATATTCTCAATGAGGAATTGGCGCGCCTGGGCGTGGGCGGCGTCAGCGTCAATCTGATGGTGCACAATATCGCCCTGCCGCCGGTGGTGAACTTTGCCCCCGAGGGTTTGAAGCAAGAGGTGGTGACGGCGGTGCTTAGTGGCCGCAAGCGCATCTCCTTATGTGTTACGGAACCTGGAGCTGGCTCTGATGTTGCCCAGCTCTCGACCACGGCAGAGCGCGATGGCGATCATTACGTGGTCAACGGCTCCAAGACCTACATCACCGGTGGTATGCATGCCGACTGGTATACCACGGCGGTGCGTACCGGTGGCGCGGGAGCCAAAGGCGTGTCTGCCCTGCTGATAACCGCCGCCAGCGAGGGTTTGTCGCGGACGGCCCTGGATCGCAAGCAGGGCTGGTGGGCGTCGGATACCGCCACTATCTACTTCGACAAGGTGCGGGTGCCGGTGGGCAACTTGTTGGGTGAAGAGAACCAGGGCTTTAAAGTCATCATGAACAATTTTAATGCCGAGCGCATGGCAATGTCGGCCGCCATGGAGGGCTTCGCCCGGGTCTGTCTGGAAGAAGCCGTGGCATGGGCCAGGCAGCGCAGGACTTTTGGCCAGCGGCTGGCGGACCATCAGGTTATCCGCCACAAAATTGCCGAGATGAAGCAACGCATCAACGCCACCCAGGGCTATTTGCAGTGCGTGTCCCGGCAGATCGCGCAGGGGCACGAGGACGCCGGCGATATCGCCCTGCTGAAAGTACAATGCAGCCAGACCATGGAGTTCTGCGCCCGCGAAGCCATGCAGATACTCGGCGGCATGGGTTATATGCGAGGTAGCCGGGTAGAGCGCATTTACCGCGAAGTGCGGGTCAATGCCATTGGTGGCGGCTCTGAAGAAATCATGCGCGATCTGGCGGCCAGGCAATATCAGCTCTGAACATGCGCCATTTTTTTGCGAACTCATCGTTAACGGAGATTTTGAAACTATGACAATGACGCTTTATCACTGCAAAGACTCCCGCTCGTTACGACCGCTATGGGCACTCGAAGAAATGGGTATGTCCTATGACTTGATCGAACTGCCGTTTCCGCCACGGGTGTTCAAAAAGGACTATCTCGGGGTTAACCCACTGGGGACGGTGCCGTATTTTATCGACGGCGAGTCGGTGATGACCGAATCCTGCGGCATCTGTCACTACCTGGTTGAGCGCTACCAGCAGCACCAATTCGGTGTCAGGCCCGATCACCCGGAATACGCCAGCTACATCAATTGGCTGTTTCACAGTGATGCCACCATTACCTTCCCCCAGACCATCATGATTCGTTACACTCTGCTTGAGCCTGATGAGCGCAAATTGCCCCAGGCGGTGGCAGATTATCGGGGCTTTTTCCTTGGCCGCCTGCGGCTGCTCGATGCCCACATCAAAGAACGCCAATACCTGGTCGACAATCGCTTTACCATTGCCGATATATGTGTGGGCTACGCGCTGTTTCTCGGCGCACAACTCAACATGGCAAAACACTATTCCCCGCATGTGCTGGCTTACCTGCAGCGCCTGCAGGCACGTCCGGCGTTTGTCCGGGCAGTTGATAGTGGCGAGGCTGAACCGATAATGCGCGAGGTGCAACATGCGTTTGACTGAACAACACCAGGCAATTCGCCAAACCGTCAGCCAGTTCGTTGAAAAGGAACTCAATCCCCATTGTGACCAGTGGGAAGAAGAGGGTATTTTCCCGGCCCACGAGGTATTTAAAAAAATGGGTGAACTGGGCCTTTTGGGGGTTGCCAAGCCGGAACAATACGGTGGCATGGGGCTCGATTACAGTTACCAGATTGTGCTCTCGGAAGAGCTGGGGGCGGTTCGAAGCGGCGGCGTGTCGATGGCCATCGGCGTGCAAACCGACATGGCGACCCCGGCATTGGCAAAGTTTGGCAGCGATGCATTGCGCGAGGAGTTTCTCACCCCGGCAATCGCCGGTGACTCAGTATGCTCAATCGGTGTCAGCGAACCCAGCGCCGGTTCCGATGTGGCCGCGATCAAAACCCGGGCCAGGAAAGACGGTGACGACTACGTCATTGACGGTACCAAGATGTGGATAACCAACTCCACCCAGGCCGACTTTATCTGCCTGCTGGCAAATACCAGTGACGACAAACCGCACCAGAACAAGTCGCTTATCGTGGTGCCGACCAAAACCCCCGGCATTACCTTTTCGCCGCGCCTGAACAAACTCGGTATGAGATCGTCTGACACTGCGCAGATATTTCTTGAAAATGTACGCGTGCCGCAACGCTATCGTATTGGCGATGAGGGTGCCGGCTTTATCTATCAGATGCTGCAATTCCAGGAAGAGCGATTGTTCGCCGCGGCAGGGAATCTCAAGGCATTGGAACTGGTGATTAACGATACCATTGATTATACCCGTGAACGCCAGGCTTTCGGCAAATCCATTCTCGACAACCAGGTGGTGCATTTTCGCCTGGGTGAACTGCAAACCGAAATCGAGGCGCTGCGAGCGCTGACCTACGATGCGGTCGAAGGCTATATTCACGGTGACGATGTCACACTCAAGGCTTCGATGGCCAAACTCAAGGCCGGTCGGCTGATTCGCGAGGTGACGGATTCTTGCCTGCAGTACTGGGGCGGCATGGGTTATATGTGGGATAGTCCGGTGGCGCGCGCCTACCGTGACGGCAGGCTGGCCTCTATTGGTGGCGGTGCCGACGAAGTCATGCTGAGCATTATCTGCAAGCAGATGAATATTTTGCCGGGCAAGCGCAAGTAGTTTGCAAACGCAAGTCAAAGCGATGGGCTGGCGGCCACAAGCTGCCTGGGTCCAGTCATTGAAAGCAGAGTAGAGTGAGCCCAAAAATGGCAGTTATCGAAACACAACTGGATACCCAGTCGGAACAATTTGTCCGCAATGCGCAGGTGATGGGCCTGGCTGTGGATGAGTTTCGCGCGATCGAAAGCCGGGTCATTGAGGCCGCAGAACTCAAGGCGCCGCGCTACATCCAACGCGGCCTGGTGCCGCCGCGCCAGCGTCTCGGGTTATTGCTGGATGCCGGGGCACCGTTTCTGGAGTTGTCGACATTGTGCGGCTACATGCAGGAGGAGGATGTCGATGGCTCGGGTGCCGGCGGTAGTTGCATTGCCGGAATTGGTTATGTAGCGGGTGTCAGTTGCATGGTGCTGGTCGATGACTACCTGACCAAGGGGGGTAGTATTACCGCGCTGGGGAGTGGCAAGCGTCAGCGGATGCTGCATCTGGCTCTGGAGAACAAGCTGCCGGTGATCTGCCTGGCCCAGAGCGGTGGCGGCAATCTTAAACTGTTAGGTGATTTTTTCGGCCCATCCGGCTCGGGTTTTGCGCGCCAGGCTCGACTATCGGCCGCTGGTATTCCGCAGGTCACCGTGGTGCATGGCAGTGCCACCGCCGGCGGTGCCTACCAGCCGGGCCTATCCGATTACGTCATTATGATTCGCAAGCAGTCGACGGTATACCTGGCCGGTCCCCCGCTGCTCAAGGCAGCGACCGGGGAAATAGCCACCGATGAGGAGATTGGTGGAGCCGAGATGCACAGCGAAATCGCCGGTACCGCCGATTACCTGGCCGAGAACGATGTCGACGGTATTCGCATCGCCCGGGAAATTACCGCCAAACTGGGCTGGAACCGGCTACAGAGACCCTGGCGCCGGGCAAGAGCTATGCGCAGCCATTGTTGCCCGCAGAGGAATTGCTGGGCATCGTGCCTGAAGACCCCAAGACCCCCTACGATGTGCGGGAGATTATTGCCCGTATCGCCGACGGCTCGGATTTTCTGGATTTTAAGCCGGACTACGATATCGGCACGGTGTGCGGGCATATTGAAATCCAGGGGCATCCCTGCGGTGTGATTGGCAATAATGGCCCGATTACGGCGAATGGCGCGGTCAAAGCCGGTCAATTTATCCAGCTGTGCGAACAATCCGCCACCCCACTTTTATTTCTGCATAACACCACCGGCTTTATTGTCGGCACCGAAGCAGAGCGCGCCGGGATTATTAAACATGGTTCCAAGCTGATCCAGGCAGTGACTAATAGCACGGTGCCCAAAATCAGCGTGGTGGTTGGCGGCTCCTACGGGGCCGGTAACTATGCCATGTGCGGCAGGGGTATGGACCCGCGCTTTATGTTTGCCTGGCCGCGCACGGTGGTGTCGGTTATGGGGCCGACCCAGGCCGGCAGTGTCTTGCGCACTGTCGCCGAGGCAAAAATGCAGCGCGCGGGTCAGGTAAATACCGAGCTGCTCGATGCCCTGGAAAAAGATACCGTCGATACCATGGAGGCAAAGTCGCGGGCACTGGCCAATACTGCCCGGCTCTGGGACGACGGCATGATTGATCCCCGTGATACCCGCGCCGTGGTCGGTTTTGTGTTGCGCATTTGTCGCGATGGTGACCGCCGCCAGCTCAAACCCAATACTTTTGGCATAGCCCGCCTTTAACACCAGCAAGCCCTACCCGGAGAAGCCACCATGTCGCTGCCGCAATGCCAGGAATTGTTGCTAAACGAACAGCAAGGGGTGCTGTTCGTCACACTGAACCGTCCGCACAAGCGCAATGCGATGAACATTGTGCTGGTCGAAGAATTGATGGCGATATTTGAGGCGATTGACCCCCGGCGAGACATCCGCGCAGTGGTGCTGCGTGGAGCCGATGGTAATTTCTGCGCGGGTGGTGATATCTCGGGGATGAACAAGGAAGGGCTGGACGCGGCTGGCGCTGCGCGCGCCACCTGGGAATTCAATCGCATTTTCGGGCGCATGATTACCCAGGTGAATCGGGCGCCACAACTGGTAATTACCTTACTGGAGGGCGCCGTACTTGGCGGCGGTTTCGGCCTCGCCTGTATCAGCGATGTCGCCATTGCCGACCGCCAGGCAAGTTTGCCATGCCGGAAACCGGGCTGGGGCTTGTTCCGGCGCAGATCGCCCCGTTTGTGGTGTCCCGTATCGGCCTGACCCAGGCGCGACGCCTGGCACTGTTGGGCGAGAGGCTGGACGGCGAGGCGGCACACACACTGGGCATTGTGCATTATCTCAGCGATGGCACCGAGCAAATGCAGCGGCAACTGGATGCTGTATTAGAAAAACTGAAGCGCTGCGCCCCTGCGGCCAATGCCGCGACCAAGCAGTTACTGCTGGATGTCGGTCAGGTAGAGCTGGAGCAATTACTGGATCGCGCGGCAGATGATTTTTGTGCCGCGCTGGGCTCCGACGAAGGGCAGGAGGGAACCCGAGCCTTCCTTGAAAAGCGGCTGCCCCACTGGGCGCAATAGTGCCGGCCGCCACCAGCGAGGCGCTGTACCCGTCAATATTTTTTGCACCCTGGCAGAGGTTTGGAAACCGATATGCATAAAATTCTTATAGCCAACCGTGGCGAGATCGCGGTAAGGGTCATTCGCAGCGCCAGGGAACTGGGCTATCGCACGGTTTCAGTTTATAGCGAGGTCGACGCCAATGCGCTGCACGTGCACGAGGCTGACGAGGCCGTTGCCATCGGGCCGGCGGCGGTTGGCGAATCCTACCTGCTGGCAGACAATATTGTGGCGGCGGCACAGCGTAGCGGTGCAGATGCGATCCACCCCGGGTACGGTTTTTTATCTGAAAATGCGGCATTTGCCCGGGCCTGCGAGGCTGCTGACATTACCTTTATTGGTCCCGGTGCTGACGCTATAGAGTTGATGGGCAGCAAGCGGCGGTCGAAAATCGCCATGCTCGAGGCCGGTGTGCCTTGTATTCCGGGTTACCAGGGTGCCGACCAAAGCGATGCTGTGCTGCTCGAAAAGGCCGCTGAGATCGGCTTTCCGATCATGGTGAAAGCCTCAGCTGGGGGCGGCGGTCGCGGTATGAGGCTGGTGCACGATGACAGCGAGCTGGCCGAGCAAATCGCCATGGCTCGCTCGGAAGCGAAAACCGCATTTGGCAGTGACGAGCTCATACTGGAGCGCGCGATATTGCAGCCGCGCCATATCGAGATCCAGGTGTTCGCCGACAGCCATGGCAACGTGGTTCACCTCGGCGAGCGGGATTGCTCGATTCAGCGGCGTCACCAGAAAGTGGTTGAAGAGGCGCCGTCGCCTTTCGTCGACCCCCAGCTGCGCCAGCAGATGGGCGCGGCAGCGGTGGAGGCTGCAAGATCCTGCGATTATCGCGGTGCCGGCACCGTAGAATTTTTGGTCGATGCAGACAAGAACTTCTATTTCCTGGAGATGAACACCCGGTTACAGGTAGAACATCCGGTCACCGAGCTGGTGACCAACCAGGATCTGGTGGCCTGGCAGCTTCTGGTGGCGGCGGGGGAGCCACTACCGTTGCGGCAAGGGGAGATTGAACTGAGCGGTCATGCCATCGAAGTGCGGCTCTATGCCGAGGACGCGCGCAACAATTTTATGCCCCAGACCGGCACGGTGCTGGTGTGGGATCTGCCGCAAAGGCCTGGCGTTAGAGTCGATTACGGGATTCAGGCGGGGCAGCAGGTCAGCTCTCACTACGACCCGATGCTGGCCAAGGTCATCGGCTTTGGTGCAAGCCGGGATATAGCGGCGCGCCGGGCAGCCTCGGCGCTGGAAGATATTTGCCTGCTCGGTGTAAATAACAACAAGCTGTTTTTGCAGAATATTTTGCGCCACCCGGTATTCAATGCGGGCGCAGCAAGCACCGCTTTTATCGAGCAACATTTTGCCGCTGATCCGAGCATGGAGCAAAAGCAGCCTGATATAGAAACCCTGGGGCGAGCCGCGTTGCTGTACTACCAGCGTGGTCAACAGGACGCGGCCAACTGGAGCAGTGCGGCGGCAAACAACGCCTATTTGACCCTGCAGTTTGAGGATCATCAATACGCCCTGCATCTGCAGGAAACTGATGCTGTTTTTCGCATTGCCTGTGAACAGCAGCATGTCGAGCTACAACTGCTGGATATTAAGCGGCATAGCTGTGTGTTGCTGACCAACACTTTACGCCAGCGTTGTCGCTTTGCGTTTGCCGCAGATACGCTGTTTCTCGATGACGGTCGTGGCCATTTTCGCTTTGACGATATCACCCATAGACCGGTAAAAAACGCCGGTGCCGGAGGTAGCGGCGAGCTAAAAGCGTCGATGGACGGTGCCATCGTGAAGGTGTTGGTGGACCCTGGTGATGCGGTGGTCCGGGGTCAGACCATGGTAGTGCTGGAGGCCATGAAAATGGAGCACCAGCTAAAGGCCGGGATTGCGGGTACGGTCGAGGCAATCAGCATCCAGCCGGGTCAACAGGTTAAGGCACGGCAATTATTGGCGACGATCAGCCCGGATCCCAGTGAGCAGGAGTAAATACTAATGGCAGAAAAAACGGTGAGAATCGGTTGCGCATCGGGTTTTTATGGGGATAGCCAACTGTCGGCTCGCCAGTTGGTGGAGAAGGGTGGTATCGACTACCTGGTGTTCGATTACCTGGCCGAAGTGACCATGGCGATCCTGTCGCGGGCCAAGGCCAAAGATGAAAACCTGGGCTATGCCGTCGACTTTGTGACGGTCGCGATGAAAGATGTGCTGGCCGATTGCGCAGCCAGGGGCATCAAAGTGATAGCGAATGCCGGCGGGGTAAACGTGCCGGGCTGCATCCAGGCGCTGCAAACCCTGTGCAGTGAGCTGGACCTGAAGCTCAATATTGCCGGCGTCTATGGCGATGATCTGTCGCCCCGGGCCAGCGAGTTGGCCGCCGCCGGAATGCCGGAATTGCAGACCGGTGAAGCGCTGCCGCAAAAACTTGCCAGTATCAACGCGTATCTTGGTGCGCGGCCGGTTGCCGATGCCCTCGCCGCCGGCGCCGATGTGGTGGTGACCGGCAGGGTGGTCGACAGTGCGATCGTATTGGGGCCCTTGATGCATGAGTTTGGCTGGGCCGGGGACGACTACCAGCAATTGGCCCAGGGCGCATTGGCGGGACACGTGATTGAGTGTGGCGCCCAGTGCACCGGCGGCAATTTCACCGATTGGCATCTGGTGCCCGATTTTTCCAATATAGGCTATCCGGTCGCCGAAGTGGCAGCTGACGGCAGCTTTACCATAGAGATTCCACCGCGTACCGGCGGCCTGGTTTGCATCGGTAGCGTAGGGGAACAGGTCTTGTATGAGATTGGTGACCCCGCCAACTATTTATTGCCGGATGTGAGCTGCGACTTCAGCCAGGTGCAGCTTGAGCAAATCGCAGACAATAAAGTACGGGTCAGCGGTGCTACCGGCAGGGCGCCCGGTAATTACTACAAGGTTTGTGCTACCTATGTTGACGGTTACCGCCTGATGGGCAGTTTTTTTATCGCGGGCTTGCGCGCCGCCGACAAAGCCCGCTGCAATTTGAACGCCTGGGTGGAGCGGACCCGGCGCTACTTTACCGAACACGGTATCGCGGATTATCGCCGGGTCAGTCTGGAAGTGATCGGCGCCGAGGATACCTACGGACCTCATGCCCGCGCCTCAGATACCCGTGAGGTGATGGCTAAGTACGGCCTGCATCATGACAATCCTCAAGCCCTGCAATTTGCGGCGAGCGAAATGGCCTACCTGGCCACTTCGGCAGCCCCGGGTATGAGTGGCTTTGGCGCCGGGAGGCCGCGCCCGCAACCATTGATGGGCGTACATTCTGCGCTGATCGACAAGGGTGAGGTGATGGTCAGCGTGCAACTGGGTGATGAGCTGATAGAGAACCGTTGCTACCAGACTACCGGCAGTTCCAGCCCCAGGCCCAAAATCAGGCAGCACTTGCCGCCCTTTGATTACCAGGGTGAATGGCAACAGGTGCCGTTGGAGAAGCTGGCTTATGCCCGCAGCGGTGACAAGGGCAACAACGCCAATATTGGCATTATCGCGCGGCTCCCGGAATATTTGCCCTTGCTGTCAGAGCAACTCACAGCCCAGGCGGTCGAGGACTATTTTGGGCATCTCGTCGAGGGGGAGGTAGAGCGATTCGAAGTGCCGGGCTTCAATGCCTTTAATTTCCTGATGACCGAGGCCCTTGGAGGTGGTGGCACGGCATCAATCAGGGTGGACTCCCAGGGTAAGGCCTATGCGCAAATGCTGCTGTCGATGCCCATCAATGTACCTGTTGGCTGGTTTGGCGAGGCAAGCTAAGCGGGGCTGGATTACCGGCTTTGGGCTTCGACGATGCACTGATGCGGTTCAGCAATGCACTCGAAGCCATGGGCCTGATCCGTAACCCGCAACAAGCAGCAAGCGGATCACGCTGCAGCAATTCATGCTACACTGCGCGGCCATTTTCAGCGAAGCCGCGAGAGTCCAATGTCAGACAAGTATCAAACAGCCCAGCAACGTGTTAGCTATGGAATAGGGCGCCAGATGGGCGACCAGATTTTGGAAAGTCCCTTTGATGGGCTTGATATTGATGCCGTCATCGGGGGTTTGGCAGATTCCCTCAACCGGGTTGAAGCAGCTTTACCCGAGGCCGAGTTAGAAGCGGCATTCGCCGAGGTGCGGGCGCAAATCCAGGCGCAACAGGCCGAGGCTGCCGATGGCCTGGCTGCCGCCGGCGAAGCTTTTCTGGCTGCCAATGCCATGCGGGATGAGATCAGCGTAACGGACTCCGGTTTGCAATACGAGATTCTGGCTGCAGGTGATGGCCCCAAACCGCTGGCATCGTCTACCGTGCGAACCCACTATCACGGTACCCTGACCGACGGCACTGTGTTTGACAGCTCTTACCAGCGCGGCGAGCCGGCGGAGTTTCCGGTAAACGGCGTTATCGCAGGCTGGACGGAAGCGCTGCAGATGATGCCGGTCGGCTCCAAATGGCGCCTCTACCTGCCCTATGAACTGGCCTACGGGGAGCGCGGTGCCGGTGGCGCCATTGGTCCCTATGCCAGCCTGGTGTTTGATGTCGAATTACTGGATATCCTCGATTGAGGTGCGCCCGGGCCGGCATTTTCGCCGGCCCATCTATAGCCGATGCGGTAGCATTCCACGCGAAGTTCGTCTTCTATAGCGCGAATGATAGGCACTCGGAATGCACCTGTGATCAGGCAATATTATCGTCAGAGAGTTGCAGCCCATGTGGTTCAAGAATTTACAGTTGTACCGTTTTACCCGCCCGTTTGAATTGAGCGCCGAGCAACTCGGCGAAGCCCTTGCAGAGTTTCCTTTTGTACCCTGCGGCAATCTTGAGCCCATGCGCGCTGGCTGGGTGGCTCCCCTGGGGCATCCCCATACCGACCTGGTGCATGCCAGCGATGGCTACCTCATGGTGTGTGCCCGGCGCCAGGAGAAGGTCCTGCCGGCGGCTGTGGTCAACGAGGCACTGGAAGAGCAGGTGCAGGCTATCGAGTTGACAGAGACTCGCAAGGTGGGTCGTACGGAGCGCAGCAAACTCAAGGACGAGCTGATTTTCACCCTGATGCCCCGTGCGCTGGTTCGATCTGCCCTGGTATACGCCTATATTGATACCCGTGCCGGGATGTTGGTGGTAAATGCGGCGTCGGCCAAACGTGCCGAAGAACTGCTCGACTGGTTGCGCGAGGCGGTCGGCAGCCTGCCGGTTATTCCGTTGCGGCCCAAAAGTATACCGCTGCAAGTCATGACCGACTGGTTACTGCAGGGCACCCCCCCAGCGGGCTTCGAATTCGGGCATGAGTGCGAGCTGCGAGACCCGGCCGATGAAGGTGCCACGATTCGCTGTAAAAACCAGGATTTGCTGGCGGCGGAAATCAACAGCCATCTCAAGCTCGGGCTAACGGTGACGCGGTTGAGTTTATGCTGGCAGGGGGGTATTGAGTGCCTCATAGACGAAGAACTGGCGGTCAAGCGACTGGCCTTCGACGACGTCATACAGGAGCGCTCAGAGGCGACTGATGCCGAAGATGCTGCCGCCCGATTCGACGCCGACTTCACCATTATGAGTCTCGAATTATCGCGTTTTATCGCGGCCTTGCTGCAATCCTTCGGTGGTGAGGACACATCGGCGCTTGCAGCGGACAATGAAGATGCTGACCAGCAGTAACGGAACAGCGGGCCGCTGAACGGATGGCCGTCACCAGCTATGGATAGATTTTTCACGAAAAAAATGCCGGGAAACCCGGCATATTAAGCAAGAGGGATAAGGGGAGGATACTCCCCTTGCCAATTCCACTTTGACTTGGACGACTCCTTGTCCTGGATATCTTCCTCATACCCGCACTGCCACTGTAGCAACTTTAGCCGCGATGGCTATTCATCTGACGTACTAATACTTTCGTATTAGCAGTTCAGCCTCGGCAAACAGGTGCTCGGCATCTTCCGGGGACAAGCTGTGTGCCTGCGCCGCAATCTCCCTCACTAACTCGAACAGTAGCTTCTCCTGGAACATGCCCGCCAGGCCCAGCATGTCATGTAAGGCGCCCTGCAGGCTTTCTTCGTCGCCGCTACTGAATGACTCACGACCACGCTGCAGGGCGAGCAACAATTGCTGTACCAGCTCCGGTAACAGCTCGGGCGGCAGGTCGGCGTTTTGGGCTTCGACCTTGGGCTGGGGCATACTTCGTTGGCACAGTTCGCAGATGTTACGGATCAACGCTGTCTCGTCAATTGGCTTGAGCAGGATAGCGCTGGCGCCGGCCCAGCTTAGAGCCTGCCGCTCGGCAGCTGTTACATCTGCGGTGAGGCAAATGACAGGAGCCTGGTAACCGTTGTACTGCAGCAGGTCTATCGCAGTGAGGCCATCCATGCGTGGCATGTGGAGGTCGATCAGCAGCAGGTCGTAATCGATTTTGGCACAGGCGTCGATTGCCTGCTGGCCATCCGCCACCGCGGTAACCCGGGCTCCCTGGCGCACTAGCAGCGAGACCAATAACTCCCGTATCGGACTTTGATCCTCGGCCACCAATAGCTGTAATCCATCCAGGGGCCCGGCGCCTGGCTGTTGTGACTGGATGGTGTCGGGAGTTGCCGAGACCAAGCTGCGGCACTGGGACACCAGGCTTTGCCGGCGCAGGGGTTTGAGGGCAAAATCAATGTCGGCTGCAGGGATACCGCAATCTCTAATATGCTGGGTCAGATCCGGGGCGGACGACAGCAGCAGGATCGGGCCGCTGTAGAGCGAGCGAACCTGGCTCAACAACACCGGCTTGGCTGCCTCCTCCTGGCTGAGGCTCAATAGCAGCAGGTCCGGCCTCGACTTGCCCAGGCGGCTCAACAGGCTGGCGCTATCCTGGCAGATCGATATATTGTGGCTCCACCCCAGTAGTGCCGTACGCAGCGCACGTCGTGACCAGGGGTTGCTGTCGTAGCCAAGCAGCGACTGGTTTCCCGGGGGAATAGTCGGTGAGCTGGTCTGCGCCGCAGCATCGGGTTTGACTGAAAAACTGAAGATTACCGTGGTGCCTTTGCCAGGGGCGCTGCTTAAACTGATCTCGCCTGCCATCAGTTGCACCAGAGATTCGCAAATTGCCAGGCCAAGTCCAGTGCCCCCGAATTTTCGCGTTATCGAGTTGTCGGCCTGGGTAAACGGCTGGAACAGGTGTTGATGTTGGTCTGTGCCAATGCCGATACCGGTGTCCTTGACCGTGCACTGCAGCAGCACACTATCTGCGGTGGCTGTCGCCACACCCAGCTGCACGATAACATCACCACAATCGGTGAATTTAATGGCGTTGGCCAACAGGTTATTGACGATCTGCTTCAGCCGCTGGGGATCGCCAATCACAAGTTGCGGAACATCGTGATCAATCAACAGTACCAGTTCGATATTTTTAGCAATGGACTCATAGCCGTGTAAGCCAATGACATCCTCAAAGCAATCGTGCAGGTTGAAGGCAATGGCCTCCAACTCCACGGCGGCGGATTGCAAACGCGAGTAGTCAAGTATGTCCTCAATAATGGATCGCAGCAGGATAGAGGCGTGTTCGATGTGTTGACTGTACTGCTCAATCTGCCTGGGGTTTTCTGTTTGTGCCAGCAGTCGATTGAAACCGATAATTGTGGTCAGGGGGGTGCGCAGTTCATGACTCATGCGGGCGAGGAAATCGCTCTTGGTTTGCAGTGCCTGTTCCAGTACCTCGCGGGTCTCCTCCAGTTGCCGGTTGCGACGGACCAGCCTGGCTGTGGCGGAGTCAATGCGCTGTTGCTGCTGTCGCATTTGCGTGTTGACGCTCTGTGCCAGGCGATTGATGCCATTGCTCAGGGTGATGATTTCCTCGCTTCCCTCAGGCGGGAATAGAATATTCGGTGCTTTGGATTCCAGTTGCTTGACATGTTGGGTCAGCGCACGCACCGGGCCGCCGATCCTGGCGCCGGCGCGCAGGGCGAATAGCACACCAGTCAATAAGCCGGCCCATGCCAGCAGGGCAGCGCTTACAAGCATTTGCCGGACTTGACTTACCAACTCGGCGTTGTCCAGCGACAGCACCACCCAGCCGATCGCTTGCGAGTCTGACTCGCCCACCGAAGTGGGCGTATCGATGTCGGTTACAAGCAGTGGGTCGGGTCTTATCGGTCTTGAAATCTGAATGCTATCCGCATATTGCGTAACGATGAGTTGCTGGCTGTCCGTATTTTCTGTGCACTCTGGTTGTAGCACTTGACCCTCCCGAATCAGCTCGCTGGCATTGCTATCGAGAAAGCAGACTCTTGCTACGGCGGGGCGTTGCAGGGCGATCCGGGCAAGTTCGCGCAGCTGATTCCGGTCGCCGGCGTATATGGCGAGTTCAGCGGCCTGGGCGAGGTAGTTGGTGATAAGTTCGCCAAGCTGGCGCTCTGTTTGCTCGATGTCACGGTATCGATCCCATGAAAAGTAGGCGATGATTACGGTGGTGACGATGACCACCGGTAACAGCACGGCCAGTAAAATCTGGCTGGTAATATGTCTTGGCCCGGCCGAGAACATTTTCATTGGGGCTCCCCGCCACCGCTGATTTTGCTGCGGTAGTCTTTCTCATCGAGTAGTTGCAAGCCCAGCGATCGGGCCACTGCAGGGTTGGTACTGATATGAAATTTTTCGGGCCAGTAGATACGCCCCGGGCCGGGCGTGTCCGGCATCTCAAGGGCAATGCTCGTAGCCTGTTCGGCGATGTCTTCGGGTTTGGTATATAAGGATGCTACCGCGCCAACTTCGGTAAAGCGTGCGGAAAAGGCTATGACTGGTTTTGACCTTTGGTAGGCCAGGTATAGCAGCCATTTGGCTGTTTGGCTGTGCCACTGGGCTTTGTCGGGTAGCGCAATCATCAGGTCGCTCTGTGCCACCAGCGGCTCGAGAGTTTTCACCGGATTGGAGTCAGGGCTTAGCACTGCGGTGCGCAGCTCGAGCTTCACCTGGCGGGCCTGTTGTTCCAGGTTTGGCTGCTGTGTCTGCAGCACCGGGCCGAGCGCCAAACCGGCCACCTTTGCATCGGGAGCGATCATCCGCGCAAGTTGGAAAATGCGCTGCGGAGGCTGCTCAAAATAGAGTGCGGAAATACCTGACTTGAGCCCGGCGTCGATAGAGTCAAAGTGCTGGAGTAATTCCGTCTCGAATGCCGACTGGCTCAAAAATGTGCACAGTAGTGGCCGTGTACCGCGTTGCTGTAGAGCTTTCCCCGCCGCCTCGCTGCCAATGGTGAGCAGGATGTCAGCATCGGTCAGTGCCCTACCCCGGGGGTCTAGCTCTGAGCTTTTCAGCTGCACCACCTGGAGCTTGCGGGTGGATTGCAGCTCTCGCGCTATATTCCGGGCGATGTCGTGGTATCTGGCACCGTCGAGGCTAACGATAATAGCAAGGGTTTCAGCCTGCAAAGAGAAACTGCTGACGATGCAAAACACAGCCAGCGCGATGCGATAGACCAGTGCCCGGCATGGGCTCTTGAGTTGGGGCTGTCTGCTACCGTGGGTAAGCACAACGATCCTTCGCTTCGGGTAGTCTTGTTACTGCCAGTCGACGCTAACCCTGATATAAGCGCGGCGCTCAAAGATATTGAAATCGTGGTACTCAATATAATCGTCATTGAGCGCGTTTTGCAGAATCAATTCGATTAATGTGGAGGTTTGCCCCACCTCAAGGGTTTTGGCCAGGCGCAAATCAAGGCGGTCAAAGCGCTCGACCCTGGCACCCTGCTGCCAATTGACGTTGTCCTGGAGGAAATAGTTGGCGCTGAATTCGACTTGCCAGGGGAAGCGATAGCTGGCGAGGATGTTGGTGTTGTATTCCGGTATGGTGAAGCGCATATCCGCGAAATCGCTTTCGTCGAAAACCGGCAGCGTGCGCTGCCGGTCGCCCTCGACGTGGATATGACTGAACTGGGCGGCCAGCAGAAATTCAGGGGTCGGACGATAATTCAGTCCTATTTCGTAGCCGCTGGTGGTCATATCAATAGCGTTGGTACGCACCAGGAGGGGGTTCGCGATGTCGCCGGGCACATCCTCAGCTCTAACCTCGTCGATAAGGTGCTGTTGCTTTTCAGTAAAAAACTTGATGTCCAGCGCCAGACCGAGCCTGGAAAATTCTCCAAGGTAGCCGATTTCATAATTGGTGATGCTTTCATTTTCCATGTCGGGGTCGGAGATTACCTGCAGGTCGGGCGGCAGTCCTACCACCTCCTGGGCGCGATAGGCCTGAAACTGGTTGGCCTCCAGCAGGGTGGGCGGGCGATAGCCGCGGGCTGCCGTGAGGCGAATGGTTTGTTCGGGGGTCAGGTGGAAATTAGTGGAGAAACGTGGGCTCAGAAAGTACCCGGTAAGCTCGTTGTGCTCGCCCATCAAGCCCAGGTTGAGCGTGAGCCAGCTGGTGGGTTTTGCTTCGATATTGGTGAACAGACGCAATGATGTCTCGGTCAACCAGTCGTCGGTATCGAATAGCTGTTTACTATTGGCACGGTCATAGCGCAGCGCTGCGCCCCAGTTCATGCGCAGGCGTCGGTCGAAGTCGATGTTGTGGCGAAACTCAAGGTCGAAACGTTGCGAGCGGGCTTCGAGTTCAAGTGGCGGCAGCTGGAAATCTTCAAAGCCTGGAAACCGAATCGGGATTAACGCCGGCGGTATTCCCAATTCTGCCGCCAGGGTGCCGAGTTGCTGCGGCTCGTCATCAGCGCTGATGTAATTGTGATAAAACATCACCTCAATATTTTGAGTGCTGCTGAGGTTGCGTTGCCAGTCCACGGATTGGTAGGTGTAGCGATAATCCCGCGGGTGAAGATCACTGGGCTTGCCGTTAAGGCCTTCACCGCCGAGGCCATTTTCGCTACTGGAATAACCGATCTGGACATCCAGCACATCGGTCAGGTTGGGTGTCCACACGCCCCGATAGCCTAGATGGCCGATCTCCAGTTGGTCATTGACCGCCTCGCCCTCGAACTCGGGAAAGCCGTCGTTGGTTTCGTAGCTGGCGGTAAAGCGATTGTGGACATCGCCCAAGGTGGTGTTATAGACCGCTGACAGCCGGCGCATGTCGGCATAGCCAAGCGTTGCCCTTACCGCACCGCCTTCGTTGGCGACGGGTGACCGGGTGACGATATTGATCGTGCCGAGGAAGGCATTGGCGCCGTCTGCTGGCTGATTGGGGCCGCGAACTACTTCGATATAGTCGATGTCCTGTAATTCCACCCCCAGTGAATGCCATTCTACGGAGGAAAGAATGGGCTCGTAAACTGGCCTGCCATCCACCTTGACTTCCATCCGCCTGGGATACTCGTCGTCAAGGGAATGGTAATTCGCGCCATAGCGATTGCCGTTAACGTAATAGGCCTGGAAACCAGGCACCAGGCGTAGTAACTCTACCGGGCTGGTGGCGCCGGAGGCCGTGATCATGCGCTGGTCAATGATGCTAACGGCAACCGGCGAATCGGACAGGCGCTGCGGCAGGTGCGTCACACTGTTGACGATGGTGGTGTTTTGCAGGAAATCGACATCGGTGAGGACCCCGTCGCTGTCGACTTGCCCGAGCGCATTGCAGGCTGTGGCAGCTATCAGCAAGCCAGGACTTACGCGCTGCTTAAGCTGGTGATTGATCCGTTTAATGGTGGTTTCTCCTGGCTAGCCTGCGGCTGGAAAGTCTTTGAGCTGTTGCATCAAAATTCCGGCCTGGGTCCTGTTGCTCAGGCCCAGTGCTCGCAGAATGGCACTGACGTGCACTTTTACGGTGTTTTCTGACAGTTGGCATTGGCGCGCGATCTGCTTGTTGGAGTGACCCTGGGCCACCATTTGCAGGATTTCGTATTGGCGCGGGGTCAGGCAGGCGAGAAGCTGCTGGCGGGTAGTGCCGGGTGCTGTCTCGCTATTGGCCGCTATTGCCGCCGGGTTGGCCTGGAGTAAGGCGTCGGGCAAAAAAATGCCGCCTTCAAGTGCTATGTCCAGTGCGTTAAGGAATTGGGCGCTGGAATATGATTTGGGAATAAATCCTGACGCGCCAGTATCGATGGCCTTGCGAATATGGGATGGGTTTTCTGATGCCGACACTACCACCACCAGCAGCGCAGGATACTGATCACACAGCTGCCGGATAAAGCAAAAGCTATCCTCACCGGGGATAAACAAATCGACGATGACCAGGTCGGCGGGACCCTGGTCCAACAGTCTCAGAGCCTCGGCGCTGGTTGCGGCTTCAGCGATGCTGGCAGCATCAAAATGCTGGCTCAGGATATTCGACATCCCGGTGCGAATCAGGGCATGATCGTCGACGATAATTACGCGCATAGTGTAGGCCTCACTGTAACAGCTTGCGCGTAACGCCACCCCTATTGAGGCCACTCAAGCGGCGAACGCATGATGCGAACGTTTACATTAGAATTTTTTATAGATCGAATTGTATGGTTACAGTGCCATCAAATAAAGGGCTAAATGCCCCGGGTTTGATCTGGTCAGCTTAAGTGAACCCCGGGCCATCCGCTGGCGAACCTTGCCAGCGGTTTTAATTAATGGCTTGATAGGGCCTGGTCTCAAGGAGTTGCACGATGGATATACTCAAGCAGTTTCAGCTTGACGGCAAGGTGGCTATCGTCACCGGTGCCGGCAAGGGTATTGGTGCGGCGATAGCCCTGGCTTACGCCCAGGCCGGGGCTGATATCGTGGTGGCAGCGCGAACCCGCGCCGATATTGAGAAAATCGCGGCCCAGGTGCGCGAGCTGGGTCGGCGTGCAATTGCGGTCACCACCGATGTGATGCAGGAAAAGCAGTTGCTGCAACTGATGGCGGCGACCATGGATGAGTTTGGCCGAGTCGATGTGCTGGTTAATAATGCCGGCGGATCGCCCCCCAAGCCCGCCCTGAAGACCAGTACCCTGGAGTTTGAAATGGCGTTTCGCTTTAACGTAGCGACGGCGTTTGCCTTGTCACGCATCGCGGCTCCCAAAATGGTGGAGTCGGCGGGCGGCGGCGCCATCGTCAATATTTCTTCGGTGGCGGGCCATGCCCCCTCGGCATGTTTCGCTGCTTACGGCACCGCCAAGGCAGCTTTGTCCTTCCTGACCCGGGAGCTGGCGCAGGAGTTTGCGCCCAAGGTGCGGGTCAATGCGATAGCTGTGGGTTCGACCCGAACCGATGCCCTGGAAGCTATCCTGACCCCCGAGCTTGAGCAGGCTATGGTCGAGTTGACACCCATGGGTCGTCTGGGTTCGGTTGAGGATGTGGCCGCCTGCGCACTCTACCTTGCAGCTCCGGCCTCGGCTTATGTTAGTGGCGACATCGTGGCGGTCAATGGCGGCTTGAACACCCTCAATATGCGCATGCCAAGGGCATTTAGTTGAGGGTTAAGTCGGGCGCCGGGCGTCGGGCGTCGGGCGGCTTAGAGCGGTGCCAAATGACCGGTTTTGAGCCAGATGACGGTATCCTCTTCCACTTTCCGTAAATCCTTGCTCAGGCTCGGGCCCCGCAACCAACATCCGGCGCCATAGCGTTTATCCTGACTGCGCAGCTCACCTGACAGTACCACGATTTCTTCACCGCCCCAGCCCTTGCCCGAGGCCGGCTCATAACCCGCAGGCCAGTGCACCAGTGCGGTATGTTCTGCTTTAAACTCGTGCAGAGGCATTATCCTGAGCTGCCCCAGGCCGGGCATCCAGGGCGTGTTGTGGGTATCGATGTGGATCTGCTGGCGATCGTCTGGTTGGAACTGGTGCAGCTTGACGAATAAGGTGCAGCCCTGGTCGCTGAATGACGTGTGTTTGAAGCCTGCCGGGTTGCGAATGTAGGCGCCCGCCGGATAGTCACCGTATTCGTCGGAGAAGGTGCCTTCAAGCACCAGGATTTCCTCTCCCTGGGGGTGACCATGCTGGGCAAAGCGAGCGCCCGGATCAAAGCGCACCATAGACGTCGCATGGCCGCGCTCACGTTCTTCACGGGCCAGGGGTTTACGCCACACGCCGGGGGCAGGGCTGGGTACCCACGCCTCGGTGTCGGTGTCGATAATAACGGCTTGGCGGAAGTCCATGTTGAGCATGGTGAGAGTATGCCACAGCTGGTTGTAATGCCCAACGCACAGTTTCAGGGCCAGGCGGCGCCCCGTGCCAGTGTTGCAGCGCCCATCAGGCGCTGCAAATTACGCGCAAAGCTCAGAGTGCCTTCATCAGGTTTTCGGCCGAGCTGACATCCACGCCCGCACCGGCTTCGAGATTGAATGCCTCAACCACGCCGTTGTTCACCAGCATAGAGTAGCGCTGCGAGCGCTTGCCCATACCAAAGCCACTGGCGTCGAAGCTGACACCCAGTAGTTCGGTCAATTCGCAATTGCCGTCTGCCACCATCATGATGGCGTCGGCATTCTGGTCTTTGCCCCAGGCATCCATGACAAAGGCATCGTTCACCGAGAGGCAGACAATGCTGTCTACGCCCTTGGCTATGATCTTGTCGGCATTGACCACAAAGCCGGGCAGGTGGGTCATAGAGCAGCCCGGGGTAAAGGCGCCGGGCACCGCAAATAAGGCAACTTTCTGGCCGTCAAAAATTTCGCTGGTAGTGATGCCTTCAGGGCCTTTCTCGCCCATAACCATAAGTGTGCAGGAGGGAATGGAGTCGCCAACCTTGATTGTCATGCTGTTTACCTCGTTGTTGTTGTTTGGGGCTATTCAGAGCTGCAACCATAACCGCGAAATGCCCTCGGCGTCGAGTGCCTGGCTAGCGTTTACCGCGGAAAGAGCCGAGCAGGCCGCGAACCAATTGTTTGCCTAGCTGGTTGCCAAAGCTGCGAGCGGCGCTTTTTACCATGGCCTCAGCCGATGTCTGGCGCTGCGAGGCTTTGCGTGCTGGCTTTTGCATGGCCTGCTTCAAAGGCCAGGTTTTCGGTGCGAATCTTGCAGCATTTCGTAAGCAGAGTGTCGGTCCAGCAGTTGGTCGTAACGATGTGCTAGCGGCGAGCGCTGCTGGTGCTCAATGCGTTCTGCCGGGTGATAGGCCCTATGCGCGAGGCCGGCGGCCCGATCAGCACGCGCTCTACCGGGGTCGGTTGACCCTTATCGTTAAGAATAGACACCAGGGCTTCGCCGACACCGAGTTCGGAGATAACGGCTTCGGTATCAAGTTTGGGGTTGGTGCGAAAGGTCTGGGCTGCCGCCCGCACCGCTTTCTGGTCTCTCGGGGTATAGGCGCGCAGGGCGTGTTGAAAGCGATTGCCGAGTTGGCCAAGTACCGAGTCGGGCACATCCAATGGATTCTGGGTAACGAAATATATGCCGACGCCCTTGGAGCGAATCAGGCGCACCACTTGTTCAATTTTGTCGAGTAGGGCATCGGGTGCGTCGTCGAACAACAAGTGCGCCTCGTCGAAAAAGAACACCAGCCGAGGTTTGTCGACATCACCGACCTCGGGTAACTGCTCGAACAGTTCCGAGATCAGCCACAACAGAAACATGGCGTAGAGGCGTGGTTCCTGCATCAGGCGGGTGGCGTCGAGGATGCTGATCACGCCATTGCCGGAAAAATCGGTCTGCATAATGTCGGGCAACTGGATTGCCGGCTCGCCGAAAAAATGCTCGGCTCCCTGCTGCTCCAGTACCATCAGGCGGCGCTGGATAGCGGCGACACTGGCACTGCTCATGCTGCCGTAATCCCGGCGCAGGGTCTTGGCGTTGTCCGCGATCCAGCTAAGCATGGCGCGCAGGTCCTTCATATCCAGTAGCAACAGGCCTTCGTCATCAGCAATCTTGAAAGCGGCATACAGAATGCCGGTCTGGGTTTCGTTGAGATCCAGCAGGCTCGCCAGCAGTAGTGGCCCCATATCGGATATGGTGGCGCGCACCGGATGGCCCTGCTCGCCGTAGATGTCCCACAGCAAGGTCGGGAACCCTCGTGGCGTGTAATTCGTGAGTCCCAGGGCCTCGACCCGCGCCTGGATTTTGTCATTGGGCACCATGGCTTTCGCCAGGCCGGAAAGGTCACCCTTCACATCCGACATAAATACCGGAACCCCGGCTTGGGAAAAGCCCTCGGCAAGGCGCTGCAGAGTAACGGTTTTTCCGGTTCCGGTTGCGCCGCTGATCAGGCCATGGCGATTGGCCATGGCCAGCGGCAGGTAGAGGGTGAGGTCTGGGTTGGCGCCAATCGCGAAGGGCTGTTGTTGCATTAATATTTACTCCTGCCAGGCATCACGGGTGCGAGCGTGTCGCTGTGGGTCTCGGGCATAATTTACCATAGGCGGCGCTGTGCGCCGCAAAAAAAGCTGCAAAGGGACAGTCGCTGCGGTACTTTTAATATTCTGTTACGGGCGTGGACTGTTGCGCGGCAGCGGTGGGCTTTTCCTCTTTGCCAGGGTTTGGCGGTGAGGAGATTTTTTGCCCAGGTAGCGCGGACTTGAGTGCGATCGGGTTGCAGTTTTTGATGCTGACCCTGCCTTCCAGCATATTGCGCTTCGAGTACTCCTCAAAGTAACAGATATTTTTTGCCGGGTCGTAGTTCTCGATCCACAGGTTGTCGTCTTTCCAGGTGGCCGCGATATGTTGCAGTCCGTTTGCCACGGTAACGGTCATGACGCCGCCGTAGCGTTTGACGAATATCTGCTGGAAATGAAAATAGTAGGCTGCCCAGCCCGCCAACAGGATAATCGCAGTGGCAATGAAAGCCATTTTCCAATTGGCCAATTTGCCGCCAATAAGGAACATGGCAAGCATTACCAATGCAATGACGCAGCCCCAATAAAAATAAGTGATCATGCTCTAGCCCCCTTTAAAATGAACGCAGTGTGCAGGGGGCAGTGTGCCGTGGCCGGGCCGCCTTCGTCAATGCCGTGCTCAGCTAATACCGGCCTGTTGCAGCCATTGTTGCAGTTGCGCCAGTGACATCGCGCCGGCAATGCGCTGCTGCTCGCGACCCTTGTTAAACAACAGCAGGGTGGGGATGCTGCGAATCTGCCACTGCGCCGCCAGTGCTTGCTCTTGCTCCGTATTGAGCTTGGCGAGCCGCAGGCGCGGCTCATAAAGCTTTGCGGCCTGCTCGAATACGGGAGCAAAACTGCGGCAGGGGCCGCACCAGGGAGCCCAGCAATCAACCAGCAATGGCAGATCTGTATTGCCCAGCAGGCCAGCGCTGTTGGCGTTGGTCAGCTCAATCGGTTTGCCCTCGAACAGAGCTGCTTTGCAGCGCCCACATTTGGGGCGCTGCTCGAGTCTCGCCCGGGGCAGGCGATTGGTCGCGCCGCAGTGGGCGCAGCTTACAAGAATGCTTTTTTCCATAACATAGTTATGGGAGCTGGCAGCCCGGATTTCAAGCCACCCGCTGGTTTTCCTGTTCGCATTGGTTGAGTGCTACCAATATGGCCAGCATCGATGCCTCGACAATGTCGTCACTGCGGGCGATCCCGGTATGGCGTCGACCGTCAACATTGAGCTGAATATAAGCCATTGCCGCGTCTGCACTGCTGTGACCGAGGGCATGTTCGGTATATTCCGCCACAACCAGGCTGTGACCCGTTTCCTCTGCCAGCGCCGCGACAAAGGCATCCACCACCCCCAGGCCGCTGCCACTCAACTCGCGTGGTTGATGACCGTGCAGCAGCTGTATCTCGACCCGGTCGAATTCGCCCTGGCGCTCGGCGCGGTAGCCATGCAGTTGCCAGGGGCCGCGCTGCTCCAGGTAGTGTTGCTGGAACAGCTGCCAAAGCTGCGCCGCTGAGACTTCGCTCTGGGTCTGCTCAGCGTGCCGTTGGACCACGGTACTAAACTCGATCTGCAGCCAGCGCGGCATCTGGATGCCTTGTTCGCGTTCCAGCACCCAGGCAATCCCACCTTTGCCCGACTGGCTATTGATACGGATCAGCTCCTGGTAGGAGCGGCCAACATCGCCCGGGTCAATCGGCAGATAGGCGACGTCCCAGGCGCGGTCCGGAGTCTGTTCTGCCAGGCACTTCCTGATGGCGTCCTGGTGGCTGCCTGAGAAGGCAGTAAACACCAGTTCACCGGCATAGGGATGGCGCGGGTGTACCGCGATCCCGGTGCAATCTTCCACCGTGCGGATAATCTGGTCGATGCGGGATAAATCCAGCCCCGGGTCTATACCCTGGGAATACAGGTTCATAGCCATGGTGACAATATCCATATTGCCGGTCCTTTCGCCATTGCCCAACAGGGTGCCTTCAACTCGGTCGGCGCCTGCCATCAGCCCCAATTCAGCGGCGGCAACGGCACAGCCACGGTCATTGTGGGTGTGCAGGCTGATCAGCAGCGCCTCGCGGCGGGCAATATGGTCGCAGAACCATTCAATCTGGTCGGCATAGACATTGGGTGTGCTCAACTCGACGGTTGCCGGCAGGTTGATAATCACCGGTCGCTCGATGCCGGGTTGCCATACCTCGGTCACTGCGTCGCAAATCTCAACGGCAAAGTCGAGTTCGGTGCCGGTGAAGCTTTCCGGAGAATACTGAAAGGTCCAGCGGGTGTTCACTTGTTGCGCGGCGCACGCTGCAACCGCACGAGCACCTGCTACGGCAATATCGACAATGCCCTGGCGACCCTGTTTGAACACCCGCTCGCGTTGCACCGTTGAGGTGGAATTGTAAAGGTGCACGATGGCCTGGTGGGCGCCGCGCAAGGCCTCGAAACTGCGAGTGATCAATTCTTGTCGCGCCGGGGTCAGCACCTGGATAGTGACATCGTCGGGAATCATGTCGCGCTCGATCAACTGGCGTACAAAGCTGTAATCTTCTTCCGATGCGGCGGGAAACCCTACTTCAATCTGCTTGAAGCCAAGTGTTACCAGTTGCTTAAACAGAGTGGTTTTTCGCGCCACACTCATCGGTTCCACCAGTGCCTGGTTACCATCGCGCAGGTCTACCGCGCACCACTGTGGTGCGGCGGTAATGTGCTGGTCTGGCCAGCGACGCTGTGGCAATTCTATACCCGGGAAGGGGCGATATTTGCGGTGGTTAAACGCTGTCATTGTTGCGCTGTCCTTGAGTGTGGGCTTGGAGTTACGGTAGCGGCCCGGCCTACCCGCACGCGTCGCTGGCGCACTCTTGTGGAGTGGCTGATCGGTGGTCGACCGGTGAACCTGGTTGGGCTCAGCAGCGACCGACCGACGGCAGGCTGAAGGCAATCTACGGAACATAGTATAGGGTTGGCGCACTAGCGATAGATTGCAAAGATTGCATCTCTGATGCCTTTTTTTGCAATAAATATTTAATATATTGTTTTAACGTAGCTAATAACACTAATAATAGATAAAGTGCTGCCATTAAAGTGTTTTGGGCAGGCAGCCGGGGCAAGTATGAAGCTGGATCGTATTGATCGCCGTATTCTCCATCTGATGCAGCGCAATGGCCGTATCAGCAATCTTGAGCTGGCTGACCAGGTGGGCTTGTCGCCAACGCCGTGTTCACGGCGGGTGAAGCGCTTGGAGGAGAGCGGCATAATTGAAGCCCATGTCGCCATTCTCAACCAGTCGATGCTGGGCCTGAACTTAACGGCGATAATTGGTATTACCATGGACCGCCACACCCCCGACCGCTTTGCCAATTTTGAAGCGCAAGTCAGCCAGTTTCCCGAGGTGATTGAATGCAGCATCGTCACCGGGCAAGCGGCCGATTTTCTGCTTAAGGTGGTGTTGCCGGATATGGAATCTTACGAAGAATTCCTGCTGGGGCGGCTGACCCGCATCGATGGGGTCAGCGGTGTGCACTCAAGCTTTGTGTTGCGGCGGGTTATCGCCAAAACCGAATTGCCGGTGCTGGATAGCCCGGCATAACGGCGAGGGGTCACCGGCAGTGCCGCAACATTGCTGTTGCGACATGCTGCGTGTGGGGGTTTTCAGTGGATTTCGTAACGAACGGATACCGCCGCCCGCACGCTGACATCGGCGGCCTCCAGCGGTGGGCCACCGGCATCTTCGGCCATCGCGACGCTGCGGAGCATGTTTTGCTGTCGCAGTTGCACCGGACTGGCGTCGCTATGATCAAGGTTCAGGTTGATAATTCTGAGTAGTGTCTGGCCCGCGGCGGCTGCCAGGCTTTGGGCGTCGCTGGCGGCATTCTCGGTAGCTTGCTTGATGGCGGCTTCCCGGTGCTGGCGCGGCTGGCTGAGTCCGAAGCTAACCCCGTTAATGTGGTTGGCGCCGGCACCGGTGGCGCCAGCAATAATATCGCCGGCGAGGCTCAAATCGGTGCTCACCACGATGATACTATTGTCTACTTTGTAACCGTTGATCGCAGCCTGCCAGTCCGGGTCTGCTTTGGCCGGGCGGGGCGTCCATAGGGCCTGCAGCCGGAACTGGCGGGTTTCAGGTTTGAGGCCCATCTCGCGCAGCGCGTCAACTACCCGCTGCATCGTGGCATTGTTGTCGGCCATCGCTTTGTCGGCAGTGGTGGCAATGGTGCTGACCCCAAGGTCGATGGTGACCTGGTCGGGGGCGACTTTCAGTTCGGCCTGGCCGCTGACGGAGAGGGTGGCAACTGAGGACTCGGGTGGCAACTTGTCGGGTTCGGCCATGGCGTGCTTTGCTCCGGCCAGCAGCAGGCTGGCGATGATAATTGTCAGGGGTAGAAGTTTCATACGGATCTCCACAGTAGACTGCGCCAGCACCGCCATTTGGGTCCAGCGGCAGGAACGGCTACTATAGCCGGAGTTTCCTTCTCCGGGCTAGTTGCAATACCATGTATAACCTTGCTGACCTGTTTTGGCTAACCCTGTTACTAGCCGCTTGCTATTACGCCTGGCATGCCCATGGTATGAAGGAGATTGCCCTCCGGGCTACCCGCAAACACTGCTCAGAGATGGATATCGGCTTACTCGACGATACGGTCGTGCTGCGCGGTTTCTGGTGGAAGCGGGACGGCGCGGGACGATTGCGGATGTGGCGCTCGTTTCTCTTTGAGTTCACCGCGACGGGCGAGGAACGCTATCGGGGAAAGATCGTGTTGCTGGGCAATCAAGTACAAAACATTGAGCTGGAACCGCATCGGCTGGTTTAAGCGGACCGCGGCCCCGCGCCCGGGTTGGTTCTCGCGGCACACTAGTATTACCACCTACCAACACAAGGCTGATAGCCAGGATGCCTAGAGCAGTATTTACCCGCGGCTCACCCACGCGACACATTATTGTAATGACCGGTGCCAGCGCAGTGGGGCTGTTGACACTGTTTACCGTCGACCTTGTCGATATGTATTTTCTCAGCCTGTTGGGTGAGGTGGAGTTGGCGGCGGCAATCGGTTTTTCTGGCACGTTGCTGTTTTTCCTGACGGCGGTGAGCATTGGCCTGCAAATCGCGATGGGCGCGCTGGTCGCCCGGGCCGAGGGTGCTCATGACCGGGAGCTTGCCGGCCAGTATTGCACCAATGTAATGGTTTTCAGCACCCTGGTGTCGTGCCTGATCTGTGTGCCGGCCTGGCTCTACCTGGAATCTCTACTGCGCCTACTGGGCGCCCAGGGTCGTACTCTCGAGTTGGCAATGGATTACAGTCAAATCCTGTTGCCCGCCACGCCGATACTGTCGGTGGGAATGGGCGCTGCGGCCGCGCTGCGGGCCGTCGGAGATGCACGCCGATCGATGTACGCATTGCTGGCTGGGGCGCTGGCTAATGCGGTGCTCGACCCGGTCTTCATCTTTGGTTTCGGCTGGGGTATCCAGGGGGCCGCTGTGGCGTCTCTGGCGGCTCGCGTGGCGCTATTCGCGCTGGGCTTGCATGCAATCCTGGTGGTTCATAGGCTGCCTACCCGTTTCAGTTGGCGGTTATTGCGGCGCGATCTGGGCTCTATTTCGGTGATTGCCGGCCCGGCCCTGTTGACCAATGTTGCGACGCCCCTCGGAGCCAGTTACGTACTGAAAACCATGGCGACCTATGGCGATAGTGCGGTGGCCGGTGCCGCGATTCTCGGGCGCATTACGCCGGTAGCCTTTGCCGCGATCTTTTCCCTGTCCAGCGCCATTGGCCCGATTGTTGGGCAAAATGCAGGTGCCGGGCTTTACCCTAGAGTGCGCCAGACTTTGATTAGCGCCCTGCTACTGAATATCGGCTACAGCCTGCTGGTCTGGTTGCTGTTGTTCCTGCTCCAGGATTTGATTGTTCAGGCCTTTGATGTCAGTGGTGAGGCCGCCGACCTGATTACCTTTTACACCACCTGGTTGGTCGGTGGCTTTATGTTTGTAGGCATGTTGTTTGTCGCTAATGCTACTTTTAACAATCTGCATCGAGCCTATGTCGCTACCCTGTTCAATTTCAGTCGCACGTTTTTGGGAACGGTGCCGATGGTCTACCTGCTCTCTGGCTACTTTGGTGCCCGCGGGGTCCTCGCGGGAGAGTTGGCCGGAGCGATAGTGTTTGGCGGCATCGCATTTTTTGCGGCGCTGTGGCTGGTGGGGCGGCTCGAGGCGCGCCACCAGGCATTGCCCGAGCAGGCGGATCTTATAGAAGAGACGCCGGCCTGGCCGTTCAGTTCGCCACGAACCCACCTGGGCCAGGGTTATGTGCGCCCGGACGAGTCCGGCTAGCGCCGCGTGGCGGATGTGGCGCCATTGCCGTCGTGCTAGCATGTTTGTTTGATCACTCTTTTACCGTGCTGCCGGCTGGCTATGACTGGCCGCAGGCATTGGGACGCTTTTTGTTTACTGTAGCGCTTGCACAGCGTTGCCACATTCCGGGATACGCTATGACGACTAAGGCCACGACGGTTTTAAGCCACGTGTTTGGCTACGATGCTTTTCGCGGGCAACAGCAGGCAATTATCGATGCTGTGGTGGCGGGCAAGGATGCCCTGGTACTAATGCCCACGGGTGGCGGTAAGTCGCTGTGTTACCAGATTCCCGCGCTGGTGCGGCCGGGTGTAGCCATTGTGGTGTCGCCATTAATTGCGCTGATGCAGGACCAGGTGAGCAGTCTGCGCCAGCTCGGGGTGCGTGCCGCCTTCCTCAATTCGTCCTTAGCCCCTGAAGCCCAGGCCCAGGTCGAGCAGCAATTGCGGGCAGGCGAGCTCGACCTCCTGTACCTGGCGCCGGAGCGGCTACTGCAGGCTCGCAACCTGGAATTACTGGGCCAGCTCGAGATTGCCCTGTTCGCTATCGATGAGGCGCATTGCGTGTCCCAGTGGGGCCACGACTTTCGCCAGGAGTATTTGCAGCTGGAAACCCTGCAGCAGCACTTTCCGGCAATCCCCCGCATAGCGTTGACCGCCACTGCCGATGAGCGCACCCGTCAGGAAATCATTGATCGTTTGCAGTTGTGGCAAGCCGAAGTCTTTATCGACGGTTTTGACCGCCCCAATATTTACTACGCCATTGCCGTTAAAAACAATGCTCGCCAACAGCTGGCGGCATTCCTTGACGGGCATCGCAACGAGGCTGGCATTGTCTACTGTATGTCGCGCAAAAAGGTGGATGAGACCGCGGCCTGGTTGCAGCAACAGGGCTGGAATGCTCTGCCTTACCATGCCGGCCTGGATGCGCCGCTGCGGGCTGCCTACCAGGACCGCTTTCTGCGCGAGGACGGAGTGGTGATCGTTGCCACCATTGCCTTTGGCATGGGTATCGACAAGCCCGATGTGCGCTTTGTCGCCCACCTCGATCTGCCAAAAAGTATCGAAGCCTATTACCAGGAAACCGGCAGGGCAGGCCGCGATGGACTGGCGGCGGACGCATGGATGGTATACGGCTTGCAAGATGTGGTGCGCTTGCAGCAGATGCAAGCCAATTCCGCCGGGTCTGAGCAGCACAAGCGCATTGAAAAGCATAAGCTCGATGCGCTGCTGGGGATGTGCGAAGTGATTAGCTGTCGCCGCCAGGTACTGTTGCGCTATTTTGGTGAGGCCGCGCCAGAGCCCTGTGGCAATTGCGATGTCTGCCTGTTGCCGCCTCGTAGCTGGGACGCAACCGAGGCGGCGCAGAAGCTGCTGTCCTGTGTGTATCGTACCGACCAGCGGTTTGGGGTTGGACACGTCGTGGATGTGTTGCTTGGGCACGATACCGAAAAGATCAGGCGCTTCGGTCACGACCAGCTCAGCACCTATGGTATTGGCGGCGAGTTGACCGGGCCACAGTGGCGCTCCCTGGTGCGGCAGCTGGTGGTGCGCGGTGTTCTGCGGGTGGATATGGAGGGATTCAGCGCCTTGAAAATGACCGAGAGTAGCCGGCCGCTGCTGCGGGGCGAAGTACAACTGTTGTTGCGTGAAGAACAGGAGCGCATGAAAACCCGTGGCTCAAAGCGTGCCGAACCGCGTCTTGAGCCAGAGGATATGCCGCTTTGGCAGGCCTTGCGCGATTGTCGCAAGGCCCTGGCGGAGCAGCAGGGGGTTCCTCCCTACGTGATTTTCCACGACGCCAGCCTGCGCGACATGCTGCGCTTAAGGCCGCGCAACCGGGAGGAATTCCTCGAGATTAGCGGCGTCGGTGACAGCAAACTGGACAAATACGGCGACCAGTTTCTGGCGGTCATAGCCCGGGTCGATGCCGCCTCGGTCGACTGGGGCTGAAATGGAGGTAGCGGAGTTGTCATTCATTTGGGGTTTTACACGACCCCTGAATCAGACCGCCGAAGGATGCTAAGGCTGGTAATGCTGGAGTAATAAAATAATCGTCCGGCCATAAAAAAACCCCGCTCAAGGCGGGGTTCCGGGCTTGCTGGGTCGCCTTATTCGGGCTTGACGTTGCTCGCCTGGGGGCCTTTCTGACCCATTTCCACGTCGTAGCTTACTGCCTGGCCTTCTGCCAGGGTCTTGAAGCCAGAGCCAGTGATGGCGGAGAAGTGTACGAACACGTCTGCACTGCCATCGGCAGGTGAAATAAAGCCGAAGCCTTTGGACTCGTTAAACCATTTAACTGTACCGGTAGCCATGTAATTTTCCTCTAACATATATCAGTTGTGTCAATTTTAATTTGCAAATGGTAGAAGGTAATTAACAGTAGATACCGAGTGGAGCTTCTGAAATACCTGGAACACTTGCTACGGGCTAGTATAACGAAAAAAAAAATAAGTACCATACCCCATTAAAGTGATCCTTGCGGCGGCCTGAATCAGGTGCTAACTACCACCCTGACAGCCTGTAAGCTGAACTCTCCCCGCGCAATGTGGCGCACTCCTGCCGTCAGTTGCTCGCGGAAAAAGTTGATCTCCTCTTCGCGAATGGAAGGATTGTAGTGCCGCAGGGCGCTCAGGCGGTCGGCTTCTGCGCTGAGTTCGCGCTCCATGGATTCACTCGCCTCCTGCAATATTTGGGGTAGCTGTGCAGCTGCAAGCTGCTCACAGTTGTCGATCATCTGATCGATTTCGTTGCGCACCCGGTTCACCACCGCCAGTGCGGTGGTGCGCTTAATCGTTTTGCACAGGTCATTCAGCTGCTGGTGCGACAGCACTTCGCTGAGATTTTTGCCATTGCTGTCTACCAGCAGTCGAACCGGCGATAGCGGCAGGTAGCGCGAGACTTGCAACCCGGCGGGGGCCGCGCAGTTGACCACAAAGCAGGCTTCCAGCAGCAGGGTTCCCGGAGGCAGTCCGGGGACTTTTATGCTGCTTACTGCGGCATTGCCAAGCTGGCCCTGGAAAACCATATCCATTGCTTCCAGAACCATCGGGTGCTCCCAGCTGAGGAACTCCAGGTCCTCCCGTACCAGGGCTTGCTGGCGATCAAAGGACACGCTGGTGCCGCTTTCGCTAACCCCGGGAAAATAGTCGTAGAGCATATGCTCGGAGGTGCGCAGTACCAGTGCGTTGGGAGCATAGTGTTCGTGTTCAATTCCAAACTGGTCGAACAGTTGTTCCATGTAGCTCTGCAGGGTTTCAGGGTTTTCGGTGGCTTCAATAATGTCGATTTTTACCTGGGCCCGGGTGGGATCGCAGGAGCTCATTTCCAATAGCGGATCGCGCCCCTGTTGCAGTGCGTCAAGGGTATCGCGGGTGAACTCGGCAGTATCCTGGATGAGCTGCGCGAGATCTTCGTCGGGCTGCTGCAGTTGGCGCTGCAGTTGCTGCTCAAATGACTGGTAAATGGCATAGGCAGCCGAGCAGCTGCGTTCGAACAGCCCGATACCTTCGTGTAGCCAGTGGAACAAGACCTCCTGGGCAGTGTTTTGCAGATAGGGTACATGGATATCAATCGGGTGGCTCTGGCCGATGCGGTCGAGCCGGCCGATACGTTGCTCCAGCAAGTCGGGATTGATTGGCAGATCAAACAGTACCAGGTGATGTGCAAACTGGAAGTTGCGGCCCTCGCTGCCGATTTCTGAGCATACCAGGGCTTGCGCGCCATTGTCGTCCTCGGCGAACCAGGCCGCCGCCCGGTCACGCTCTATGATGCTCAAACCTTCGTGAAACGCCGCACTGCGAATGCCCGAGCGCAGGTGTAGCTGGTATTCAAGGGCCACCGCGGTGCTGGCATGGGCGCAAATGATCAATACCTTTTCGGGGCGCAGTTGGCGCAACAGGTTTTCTACCCATGACACCCTTGGGTCCTCGCGCAGCCAGTCTTCACTGCTATGATCGAGCTCTGGATGCAAACTGTTGTGGCTCAGCCGGGCTTCTGGTGAGGCATAGAGATCGGGGCAGGGCAGCGGCATGGGGTGCAGTCGGCGCTGGGGGAATTCGGGTATCGCGGCGCGGGTATTTCGAAACATCACTCTGCCGGTGCCATGGCGGTCCAGTAGTCGATGCAATACTTCTGCAAGCTCGATCTCGCCGCTGGCAAAGCTATCGGCTTCTGGCAGGTAGGTGCGCAAGCGTTCCACCAACCCTGGCTCCGGTGGGCCCTCTGATTGCAGCAATTCCTGCACCAATTGGTTCAATTGCTGGTAGCCGGCTTCTTCCAGTTCGAATTGCTCCAGCCGATGAAAACGCGAGGGGTCGAGCAAGCGCAGCCGGGCAAAATGGCTGCTGATGCCGACCTGCTCCGGGGTGGCAGTGAGTAGCAGAAGTCCTTTGCTGTGTGCCGCCAGGCTTTCAATACAGCGGTATTCAGGGCTTGATTGTTGCTCCGACCAATGCAGATGATGAGCCTCATCCACGACCAGCAGGTCCCAGTCTGCTGCCGTTGCCTGCTCTGCAATCGTCTCCTCGGCACATAGACAATCCAGGGCGCAAAGCACCAGTTGTTCACTGTGGAACGGATTCTGGTCGGGCTGTTCTTCGATCAGGGCGTGAACACGCTCGCTGTCGAACAGGGCAAAGCGCAGGTTAAAACGCCTCAGCATCTCCACCAGCCACTGGTGAAGCAGGGTTTCCGGAACCACTATCAGCGTACGCTGGGCGCGCCCTGTTAGCAGTTGTTGGTGCAATATCATGCCGGCTTCAATGGTCTTGCCAAGACCCACCTCATCGGCGAGCAATACCCTTGGAGCGTAGCGGCTGGCGACCTCACTGGCTATGAACACCTGGTGGGGCAAGAGGTTGGTGCGTGCTCCCAGCAATCCGCGCACCGGAGAGGACTGCAATTGGTCCATTTTCTCCAGGGTGGCCACCCGTAATTGGTAAGCAGGGTCTTTGTCGAACTGGCCATTCAGCAGGCGTTGCCTGGGTGTCGTGAACTGGACGAAACAATCCAACTCCAATTCGGCAATGGTGCGTTCATTGCCAGAGCTATCCTTACACCGATACAGCGCGATGCCACGCAACTCCTGCACGGCATCAATGCTTAGTTCAACACCGTCGATGGTCGATACCCAATCACCTGCTTTGTATATGACGCGACTCAACGGGGCATTGTCGCCAGCGTAGATGCGCTCTTCTGCCACCGCTGGAAAACTGACGGTCACCCTGCGGCCGGCGGTTTCGTTGACGATGCCGAGGCCCAGCTGCGGTTCGGAATGGCTGATCCAGCGTTGGCCGATAACATAGTTCATGGTCATACCTTGTTATCCTGATGAATCGGGCGATGTTTGGCGCGACCCGGATTTAAGTGGCTCGATGAGGTTTTCAAGGCCGTTGATTTTGATTTCAAGGCTTAGCGCCATCAGCTTGCCGAGGGCGCCAGCGGGGAATCCTTTATGGGCAAACCAAAGCAGGTATTCCTCAGGCAGGTCGATAAGTAGCCTGCCCTGGTATTTGCCGAATGGCATTGTCATAGTTGCCAGTTTAACCAGGTCCTGTTCGTCGAACACAACACCGACTTCCTTTCATAGCAGATAAGTGAATCATCTACGGCAAACTGCGTGCCGTATTCGCGTCGGCATTCTATAGTGCATGTTCTCAGTCGTCGCGGATTTTTCCCCTTAGTTGCTTAACCTGGCCGCGCCGGGTTTTACTGTCGACTCGCTTCTTGCGAGCGTTTTTGCCGGGTTTGGTCGGTTTGCGATGGGTCGGGATGGCGAGGGCTTCTGCGATCAGCAAATGCAATTTCTGGAGGGCGTCGGCGCGGTTTTTTTCCTGGCTGCGAAAGCGCTGGGCCTTGATAACGATAACCCCTTCGCTGCTGATGCGCTGGTCGCTATGCTGGAGCAGCCTTGCTTTTTCTGTCTCTGCCATTGAGGAGCGGCGTACATCGAAGCGCAAGTGAACAGCGCTGGAAACTTTGTTGACGTTCTGGCCGCCTGGACCGCTGGCCCGAATTGCGCTGAATTGAAGCTCGTCATCGGGTATTGTCAGCTGTTCTGGTTTGCTTGGCACTGGGCTGGTCTCGGAGTGGATGGCGCCGGGCGCGGCAACTTTAGAGCCATTATGATAGCAAAACGCCAGCCCTGCGCGCTGCTGATGCTTCTGCTGCAGGCCTTGAAGCTAGTCTGCTGGCAGACAAATGTCCTGCGTGAGGGAAATCTATTGCAGAGGGTCTTGACCATACGTGGCCTCATCCCTATAATCTGCCCTCCCTGATCAGGACCGTTGCAAAAAAGCGGTGCAAAACAGGAGAAGCTTTGATGCGGGGTGGAGCAGTCTGGTAGCTCGTCGGGCTCATAACCCGAAGGTCGTTGGTTCAAATCCAGCCCCCGCTACCAATACAGTAGGCACAGAGTTTTGAGTCTACCGAGCATCGATCTGCATGCTCGTTTAAAAGCCCCTCCTAAAGGGGCTTTTTCGTTTGCGAGTGTTGGCAGTGATGAGTGGGCCATGTGCCCTTTTTTTATAGCTTGCGGCAAAGCAGCCGGTGACGTTAGTGGCGAGAAGTGCGCAGTTACATGAGCTTATAGAGCCTGCCGTAAGAGCCGTGGGGTTTGAGCTGTGGGGCCTGGAATATCAGACCGGCGGGCGCACCGCGTTGCTGAGAATTTTTATCGACGGTCCCGAGGGTGTCACCGTTGAGGATTGCGCCAGGGTAAGTCGTCAAGTGAGCAGTGTGCTTGATGTAGACGAGCCGATTCGCGGAGAATTTACCCTCGAAGTGTCGTCTCCAGGTATCGACCGGCCTCTTTACACGCCGGAGCAGTACCAGCTTTATACCGGTTACCCGGTCAAGCTGCGATTGCGCTATCCATTTGAAGGGCAGCGTCGATTCAGCGGGGTGCTCGGTGGCATTGTTGATGATGAGGTGTCCCTGATCGTCGGGGATGAAGAGTACCTGTTGCCGTTCGAGAGTATTGAGCGGGCAAATATTGCCGGGGAACCGGCGCAGGGCAAGGCTTGACAAGTATGCACTGGAAACAAGTGGTCGGAGCTTACTATGGGTAAGGAAATTCTGCTGGTGGCAGAGGCGGTGTCGAATGAGAAGGGCGTTTCTGAGGAAGTGATTTTTGAGGCGTTGGAGGCTGCATTGGCCATGGCGGCAAAAAAGCGCTACGAAGAAGACGCCGATATGCGAGTCCTGATTGATCGAGAATCAGGGGATTATCAAACCTGGCGCTGTTGGGAGGTGGTCGACGACGACACCCTGGCTTTGTTGGGAACCCAGTTTACCCTGGAAGAAGCCCACGAGCAGGACCCTGATCTCAAGGCCGGTGATATCTACGAAGAACTAGTCGAGAACGTTGAGTTCGGGCGTATTGCCGCGCAAACCGCCAAGCAGGTGATTGTGCACAAGGTGCGTGAAGCTGAGCGGGCGAAGGTAGTAGAGGAGTATCGCGGCAAGGTGGGTCATTTGCTCACTGGTACTGTCAAACGGGTAACTCGCGACAATATTATTGTGGATCTCGGCGGCAACGCAGAAGCGATTATGCCGCGGGAAGAAACCGTGGGTCGTGAAGTTTATCGCGTCAACGATCGCGTGCGTGCGATCCTGATGGAGGTGAATCCAGACGCTCGTGGTCCGCAGCTGCTCCTGAGTCGGGCCTGTAATGAAATATTGATTGAACTGTTTCGTATCGAAGTGCCGGAAATCGCCGAGCAGATCATTGAAATTCGAGCAGCTGCTCGAGATGCCGGGTCGCGAGCAAAAATCGCGGTCAAAACTAATGATGGCCGTATTGACCCCGTTGGTGCTTGTGTCGGTATGGGTGGTTCCCGGGTGCAGGCGGTGTCCAACGAGCTCAATAATGAGCGAGTTGACATCATCGTTTGGGACGACAATCCGGCACAGTTGGTGATTAACGCGATGGCGCCGGCGGAAGTAGAATCCATTGTCGTTGATGAGGATTCCCGCACGATGGACGTGGCCGTAGCGGAAGACAATCTCGCCCAGGCTATCGGGCGCAGTGGCCAGAACGTCAGGCTTGCCAGCGAGTTGACGGGTTGGGCGATCAATGTGATGAGCGTTGAAGCCGCGGCCGCCAAGCTGGAAGAAGAGTCGGGTGAAATCGTCCGGATATTTATGGACGCCCTGGATGTAGATGAAGACGTGGCGGCCATTTTGGCCGAAGAAGGTTTCACCTCGGTGGAAGAGGTAGCCTACGTGCCACTGGGCGAGCTTTTGCAAATCGATGCGTTTGACGAAGAAATAGCAGAAGAACTGCGGGCCAGGGCCAAGGATGCGCTGTTGACCCAGGCCATTGCCAGTGAAGAGAAGCTTGAAGCGGCCGAGCCCGCTGAAGACTTGCTGGCTATGGAAGGTATGGATCGGCATTTGGCGTTTGTACTGGCAAGTCGCGGTATCGTCACCATGGAAGATCTCGCGGAGCAATCAGTTGAAGAGTTGCTTGAGGTCGAGAGTATGGAAGAGGAACGCGCCGCACAATTAATTATGACCGCTCGCGCCCCCTGGTTCGAAGAACAGGGAGAGTAGTTTGTAACCAGCGACGGGATACAGGAGATATTGCATGTCAGATGTGACCGTAACAGAACTGGCCGATGTAGTTGGCACCCCGGTAGAGCGCCTGCTTAAGCAGATGCGTGAGGCCGGGTTGAGTCATGGCAGTGCTGAACAGGTTGTATCGGAAGAGGATAAAAAGGTTTTACTGGCGCATCTCAAGAACAGCCACGGAGATACGTCAGCTTCCGGTAGCCCCAAGCGTATTACGCTGAAACGTAAAACCATTAGTACCCTCAGGTCACCCAAGTCGCAGGGTAAGAAGGCGGTAAGCGTCGAGGTTCGCAAAAAACGCACGTATATCAAACGCGATCCGGCCGAGTTGGCTGCGCAAGCAGAGCGCGAAGCTGCTGAAGCCGCAGAGGCTGCTGAAACCGCGGAAGCCGCTATTCCGGGAGCGCCAGGTGAAGCTATTGTCGAGCCTGCAGAGATCCAGCCTGAGGTGTTGGAAAGCGCCGAGGTGAGCAGCGAGCTTACGCCCGAGGTGGAAGTGGTTGCAGAGGCAGAGCTTCCTCCTGAGCCGGTTGTTGCTGAGGAGCCAGCGGTCACGCCTGAAGCACCGGGAGAGCCTGAACCAGAGATTGTGATCCCGGAGGCAGTCGAAGAAGAAATGGTGTTGGCGCCTGAAGACAGCGGTACGGACGTGTTTGATCCGGAGGTCGCTCGTCAGGCTGCGGCCGAACGGCGCCAACGCCAGGCCGATGAAGAACGTATTCAGCGCGAACAGATTCTGAAAGAGAAGCAGCAAAGGGAAGAAAAGGAAAAACAGGAAAAACAGGAGCTGGCGCGGCGCAGCCAACCCGCGCCGGCCTCGGTGGCTGATGTCGAAAGTGCAGCGGCTGCTGATACGGCTAAAAAGCCGTTGGGTAAAAAGAAAAAGCAAAAGGCGCTGGGTTTGGACGATGAACAACGCCCGCGTAAGGCTGGTGGTGGCATTAAGCGACGCGATGACGGATTGGCGCGCTCCAAGAGCCACGCCGCACACGTTGAGCTGCTGGATGAGTACGAAGAGGAAGGTGATGGTCAGCTTAAGCGAGGCGGTCGTCGCAAAGGTAAGAAAGCAGTTCATCCAGAGCACGGTAAACACGGCTTTGAAAAGCCCGTCGAGAAAAAAATGCATACGGTAGAGATTCCAGAAGCCATCACAGTGGGTGAGCTAGCACAACGGATGGCAGTCAAGGCCGGTGTTGTGATCAAAGTATTAATGGGCATGGGTACAATGGCGTCGATAAACCAGCCATTAGACCAGGATACCGCCATCCTGGTAGTGGAGGAGTTGGGGCACGATGCTGTGCCGGTGAGCGCCAATGCCCTCGAGGAGAGCCTTGAGGAAAGCCTGGAGCATACCGGGGGTACGCCACAGGGGCGCGCGCCGGTTGTGACGGTGATGGGCCACGTTGACCATGGTAAGACTTCGTTACTGGATTATATTCGTAAGGCCAAAGTGGCCTCTGGCGAAGCCGGTGGCATCACGCAACATATCGGTGCCTACCACGTCGAGACCGAGCGGGGCATGATTACTTTCCTCGACACCCCGGGACACGCAGCGTTCACAGCGATGCGGGCGCGTGGTGCGAAGAGTACCGACCTGGTTATCCTGGTAGTCGCTGCTGATGATGGGGTTATGCCGCAAACCACTGAGGCTATCCAGCACGCCCGCGCTGCCGACGTGCCTTTGATTGTTGCGATTAACAAGATGGACAAGGAAGGCGCGGACGTAGACAGGGTCAAGAATGAATTATCTGCGAAGGGTGTTATCCCGGAAGATTGGGGCGGTGATACGCAATTTGTCCAGGTGTCGGCTCACACCGGGCTGGGTATAGATGATTTGCTGGATGCCATCCTGTTGCAGGCCGAGATCCTCGAGCTTAAGGCCGCTGCCGACATTCCTGCCAAGGGCATCGTCATTGAATCTCGACTGGACAAGGGCCGTGGGCCTGTGGCCTCAGTGCTGGTGCAAAGCGGTACCTTGCGAGCGGGCGACGTGGTGCTTGCCGGTGTTCAGTACGGACGGATAAAGGCGATGCTTGACGAAAACGGCAGGCCGGTAGATATCGCGACACCTTCGATTCCGGTGCAAATACTGGGCCTTGATGGCACTCCGGAAGCCGGTGAAGACTTTGTGGTGCTGGAGAATGAAAAGCGTGCCCGTGAAGTGGCCGCCTATCGTTATACGCGCCAACGCGACGCCCGTATGGCGCGCCAGCAGGCAGCTAAACTCGACAGCATGTTTAGCGACATGACCGCCGGCGAGAAGAAAGTGCTGAACGTTGTGGTTAAGGCAGATGTGCGCGGCTCGCTGGAAGCTATCGTCGCTGCGCTGGCCGATGTCGGCAATGAAGAAGTACAAGTTAATGTCGTCTCCGAAGGAGTAGGCGGTATCGCCGAAACGGATATCAATCTGGCGATTACCTCGAGTGCGGTGGTTTTCGGTTTTAACGTGCGTGCCGATAATGCGGCGCGCAGGCTGGTTGAAGCAGAGGCGGTTGATCTGCGCTATTACAGTGTTATCTACGACCTTATCGACGATGTGAAACATGCCCTTACCGGAATGCTGGCGCCCGAGTTGCGCGAGGAGATCGTCGGCATTGCCCAGGTGCGCGAGGTTTTCAGTTCGCCGAAGTTTGGCCAGATAGCAGGTTGTATGGTGACGGAAGGCACGGTTTACCGCCATAAGCCCATCCGTGTGCTGCGTGACGATGTGGTGATTTACGAGGGTGAACTTGAGTCCCTGCGCCGCTTTAAGGACGATGTGAGCGACGTTCGCTCTGGGTCTGAGTGTGGCATTGGTGTGAAAAACTACAATGACGTGCGCGCGGGCGACCAGATCGAAGTGTTCGATACCCATGAGGTAGCGCGGACGCTTTAGCCGCCCCAACTGAAAAAACGATAGGTCCCCCAGGGTATGCCTAAAGACTATAGTCGCCAACAGCGGGTCGCCGACACTCTGCGTCGTGATATCGCTTCGTTTATCCAGCGTGAGATGCGCGATCCCCGCATCGGCATGGTAATGGTGAACGATGTTGAGGTCAGTCGTGACCTGGCGCACGCCAGGGTGTTTGTGACCGTCATGGGAAAGGACGACGCCAGCCAGGCTGCAGAGGCGTTGGAAGTGCTGAATGGTGCGGCGGGTTTCCTGCGTAGCCAGTTGGCGCAGTCGAGTACCATGCGCACTACGCCGCGATTAAGTTTCGTCTTTGATAGCAGTGTGCTGCGTGGTCAGCAGCTCTCCAGCCTGATCGACCGGGCAGTGGCAACTGACCAGTCCATGCTCAAAGGCGATGACCCGGAAGGACAAGGTAGTTAGGGTGGCGAGACGCCGCAAGGGGCGGGATATTCACGGGGTGTTGGTGGTGGATAAGCCCGGCGGTATCACCTCGAATGCCTGCCTGCAACGCGCGAAGCGCGCGCTTTATGCCGCCAAGGCGGGCCATACGGGCAGTCTCGATCCATTGGCAACCGGGGTTTTGCCGCTGTGTTTTGGTGAAGCGACAAAGCTGTCGAGATTTTTGCTCGATGCGGACAAGGAGTACGATAGTACCTTTGTGCTTGGTGTGACTACCAGTACCGGTGACGCAGAAGGTGAGGTGCTGTCACAGGTCGATGCTTCAAAAATCACCAGGCAAGAGATAGAACAGCTGTTAGCGGGGTTTAGAGGAGAGATCGAGCAAACGCCGCCGATGTATTCAGCGTTGAAACATCAGGGCAAGCCGCTATACGAGTTGGCACGGGCCGGAATTGAAGTTGAGCGCAAGTCCCGGCGGGTAACGATTCACAGTTTTGAGGTCCTTGATTTTAAAGCGGGCCAGCATGCACACCTCAAAGTGAATGTGCGTTGCTCCAAGGGCACTTACATTCGCTCACTGGCCGAAGATATTGGCAAGCAGCTTGGCTGTGGTGGTCACGTCAGCGAGCTACGCCGCACCCGTGCTGGCCCCTATTCGCTGGAACAGTCCATCAATCTGGATTTGCTGGAACAACTAGCGGTGGAACAGGAACTAGAGCAATTGAAAGCCCTGATGTTGCCGGTAGATAGCGCAATCGTGGGGATGCCTACGGTCGTGTTGCCGGAGCTTAGCGGTTATTATTTGCGTCAGGGCCAGGCGGTGTTGGCGGCTCATATGCCGACTACTGGTTTGGTACGCATTGTAGAAGACAACGGAGAATTTCTAGGCGTCGGTGAAATTTTGGACGACGGACGGCTAGCCCCACGTCGCCTGATGGTGAGCACTGAGGTTTTGAAGGCAAGCGATCTGTAAGTATGCGCGGTTCGTTTGGGTTAGTTAATTTACGCATATTCAATGGAGGAAAAAATGGCATTATCAGCGCAAGAAAAGGCAGACATCGTTAAAGATTACCAACAGGCAGAAGGCGATACCGGATCTCCGGAAGTGCAGGTTGCCCTGTTGAGCGTGAATATCAATAAGCTGCAAGGCCACTTCAAAGGGCACGCCAAGGATCACCACTCCCGTCGGGGGCTGATTCGTATGGTTAACCAGCGTCGTAAATTACTCGACTATCTCAAGCGTAAGGATGCCAACCGCTACGCCGAGTTGATCAAGCGTCTAGGCTTGCGTCGCTAATTGCAGAGTGCACTCCGGCAATGGGGCCTGGGTGCATTGATCAATTTTATCGGAGGCATTATTTGTGAATCCTGTTATCAAAAAATTTAGTTACGGTAAGCACACCGTAACCCTGGAGACGGGCCGAGTAGCACGTCAGGCCAGTGGAGCGGTGTTGGCCAGTATGGACGATACGGTGGTGCTGGCGACTGTAGTGGGTGCAAGAACAGCCAAGCCTGGCCAGGACTTTTTCCCCTTGGCAGTTCACTACCAGGAAAAGACTTATGCTGCGGGTCGCATCCCCGGCGGATTTTTCAAGCGTGAAGCGCGGCCCAGTGAAAAGGAAACGCTAACGTCCCGTCTGATAGACCGACCTATTCGCCCACTGTTTCCAGCGGGTTTCAAAAATGAAGTGCAGGTTATTATTACTGTACTGTCAGCGGAATCTGATATTGATCCGGATATGATTGCAATGATCGGCACGTCTGCCGCATTGGCGATCTCCGGTATTCCTTTTAACGGGCCAATTGGCGCGGCCCGGGTCGGTTTTACTACCGAAGATGGCTACCTGCTCAATCCTACTTACAGTGAGCTGGCTGATTCTCACCTCGATATGGTGGTGGCTGGTACTGAGAACGCGGTTCTGATGGTCGAGTCTCAAGCCAGGGAATTGACTGAAGACCAGATGTTGGGGGCAGTGTTGTTTGCCCAACAGGAAATGCAGGTGGTGATCCAGGCCATTAAAGAGCTGGCCAGCGAAATCGGTAAGCCGCGCTGGGAAATCGAAGCCGTTACTGAGAATACCGCGCTGATCGATGCCCTGGAAAATGGCTTTGGCGAGGCGGTGGGTGAAGCCTACCGGATTACCGATAAAATGCAGCGCTACGAAGCCCTGTCGAGGGTTAAAGAGGCAGCAGTTGCAGCTTTGGCACCTGCGGACGGCGACGTATCTGCTGACGAAGTTAAAGATCTGTTCAAGGGCCTTGAAAGCCGGATCGTGCGTCGTCGGATTCTCAATGGCGAGTCGCGTATTGACGGGCGCGACAACCAGACTGTGCGTCCGATAATGATAGAGACGGGTATCCTGCCGCGTACCCACGGCTCGGCGCTGTTTACCCGTGGCGAAACCCAGGCCATCGTGGTGGCTACGCTGGGAAGCTCACGGGATGCACAGTTTATCGACGCCCTTGAAGGTGAGCGCAAAGACAACTTTATGTTGCACTACAACTTCCCTCCTTATTCGGTGGGAGAAGCGGGTAGGGTCGGTTTTACCAGCCGCCGCGAGGTCGGTCACGGACGCCTGGCGCGCCGCGGAGTGGCCGCAGTCCTGCCCAGCGCAGAAGATTTTCCCTACACTATTCGGATCGTGTCGGAGATCACCGAGTCGAACGGTTCCAGCTCAATGGCCAGTGTTTGTGGCGCCAGTCTGGCGATGATGGATGCAGGTGTGCCGCTGAAATCACCGGTAGCCGGGATTGCGATGGGCCTGGTCAAGGAGGGCGATCGCTTTTCAGTGCTGACCGATATTCTGGGTGATGAAGATCATCTCGGCGATATGGACTTTAAGGTGGCCGGCACTGCCGAGGGCGTTACCGCGCTGCAGATGGATATCAAGATTGAAGGTATCAACGAGCAGATCATGGAGCGAGCGCTGGAGCAAGCACAGCAGGCGCGGCTGCATATCCTTGGTGAAATGAACCGGGTGCTGTCAGTGTCACGGGCAGACGTGGCCCAGACAGCTCCGCGTATGGTTTCCATCAAAATCGACAAAGATAAAATCAGGGACATCATTGGTCCCGGCGGCGCGGTCATTCGCGGCATTACCGAGAAAAGTGGCGCCCAGATCGATATCGACGACGACGGTACCGTGCGCATTTACGCGCCCAACTCCGACTCACTGGCGCTGGCCAAAGGCGAAGTTGAATCGATTACCGCGGAAGCAGAAGTCGGTGCAATTTACACGGGTGTTGTTGCTCGCATCGTGGATTTTGGCGCTTTTGTCAATATCCTGCCTGGCAAGGACGGTCTGGTACATATCTCCCAAATCGCTCAGGAGCGGATTGAGAAAGTGTCTGATTACCTTACCGAAGGCCAGGAAGTTAAGGTCAAGGTACTGGATGTCGACGGTCGTGGTCGTATCAAACTGTCGATGAAGGAAGTGTCGGAGTCGGATGCCGAGGCTGTAACCGAGGTCTGATTGATTACAGCGGGCTGGATAGCGTCAGCAATCCAGCCCAGAATCCTGCAAGCCCGCGCCGTTGTCGCGGGTTTTTTTATGCCCGAAATTTAGATATGCCAGTGACAACAAGCACAATGAGTGCTGGCGAGTAATACATAGGGGGGATTCCTGCAGGTGCTTTATACCCAGTCCTGGAAGGGACTGGCAGTGCCAGAGACTAAACAGCGGGCTGGTCAGTTCTCAGTTACTGGCCAGCATACCCCAGTCAGCGGAGGGATTCAGGTTGAGCGTGACGTTATCGATGAGGCGGGTGCGTCCCAGGCGAGCTGCAGCCAGGATCACGATAGCTTCGGTGTCGGGGGTAATCGACTCCAGGGTTTCAGCGTCACGAATGCTCACATAGTCAGGCTGGAATCCAGTGAGTACCAGATCTTCATAAGCATGTTTTTCAAGGTGCTGGTAGTTGTCGAAACCGTTGGCAATTGCTTCACGGTAATCTTGCAAAATCCGGTGCAGCTTTGGCGCAACAAGGCGCTCTTTGGAAGATAGAAAGTTGTTGCGCGAGCTCATTGCCAGGCCGTCAGTTTCGCGTACTGTCGCGACGCCCACTATATCAATGGGCATACACAAGTCGCTGGCCATTTTGCGTATTACCATCAACTGCTGAAAATCTTTTTCCCCAAAAACCGCAACATCCGGTTGTACCATGTTAAACAACTTGGTTACTACAGTGGCAACACCGGTAAAGTGCCCTGGCCTTGCGGCACCGCACAGTGAGTCAGTGATTCGAGGCACAGAGACCAGAGTCTGCGGCTGCATTCCATCCGGGTACATCTCGTCGACCCCTGGCGCAAACAAAAAGTTCGCACCTTCCGCAAACAATTTTTCTTTATCAGCGGCAAGCGTGCGGGGATAGGCGTCGAGGTCTTCGTTGACCCCGAATTGCAGCGGGTTGACGAAGATACTGACGACGACACAGTCGGCCAGGTGCTTGGCACGACGTAGCAATTGCAAATGGCCATCGTGCAAGTTGCCCATCGTCGGTACAAAACCGATTGTCTTACCTGCTTTACGGGCTTTGTTCACTGCTCGACGCAGTGCATCGACCGAAGTCAGTGTTTGCATGGCACACGATGCCTCGTTTTGATTCACCTGCTTTAGCGGTGAGTTATGCCCATGGTTCTCATAAATGTTTTGCTAGCCAAGCTTACAACGATCTTCACCCGTTTGGGAGGGCGCAAGTATGCAATAATTGCCGGGGAGTATCAATTCAAGCGCATCGGATGATGGCAAAAAAATGTTACCGAGAGAAGCGAAGTTTGGGAGTATTGTTACCGTTGCACACGCTTGAAAATAAAAGTTGATGGGTTTTGGAATTTGTTGCGGTTGTCCCGGTTTTGCGCGTGCTCAGTACTCAGAATCGAAACTGTGTTCATCGCCGGGGAATTCGCCGTTTTTCACCGCATTGGAGAAAGCCCTGATGCCGTTTTCGATGCTGTCCTGGCCCGCCATAAAGTTTTTGACGAAGCGCGGTGGAGATGCGGTAACACCGAGCAAGTCATGCAGCACCAGAACTTGAGCATCGGTACCGGGTCCTGCGCCAATGCCAATCACCGGGATAGATAGTTGCCCGCTGATGGTAGCGGCGAGTTGCTGCGGGATGCATTCCAGTACGAGCAGGCTGGCACCTGCAGCTTCTACCTGGTGGGCGTCATCGATAATGCGGCTAGCCGCAGATTCTGAGCGCCCTTGCACTTTGAAGCCACCGAGCGTATTGACTGATTGTGGTGTGAGGCCCAGGTGGGCACATACCGGTATGCCGCGCTCCGTGAGTTGGTTGATGCTGTCGCAGAGCCAGGCGCCGCCCTCGAGTTTCACCATATGCGCTCCGGCCTGCATCAGGCGAGCGGCATTGTGCAAGGTCTGCTCGGGGTTGGCGTAGCTCATAAACGGCAGGTCCCCTATCAGCAGGGAATTGGTATTGCCGCGACTCACCGCCTCAATGTGGTATGTCATGTGATCCATCGTTACCGGGAGGGTATCGCGATGGCCCTGAACTACCATGCCAAGTGAATCGCCGACCAATATTGTCTCAACCCCTGCGCGCCCGATGACCGCAGCGAATCCGGCATCATAGGCGGTCACGCAGACAAATTTCTCGCCTTGTTGCTTGAGTTGGCGCAGTGATTGTGCGGTAACCTGGGGCATGGTGAGCTCCTTGTTAATCTCCCGGTACGGGGTTACTAGTGAAAAATGCTGGGGTTAAAGTAGTGTCGCCCGCCCTTGATTTCGAGCAGATATTCAACCAGCTCGCAATAATGCCTGTCATTGTTGGCCAGGTCGATATCCGTGGCGTTGACAATGAGTAGTGGCGCTGCATCGTAAAACAGGAAAAACTGGCTGTAGGCGTTGTTGAGCTCTTCCAGGTAGGCTTTATCAATCAACTTTTCTGCGTAGTGCCCGCGTCGTTGGATGCGCGACAGCAGAACATCGACCGGGGCCTGGAGATATATGACAAGGTCGGGCGGCGTCAACTCGATGGTTAGTTGCTGGTAGACCTTTTGGTAGAGTTTGAGCTCGTCGGGGTCGAGGTTGATGGTGGCGAACAGCTGATCCTTTTCCATCAGGAAGTCGGCTACCCGGACTGGCTCAAACAGCTCGCCCTGGCGCATATCACGAATTTGCTGGGCACGTTGAAACAGAAAGAAAAGTTGGGTTGCCAGCGCGGCTTCCCGTCGATTTCGGTAGAACCGGTCCAGGAACGGGTTTTCAGCGGCGTCCTCAAGCAGTGTCTGGTAGTTGAAGCTTGCGCCCAGCTTTCTGGCAAGCGTGGTCTTCCCCACCCCAATTGGCCCTTCTATGGCGATATGGCGAGGCAGCTCTTTGTTCTTAAGCAGCGCTGTTAGACTCACGGCTGCCTTGCGCCCTGTGATTTCCAGTTAAGCGGCGGCGGGCAATGCAGTGCCATTTGGCTGGTATCCATAGTGGCTATTAATTCGGCAACAACGGCTCCATTGGGAAGTCGAAGCCGGGGACAAATATCGTGTAGTGGCACCAGTACAAAATCGCGTTGCTGCATCCGTGGGTGCGGCAGCTTGAGTTCCGGGGTATCCAGTGTCAATTGATCAAACAGCAATAGGTCCAGATCGAGAGTCCTTGGTCCCCAGCGCTCCAGTCGCAGCCTTCCGTGCTGTTGCTCAATACCTTGTAATAAACTCAGTAACTGTTGCGGTTCTAGCAGGGTTTCCAGTTGAACCACGGCGTTTATGTAATCAGGCTGGGCGCCGGGGCCTATGGCCCGACTCCGGTAAAAGGGAGAGCAGGCGTGCAGTTCACTCCCTGGTAACTGCGCCAGGAATTGCAAGGCACTGGCGAGTTGCTCGGTGGGTTGCCCAAGATTGCTGCCAAGGCCAATGTAACTGGTTTTCATGGCGCCTGGTCAGAAAACTTTCGACGTGGAGCGCGTCGTTTGCGGCGAGGCTTGCGCTTGTTGGGTCGGTTCAGCTGTATCTGGCTCAGCAACAGTTTGCGTTGCTCCTCGTCTGCCTCCTGGTATTGGGTCCACCAGGCTCCCATACTGCCGGTATCTTCCCCCGCTTCCTCCCGCAACAACAGAAAATCGTAAGCTGCGCGAAACCTCGGCAGGATGAGCAATTGGTCGGCTCCCCGGGGGGATTCAAGCCGAGCCTGGAGCTCCCATATTTCTCTCATGGGGGTGCTGAACCGCCTTGGTATCGAGGTGTACTGGAGTTGATGCTCGATACTCGCGATACCTGCCTGCTGTCGCGCCGGGACGGGGGGCTCGCCTTGCTTTAGCAAAGCTTCGGTCTGCTGCCGCACGGCTGGCCAGAGGATGGCTCCATAGAGAAACGCCGGGGTTACAGGCTTGTTCTGATTGACCCGCAGGTCCGTATTGCGCAACATCGCCTCAATAAACTGATGGCAGACCGGGTCGTCATGTTGCAAGATTCGTTGGCTGGCGGGAAACAGTAAACCAAACAGGCGATGCCGCTGCAACTCACGATAGGTATCAAGTGCGGAGCCTGACATAAACAGCTTCAACACCTCATCAAACATCCGTGCTGCCGGAATGTCGTGCAGCAGTGGCGCCAGTTCCTGGAACGGAGCGACCACCTCCGGGCTCATTGAAAAATTCAGCTTTGCGCAGAAGCGGATTGCCCGCAGCATTCTTACCGGATCTTCCCGGTACCGGGTAGTCGGCTCACCAATCAATCTTAATGTTCTATTGTCAAGGTCATCAAGCCCTCGGCAATAGTCGAGAATACTGTCGCTGGAAGGACTGTAATAGAGGGCGTTGACAGTAAAATCACGCCGCAGGGCGTCCTCTTCCAGAGAGCCGTAGATATTGTCCCGCAGGAGGCGGCCAGAGTCAGACGTCCGCGCGTGTTTATTGGGGTCTGTTTCATTTTTAGCCGGGTGTTGTCCGCGAAAGGTCGTTACCTCAATGACTTCGCGTCCGAAAAGGACGTGGACGATACGAAAGCGTCGACCTATGATGCGGGAGTTACGAAATAATTGGCGAATCTCCTCCGGTCGAGCGTCGGTGGATATATCGAAATCCTTGGGCGTGTTACCCAGCAACAAATCGCGAACGCCGCCACCCACCAGGTAAGCTGCAAAACCTTCGCTTTCGAGGCGCTGTATGACTTTCAGCGCATTGGGGCTTAATTTCTGTGGGTCGATAGAATGATGCACCGTCATTGGCGGAGGAATTCTGATTGCGGTGAGAGAGAGAGCTGAAGTGGGTGCTGCTGGCACAGTATGGTTAACATGAATGCCCTTGTGTCTGTTGAAAGGCCGGTCGCGGCGGGGCGCTCAGCCCGATTGCGAGCCGGAATTCTAACACACTGCTGACGGACAGCATATGCCGGGGCTGGTTTCGTGATGTCACAGTGGCGGCGAGCTCTCGGCTGACAGGTGATGTGCTTTGTTGGTGTCACTGGTGAGCTGGCGAAGGATTGTGTCGCAAAATTTAGTAAAGACAGGGAGATCTCTCTCCCCATCCAGGTCTCGTCTTCCTTTTATTATTGTTATGCTTCGTCTTATTATTATTTGTAGTTATTATTTTCAACAGTAATAAAGCAGTTTTCGTGCCAGTTTTGAAATAAATATATAAAACAATAGCTTAGATATTTTCTTTGGTTGGCGTGGTGTTTGAGGTAGTCCGTTTGTTACCAATGAGCCTGGAAGGTGTTACCTGAGTTGCCACAAGGTAACACTTGTTGGCTCGTCTCGGCAGCCTCATGCTCTCAGGCATTGCCGGCGCGGGATGAATTTTTTAGATTTTTCTTGCGTGGAATCCCCAGTCGCTGGCGCCGTTCCCACAGGCATTTGCGGCTGACCCCCAGTTTTCGTGCTAACTCGGTTTCGCTCATGCTGTCCTGGTGCTCAAGCACAAAGCGCTGGAAATAGTCCTCCAGCGATAAGTTTTCGTCGGGCTCGTCTTCGGTTCGCCTAACACTACGAAGTGGCTCAACCCCGTTTATTGCCAAGCCGTGCTGCTTGCCTACGCGCACCAGTTCGATATCGATATTCAGTAGTTCATAATCGATCTCATCACTTTCGCAAAGGATTACAGCCCGCTCGACCGCGTTTTGTAATTCCCGGACGTTGCCCGGCCAGCGATAGGTTGTAATGGCCTGGATCGCCTTGGCGGAAAAGTGGAGGCGCTTGCCGTCGAGCTGTTGGCAGCTGCGAGTGAGGCAAGATTCGGCTATTTCAAGGATATCCTTACCGCGATCCCGCAGTGGCGGCAGGTTCAACTGCATTACATTGATACGGTAGTAGAGATCCTCCCGAAAACGCCCCTCACTAGCCAGCCGCTTGAGGTCGCGGTGGGTGGCGGCAATCAGACGTACATCGACCTTGCGGGTCTGGACTGAGCCGATGGCGCGAATTTCGCCTTCCTGGAGGAATCGCAGCAACCTCGCCTGGGCTTCTATCGGTAACTCCCCAATCTCGTCGAGGAACAGAGTGCCGCCACTGGCCGCTTCGATTAAGCCCATACGGTTGCTGGTGGCCCCGGTGAATGCTCCTTTTTCGTAGCCGAACAATTCTGATTCAATCAGGGTTTCGGGGATGGCAGCGCAATTGACCGAAATAAGCGGTTTATCAGCTCTGTGGCTGAAGGCGTGCAGCGCGCGCGCGACCAGTTCCTTGCCGGTGCCAGTTTCGCCGTGGACCAGGATAGTCGTATTGGTGGGGGCGAACTTGCCTATTTGCCGATAAAGCTTCTGCATATCCTGGCAATTGCCAATAAAGCCCGGCAATGGTTCAGAGTGGCTGTGAGAATCGCCATTTTGCGATTGTTGCTGTTTGCTGCAGCTGATGATCTCTGCTGTAGCGGCAAGCATGTCATCGTGATCGAAGGGCTTTGCTATGTAATCTACAGCGCCCATCTTCATAGAATCAACTGCTGAGCGCAGACTGGCGTAGCTGGTCATTATGAGAACCGGTGTGTTACCTGCTGGTTTTATTAAGGCAGTGCCGGATTCGCCAGGCAGTCGCAGGTCGCTGATAATCAAGTCGAAGGTGGTGCTTTTCATTTTGGCGAGCGCATCGGCAACGGTTCCTGCCTCGCAAACAGCATACTGGTGGCGTTCCAGCATGCGGCGTAACGACTTTCGAATGATTGGTTCGTCATCCACGATTAGGATATCTGGCATATTACTCCTGCAGGAATAGGTGGCGGAAAGCCTGCTGGCACGGCAACAATATCAATGCTTGATTAACCATAACCGGATTTGTCTGTCTTTGCCAATGCCTCATATGGACCAGTCGCTGGAATTGCCCTGGTGGCTGCGGGGAAGCTCAATGATAAAGCGAGTACCGGCGCTGGCGTCCTTTCCCACGGGGCTTTCTACACGAACCCTGCCCTCATGGGCCTCGACAATACTATACACCAGTGCCAACCCAAGTCCGGTGCCCTGGCCAGGATCCTTGGTGGTAAAAAAGGGCTCCCAAATGTGTTCCAGTTTGACCGGATCAATGCCGCTGCCCGGGTCGGTTACCGCCGCTGCAACCGTTTGCTGATTGACCAGCCAGCTGCTGATAACTATCTGCTGGTTGGGCAAACAGGCGTCCCGGGCATTGCTCAGTAAATTGAGAAATACCTGGGTCAGGCGTTGTTGATTGCCAATCACCAGATACTGACCATCGCAGCTATTGAGGTAGCTAACCGGCCTCGATTCTTTGTCTAACAACAGCAGCTTGATGGCTTCATTGACGCAATCGTAAAGGCAGACGCTGTCTTTGGTCTGTATTTCGGTGTGCTTGCCGCCGTGGGAAAAATTCACCAGTGTTTGAACAATGGCGGAAATTCGCTCGGTTTGGGTGAGGATATCCTCAGCAATTTCGATTAGTTCCGGATCTTCACTCTCGGCGCGCAGGTTTTGTGCCAGGCAGGCAATACCCGTAACCGGGTTACCGATCTCGTGCGCGACGCCGGCCGCAAGTCGACCCACTGAGGCGAGCCGCTCGCTATGGATCAATTCATCCTCCATCAGCTGGGCTTCGGTCACATCTTCCACCAGGATAATGGTATCGCCACTGTGGTCGGTGCCGGAATGGGTCTTCTGCAGGTTGACCAGGCGTCTCACATTGTCGATGAGTAAATCTCGCTTTTGTTGGCGATCATTGTCTCCGGCTGCAAAATCCAGCAGCAGCTGCCCCCAGGGTGGAGGCATGTTGTCGGCCAGGGCACCGGTAACATAGTCGGATGGTATGCCGCTCAATTTCTCAAGGGCACCGTTCCAAAGCACGATCTCATGGTCACGCCCAAGAATACAGGCCCCCATCGGCAGGTCGAGCAAGGTTTGGCGATAAAAACGCCGCAGACTGTCCAACCCCGCGGCAAGGCCTGTCAGCTGCTGTTGCTCTCGTTCCAGGCGGGTTTCCACGAGGTTGATGTCCTCGTTTTTTATCAAGCCGCTGCTGGCGTTGTAAGGCAGTAGTCGTTTGACCGTATCGTGGGCCACTGTGGCGCCGAACAGGCCAGAAAGGTTGGCTTCGATCTGGTCACGCAGTCGACGCAGGGCATAGGGGCGTGATTCGTCCTCCTTCAGTTGCAGTGCTTGCATGGCCTTGTCAACTTCTCGCTGCGCAACATTTTTGCCCAGTGCTGTGGCCAGTGCCTGGCGGATCGCCTTGGGAGAGCCGAAAGCCAGGCTCTGGCGTTGGGGGCGGGCAAGCTTATCGACTGAGCATAATTCCGCAGCGGCTTTTTCGTCTTCAGAAGTACTGGTAATGGCAGATACCAGCACCATTACAATGATGTTAACGCTGAAGCAGAGCAGGATCAGGCGGGGCCAATTATTTTCCGGCTGACCAAAGCCAGAGATTAAGTTCAGCAGTGCTGGCTCGACTGTGGTTAGCGCTGGCAGGAACAGCGTGAACAGCCAGGCCAGCATGCCGCTCGCCAGCCCCGCGACAAAGCCCTTGCGATTAACGCTCGGTGCGAACAGCAGAGCCACGGTTCCCGGCAAAAATTGCAGTGCCGCTGAGAACCCTGATATACCCAGCGCGGAGAGATTACCTTGAGGCGCAAAAGTGGTGTAAAACAGGAAGCCACCGAGAATAATGGTGGCAATGAGCGAGCGCTTTACCCGCACTATCCATCGATAGATGTCAGTACTTATGCCCGGCTGGAAAAAAGGCAGGATGAGATGGTTAAGGCACATTGATGCCAACGCCAGCGTCGATATAACAATGACGCCGCTTGCAGCTGAAAGCCCGCCGATGAAGGTGATTGCGCACAGCAGCGGTGAATCCAGACTGATCCCGATACCCAGGGTGTAATACTCCGGCGGCAGCTCGACTCCCTGTGCCATGGCGCCCCAGAGTATTGGCAGCACCGGAACGCTGAGAACCAGCATTAAAAGCGGCATTCCCCAAACCGATGCTTGCAGGGAGTGGCGTGTGGGGTTTTCCGAAAAAGTCATATGGAACATATGTGGCATGCCCACTGCGGTGGCGAAGGAAATAAGCATAAGCACTCGCCCCATGCCATCTGCATTGTGGTTTTTTAGTTGTTGCAGCACTTCCGGATTCTCGCCTAACCAGCGGTCGAGGCCTTCGAGTCCGCCGAAGATACCGAATATGGACGCGCAGCCAATGATTGCGAGGGCCAGGCTCTTGACCAGGGTTTCGAAGGCGATAGCCAGGACCAGTCCGTTGTGGCGGTGTCCCGGCGTTGCGTGTTTTGCACCGTATAGCATGGTGAAGAGGATGATGACTGCGCAAAATACCAGCGCCACGCCAAATTGTGGCAGAACGCTGGGTGCCAGCTGGCTGTTGCTGCTGCTGGTGAGGATTTGCACCGTATCGGTCACCGCTTTTATCTGCAGTGCCATCAGCGGCAGTACGCTGATCGTAAGGAATATCGATACCAGTGCGCCGGCCCATTGCGATCGGTAGCGAAAGGTCAGCAGGTCGGCAAGAGATGCCAACTGGTTGGCGCGGCATATTCTTTGCAGTGGCATCAGCAGCAGTGGGCCCAGAAGAAAAAAGCCGGCAATACCAAGATAGTAATTTAGAAAATCGTAACCATAATCGTGGGCTAAACCCACTACCCCATAGAAGGCCAGGGCACTGGCAAACACCCCGAGAGACATAACGTAGACAATCGGGTGCCGCACCAGTTGGTTGGGGATCCAGCCGCGGTCGGTGGAGTAAGCGATGCCGAACAGGGTAAGCACATATACCAGGCCAAGGGCAAAGATATCGGCAACATCAAGACCCACGTTTACCGCCCCAGTATTGAGTAGTGTAGGCAATAATGATAATGGCCAGCCAGGCGCCGTAAGGACGGTACCAGGCTCCTTGCCCGGTCCAATCTGTTAGTACGGGCTCGAAAAAAAACAGAATGAAAATCATCAGCAGCAGTGAGCGTTGCGCCAGCATGAGGCTATTCCGTAGCAGAAGAAGGTTTGGGCGCCGGGCCAAGAGCCTGTCCCGGCGTACTTGGGTTGCTGTTGCGCGATACTACCAGACCGGGAGCTGCAAACAAGGCGGGACGCTGGGTCATTGTGGTACTCGCCCTTCGTTACCGCATTAAAGGGCGAACGCTGGGTGATGTGCTATCGAATATCACCATACACTAAGGCCTTACAGCGCGGGACACGGTCACGGCGCCAGTGTTTTACTGCCCAGCGCAACAGGCTGGCCGGGTCGGGTTGCGGCGTCTGCGCCGGTGCTTGTCGCAGAAACCGCAGTGCTGCCAACAGGTTATCCATGGCGGCATGGCGCTCAATCTCCGGTGACAGGTTTTGCTTGCTCAGCTTTTGTCCATCGACATTGGTGGCCACCGGAACGTGGCCATAGGCTGGTGTGTTCAGTCCCAGCAGCTGTTGCAGGTAGATCTGGCGGCTACAGGAGCCTATAAGGTCTGCGCCTCGAATAACATGGGTGATACCGCTGGAGGCATCATCCACCACTACCGCGAGCTGGTACGCGAACAAGCCATCTTTGCGGCGCACCACAAAATCCCCTGACTCTTGTAACGGGCAGTTTGATTGCGGGCCCTGGAACAAATCAGTGAAGCATATATTCCGCTCATCGAGCTTTACCCGGCAGGCACTTGGAGTATCGCCTGGCAATCCAAGTTCACGGCAGCGTCCCGTATACCTGCCATGAGCTGCCTGGAGCATCGCCCGTGTACAGTCACAAAAATATACCTGCTGCTGGTTTTGCAGGCTTTCAAGTGCCGAGGTATAGGCGGCATTGCGTTGGCTCTGCCAGCAAATCTCGCCATCCCATTGCAGTCCATGGTCGCGCAGGGCATGAATGATTTTTGCTGAAGCTCCGGCTACTGAGCGGGGAGGGTCGAGGTCGTCGATACGCAGCAACCATTGGCCGGAGTGGGCCCGCGCGTCGAGGTAGCTGGCAAGTGCTGCAACCAGTGAGCCAAAATGCAGGGGGCCGGAAGGAGAAGGGGCAAAACGGCCTACATACTGTCGCATGGAGCACGGGATGCCAGATTAATATCCACGGAGACAACCTGTGTTTGCGGCAAAATTACAGTCAGCAGCGACCGGCCTGCGCCGCAATATCGCCAGTAACAAGCTAGCCGCGCTGCTGCTTTTCGCGGATTTCGTCCAGGGTTTTACAGTCTATGCACAAGTTTGCTGTAGGGCGTGCCTCGAGGCGCTTGATACCAATTTCAACGCCACAGGAATTGCAGTAGCCATACTCGTCCTGATCGATCAGCTCCAGGGTAGACTCTATTTTCTTGATCAGCTTGCGTTCGCGGTCACGGGTTCTGAGTTCGAGGCTGAACTCTTCTTCCTGAGTTGCGCGATCGGCAGGGTCCGGAAAGTTTGCCGCTTCATCTTTCATGTGGCTAACGGTGCGGTCGACTTCTTCCATCAACTCAGCTTTCCAGGCAAACAATATCTGGCTGAAATGCTTGCGTTGCGCTTCGTTCATATAGTCTTCGTTGCGCTTTGGCTTATAGGGCTCAAAGTTGGTAAAGTTGCCGCTGTTTTTTTTCGCAGCGCGAGCGCCATCTCTTGACCTTGGCCCTGACTTTGCGCCGTCTTTGGCCTTGGCCTTCGGAGTGGCACTGGACGTTTTGGCCGATGGCACCTTGGCACTGCCAGAAGCTGTCTTTACTTTGGCTTTGCTCACCGCCGCCTTAGTCTTGGCCGCTTTGGCAGGAGAGGTGGTCTTAGCTTCGCCAGTGCTGCTGGTTTTCGCTTTGGTTTTCGCTTTGGTTTTCGCTTTGGCTTTTGCTGGCATATAAAATACTCCGGTTTTCTGCGCTTCGCCTCAGCAGAGCGAGCAATGGGCGGAAAGGCCCCGATTTAAAGCCCGCCAACTTTACTACGACTATTGCTGTGGTCAAGCGCTGTTTCGCCAAAATTTGACCGTCTGCGGCAGTATTGCGAGGCTTTGCCCGGTTACAATGTTGTGGCTAAGACCTTTGGCAGGAGCAATCATGCAGCGTTGGGCCGCTCGAATTGATGAAATAGAGCCGTTTCGTGTCGTTGAAATACTCACCCGTGCGCGTCTGCTGGAGGCGCAGGGACGGGATATACTTCACCTGGCGGCGGGCGAGCCCGACTTCGCGACGGCCGCCCCAATATGTGCGGCTGCGGCAGCTGCGCTCAATGCTGGCCACACATATTATACGCCGGCAGCTGGGCTTGGCGAGTTGCGGCAGGCGATTGCCCGTTGGTATGAGACGCGCTACGGGGTCGATGTTGCTCCCGGTCGCATCTTTCTCACCCCTGGTGCTTCTGGTGCGATCCTTCTGGTTGCCGGTCTCTTGATGAATCCCGGCGATGGAATATTGTTGAGTGATCCCGGGTATCCTTGCAATCGGCAAATAATGCGGCTGGTGGAGGGTGAGGGTCAGCTGGTGCCAGTTTCCGCCGCCGACCGATATCAGCTGACCCCTGAGGCAGTGGAAGCCCATTGGCGGGAAAACACTATTGGCGCCATGGTGGCGTCTCCCGCCAACCCCACCGGGGAAGTACTTGATCGTGACGAATTGCAACAGCTTTGGCAGGTACTGCAGCGCCGCGGTGGGCACATGATCGTCGATGAGATTTACCATGGGCTCGAATACGACATGCAGGCACCGACAGTTTTGTCGGTTACCCAGGAGGCATTTGTTGTCAACAGCTTCTCGAAGTACTTTGGTATGACCGGGTGGCGGTTGGGTTGGTTAGTGGCGCCGGATTGGGCGGTTCCCGGGCTGGAAAAGCTTGCCCAGAACCTGTTTATTTCGCTTTCGACGCCGGCCCAGTATGGCGCCCTGGCCTGCTTTGAGGCGGCTACGATTGAGCAGCTGGACTCCCGCCGTGACCAGTTTCGCCAACGCCGGGATTATCTGCTGCCACAATTGCGCCAATTGGGCTTTACCATTCCCCACACGCCGGCAGGTGGCTATTATCTCTACGCGGGTATCGAAGATTTCGGCAACTCCAGCGAGCAGTTCTGTATGCAATTGCTGGAGCAGCAAGGCATTGCAATCACTCCCGGAACGGATTTTGGCCGCCACCTGGCTGATCGTCATGTGCGTTTCGCCTATACCACCAGTATGGACGCCCTGGAAGAGACGATTGCGCGTCTGCAGAAGCTGTACCTGTGAACCCATTTGACCCGCCACTGCTGGAAGGTCGCTTGATTGCGCGCTATAAGCGTTTTCTGGCCGATGTTGAGCTGCTAAATGGACAAGTGGTGACCAGCCATTGTCCGAATACCGGCGCCATGACCGGTTGTCAAGCACCAGGCAGCCGGGTTTGGCTGCAGCCATCGCGCAATCCACATCGCAAACTGTCAAGCACCTGGGAGCTGGTGCAAACTGAGGATGGCAGCTTGGCATGCATTCATTCTGCTCGCGCCAACAAGGTTGTGGAGAAGGCTCTCCTGAACGGCTCACTGCCCGGCTTAACAGGTTTCGAAGAGCTGCGGCGAGAGGTGCGTTACGGCAAAGAGAACAGCCGTGCTGATTTTATGTTGGCATTTGCAGGCGACGCCTGCTTTGTTGAGGTCAAAAGTGTCACCCTGGCTGCTAATGGCATGGGTCTGTTTCCTGATGCCGTGAGCACTCGAGGCACCCGTCACCTGCGTGAGTTGATGGAGGTGAAACGTCAGGGCGCGCGGGCAGTGCTTTGTTTCGTAGTCATGCACAATGGCATTGAAGAGGTGCGGCCGGCAGACCAGGTTGACCCTGCCTATGGAGCAACTCTGCGCATGGCTTATGCGTCAGGAATAGAAGTAATAGCGTGCCGAGCGCAGGTGAGTGTGACCCAAATACAAGTGACCGGGATGTTGCCGGTAGTGCTGCCAGATCTTTAAGAGGTGTAGTTTGCGGACCTTTCACTCAGCCCGATTTACGCTCTACCACAATGTCGCCATCCTTGATTGAGAACGGGATTGGCTCCAGATATTGATTCACGCAGGGGCCGGACACGCATCTCCCGGAGTCAATCAAGAACAACGCGCCGTGAGTAGAACACTGGATTAACTCGCCTTCACTATCCAGGAATTGGTCGGCAACCCACTCCAGTTCCACCCCCAGATGGGGACACCTATTGGCGTAGACAAAGATGTCGCCGTTGTGATTTTTCACCACAAAGCAGCTCGATTCTCCCAGTGCAAATCCGCGACTGCTGCCAGCTGGGATCTCCTGCTCAGTGCAGAGTGTAGCCATCTGTCTGCCTCTTCGAATTATCATAAGCGGCATATTGTCGCACTCTTGAACTCGGCCTCTCAATCCCCGGCGGATTTATTGTTCTGGGCCTAAAGAGGCGCTCCGGCCAGCTGAGCCGATGACATCAAGAATTTCGTTTTTATTGCGGCTGATGCAAGATTCTCCTTTGGCGATGCATTCCGCGGCGCGGCTGAATTCCATCAGGCCGACGTCACTAAGGTGAGGCGTCAAGACCACATCTGCTGGTTCGCCTGCCAGTCTGGAGCGGGTGATGCGGTCTTGCATAATGTTAACTGAGCCTGCCAGCACATCAAAGATCGCGGGAATATCATCCTTGTCTCGATTCAACCAATTTTCCAGTAGCGGTTGAGCTTTCTCTTTAATATTATTGGAAAGTCGGCTTAAAAATGCCGAATCTTGCTCATCTGTTTGCGACAGCTCGGTTGTTGATAGTTTGTTGGTCTGGGGCCGGCTTCGGCTAGAGCGTCCCACCAGGTTGCCGTTCAAATTGACTGCAATAATAATGTCGGCGCCCATGGCGCGACAGACTGACACAGGTACCGGGTTTACCAGGCCGCCGTCTACCAGCCAGTGATTATCCAGCGCTACCGGGGTAAATAAGCCGGGGAAGGCAATTGAGGCCCTGACGGCCTGCCATATGGGGCCGGATTGAAGCCAGATTTCCCTGCCGGTGCTGAGATCTGTTGCGACAGCTGCAAACCGCGGGCTAAGGTCTTCTATCAAAGGGTTGCCGAAGGTCTTCTCGAAGTATTTTATGAGATTGTTGCCGTCAGCCAAGCCGCCACTAGCCGCCAGTTTTATATCCATATAGCGGAGGATGTCAGTTTTACTGAGTTGCTGAATCCAGTCGCTTAGCTCCTGGGTTTTGCCCAGTATCGACACGGCGCCAATCAGGCTGCCCGCAGAACTTCCACAAATGATATCGGGGTGGATGCCGAGCTGATGCAGTTGCTTGAGTATACCAATGTGGGCCATTCCCCTGGCCGATCCGCTACCCAGCGCAAGGCCTAGTTTAGGGCGGTACTTTTGTGACATGCAACGGTCTACCGGGTGGAGTTACATTGCGCGATCGTGGGGTGATCGCGCTTACTATTTACTGAGCTCTTGTCTACCTGGTAACAAGCTTGATGTGCAGCTTCTAAACTACGGCAAAGCGGCGGTTGGGCTGCAGGATCTCCTGGCTGTTGTGGTTTTCGACGTCTACCTTCTGATGCTGCGAAAGCGGCAGCAGAAATGCCTCTATTCGATTCTGAATAATGCCGATGTCGTCAGCGATGCTGCCAATCAAGGGCAACTCCCATGACAAACCAGAAGAATTGTGGGCGGCGAACAACCAGCCCTGCGCGGTCAGGTAAAGGTATAGAATACGACCATTGTCTTTGTTACTGATCACCAGCGCGTTGCGGTAGGCGCCCTGCTGAGCCTGCAAATGGACTCCCAGGTAACCGGCGCACTTGATAATTGCTAAATCACAAACCTTCTTCTGCAGTTCGTGCAGGCTAGTGAGGTCTTCCAGTGATATCTGATCATTTACGCTTGTCATGGTGCTGATTCCTTTTCTTGTCAATGTAACCAGTATCGGCAACTGGAGCCGATTCGGGTATACGTAAATACCGGTTTCTTAAAGTGAAAAACCGTGATAAGGATCAAGCATGATGACGGTTTGCAAAGGCTCGGGCCCTCAGCTGGTAGGCTTGGCGGCGAGCCTATCGCTCGGCGCGGCTTGAACTGCTCGACAACACCAGGATCGACTCATTCAGATCGCTGATCAAGCGTGCCATGTCGTTAATCAGTTTTACGCAGACATCTGGCTGGCGGCGGGCAAGGCTGATGAAGCTATCCTTATACACCGCTTCGACGCTGCAGGCGCGTGATGCAGTTACGGTGGCATTGCGTTTGACTCCACTGAACGCAGCGAGTGCGCCAAACACTTCCCCGGCGTATATTTCTCCGACTTTGATGCCGCTCTGCGAGGCTTCGGCCTGGCCGCTTCTCAGGGTATAAACATAATCAGCATTGTCACCTTCACGAATGATAATATCGCCGGGTTGAAATTCCAGGATCGTGGTTTTGGTCATAGCAGTCTGCTACCCTCGCTACATGGTTATGGGAATGTTCTGTTAGTCTAAACCATAGCCCGCCAAGGCGCCGGTGCAAGGTAATGGCCTGGTCGTGTTTGAGTGTGTGCCGCCGATCAACAAACCGTTGCATTAATCGGAGCGGGTAAGGAGATGTACCACCATAGATGAACGAATTTGTGATACCTGACGACAATCCTTCTGGGCTTGCGGAGTTCCGGCAGCTTACTGGTCAGGACAGTAGCCATCTCTGTGAAGTGGTGCTCGGGGGCAATACTTACTGGCTAAGTGGGCCTACCGCGGCAGCGTTTTCAGCCCTGGTTGAGGTGTCACGGGAGCGGGGTTTCGAGCTTGCCATTGCCAGTGCACACAGAAATTTCCAGCGGCAACTGCGGATATGGAATGAAAAGGCGGCCGGTCTCAGGCCGGTTCTGGACGAAACCGGGAACGAACTCGATATTGAGATGCTGGATAAACGACAGCGGGTTTTTGCGATGCTGAGATGGTCGGCATTGCCGGGTACCTCCCGCCATCATTGGGGCAGTGATATCGATGTTTATGATGCGGCGGCGTTGACTGCAGATTACAGCGTGCAGTTGTGTCCGGCTGAATGCTCCTCAGGTGGCGTGTTTTCCGAATTCCATCGTTGGCTGGATGAGAGTATCAGTGAGGGACGCAGTTGCGGTTTTTATCGTCCTTTCGATAGGGATTGCGGCGGGGTTGCCCCAGAGCCCTGGCATTTGAGCTTTGCCCCGGAAGCAAGAAAATTTGAACGACGGCTCAATTATAGCCAATTGTATGGCTGGCTGGCTCAGCAGCCGATCGCCCTGAAGCAGACTGTGCTGGCGAATTATGAAGAAATCTTTCGACGCTTTATTGCTCCAGCCAGGCTTGCTTCAAGAGCGGCAGGGGAATAGAGGCAAATGGGTTGGAGTTAGTTGATGCCCAAATTGTGGCAGTTTATTCGTAGCGAGGCGCAGAGCTCGAGCCTTCGTGAGCCAGTGCTGGCGAGTTTTTATTACGCAACCATCCTCAATCATCGTTCTGTTGCAGCGGCACTGGCTTTTAATCTGGCGCTGCGGCTCGACAGTGCAACCCTTCCGGCAACTCTGATTCGTGAAGTTTGCAACCAGGCGCTGCAGGCAGATGCCAATATGCGCCAGGCGATTGAGGATGATATCGATGCCTACTACAGCCGGGATCCCGCCTGTGATCAGTATTCAATGCCGTTGCTCTATTTCAAGGGTTACCAGGCGATACAGGGGCAACGTATTGCCCATTGGCTTTGGCAGCACCAACGAAGTGCAATGGCGCTTTATTTCCAGCATCGAATAGCTTGTGAGTTTGACGTCGATATTCATCCAGCGGCGCGTATTGGCCATGGAATTATGCTCGACCACGCAACCGGCCTGGTTGTCGGTGAGACTGCTGTCATCGGTGATAACGTATCTTTGTTGCACGGTGTCAGCCTGGGCGGATCGGGATGCTGTCGTGGCGATCGCCACCCGAAAATTGGTAGTGGCGTAATGATTGGTGCCGGTGCCAAGCTGTTAGGGAATATCCGCATCGGCGACGGCGCCAAAATTGCTGCCGGCAGCGTAGTGCTGCAAGACGTTGACGCTCACACGACGGTAGCCGGGGTGCCGGCTGAAGTTGTAGGCTCGCCGCTTGCTGACCAACCCGCATTGAGCATGAACCAATCGCTGGAAGGCTGATTTGCCGGTGCCACCGAGAAACGCCTGCTGCTCTGGTTAGCCGGATGTGGTTGCCCTCTCCCTCTGGTTATAACTATGAAGCATTAAAGCGCTTTTTTTAAAGCCATATCGTTGGGTTACATGGCGCCTACTGGCAAAAAATTCAGCAGGATGTGCTGTTGTTTTAAAGGGGTTGTTAGCAAACCATAGTCGCAGCGTTAATAAAGTTGAATTCTTGTATGAATTCTCTTTAAATGGAGCGAGGGGCAGTCCAGAGACTTGATTGATGTGGCTCTCGTAAAATAATAGTTTGGTCTCGGAGCACAGGGTCCTTGATATGCAACACCTCCTGGCTACTGGTCACGGTTAGCTGCGGTCTGGTGGGAGACATGAACGTCGAGCATAATAAGATGGTGTAGCTATGAGCGTTAAACTGATCGATAACGAAGCGTTCTTCGGGTTTCGAGTACGACGAACGGTAAATGGGAAGTTGTACCAGGAATACTTTTCACTAAAGAAAGGTGGCAAGCGACTCGGCTCACGGCAAACACGCACGGTCCAAAAATTAGCCGAGGTGCGGGACGAGGAACTGCGCCTCGCCCAAGAGAAGTCACGCCAACGACGCAAGGCGGAATTGTGTTTTCATCCGGACGGCAGTGTCAAAGGAATCAGCTATTTGATCAAAACTGAAAAGAGCGGAACCAGAACGCCAATTTTTCAGATAGGTATTGCTTCGGAGCTTGACGAGAGAATTATTTGTACCAGTTTCTCGATTAATGCACACGGGGCTGAGGTGGCTTGGAGTAAGGCCGTCGACGTTTATGCCCGGCATAAGAAAATCTCCAAGGGTAGTAAACTTTATAAAAAACTGGCTGTCTCGATGCCGGCGCTGAAGGGCTTGCCAAAATCGGCGAAAAGCCCGAACGGAGCCAAATCGCAACAGTCGGTAAAGAACTCTTCTGCGGATAAGCTGGCAAATAAAAATCGGACCAAAAAATCGGCGCCGAAACAAAAGGTGAAGCTTGTTGCCAGTTGAAGCAGTGAGTCATCGGTGCTGGCGCAGATTGGGTGTTCAAACGGTTTGCTGCGCAGCATGAGGACATGCATGATGTGGTGACCTTCCGGCGCAGCCTTGGGTTTAGAAAAGTTGTATTCGGTTTTTTTAGCACAGTGAAACTACTAGAAATGATAATAACGATGCTGGCAAGTTCTTTCTGTAAGGGGTGTATTTATGAGTGATTATATTTTGGTTCCGCCATTACTCGGCGCGTTTGGTTTGATATGCGCCTTTGTTATCTATTTGATCTTGATGCGCCAACCCGAAGGTGAGCCGAAAGTGACCAAGATTGGTGATGCCATCCACCTTGGCGCGATGGTCTTCATGCAGCGGGAATATCGTATGTTGGCAGTTTTTGCTGGCATCTTGTTGATCATATTGTTCGCTACGCTTGGTGCCAATACCGCAATCGCTTTTGTATGCGGTGCGCTCACCTCTGCCACAGCGGGCGGTATAGGTATGTATGCAGCGACAAGGGCCAATGTTCGCACTACCACTGCGGCCCACAACCATGGTTCTGCCGAGGCTCTGACGGTAGCCTTTTTTGGTGGATCAATCATGGGTTTATGCGTTGCCTCACTGGGATTGCTGGGACTTGGCCTTTTGTACTGGTTTTTCGGCGGCGATCCTGAAACCGCTCATGCGATTCACGGTTTTGGCATGGGCGCGTCGATTGTGGCGCTGTTTTCAAGGGTTGGAGGCGGCATCTACACCAAGAGTGCCGATGTTGGCGCCGACCTGGTGGGCAAACTGGAGGCCGGCATTCCTGAAGACGACCCGCGCAACCCAGGTGTGATCGCCGACAATGTTGGCGACAATGTAGGCGATGTGGCGGGTATGGGCTCCGATATTTTCGAGTCTTACTGCGGTTCCATGATCGCAAGTATTGCGATCGCATCGACTCTCGGCTTTTCGGTATTGGCGGTGCTGGTGCCTGGTATGAACGAGGCTGAGGCCCGCTCCGCGCTAATGTTTCTGCCATTGGCGCTGTCTTCAACGGGTCTGCTGTGTTCTTTGCTGGGTATAATTATGGTGCGCTCGATGTCGGCGCGGCAACCGGCGGCAGCCCTGCGCAGTGGCACTTTGGCCGCACCTTTGATCTTTATTATTGCCGCTTACTTTGTCGTCCGCTTGCTCGGGGTTGACAGCAATGTCTGGTGGGCTGTGCTGGCAGGCTCGGTTGGCGGTATTATCATAGGCCTTGTGACCGAATATTACACTTCTTCCACGCCGGTCGTTCGCATTGCTGAGGCGGGTAAGACCGGTGCGGCAACGGTAATGATTACCGGGCTGGCGGTTGGCATGCAGTCGGTGGTTATCCCGATCCTGGCAATCTGCGGGATTATTTTCGTGTCAACGCATCTGGCAGGGTTGTATGGGGTCGGTATCGCCGCGGTTGGCATGTTAGCGACGGTGGGTATTACTATGGCGATCGATGCCTACGGTCCGGTTGCCGATAACGCCGGCGGTATTGCCGAAATGGCTGGCCTTGGCAAGGAGACCCGCGAGATTACCGATTCGCTGGACGAACTGGGTAATACCACGGCTGCGATAGGCAAAGGATTTGCCATAGGCGCAGCGGCGCTTGCAGCACTGGCAATTATTGCTGCCTTCGTTGAGACCATGTCGGCGGGGGGTGATGAATTTCTGTTGCATATCGGTGACCCGCGGGTATTGATCGGGCTGTTTCTCGGCGGTCTTATTCCCTTCCTTATTGCATCTATTACGATGACCGCGGTAGGAGATGCAGCAATGGAGATGATGGTAGAGATTCGACGCCAGTTTCGTGAAATTCCAGGATTGATGGAGGGGACAGCGGAGCCGGACAATGCCAAGTGTGTTGACATCGCCACCACGGCTGCACTGCGGAAAATGCTCTTGCCTGGCCTGATTGCAGTTTCCGCGCCTCCCATTATCGGTTTTGGCCTGGGTGCTGAAGCCTTGGGTGGAGCGCTCGGTGGTGCCCTGATTAGTGGTGTGTTGCTGGCCTTAATGATGGCCAACTCAGGGGGCGCCTGGGATAATGCCAAGAAGCATATTGAAAAGGGCAATCTCGGCGGTAAGGGTTCGGCGGCGCATGCCGCTGCAGTTGTGGGCGACACCGTAGGCGATCCCTTTAAAGATACATCCGGCCCCTCGATGAACATCCTGATCAATGTCATGGCGATTGTCAGCCTGGTGATTGCGCCTCTGCTCAGCGTGAGCTGATAAGGTGCCCCGGGCTCGCTGGTTGCGAGGATCGGGGCGCCTGCTGAGGCGGTATTTCATTTTCGCCTTAAGTTAGCCTCGGCGCTCCTACGCGGGGTCCGGGGTTTTTGCTATCATCCACTTTTATTCCTGATGTTGCATATCTGAGCAGTGGGCAGCTTCCGCCCAATGCCGGGTAACACTCATCCTGTTTGTGCGAGGAAGCATGCACCTTCATTTTCTTGGTATTTGCGGTACCTTTATGGGCAGCCTGGCTCTGGTGGCCCGGCAGTTGGGGCATCGAGTAACCGGTTCCGACAGCAACGTCTATCCACCCATGAGTACTCAACTTGAACAGCAGGGAATCGAGCTCTGGCAAGGGTACGAACCCAGGCACTTGCAGCCTGCACCTGACATGGTGGTGGTCGGTAACGCCATGAGTCGCGGCAATGCAGCCGTTGAATATATGCTGGACGAGGGGCTGGACTACATCTCAGGACCGCAATGGTTGTGCCAGCATGTGCTGGCGCAGCGCTGGGTTCTGGCTGTTGCAGGTACCCACGGCAAAACCACAACAGCGAGCATGCTGGCGTGGATATTACAAGACAACGGGCTTGAGCCGGGTTACCTCATTGGTGGCGTGCCCGGGAACTTTGCCACCTCTGCCAATGTCGGTGTTGGCAAATATTTTGTCATCGAGGCTGATGAATACGATACCGCCTTTTTTGATAAGCGTTCCAAGTTTGTCCACTATCGGCCAAGGACTCTGGTTATCAACAATATCGAGTACGACCATGCTGATATTTTCCCCGATCTGGGTGCGATACAGCGGCAGTTCCATCATCTGGTGCGGACGGTGCCGCAGGCGGGAAGTATTGTTGCTGCCGCTGGCGACGCTGCAGTGGCAGAGGTGCTGGAGATGGGTTGCTGGACCCCGACGACCACATTCAGCGTGACTTCCCAGGGCGATTACAGTGCGCGCAAGCTGAAAGCTGATGGCAGCCAATTTATTGTGTTGCAACAACAGCGTGAGGTGGCTGAGTTATGCTGGGAAATGTTGGGTGACCACAATATTGCCAATGCCCTTGCCGCCATTGCGGCAGCAGCAGAAGTCGGGGTGTCGCCCGGCCGGGCGGTTGCCAGCCTGGGTCGTTTTCGCGGTGTCAAAAGGCGTCTTGAAAAAATTGGTGAGATCGATGGCATCTGCGTCTATGACGATTTCGCCCATCATCCCACTGCGATAGAGTCAACCCTCGCAGGACTTCGCAGTAAAGTTGGCTCAGCGCGCATTTTTGCGCTGCTTGAGCCACGCTCCAACACCATGAAGCTTGGGGTCCACCAGGCAACGCTGGGGCAATCGGTACGCGAGGCAGATTTTGCCTGGTGGTATCAGCCTGCAAATTGTGATTGGAGGCTTGCCGACGCCATCGACCCGAAGGTCGGGGAACAGCGGATTTTTGACAATGTCGAGAAGATGGTCGATGCGCTGTTGCAAGAAGTGCGCAGCTCAGACCACGTGTTAGTAATGAGTAATGGCGCATTTGACGACATTCATCAGCGGCTTATCCGAGCCCTTGAAGATAGGCATGGTACGGCTATATGAGCGATAAAACTATCGTGCTTGCGATGACCGGGGCCTCGGGTTCGGCCTATGGTATGCGCCTGCTGCAACAGTTGGTTGCAGCAAATTGCCAAGTACATTTTATGATATCCAAAGCGGCCCAAATGGTGTTGGCGCTGGAAACCGACTGGCAGCTACCGGCCAAAGAGCGCGCCCAGCAGCACTACCTGAGCGAGCAGTTCAATGCCTCAGAGGGGCAGATAAAGGTGTTCGCAAAGGAAGACTGGATGGCCCCGGTTGCCTCTGGTTCGAGCATGGTAGATGCCATGGTAATCTGCCCGGCCAGTACCGGGGTGCTTTCGGCTGTTGCCACCGGGGCTAGTAATAATCTTATCGAGCGGGCGGCAGACGTCTCCCTGAAAGAGCGGAGGCCGCTTTTGCTGGTGCCACGGGAGTCGCCACTTTCGGCAATTCACCTGGAAAATATGCTGGCAATCACCCGTATGGGAGGCATTATCGTGCCAGCATCTCCGGGCTTTTATCACCGCCCTGAGCAGGTTTCTGATATGGTGGATTTTATGGTCGCCAGGGTGCTAAACCTGCTGCATATTCCCCAGACCTTGCTGCATCCCTGGGGTTACAATCTGAGTAACCCCGCCAACTAGCCCGATCGTACCGAAGGAAACCCCATCTATGCGGCCTATTTACAGCAGCTTCAGGTTTATTGAAGTGCACTACAGGTTAGTACTGTTTGCGGCGTTAATGCTACTGGCTTTTCTTGCTTGGCAAGCACCCAAGATTAAGTTCGACGCGTCGGCAGATTCCCTGGTGCTGCAGGGAGATACCGCACTGGACTTCGCGCGCGAAATGAGTAAGCGCTACGCCAGTGAGGATTTTTTGTTGGTCACTTATGAGCCCGATGGCGAACTTTTTAGCCAGCCTGTACTGGATACGCTGGTTAAGCTTCGCAATGAGCTGGCCCAGGTTGAAACAGTATCTTCGGTGTTCAGTATTCTCGACGCACCGTTGTTGTACAGCCCTCCGGTGACTGTAGACACTATCGCCGATGGCTTGCCGGTTTTGCTGGACGAGAGGGTTGATCGAGGGTTGGCGGCCCAGGAGTTTCTGAATAGTCCGATTTATCGAGGCTTACTTACCAACGCCGACAACAGCGTTACTGCACTGCAGGTCAATCTGCAGCGCGACGAGACTTATTTCAGCTTGTTGCAAGCCCGCGATAGCCTGCGGTTAAAACAGCAGGAGGGAGCACTGGAAGCGGGGCAGGTACAGCAGCTGGAAGTCGCCGAGCGCGACTTCGAGAATTACAAACTGACCGTCAATGAGCAGCAACAGCGCCTGGTTGATTCAGTGCGTGAAGTCCTCGACAAGTATCGCTCGGATGCCACCGTGTATCTCGGTGGAGTGCCGATGATTGCGGTTGACCTGATTACCTTTGTTAAAAGCGATTTGGTGGTGTTCGGCAGCGGTATTCTTGTGTTTATTGTGATCCTGCTGGCTCTTATTTTCCGCTCCCCGCGCTGGGTGGTAATACCGCTGCTGATATGTGCCTCGACAGCGATTGGGGTTCTCGGCTGGCTGGCCTGGATCGACTGGCGTTTGACTGTAATTTCCTCCAATTTTATTGCCATCCTGTTGATCATTAACCTGTCTATCCTGGTGCATCTGATCGTTAAGTACCGGGAGTTGGCTGCCGCAGATGAGCAGGCAACCCAGGCTGAGCTGGTAATGGGGGCACTACAGGCTATGGCCAAGCCCTGCCTCTACACCACCCTGACAACCCTGGTGGCGTTTGCCACCCTGGTAGTAAGTGATATCCGCCCGGTTATGGATTTTGGCTTGATCATGAGTTTTGGGGTTGCCCTCGCGCTGGTCACGTCTTTTGTCTTGTTTCCTGCCTTCAGCATGCTGTTGCCGCGCAGCTACATTGTTGCGGAACGGGAGCGTCCTCCTTTTACCCGCCATTTTGCAAGGGCAGTCGAACACCATGGTGGTCTTGTCTTGCTGTTCTCGATCTTGATTGCGCTAGCTGCTGTCTGGGGTATCAGCCGGCTTGAGGTAGAGAACCGCTTTATCGACAATTTCCATCATGACACCGAGATATACCAGGGTATGGAAACCATCGATCGAGAACTTGGTGGTACTGTAACTCTCGACGTTATTATTGAGGCTGGACCCGAACAGCGTGTATTGGAGACTACCACTGACGACTATGACGATGAGGACCTGTTTGACGATGGGGGTTCCACCGAAGAAACCAGCGTCTGGTTTACCCGGGATGGCCTCGACCGAGTAGCCGCGATACACCAGTACCTTGATGAATTGCCGGAGACCGGCAAAGTGATGTCGTTAGCCATGATCTACCAGATCGGCAAGGACCTGGCGGGTGAAAATATCGACAATATCGAACTGGCGTTGCTCAAATCGAATTTGCCTGAAGAGGTGAGCTCGGTGCTCATTGATCCCTATTTGTACGAACCGCAGGAACAGATCCGGATCAACCTGAGAGTCATGGAGACCGATCCCGATCTGCGCCGTGACGCGTTGTTAAAAAAAATCAAGAGTGACCTGGTAAACCGTTTCGATTACCAGCCCGAACAGGTCCAGCTGACCGGCATGATGGTGCTCTACAACAATATGCTTCAGAGCCTGTTTAATTCGCAGATCATGTCGCTGGGTGCTGTATTCTTTGCCATCCTCGCCATGTTTGTAGTGCTGTTTCGTTCCTTTACCCTTGCGCTTATCGCATTGTTGCCGAATTTACTGGGAGCGGGGATGGTACTGGGCATTATGGGGATCGGCGGTATTCCGCTGGATATGATGACCATAACGATCGCCTCAATCTGTGTGGGTATTGGTGTCGACGATGCTATTCACTACGTTTATCGTTTTGGCAAGGAGTTCGAGCTTGATCGCAATTACCTGGCCGCCATGCATCGCAGCCATCGCAGTATTGGTAAAGCCATGTATTATACGTCGCTGATCGTGGTTCTTGGTTTTGCCATCCTGGTGTTTTCCAATTTCCGGCCGAGTATCTATTTTGGTTTGCTTACCGGTACTGCGATGCTGGCGATGCTATTGGGTGATCTGTTGCTGCTGCCAAAACTGATTCTAAGCTTTAAGCCTTACGGGCCAGAGGCGCGTACATCCTGATGTTGTCCTGTCGCCCCGGCTGTGGTGCCTGTTGTATAGCGCTTTCAATATCCAGTCCCATTCCGGGCATGTTGCATGGCAAACCCGCCGGCGAGGCGTGCGTGCAGTTGGATAGTGATCTTCGCTGTCGCCTGTTTGGTCTCGCCCAACGTCCGCGTGTATGTGGGGCGCTCCAGCCGGCTGAGGATATTTGTGGCCGGAGCAGGGCGGAGGCAATGGACTTGATTGCGGTGATGGAGTTGGCTACGGAACCTTGATTATGGTGTCCGCAAAAACGAAGGAAATCGCACTGTTTCCCTTCAAGGGGGTTCTCTTTCCCTACGCTCGCACCGTGGTGCAGGTTTTTGAGCCGCGCTACATGGATATGGTCAAAGCTTGTCTGCAAGCGGAGCTTGGTTTTGGTGTCATCCTGCTGGAGGCTGGCAGCGAGGTGTATCAGCCTGGGCTCTGGCGTTCCCCCGCAGTCGTTGAGCTGGGCTGCTATGGCAAAATCGTTGATTGGGACGCGCTGCCCGGGGGGCGCCTCGGTTTGGTGTTGGAGGGGACGAAAAAATTCCGTTTGCGGGAAAGTTGGGAGACTCGCGACCGCCTGCTTCGCGGCGAGGTTGAATGGCTGGATGAGGAGAGCGACCAGCCGCTACCGCAGATGGCGCTGGAGTTGGCTGAGTTGTTGCGCCGACTGTCGGCTCACCCAACAGTGCAACAGCTAAATATGCCTTGTAGCCTTGATTCGGCGTTGATAACGGCCAATCAGCTCGCGCAGATATTGCCTGTCGACGCCTGCCAGAAACAGCAATTGCTGGAGCTGGGCAGCCCGGTCCATAGGCTCGAGTCAATAGAAGCGCTGCTGGGGGAGTTGGCTGGTTAGGCGGCGGTTTCTCTTTCTTGGCGAGTTAGGGGCGCCGCAATGCTCGGCCTCAAAGAGCAACACTCTGGTAGTAGAGTAACCCCAGGTAGCCAAGATAGATCAGTAACAATAGAGAGCCCTCGGCACGGTGGACGACCCCGCCCCTGCGCAGTGAATAATTACTTGAAAAAAGCCATAGCAAAACAGTTAGCATCACCATGGTCGGATAGTCTCTGGTCAGCACCGCAGGCTCAAATGCGCCCGGAGCGATAAGGCCGGGCAGTGCCATAACTCCAAGTAGATTAAACATGTTAGAGCCGACGACATTGCCAATGGCAATGTCGTGCTCGCCTTTGCGCGCGGCGGCAATCGACGCCGCCAGTTCCGGCAGCGAGGTGCCAAGCGCAACGATGGTCAGACCAATGATGAGATCGCTGATGCCCAGCGCCACGGCAATCTCAGTTGCAGCCCACACCAGCAGCCGGGATGACGCAACCAGCACCAGCAGGCCTAAAAGCAAGTTGCCGATGGCCGCACCGGTGGTCATGTCCAGCGGTATTTCTGACTCAAATTCCTGGGCCAGGATGTCGCTGCGGTTCTGGGCAGCTTCGTGCACAGTCCAGCCTATGATCGCGATCAAACCGCATATTAATATCAGGCCGTCAATCTGATTGAGTTCGCCGTCAAGCAGCATCAGCACGCCAATGAACATACACAGCAACAGCACTGGCAGTTCTCGCTTTACGATCCGTGATTGAACTTTAAGGGGGTAGAGCAGCGCGGTAGCACCAATGATCAGGCCGACATTGGTGATGTTTGAACCCAGTGCGTTGCCGATAGCCAGTCCGGGCTGGCCATTTGCCGCCGCCATGGCGGAAACCAGCATCTCCGGGGCCGAGGTGCCAAAGCCAACCACGACAACACCAATGATCAGCGGAGAAATACCGAAGATGCGAGCGCTGGCTGAGGCGCCGATCACGAAACGGTCAGCGCTCCAGATAAGTAACAAGAAGCCGACCAACAAGCCGCCGATTGCCAAAGCCATACGCTAGTGTTCCAGTAGGGGGGAGCGGATTATACGGCAGCGTTTGGGTTCAGGTGAAGTCGCCGGGAGAAAATCCCTGCTTTTTGCGATCTATCGTTTGATGTACATGCTCGGCAAATCCAAACCCCGCCTCGCCATACAAGTTAAAGGTGATGCAACCCATCGCCTTGAGCTCTTTCAGTTGATCGTGATGGCGGGCAATGGCGGCCAGTTGGCCCTGGTAGCCGAGTTCCTGGATCATTTCGCAGACAGCTTTGTTTTCGGAATGTTTGGTCAGGTTGACCATAATCAACTGAATCTGGCTGAGCTTAACCTCGCTCCAGAAATCCAGGTCACTGGCATCTCCGTATGCCACTTTCATACCTTTCCGGCGCAGCTCGGCGAGTTTGCTGGTGTTTTCTTCCACCCCAACCACGGTGTCGCCGTAAGCCTGGGTCAGGTATTGATAGGCGCCGACGCCAACCCGCCCCATCCCCAAAATGATAATTGAGCTGCCGCTCATGTCCTCCGGTTCCTCTTCCCGCAGTCGTTTTTGCCGTTCAAATCGACGTAGCTGTGGTTGGTAGCGGCGGTAGATTTCGAGTGAGCGGGTGTTGAAAGGCACCGAAATAAAAAATGAGATGGACAGTGCCAGGGCGATGGTGACAACCCAGTCGCGTTCCAGTAGCCCAGCATCTGCTGCCAGGTCAGCAACGATGAGGCCGAATTCGCTGAAGTTAAATAATGCCAGCGAAGCCAGCATTGCTGTTCTGGCGCGCAGGCGCAATGCGGTCATTAGAAGGAAATACAACACTGGCTTGATAAACACCAGTACACCCAGGGCTAAGGCAATTAACAGTCCCTGGGCGTCGGGTAGACCATTGAGACCAATGGATACAAAAAAGCCTACCAGGAACAGGTCTTTCAGGTCGAGCAGAGACTTCGCGAGTTCCGAGCTTTTGCTGCCATTAGCTAGCAAAGCGCCTATCACCAGCGCGCCGAGGTCGCCCTTGATATTGAATACCTCGAACAGCGCAGCGCCGCCAAAAGCCGCTCCAATACCGAATAGCAGCAATAGTTCTCCATGGCCACTCCACTGCATAATGCGATAGAGCAGAGGGCGGCTAAGTACCAGCACTATTGCAACCAATACCAATGCCAGGGAAAAGGTCGGCAATTTGCCGGTATTCAGTGCCAGAAAGACCACTGCTGCGAGATCTTGCATGATCAGGATGCCAATCGCGAGCTTGGCATGCAGTGCGGCGCTTTCGCCACGATCCTCAAAGATTTTTACCGCGAAGACCGTGCTGGAAAACGACAGCGCAAAGGCGATAATCCAGACTGCCTCGGGCTCCATGGGCGCGATCGACGGGAATATCGCCAGCGCCATGAACAACGCCGCTCCCAGCAAAATAATGCTTAGTATTGAATGGACGCTGGCAACCCCCCAAACCTGTGGTGCTGCCAGCTCTTTGATATTCAGCTTAAGGCCGATGGTGAATAGCAGTAGCGTTACACCTGCCTCTGCCAGAATGTCGATCATCTCGCCCGCTTCAATGGGCAGGGTGTAGATGGCGAACCCCGCCACCAGGTAGCCAAGCATCGGCGGGTAGCCAAGCTTTCTCACCGCTACGCCACAGGCCAGAGCCAGTAATATGATGAGTGGGTCGATCATCCAATAATCCTGAAGCGGTCTCTGAGCCAGATAGCGGCGATGGCCACAATGATGACAACAATAATGCCAGCGATGATGTAGTTACGCCACTGGTCATCACTGCCTGTTGCCGCCCCGGCAAAAAAACCGGGCAGGGTATACATTGGCGCCCAGGCTAGCGCAGACGCTATGTTCAGCGAGAAGAACAGCCAGCGTGGCATCAACAAGCTGCCCGCCACCAGCGGCATTACCGGCCGCACCGGGCCGAGGAAGCGCGCTACCACAATACTGATGCCGCCATACTCGTAAAAAAAACGTTCACCCCTTGAAAGCCAGCTTCGGTGTCGACTGAAAGGCCATATGCTGGGCAGGTGGCGGTGGAAATGGCGACCGATAAGGTAGCTGGCGCTGTCGCCGGCAACCGCCCCAAGGAAGGCGCAGGCAATAGTCATAGGCAGTGTCAGGGCGCCGGTGCCGGCGATGAAAGCCGCTATATAGAGCAGCACCACCCCTGGAACGACAATACCGATCAGCGCGAATGACTCGATAAAAGCAATGCCCGCAATCAGCGGCCCCAGCCACGCCTGATGGGTGGTGAGCCAATGCCACGCGGCGCTATCTTGTAGAGAGTTCCAATCCATAAGGCTACAGAGGTGATACAATGCCGGGTTTAATCGAGAGCCGCAAAAGGGGAAGATCGGGTCGATGAAAGTTCAGGATTATATGTTGGACTTGGGGCAGCGAGCTAGAGCTGCATCCAGGCTCATGGCGGCAGCGGACACCCAGCGCAAGAATAATGCTCTGATGGCAACCGCTGAGGCACTGGAAGAGGCCATGTCGAGCGTGCTGGAGGCGAACAAGCAAGATCTCGATTCAGGTGAGCAGCGTGGCCTGGAGGCGGCGCTGCTAGACCGGCTGGAGCTGACCGCGGCGCGCTTTGCCTCGATGGTCGCGGGCCTGCGCGAAGTGGCCGCTCTGCCTGACCCGGTTGGCGCTATCACTGACCTCAATTATCGTCCCTCGGGTATCCAGGTAGGGCGAATGCGGGTGCCGCTGGGTGTCATTGGCATCATCTATGAATCGCGTCCCAACGTGACCGCGGAAGCGGCCAGCTTGTGCATTAAATCCGGGAATGCGGCTATTTTGCGCGGTGGCTCTGAAGCACTTCATTCCAACCAGGCTATCGCACGCTGCCTGGCGCAGGGGCTCGGTGCCGCTGGCTTGCCCGAGGCGGCCGTGCAGGTGGTTGAAACCACTGATCGCGCGGCGGTCGGTGAGCTGATTACCATGGAGCAATACATTGATGTCATCGTGCCCAGGGGTGGCAAGGGCCTGATCGAGCGGATCAGTCAGGACGCGCGAGTTCCGGTGATTAAACACCTCGACGGCGTGTGTCATGTCTATCTGGACGACCATGCCGATGCGGCCAAAGCCCAGCGTATTTCGATCAATGCGAAAACCCAGCGCTATGGTACCTGCAATACGATGGAAACCTTGCTGGTTGCGCGGTCGCGCGCCGCGGAATTACTGCCCGCGCTTGCAGCAGGCTATCGCGAACACGGTGTTGAGCTGCGCGGCTGTGCAGCGGCGCGGGCCCTGGTTGCCCAGATGCAGCCGGCAACTGAAGCTGATTGGCATGAGGAGTACCTTGGCCCGATTCTGGCGGTGCGGGTGGTCGACGGCCTGGATCAGGCGATTGAGCATATCAACCACTACAGCTCGTTACACACCGATGCCATTGTGACCGAAGATTACAGCAGGGCGCGGCGCTTCCTGCGGGAGGTCGACTCGAGCTCGGTGATGGTCAACGCTTCCACTCGATTTGCGGACGGTTTTGAATATGGCCTCGGGGCCGAAATTGGAATTTCAACGGACAAAATTCATGCCCGGGGTCCCGTCGGCCTGGAGGGCCTTACCAGTCAGAAATATGTGGTGCTGGGTGATGGTCACATTCGCCAATAGCGGGGCTGCAGCTTGATGCGGCGCCATGTCGGTATTTTAGGGGGAACCTTCGACCCGGTTCATTTTGGTCATCTGCGTACTGCACTGGAACTGCTGGAAACGTTGGCAATGGACAGGATGTTGCTTATTCCCAGTGGTGTCCCGCCGCACCGGGATTCGCCGGCGGCGACCGCCCGGCAGCGGCTCGATATGGTAAACCTGGCGTTGCAGGGTGACACCCGCTTGCAAGTTGACGCCCGAGAATTCCGTAAACACGATACCAGTTACAGCGTAGACACACTGCGCGAGCTGCGACGGCGCTGGGGTGAGAGTACCGCGCTGGATTTTTGTGTTGGTTCCGATGCCTTTGTGAGCATGCATACCTGGCATCTTTGGCAGCAGTTGTTGGAGCTGGGCAATATTGTTGTGGTATTCAGGCCCGGTTGGCGATTGCCTGACGATCTTGGGCCTCTGGAAATCTGGCGTGACCGATTTACCGAGGACAGTGATACACTGTTGCAACAACCCGCTGGTGTCGTGCTGTTTCTGGCGCTGACGCCGATGGCTGTTTCGGCAACCCACATTCGTCAGCTTGTCAGGGATGGGCGGTCGGCGCGCTACCTGCTGCCTGAAACGGTATGGCAATATATTCAACAGCATCGCCTCTATCAGGCGGAAATACAGGACACCAAGCCCTAAGCAATGAAACCGGATCAATTGAAAAACAAAGTTATAGCTGCACTTGAAGACGTCAAGGGGCGCGACATAGTCGCCCTGGATGTGCGCAAACTCACCGGCATGACCGACTATATGGTCATTGCCAGCGGCACTTCCAATCGCCAGGTAAAGGCCCTGGCCGACAATGTGCTGGAAGAAATGCGCAAGCTGGATGTCAAGCCGATGGGCAGCGAGGGCGAGACTGCAGCGGAGTGGATTCTGGTCGACTACGGCGACGTGGTTGTGCACGTTATGTTGCCGGAAGCGCGTGCGTTTTACGATCTGGAGCGACTCTGGTCGGACCGGGCAGCGCCGGCGCCGGAGCAGCCCACCGAATAATGCAGTTGCGAGTGATTACCGTCGGTAACCGGATGCCGGCATGGGTTGAGCAGGGGTGCAGGGAATATAGCAAGCGTTTGCCGCGAGAGCTTCGCCTGGAGTGGGTTGAGGTGCCGCTCGGTCCGCGCAACAAGGCTTCCACTGTCGAACGCGCTATCGCCACCGAAGATGCCTCAATGCTGGCACGGATCCCCGACGATAGCCGGGTGATAGCGCTGGACATCCCGGGTAGTGCCTGGTCAACCGAGCAGTTGGCCAATGAACTTGGCGCTTGGAAGATGGACGGCCGTACGGTGTGCTTGCTGATTGGTGGGCCCGACGGACTGGGCCAGTCCTGCAAGGATCGCGCCGATAAAAGCTGGTCGCTGTCGCCGCTTACCTTGCCACACCCCCTGGTCAGGATACTGCTGGCTGAACAGTTGTATCGCGCCTGGTCCCTCGGCCAGGGACATCCCTACCACCGATAGGCGATGATTGCGGATGTCTCGACCAGAACCGATTAAGAACACCCATGACGAGCGAGAAATTTTTGTCGGCCGAATGCTGGTCGCTGTGATCGCCATGCTGCTGATGTGCGGCCTGCTGGTGTATCGCTATTTTAATTTGCAAATACTGCAGTACGAAAGCTATCGAGTACAGTCTGATCGCAATCGGGTTCACCTGCAGTCTATCGGGCCGACCCGGGGACTGATTTTTGACCGCAATGGCGTACTGCTGGCCGATAATCGTCCCAGTTACACCCTTACTGTGGTCAAGGAGCGGGTCGGGGATCTCGATGCCGGATTGGCCCTGCTGCAAGAATTACTGCAAATTGAGACGGACGATATCGAAAAACTGCGCCAATTGCTGGGCGCGGGTCGTCCGTTCGAACAAATTCCCCTGAAATTTCGCCTTAGCCCGGAAGATATTGCGATACTCGCTGTGAATCGATATCGAATGCCCGGTTTTGAGGTGAAAGCGGAGTTGGCCAGGTATTACCCACAGGGCGAATATTTTGCCCATGCTGTTGGCTATGTTGGCAGGATCAACGAGGCTGAGCTGAAAGCGCTTGATGCGGTGGACTATGCCGGCACCCATGTGATCGGCAAAACCGGCATCGAACGTTACTACGAAGATCTGTTACACGGCGCTGTGGGTTACGAAAATGTCGAAACCAACGCCCGTGGCGAGGTGTTGCGGGTGCTGGATCGAACCGATCCGCTGCCGGGTAAGGACCTTATCCTCAATATCGATGCCACTATCCAGAAAGTTGCCCACGACGCCTTACAGGGCAAGCGCGCTGCCGTTGTTGCCCTCGACCCTCGTGACGGTGCAGTTATTGCCTTTGTCTCAACCCCGGGTTTTGATCCCAATCTGTTTGTTGGCGGGATTAGCGGTAAGGAGTACCGGCTGCTCAACGAATCTCCCGACCTGCCATTGTATAACAGAGCCACTATGGGGCAGTATCCGCCGGGGTCAACCATCAAGCCGATCGTCGGCCTGGCTGGGCTGGAGTACGAAGTGGTTACGCCCAGCACCGTGATCAACGACCCAGGCTACTACCGGCTTCCGAATGACCGGCGCAATTACCGTGACTGGAAGCGTGGTGGTCACGGCAGGAAAATAGATATTCATATCGCCCTTGAGCAATCCTGTGATATTTATTATTACGATCTTGCCTACAAACTGGGTGTCGACCAGATACATGAATTTGGCGATCTATTTGGACTGGGTAAGCCCAGCGGGATCGATCTGCCCGTTGAACGCCCGGGTTTACTGCCGTCGCGGGAATGGAAACGCGCCAACCGCAACGAGCCCTGGTACCCGGGGGAGACCCTCAACATTGGTATCGGTCAGGGCTATATGCTGACCACCCCACTGCAGCTGGCCGTCGCAACTGCTGCCATTGCCAATCGCGGCAAGTTGCTGCAGCCGAAGATCTTGAAGTCTGTTTCTGGTGAGGTGCCCGACCCGCCAGAGACAACGCAGTTCGAAATTAAGAACCCGGTCAATTGGGACACTATTTCCACTGCAATGGAAGCGGTGGTGCACGGAGCACGGGGAACTGCCAGAGGTATTTCAAAGGATGTGCAGTATCGCATTGCCGGCAAAACCGGTACCTCCCAGGTGGTCGGTATTGCCCAGGGTGAGGAATACGACTCCGAGTTGATAGCAGAGCGCAATCGTGACCATGCACTGTTTATTGCTTATGCGCCTGCCGAGAGCCCCCGGATAGCGATTGCGGTTATCGTAGAAAACGGCGAGCATGGGTCAACGACTGCGGCGCCGATCGCGCGCACCGTGATGGACGCCTATCTGCTAGGTATTTTCCCGCCACCACCTGAAGCTGAAGCTGAGGCCGAGGCAACGGCTTTGCCCGGGACATCAGAATCATCTGCACAGTTAGAGGAGGCAGTCCTTGTCGAGTAGTGACTTTGTTCGGCAGTTACCTGCCAGCGGCAGTGCACTGCCCGTTAAGCGATCGTGGATCGGTCGCATGCATATCGATTTTCCCCTGCTGTTGCTACTACTTCTGCTCACGGTTTACGGCATGGTTGTTTTGTATAGTGCGAGCGAGGCGAGTCGTGATGTACTGGTGCGCCAGGGCACGTATTATCTGGTTGCCTACCTGATGATGTTTGCCACCGCGCAGTTCGATCTGCGCTTCTATGAAAGGCTCGCACCCTGGGTTTACTGCGGGGGGATCCTGCTTTTGGTGTTGGTTTTGTTTTTTGGCAGCGGAGCCAAAGGCGCCCAGCGCTGGTTGAGTCTACCGGGAATCCCACGCTTTCAGCCAGCTGAAATAATGAAATTGATTGTGCCCATGACGGTGGCATGGTTCCTGGCCAGGCGAGTGATGCCGCCGCGGCTCAGATATGTGCTGGTGGCAGCAATAATGATTCTTTTTCCGGCCGGCTTGATCGCGGTGCAGCCCGACCTTGGTACCTCGCTGCTGATAGCCGCATCCGGCATCATGGTATTGTTTTTTGCGGGCCTACCCTGGCTTTATACGGCTGTAGCGCTGGGACTTGCCGCGCTCAGCTTTTATCCGGCCTGGCTATTTCTCTTGCACGACTACCAGAAGCAGCGCATCCTCACCCTGTTGAATCCGGAGAGTGACAAACTGGGCGCAGGCTGGAACATCATTCAATCGAAAACGGCCATTGGGTCTGGCGGTTGGCAGGGCAAGGGTTGGTTGGAGGGAACGCAATCTCACCTCGACTTCCTGCCGGAAAGTCATACCGATTTTATTATTGCGGTGCTGGCGGAAGAATTTGGGCTGCTTGGTGTTCTAATACTGATGTTTTTGTATCTGGCCATTATTGCCCGCTGCGTCATCATATGCCTGAATGCACAGCACTCTTACGGTCGCTTACTGGGCGGGAGTATCACCGTCACGTTTTTCGTCTATATTTTTGTCAACATGGGAATGGTATCGGGTTTGCTGCCGGTTGTTGGTGTACCATTGCCGCTGGTGAGCCAGGGGGGAACTGCACTGGTAACACTCATGGCGGGCTTTGGCGTGCTGATGGCAATCGGTACCGAAGAAAAGCAAATCATAAGGCGTTGAAAGGGCTATTTATGGGCAGTGGTCATTTGGGTTTCTTGTCTGCTGCTGTTGCTGCACTGTGCTTAACGGCCGGGCCGGTATTGGCGGATTACAGCAGCAATTCAAGAGCACAAGATTTTATCAGGCAAATGGTGACAAAGCATGACTGGGATGAGGCGCAGCTCTCGGCTGTGCTGGACCAGGCCGAAAAGCAGGACTCGGTGATTGAGTCTATTGAACGACCGGCTGAATCAAAAACCTGGGCGCAGTACCAGGACATCTTTATTACCGACAAGCGCATTGCCGGCGGAGCGGCTTTCTGGAATAAGCATGCCGACACCCTGGCTCGGGCCGAGGATGAGTATGGGGTGCCGGCTCAGATTATCGTGGCCATCCTCGGTGTAGAAACGTTTTACGGTGAGCGCATGGGAACGTACCGGGTCATAGATACTCTGGTAACGCAGGCTTTTGAGTTTCCACCCGAAGCCTGGCGTGCCAAATTCGGGCTGCAGCAGCTTGAAAGCATGTTTTTGCTGAGCAGGGAGCAAGGCTTTGACCCCGTTGAACTAAAGGGCTCCTATGCTGGAGCTATGGGCTATGGACAATTTATACCTACCAGCTATCGTGCTTACGCGGTTGATTTCGACGGCGATGGGGTGGCTGATATCTGGAACAACCCGGTCGATGCAATTGGCAGTATCGCCAACTATTTAAGTGAAAATGGTTGGCAGCGCGGGGTTGGGATTGTTGTCCCTGCCAGCGCTTCTGAAAAGCGCGATGCCGCGGTGGTGAATCGCTCGCTCAAAGCAGATAGTACAATTACTGAGTTGGAGAAGCAGGGCTACAGCGCTACCATTAGCGTCGATCAGCAGGCTGCGGGTGTGGTTGAATTGGAAGGCAAGGCAGGTACAGAGTATTGGTTGGGCCTGGCGAATTATTTCGTGATTACCACGTATAACCACAGTCGGCTATATGCCATGGCTGTTTATCAACTGAGTGAAAAAATTGTGAGTTTACGCGATGGTGGCAAGGCCTAGCGATACCCTTACTACAGCGGTTTGCTTGTTGCTGGCCCTGGTGCTGGCAGGGTGCAGTTCTGCGCCTGCATCTCGCTATAGCCAGAAGCACGATTCCGCACCGCAGCGTAAATTGGACCCCGATCGTATTGCCGATGCCGAGCCTCGAACTGAAGTCATCAGGGCCGCTGGCAACAAAAGCCCCTATCAGGTTTTTGGCAAAACTTACCGGGTGATGGACGCGGCGAGCGCGCGTAACTTCAGGCAACAGGGTGTGGCTTCCTGGTATGGAAGCAAATTTCATGGCCACCTGACGTCCAACGGCGAAACTTACAATATGTATCAGATGTCGGCAGCACATAAGTCATTGCCGATTCCCTGTTATGTGCGCGTAACTAACCTGGATAACGGACGCACTGCGATTGTCAGGGTCAACGACCGTGGCCCCTTCCATGGCGACCGGATTATTGACCTGTCGTATGCCGCTGCTACCAAGTTGGGTTATTCCGACAAAGGGGTAGCCCGGGTTAGCGTGGAGGTTATTGACGCTGAGCAATACCAGCTTGCCCGTCGTCAGAAGCAGGCCAGGCCGGCGCCGGCAGTAAGCGCTATTAAGGCGCGGCCGGTAAAGGCTGACAGCGCCATTAGCCAACTATATTTGCAGGTGGCCGCATTCAGGCAGTTTGAATCGGCTGAGGCATTGCGCCAGCGCTTGTTGAGCTTGTTGGATGCGCCGGTGCTGATATTCAGCAGCTCCAATAACGACGCTACCCTGCACCGGGTGCGCATCGGGCCGCTGGGTGCTCCTTCCGATGCGGAGCGTATCAGCGCGGTGATGGCCAGAGAAAACTACTCCAAGCCTCATCTGGTTTACCACTGATCGATGGTGCCGCTTATCTGACCTTCGCTCCAGGATTAAATTTCGGCGAAACCTGATACAATAGCTCGCTTCTACTTTGCCCTCAATATTCAATAATCGGATTTTAAGTATGCTTAACAAAGCCATTATTGCTTTGCTATTGGCGCTATTTTTAAGACCAGTCTGGTCTGTCGCTGCGGACGAAGCAGTGCTGATCCCGGCGCCGCCTACCCTGGCATCCCAGGCTTATGTGCTGATGGATGCCTATAGCGGCAAGGTCCTGATTGCGAAGAACGAAAATCAGCGCCTCGCACCAGCAAGCCTGACCAAAATGATGACCAGTTATATCCTCTCGGCGGAGTTGGTCAAGGGAAGCGTCAGCAACGATGACATGGTTCGGATCAGCAAGAATGCCTGGGCTCAAAACCCGATCTTCCAGGGATCTTCCTTGATGTTCATTGAGGTAGGTAAAGAAGTCAGTCTTCTCGACCTGCACCGCGGTATTGTTATTTCGTCGGGCAATGACGCCTCCGTTGCGGTGGCCGAATACCTGGCCGGCAGTGAAGATGCTTTTGCCGATATCATGAACCAGCAGGCCGAGCTACTGGGGATGACTGGTAGTCATTTCGTCAATTCCCATGGTCTTCCAGATGATGACCACTACACAACGGCCATGGATATGGCACGCCTCGCCAGAGCTATTGTTATGGATTATCCGGAGGACTATAAAATGTACTCCGAACGCAGCTTTACCTTTAACGACATTCCCCAGTCCAACCGCAACAAACTGTTGTGGCAGGATCCCAGTGTCGATGGCCTTAAGACCGGTTATACCTCCGATGCCGGTTACGGTCTGGTGGCATCTTCATTGCGTAAGGATATGCGCTTGATCGCTGTCGTTATGGGTGCCAAAAGCGTCGATGCCCGGGCCCGGGAAAACCAGAAGCTACTGCAGTATGGCTTTCGCTATTATGAAACAATCAAGCTCTACAGCGCAGGCGAAAAACTCACTGAAGCTCGAATCTGGGGCGGCGATAAGAAAAGTCTTGCAATGGGGGTTGCAGACGATGTTTACCTGACTATTGCGCAGGGGGAAAGAGATTCCCTGAAGGCGGAACTGGAGTTTGAAGATGTTATCAGCGCCCCGGTAGAGGCTGGCGAAACCCTTGGTGTGTTGCGCTTGAGCGTTGCTGGCGATGCAATTTCCTTGCAACCACCGATGGAGCGGGACGGAGAAAGTGACGTTGAGGAGCAACAGATTGTCGAGCCCGATTTGGTGGCGCTGGAGACGGTTGAAGAAGCCGGAATAATCGCCAGGCTGTGGGACCAGTTGATGCTGTTTATCTACCAATTGCTGGGTCTGGCGACCCGCTAGGATGTTGTATGACTGAGACCAATCACCCGCTGCTCGAATTTCCCGTCGAATACACCATTAAGGTGCTGGGCAGGGACGCGGCGGATTTTGTTGATATTGTGGTGGCTACGGTGTCAGAGTATGCTCCAGACGTTGGCCCGGCCGATTTACGCCCAAGCAGCAAGGGTCGCTTTGTAGCGGTCAATCTGACCTTTACGGCGCAGTCTATGCATCAGTTGGGCGAGATTCACCAGGCTTTGAATGCCTGTGACCAGGTTTCGATGATACTGTAATGTTGCAACGGCCCGGTTATCTTGTTGTCAGACAGTTAGGGACGATTGATTACCAGCAGTGCTGGCAAGCCATGCGCACATTTACCGACATCCGTGATGGCTCGGTTGCTGACGAGTTGTGGTTACTCCAGCACCCTCGGGTGTTCACCCAGGGCAAGGCCGGCAAGGCAGAGCATGTGCTGGCACCCGGCGATATCCCGGTGATCCAGGTAGATCGTGGCGGCCAGGTAACCTATCACGGTCCAGGTCAATTAGTGGTATACCTGTTGATCGATCTCGAGCGACTGGGTTGGGGTGTTCGCCATTTTGTTGCAATTATCGAACAGAGCATCATCGCGCTATTGGCGGAATATGGTATCGAGTCTGTCAGTCGAGGCGATGCCCCGGGCGTATATTTGCAAAGCGGGGCAAAAATTGCCGCCCTTGGGTTGCGGGTGCGACACGGTTGCTGTTTCCATGGCCTGTCGTTGAACCTGGATCTGGAGCTTGAGCCTTTTGGGCGTATCAACCCTTGTGGATATGCTGGACAGGCAGTCGCTCGCATGAAAGATGAGCTTGGCAGTTGGCCTGAGGGTGAGTCGCAGAGGGTAGCGCAGAAACTCGTGGCCTGTTTAGCTGGTCACATGGGTTACGCCAGTTTGCAGGGCGCCCACGGTTTACCAGCACAAGATGTCTTGAGAGGTGACACAAATGAGTAGCACTCCGCGTAAGGTGGTGCAGGGCGAAAAGCTGCGGGGCGCCGACAAAATGGCGCGTATTCCGGTGAAAGTTATCCCCACCCTTGAACTGCCGCGCAAACCCGACTGGATCAGGGTCAAGATACCGGCATCGGCTGAGGTCGCCAGAATCAAGGGCATCCTGCGCGAGCACAAGCTGGCGACAGTCTGCGAAGAGGCACAGTGTCCCAATCTGGGAGAGTGCTTTGGTGGCGGTACTGCAACATTTATGATTATGGGGGAAGTCTGCACTCGTCGTTGTCCTTTTTGCGATGTCGCCCATGGTCGGCCCAACCCGCTCGATCCCGACGAGCCGCTGGGTTTGGCGCAAGCGATTGCTGCCATGGGCCTGAAATACGTGGTCATTACCTCGGTGGACCGTGACGACTTGCGTGACGGTGGTGCCGGTCACTTTGCGGATTGTATTCGCCAGACCCGGCAGCTCAACCCGGCCATAAAAATTGAGATTCTGGTGCCGGATTTTCGCGGCCGGATGGACATTGCACTCGATATCCTCGCTCAGGAACCGCCCGATGTGTTCAACCACAATCTTGAAACTGTGCCGAGCTTATACAAGCAGTGTCGCCCTGGCAGCGATTACCAGTGGTCCCTGGATCTACTGGCGCGGTACAAGCAGCGACGCCCTGAGGTGCTGACCAAGTCGGGGTTGATGCTGGGCCTCGGTGAGGAGCCCGATGAGCTGATCCAGGTGATGCAAGATATGCGAGATCACCGAATCGACATGCTTACCCTGGGTCAATATCTTCAGCCGAGTCGCGACCATTTACCTGTAGCACGATTTGTACCGCCGGAAGAGTTCGCCGAACTGGGGCGAACCGCCGGTGCGATGGGCTTCAGAAGCGTTGCTTCCGGGCCACTGGTGCGAAGTTCCTACCACGCCGATGAGCAGGTCGATCTGGCGTTTTTCAAGTAGGCGCGAACTGCCTCCTGCCGGGCCAAGTTTTTCAGGCTTGGAGAGGCGCTTTGGCTATACTTGGTTCTTGGAGTGGCGGGGCGGCTTAAGTGCTGTCCTGCACTGTGATCAATCATGGGCTCTACCAGGCCCCTATCTTGTTGATATTATGAAAAAACGTGCTTCTGGACTGCGAAATTCTTCTAACTGCGCGCGCTCGGCTGTTGCCGCTGGCTGGCTGCTGTTTGCTTGCCAGGTTGGCGCGGCGGAAGCGAAATTGGCCGAGCCGTTATCAGCTGTCCCGGGTCAAGCCGGGGAGAATGTTGAATCGCAGCCTGTTCCTGCTCCCCAGGTAGACCTTGGCCAGCCAGTGCCGGAGGCTAAGCCACTTTCAGTATCTGAGGATGACAGTAAGCAGGGCGCGGTGGTAGACAGCGCGCCGGAGCTGCCGGAGACTGCTCAGGTCATTACCCAGGCCAAAAGTGTTGACCTGGGGGAGCCATTACCCGCCGCCCTGCCTTTGCAGGTTATCGATGACAAGCCCGTCGAGAACCAGCAAGCAAAATCTGCAGCCCGTTCTGAGCCTGTTGCGAAGCCGAAACCCGGAGCTGGGGGAGAGCAGAGCGCAGAAGTGGTCCGTGATCCCGCAGACAAAACAGCTGAGCTTAAAAAATCCACGCGGCCCAAAGCGGCTGCAGAGCATGGTCCTTTCGTGATGCTTGGGGCTGAAGTGGCACCCGGGACTTCGACCCGGCTCGCCTGGTCGCCCAGCCACTCATTTGAGGGCATCGCAGTGTCGACGCCTGTCCTGGTGGTTAACGGTTCCAAGCCTGGTCCTGTGCTGTGCCTCACGGCTGCGGTGCACGGTGATGAGCTGAACGGTATCGAAATCGTTCGTCGGGTGCTCTACAACCTCAATGCGATCAAGTTGTCTGGCACTGTTATTGGGGTGCCGATTGTCAATTTACAGGGTTTTCGCCGCGGCTCGCGCTACCTTCCAGATCGTCGCGACCTTAACCGTTTTTTTCCGGGGGATCCCAGGGGTAGTTCGGCGTCACGCATTGCCCATTCTTTTTTTCATGAAGTGATTGACCATTGTGATGCATTGGTCGACCTTCACACCGGATCGTTCTATCGCACCAATTTGCCTCAGTTGCGGGCCGACCTGCGCGATGCAGAAGTGTTGGAGTTGAGTCAGGGTTTTGATGGCACGGTGGTGCTGCAGAGTGAAGGTGCCATGGGCACTCTCCGGCAGGCAGCGGTTGCCGCCGGTATTCCGGCCGTAACATTGGAGGCGGGCGAACCACTGCGATTGCAGGAGACCGAGGTAAACCATGGGGTTAAAACAATCCAGAGTCTGCTCGGCAAGATGAATATGATTAAAAAGACCAGCTTTTGGGGGCAGCCCGAGCCGGTTTACTACCAGTCTGCATGGGTGCGAGCTGACCAGGGCGGTATCCTGTTCAGTGAAGTTGACCTCGGCGAACGGGTGAAAGAGAAGGAAGTCCTCGGTACGGTGACCGACCCCATCACCAACGTCAGGACCGAAATTCTGTCACCTTACCAAGGCCGTGTACTTGGCATGGCGCTGAACCAGGTGGTCATGCCCGGGTTTGCGGCTTTCCGCATTGGCATACAATCGAGCGAAGAAGAAGTTATCGATGCTGTCAGTCCGGAAGCCGAGCCCCCCTCTGCCTTGCATACCTCGCAGGTGGATAAGGATCAGGAAGAAGCTGTGCCGGAACCCAAGCCGGCAGAGGACTACAACGATTTCGAAGGCCTTGAGGATTCGGAGTAAGTTGTATCCGGATTGGTTGCCCCCTGCGCCGCGGCTGGTATAGTCTCTGCTTCTTTTTGGCCGGCCACTTTCCTTATTACCCGACTAGCTAGCCCCATTTTAAATCCCCTGGCGACTCCTGCTGGGGGCTTCGGGGTTGTGACTACAGGATCTGATAATGCCCCTATTGCGTCTCGATAATGTCTCAATTCATTATGGCCCGAGAGTTTTACTCGACTCAGTGGCTTTGTCGCTAAGGCGCGGCGATCGGGTCGGCTTACTGGGTCGCAACGGCGAAGGAAAAACGACACTGCTCAAGGTGATTGCGGGGTTGCTGGCTCCCGATGAGGGTGAGCGCTGGCTGCGGCCAGGTATCGAAGTGGCCTGGCTCGATCAGGCGCTTCCCGATGCGGATCAGCAGTCTGTTTACGATTACGTGGCTGCCGGGCTGGCAGAGGTGGGCGATTTGCTCAAGCGCTATCACCACGCGATACAGAAGGCAGATGATGCCAGCTTGAGCCAACTGGAGCAGATCCAGCAACAGTTGGAAGATCGAGATGGTTGGCGCTTGCAACAGCGGGTTGAGACTGTGCTGAGTCAGTTGCAATTGCCTGCCGATAAGCTGATGAGCGAGCTTTCGGGTGGCTGGCGACGGCGGGTGGCAATGGCCCGGGCCTTGGTCTGCGACCCGCAATTACTGTTGTTGGACGAACCGACCAATCACCTCGACATCCCGGCAATCGAATGGCTCGAAAAGCAGTTGAAAGAATTTCGCGGAGCCATTCTGTTTGTTACCCACGACCGCGAATTCCTGCAAAATGTTGCCAATTCTATCGTCGAGCTGGATCGGGGTGAGTTGTACTCACGGCCAGGGGATTATCATAGCTTTCTTGAATTTCGCGCGCAGCAGTTGGCGGCTCAGGAAACGGCGAACAAATTGTTCGACAAAAAGCTGGCCCAGGAGGAAGTCTGGATCCGTCAGGGCATTAAAGCGCGGCGAACCCGCAACGAGGGCAGGGTTCGTGCTTTGAAATCGATGCGCGAGCAGCATCAGGAGCGGCGCAAGCAGCAGGGCAAAGCCGATTTCTCGCTCGACCAGGCCGACCGCTCCGGTAAGATCGTGGTGGAGTTGAAATCGGTATCCCAAAGCTATGATGACTCAGCTGTGATTCGAGATTTTTCTACCACTGTGTTGCGCGGAGATCGCATTGGACTGGTAGGGCCCAATGGCGCTGGTAAATCTACACTGCTGAAAATACTACTGGGAGAGTTGGCGCCTGAGCAGGGCGAGGTTAAAGCTGGTACCAACCTTCAGGTAGCCTACTTTGACCAATTGCGTCAGCAGTTGGATGTCGACAAGAACCTTATAGACAATGTGTGTGGTGGCCGCGAGTTTATTGAAATCAACGGCAAGCAGCGTCATGCTATCAGCTATCTGGGAGATTTTTTGTTCAGCCCTGAACGCGCCCGGACGCCGGTGCGATCGCTGTCGGGTGGTGAGCAAAACCGCGCAATCCTGGCGCGGATGTTTAGCAAGCCGGCTAATGTTCTGGTTCTGGATGAGCCCACCAATGATCTTGATGTTGAAACGCTGGAGTTGCTCGAAGAGGTGTTGCTAGAGTTCAAAGGGACGGTTTTGCTGGTGAGCCATGACCGTGAATTCCTGGATAACGTGGTGACCAGCATTATGGTATTCGAGGGTGAGGGTTTAGTCGCCGAGTATGTTGGTGGCTATCGTGATTGGGTTGCCAGGGGCGGATCACTGTTGCCCCAACCGGAGGCGTTAGTTACGCCAGGCGAATCCGCGGCTCCCGCTGCCCGCTCGCAAGCGCCAGCTTCGCCACCAGTCAAAAAACTGTCATTCAAGCAGCAGCGCGAGTTGCAGCAATTACCCCAACGAATTGAGCAGGCCGAAGAGCAGCAAGCCGAACTGGAACTTAAGATTGCTGACCCGACGTTTTATCAGGGTGAGCACCAACAGGTAAAGCAGGTGCTGGAGCAACATGGTGAATTACAGGCTGAGTTGAAAAAGCTATACCAGCGCTGGGCTGAATTGGAGGCGTGATACCTGGGGTTTGAATGACCTTACGAGTTGAGTAGAAGAAAAGCACCCCGGTCCTGTGAGATCGCCCGGGGTTTTGTAAAGCTGTTGACGCATGATCCGGCGGGTTGCACACTATTCGTGATTTAAATCATGGGGTCAGGTACGGCTTTATGTTTTACTTGGCATTTTGGCTTTAGATAAGGCGATTAATAACATGGAAAAGCGCGAACAGCAGGAATCAGGAAAAGCGTCGGTTGGGGCCGCGAAAGCGGGCGAGCTGAAAAATTCAGAAGCGCAGGTGGCCCCCGCAAAATCCGAAAAGAACGACAAGGTCGAGGTAGTCGCAAGCGAGGCAGGGGCGCCAAAACCGTCCGCGAATACGGCTGACTCAAAGTCAGGCGTAAAGTCTTCGCCAGACCGTGAAGCCGCTGCCAAGGGAGCGGACTCCAAGGATTCCAAGGATTCCAAGGATTCCAAGGATTCCAAGGATTCCAAGGATTCCAAGGATTCCAAGGATTCCAAGGATTCCAAGGATTCCAAGGATTCCAAGGATTCCAAGGATTCCAAGGATTCCAAGGATTCCAAGGATTCCAAGGATTCCAAGGACTCCAAGGGCTCCAAGGGCTCCAAGGTCTCCAAGGACTCCAAGGATAAAAATTCCAACACCGATAAATCCCTTGAGCCGCATCATCGCCAGGCGGTGCTGCGCCACGACCCGGCCGCGATTCGCGAGCTATTCCTTACCGGCGAGTTTCCCTACAAGAAAAAAATACGCACCAAGGACTACGAGCAAAAGAAAGCTCACCTGCAGGTGGAGTTATTGAAGGTGCAGAGCTGGGTGAAGGAGACCGGGCAAAAAATTGTGGTGTTCTTCGAGGGGCGGGATGCTGCCGGCAAAGGAGGCACCATCAAGCGTTTTATGGAGCATCTCAATCCTCGCGGAGCCAGGGTCGTCGCCCTGGAAAAGCCCACTGAGCAGGAAAGGGGTCAGTGGTACTTCCAGCGTTATATCCGGTTGTTTCCGACTAACGGTGAAATAGTCATGTTTGACCGCTCCTGGTATAACCGCGCGGGTGTCGAACGGGTGATGGAGTTCTGTTCTCCAGAGGAATACCTGGAGTTTATGCGACAGACCCCCGATTTGGAGCGGATGATGGTTCGCAGCGGCATCAAGTTGTTTAAGTACTGGTTTTCGGTAACGCAGGAAGAGCAGCTTAAGCGATTTAAATCGAGGGGACTGAGTCCGTTAAAACAATGGAAGCTATCGCCGATTGACAAGGCTTCGCTGGACAAGTGGGATGATTACACCGAGGCTAAGGAGGCAATGTTTTTCTACACCGATACTGCCGATGCCCCGTGGACAGTGATTAAATCTACGGATAAAAAGCGTGCGCGAATTAACTGCATGTTGCATTTTTTAAGCCAACTAGACTACCCGGATAAAGATCCTGTCGTATTGCGTGGACCTGATCCGCTTATCGTGGGGCAAAGCCAACACGTGATTGGCAATTCGCGGCACGTTTTTGGTCCTTCCCTGAGTGAATGGTAGGTATTTGAGCTGCATGTTGCTGCACTTGGCTGAATAAAGCCACGGGCGATCGTGACAAAATACAAGCACGAAACGTACCAGGCGGAACCCGTTCCCCCTGGTACTGATCTTTACCTAGGCCTGCTTCAACCACTGCTCCAGCTCGTCTGCGCCGCCAATTCGCACGCCATCGATGAACACCTGCGGTGTAGTGCCCTGGCCACTGATGGCTGTCAGTGAGCTGTAGCTGACACCCTGGTGGCCCAGCTCGATTTCCTCAAACCGTATGCCCTTTTGTTGCAGGGCCTTTTTCGCCCGGCTGCAATGGGGGCAGCCCGGCTTGCTGAGCAGGCTGATTCTGTGGGGGAGAACGGCATTCGGGTTGATGTGGTTTAGCATGGTGTCGGCATCAGAGACCTGGAAGGGGTCGCCGGGTACGTCGGGCTCGATAAACTGTTTCTCGACCACACCGTCGTTCACCAGCATTGAGTAGCGCCATGAGCGCTTGCCAAAACCGATATCGGACTTATCCACCAGCATACCCATGCCAGCGCTGAACTCGCCATTGCCGTCCGGGATAAAACGAATGTGCTCGGCGTCCTGGTCTTCCTGCCAGGCATTCATGACAAACGCATCATTTACCGACAGGCAGATGATGGCGTCAATGCCGTTGTCAAAGAATACGGGTGCCAATTCATTGTAGCGCGGCAAATGCGTTGATGAACAAGTTGGGGTAAATGCGCCGGGCAACGCAAACACTATCACGCGCTTGCCTTTGAATAAATCTGCGCTGCTAACATCAACCCAGTCGTCATTCTCGCGGGTGTGAAATACAACTTCCGGTATTGGCTGGCCTTCGCGGTTGTCTAACATGGTAGTAATACTCCTGCTTCGTTGGGAATTGATTGAGGTAGAGCTTAACTTCTACATATATTTTAATAAAATGAATTAATATAATAGATTCAATAGCTAAAACCTATCGCAAGGGCTGGCAGGTGGGGGGCTGCAAGCTCTTTGCCTGCGGTAGAGAGTTTGGCGCGGTGAAAGTCGAACAGTGTGGCTAGTGCCTGGACGTTTGGCCAGACCAACAAGGAGTCACCCGCTAGTGATTGGCGGCCTTTAAAGCAGGGTGGCCACACAGTAGCAAAACCAATTCAGCCAGCCCGTTCCAGGGCTGGCTTTTTGCCAGCCCTTTGATCGCGAAGTCGACCCCGCCTGCCAGCTGCAGGGCACACTGTAGTTGCTGGATGTCAAGTCGCATGCAGGCTTGCCGGAACACGGCCTGTCGTTTACTGAAAATACGCTGCCGCTCCATTGCTGCCTCAATCCGCTGGCCCTTGTCGACGGCACCGCGAACGGTCAATAGCTGGCGAATCTCCCGGGCGATTGCCCACAGTACCACGGTGGCATCAGTGCCCTCGGCCCGCAGGCCCAGCAGCATTCGGTGCGCGGTGCGGGCGTCTCCCTTGAGAACCTGGTCTGCCAGGCCAAACACATCGTAGCGGGCGCTGTCTGTCACTGCTCGTATTACACTGGCGCTGTCGACGACATCGCCATCGGCCAGCAGCACCAGTTTGTCTATTTCCTGCTGCGCCGCCAGAAGATTTCCCTGCACCCGTTCTGCGAGTATCTGCAAAGCTTCCGGTTCTGCCCTGAGGCCCTTTTCCTTCAGGCGAGAGGCAAGCCAGCCCGGAAGCTTGTCTATTTCGACTGGCCAAACCTGAACTAATAATATTTTGGCTTCCAGGAGCTTGAAGCCCTTGCTGCGCATTGCGCTGCTGTCGAGCTTCGGACTGCTTACCATTAGCTGACAGTCGGGATTTGGGTTTACCAAATATTCGCTTAGCGCCTTGATCGCTTTTTCGCCAGGCTTTGCCGAGCTAAACCGAAGCTCGATAAGCTTGCGCTCCGCAAACAAAGACAGGTTATTGGCTGACAGCAACAGGTCGTCCCAGCCCATCGAGGAATCGACATGCCAGATTTCTCGCTCACTAAAGCCCTGCTGCTTGCAGCCGGCGCGCACCGACGCCATAGCTTCTTGGGTCAGCAGGGTTTCGTCACCGCTTATCCACAGCAATGGTGGCAGTGGCTGCTTGAGTCGCCGCGAAAGTTGGTCACCGTGAATTTTCAATGGACCGGAACGGTTTCGTTAACAGCGGGTTCAGGCACGGGGTCGTTAACCACTGCCATAATCTGGCGCACAATCTGTTCCGCCAGTCGCTCCTGCAGTTCTTGCATAATAATGCTGAGTTGGGCTGCCGAAGAGGTGACGCCCTGGACGTCATATTCGTAAACTCGCTCGGCATACACGGTATTGGGACCAGCGATTAACTTGCCATTGCCATCACGCAGCACGTAATCGGCCTGCATCAATAGGGTATTTTCAGCAGCACGCACTAACGCGTCATAGCTAGCCGTGCGCAGGGTGGAGTCCTCTGCTCCTATCCAAATCCTGTGCTGGGCCGCTTGCGGGTAAGCTGCGATCTCAACACCGCTGGTGCGCAATTTAGTGCGTACGGCCCTGTTGACCACACCATTGGGCTGGTCGCCGCTTAAATGCACTGAGCCCAACTGGGCGATGCCCGGATTCGATCCTTTTAGTTGCCAGCCGCAGGCACTGAGCGTTAGCACGATAAGAAGTGAAAAGACCCTGAGCATGGTGCTGTGACCCTGGTTGTTGGCTAATTCAGTTGGCGACTACGTTGACCAGCTTTTGCGGTACAACAATAACTTTTCGGATCGTCTTGCCGTCGGTAAAGCGACGTACATTGGACTCGGCCAGCGCTTGTTGTTCAAGCAGCTTGCGCTCAATATCGACTGCCACTTGCAGTTTTGCGCGGACCTTGCCATTGACCTGCACCACGATATCAATCGTGCTTTGTTCCAGCGCCTGCTCATCGTGAGTGGGCCATGGTGCGTCAATAATCGGCTGTTGGTTGCCCAGTGTCTGCCACAATTCATGGCAGATATGCGGAACGATAGGGGCCAGCAACAGCACCGCCGCGTTCAATCCCTCAGCGCATACAGCTCGGTCCTGTGGTTCGTCGCCGGTCAGCCTGGCGATGTCGTTACACAGCTCCATGATCGCAGCGATGGCGGTGTTGAACGTCTGGCGGCGGCCAAAATCGTCTGTGACCTTGGCAATGGTCTGGTGAGTTTTTCGATGTAGATCACGTTGCGCCTGGTCCATTGCGGCGCGCTCCACTGCCACCGCCGGCCCGCGATTAAGCTGCGTGTACACCAACTTCCACAAACGCCGTAAAAACCGGTTAGCGCCCTCAACCCCCGAGTCTGACCATTCCAGAGACTGTTCAGGAGGAGCGGCAAACATCGTGAAAAGGCGCAATGTATCGGCACCGAAGGCATCAATTAACGGCTGGGGGTCCACCGTATTGCCCTTCGATTTGGACATTTTGGCGCCATCTTTAAGCACCATGCCCTGGCACAGCAGGCGTTTAAAAGGCTCATCACAATCGACCAGTCCCTCGTCGCGCATCAGCTTATGGAAAAACCGTGCGTAAAGCAGGTGGAGTATGGCGTGTTCAATGCCGCCGACGTACTGGTCGACGGGCAGCCAGTAGTTTGCTTGCTCAGGGTCGAGCATACCCTGGTCGAAGTCTGGACATGTGAACCGGGCGTAGTACCACGACGACTCCATAAAGGTATCGAAGGTGTCGGTCTCTCGTTCCAGTGACTGCCCGTTGAGTTCGGCCACTCGCCACTGGGGGTCGCGCTTAATCGGTGAAATCACGCCGTCCATTGCAACATCTTCCGGCAGTAGCACGGGTAATTTGTCCAGCGGGACCGGGATCTCGCCGCCGGTCGGCAAGTTTAGCATCGGGATCGGCGCGCCCCAATAGCGCTGCCGGCTGACACCCCAGTCGCGGAGGCGATAGTTGATGGTTTTAGTGCCCTTGTCGAGGCTTTCGAGGCGCTCAGCAATGGCCTCGAAGGCCTGCTCGGAGCTGAGTCCATCGAATTCACCGGAATTGACCAGCACACCCTTATCGACAAACGCAGCACTGCTGATATCACACGCTTGCCCCGGGTCGAGGGGGGCGATCACTTGCCGAATCGGGAGCTGGTATTTGGTGGCAAATTCCCAGTCGCGTTGGTCGTGCGCGGGTACCGCCATTACTGCGCCGGAGCCATAATCCATGAGCACATAGTTGGCTATCCAGAGGCCAACTTGCTCGCCGGTAACAGGATTTTTCACGGTTAGGCCAGTATCAATACCGGTTTTTTCCAATGTCGCCATATCGGCTTCAGCCGCGGTATTGGTCTTGCATTCCACGATATAGGCGGCGATCTCACTATTGTCCTCGGCCAGGGCGATACTCAGGGGGTGTTCCGCCGCAAGACAGACATAAGTAACACCCATCAGCGTATCGGGCCGGGTGGTATAGACGTCAAAACCCGTCATGCTGTTGACAATGGTATCTGCCAGTTTGAATTTCATAACCACGCCTTCGGATCGGCCAATCCAGTTGCGCTGCATGGTTTTAACCTGCTCAGGCCAGTCTTCGAGCTGCTCGAGGTCGTCCAGTAACTGCTCGGCATAATCGGTTATTTTGATAAACCACTGCGGTATCTGGCGGCGTTCGACCAGGGCACCGGAGCGCCAGCCACGACCATCAATAACCTGCTCATTAGCCAGCACCGTCTGGTCCACTGGGTCCCAGTTAACCGTCGCCATCTTTTTGTACACCAGGCCTTTCTGGTACAGCACGGTGAAAAACCATTGCTCCCAGCGATAGTAGTCCGGCTGGCAGGTTGCCAATTCGCGGTTCCAGTCGTAGGCGAAACCCAGCTGTTGCAATTGGGTTTTCATCTGTTCGATGTTCTGGTACGTCCAGGCGGCGGGCGCCACCTTGTTCTTCACCGCAGCATTTTCCGCCGGCAGGCCGAAAGCGTCCCATCCCATCGGTTGTAATACGTTTTTGCCGAGCATCCGCTGATAGCGGCTTATCACATCGGCAATGGTGTAATTGCGGACATGGCCCATGTGCAATTTGCCGCTGGGATAGGGAAACATTGCCAGGCAGTAGTACTTTTCGCGCTGGTCGTCAGGCTTTGCCGAAAAGCTCTGGTTTTGCTGCCAGTATTGTTGCGCGTTTTGCTCTATATGCTGCGGTTGGTAGTGTTCTTGCATAGCCGTGTCTTGCATGGTCCGATGGATTCCGGGTGGGGGCGGCTAGGATACCGTACCGACGGCCAAGATCACATATTTATGATGCTTTTGCAGCACGAGGAATAGCGGCAAACAAAGTCAAGGCGAGGGCCAGCAGTATCGTGGGGAAGTTGCCCCAGCGGCCAAACGGCGTGGTTCCCTGCATTGGCACCACCGAGCCCTGCAATACTGTGCGGGTAAATTGTGGGGCGCTGTGGATGACTGCGCCACGGTGATCGACCAGTCCTGAGATCCCGTTGTTGGTACCGCGAATCAGGTAGCGGCCATTCTCAAGGGCACGCATGCGGGCAATTTCGAAGTGTTGGTGTGGTCCGATGGAACGGCCAAACCAGCTGTCATTACTGACCGTAAGGATAAAATCCGCGTGCTGTGAATCGTGGGCCACCAGCGCTGGATAGACCACCTCATAGCAGACAAAGGGCGCGAGGGTTCGTTCGCCCGCGCGCAGCGGCGCCTGGTCAGCCGGTCCCCAGGAGAAGCTCGACATCGGCAAGTCGAAAAACGCGATCAGTCCCCTTAGCCAGTGCTCCAGCGGCACATACTCGCCAAACGGCACGAGGTGTTGCTTGTAGTAAATCCCGCTGCCCTGGCCCAGCGCGACCACGCTGTTATAGAGATCAGGGCGCGAGTCACCCACCGCGGCCTCGCGATAGGGGATGCCGGTGATGAGGGTGGAGCCACTGCTTTTGGCCTTGCGATCAAGTTGCTCAAGCAGTTGGGTAGCGTTCTGGTATAGCCGGGGAATCGCGGCCTCGGGCCAGATGATAATTTCGGTGCCCCACAACGCCTCGGTCTGTTTGAGATAACTGCTGATAATCTGGTTGTAAGACTCGGGTCGCCACTTCATCGCTTGCTGGATGTCGGGCTGTATCATGGCAACCTGCACCGGTTCACCTGAGGGAGTTACCCAGTCTATGTGTCTTAGCCCCGCGCCACCCAGCCAGAGCAGTACCAGCGGGATTAGCAACACCAACTGGCGGGGGCGTCTGCTGTTGAGCAATTGGTACAGAATGCTGCCGGTTAACGCCACCACGAAACTGATGCCCAGCACTCCGGTCAGGGGTGCCCAGCCGGCGAGCGGGGTCGCCAGATGCGCATAACCGAGGAACAGCCAGGGGAATCCAGTCAGAAGCCAGCTTTTAAGCCATTCGCCGAGTACCCAGCAAGCGGGAAACAAGAGCCAGTTCCAGCCAGCTTGACGGTGACTGGCGAGGCTGTAGAGCCAACCGGTGATCAGGTTGAATAGCGCCAGGCCAAAGGTAAACAATACGATCAACAAACTGGCGAGGGGGACCGATGCCTGGCCATGCTCCTGGATGCTGACATAGACCCAGGAGGTGCCGCTGCCAAACAAGCCGACCCCGAACAGCCAGCTGCGCCACATTATGGTTCGCCGGCTCTGGTCTTCAAGTAAGGCACGCAACAGCAGCGCTGCAATAATTCCCGCCGGCCAGAGGCCGAAAGGCGCCAGCGAAACGGTGACCAGGGCGCCCGCTGCCAGGCACAGGAGAAGAGCCCGCCAACCCGCGCAGTAGCGCTCAAACAGCAGTGTTGCCGCCCCCCGGGGAGCGTCAGGAGTCGCTGGCATTCAGGCTCATTCGTAGCCAGTGGAGTTGGCGGTTGTCAGCTTTGCTGACGCGGAAATGGATGCCGCCCAGTTGGACTTCCTCGCCCATCCGGGGTAGATGGCCGAAGCGATGGGTTACCAGTCCGCCAATGGTGTCGTACTCGTCGTCACTGAGCCTGGTATTGAACTCGGTATTGAATTCCTCGATAGGCATGAGCGCCTTGACGTAGTAGTCATCCTCGGCGAGGCGACGAAAATACCGGTCTTCCGAGTCATATTCGTCTTCGATATCGCCAACGATTTCTTCCAGTACATCCTCGATGGTGGCGAGCCCGGCGGCACCCCCGTACTCATCTATCACCACAACCATATGGTTGCGGTTTTCGCGAAACTCCCGCAACAACACATTGAGGCGTTTGCTCTCCGGTACCACCTGGGCGGGACGCAACAGGGAGGTGATATCGAAGGGGTGGTCTTTCTCCTGCAGCAGCAACGGCAGCAGATCTTTCGCCAACAGAATTCCCAGCACGGTATCCTTCGATTCACCGATGACCGGAAAGCGAGAGTGCGCAGAGCGAATGACCGAGGCCAGGATTTCCTCTCTGGAATCGTTTGCAACCAGGCACACCATCTGCGTCCGTGGCACCATGATTTCGCGCACCTGCATATCGGAGACACGAACCGCGCCTTCAAATATTCGCAACGAATCGCTATCGACAAGTTCGTTATCTCGCGCCGCTTCCAAAAGTGCCATAACATCTTCGCGGTTGCGTGGCTCAGAGGAAAACAATTGCCCGATTTTATCCAGCCAATTGCGATCATTACCCTCGTCGTTGGAACTATCGTCGCTCATGGGATTGCCGGCCTCTCACTATTCGTTGCCAGGGGTTCGTAGGGGGCAGCGAAGTCCAGTTTGCCCAGTATCGTAGTTTCCAGCTGTTCCATCAGCTGTGCCTCGGTGTCGTCGACATGATCGTAGCCGAGCAAATGCAGGGTGCCGTGGACCACCAGGTGAGCCCAGTGAGCTGCGAGCGATTTACCTTGTTCGCGTGCCTCGACCGCCACCAGTGGCGCACAGATAACAATATCTCCCAGCAGTGGTAGCTGCAGTTGCGGTGGCAGATCAGCGGCAAATGACAATACATTGGTGGCGCGATGAATATTGCGAAAGCGGCCGTTGAGCTCTTTCATTTCTGCTTCGCCGACAATACGAAGGGTGAGTTCCGCATCGGTCTTGAAATCTGCTTCCGCCAGCGCGGCGGCTATCCAACGCTGCAATTCGGGCTGGTCGGGGGAAGCTTCGCCATCCTCATTCTGGAGATGTAATTCGGGGGCTTTCACTGCCGCTTGCCCTGCTCCGAGTCAGAGCGCTCATAAGCCTCGACAATACGCTGCACCAGCGGATGGCGAACCACATCCTTTGATTCGAACATGGTGAAACTGATGCCGGGCACCTTTTCGAGTACCTGCATCGCATGACGCAAGCCCGGCTCGGTGCCGCTGGGCAGGTCGATTTGGGTGATGTCACCCGTGATTACCGCGGTAGAGCCGTAGCCGATGCGGGTGAGGAACATCTTCATTTGTTCCCGGGTTGTATTCTGGCTTTCATCAAGAATGATAAATGCATTGTTGAGTGTGCGCCCGCGCATGAAAGCCAGGGGCGCGATTTCGATAATGTTACGTTCAATGAGTTTCGCCACTTTGTCGAAACCGAGCATTTCGTACAGGGCGTCGTATAGAGGGCGCAAGTAGGGATCAACTTTCTGGGCCATATCGCCGGGTAAGAATCCCAGCTTTTCACCGGCCTCGACCGCGGGGCGCACCAGGATAATGCGCTGCACGTCTTCGGTCTCGAGAGCCTGCACAGCGCAGGCGACTGCAAGCCAGGTTTTGCCGGTACCGGCTGGGCCGATGCCAAAATTGATATCGTGGCCCATGACGGCGCGCATATAGAGTGCCTGGTTATCTCCCCGGGGTTTGATGGTGCCGCGGCGGGTCTTGATGATGGTGTGCTCAAGATTGCCGTCCTGCAGCGCTGCCATGCCGGATTCTTGCAGGTACAGGTGCAACACTTCGGGACTTAGTGCTGTTCCCTCGCCAATCTCGCCGTATAAATGATGCAGCAGGGTGGCGCACGCGCTGGTGCGGTGTGCCTCCCCTTGCAGCTGGAATTGGTTGCCGCGATTGTGAATTTGTACCTGCAGCCTGGATTCTATCTGGCGCAGGTGGCTGTCATGCGGTCCGCAGAGTTCCGCCAGGCAGCGGGCGTCGTCGGGTTCGAGCGATATGGTTTGTAGTGCAGGGGCTGGGATGTTCAAGAGTTTTTGTAAATCGACCTGTTGAGACGCGGGGAGTGCAAGCATATAGTGATTCAAGCGGCAGTAAAAGTACCGTGCTCCAATGCCAGCTCACCGCGCAGGGAGTTGGGAAGGGCCGCGCGGACATGGACACTGCAAAACTCGCCTATTAGCGACGCGTCGGTGCAACTGAAATTCACCACCCGATTGTTTTCGGTGCGCCCCTGCAGTTGACCGGGGTCCTTTTTCGACACGCCGGTGACTAAAATGGTTTGCGTGCTGCCTACCATGCGTCGACTTATCTCCTGCGCCTGCTGGCCGATACGCTGTTGCAGGATCGCCAGCCGCTGGCGTTTCTGATCCATTGGTGTAGGGTCCGCCAGTTCGGCTGCAGGAGTCCCGGGCCGCGCACTGTAAATAAAGCTGAATGAGTGATCAAAGCCAATCTCATCGATAAGCTGCATGGTCGCCGCAAAATCTTGCTCGGTCTCGCCGGGGAAGCCGATGATAAAGTCTGAGGACAGGCTGATGTCGGGGCGAATCCGGCGCAAGCGACGGATTTTTGACTTGTACTCAAGGATCGTATGGCCGCGCTTCATCATTGCAAGAATGCGATCAGAGCCGCTTTGTACCGGCAGGTGCAAATGGTTGACCAGTTCTGGCAGCTCGGCATAAACATCAATCAGCGCGTCGCTGAACTCAAGCGGATGCGAGGTGGTGTAGCGCAGTCGGTCTATTCCTGGTACAGCGGCAACATAAGTCAGCAGTTCAGCAAAATCGACAAGCTCACCAAGGTGATTCTGGCCCCGGTAGGCATTGACATTCTGCCCCAGCAGATTGATTTCGCGTACGCCCTGTTGCGCAAGGTGAGCGACCTCGGCAATCACATCGTCGAAGGGTCGGCTCACTTCCTCACCCCGGGTGTAGGGAACCACACAGAAGGTGCAGTACTTGCTGCAGCCCTCCATGACCGAGACAAATGCAGTACAGCCCTCCACTTTGGGTTCGGGCAGGCGATCAAATTTTTCGATTTCCGGGAAGCTTATGTCGATAACCGGATTGCCCTTGCCACCAGCATCGATCATCTCTGGCAGCCGATGCAGGGTCTGGGGGCCGAAAATGATATCGACATAGGGCGCCCGCTTGCTGATGTTGGCGCCTTCCTGGCTGGCGACACACCCGCCCACGCCAATGATCAGGCCGGGTTTCGCCTGCTTCAATGGCTTCCAGCGGCCGAGCTGGTGAAAAACTTTTTCCTGCGCCTTTTCACGAATTGAGCAGGTGTTGAGCAGTAAAACGTCGGCTTCTTCGGGAATATCAGTGGTCACCAGCTGGTGGCTGTCGCCCAGCAGGTCTTTGATTCGTGCCGAATCGTATTCGTTCATCTGACATCCGTGTGTTTTGATGTAGAGTTTTTTTACGGGTTTATCGCCCATGCTTGTCTGTCCAGCCGGAAAAGCGGAGCATTATAACAAACTTGGGGCTTGCGCTCAGGGCTTTTTGCCTGGGTCGCGGTAAAGTATGATAGTATTCGCGCCCTTTCTATACCGCCGGGCAAGTTCAGTGGGGTAGGCGTCGCATGTATAAGGTAGTGTTTCTCAATCACAACAAGGTTTACGAGCTTTACGCAAACGCTGTCTATCAAAGCGAGATGTATGGCTTTGTCGAGGTTGAAGACTTTGTGTTTGGTGAAAAAAACCAGGTGATCGTCGACACGGGGGTAGAGAAACTGCGTAGCGAATTCAGCGGTGTCGAACGCACCTATATTCCCATGCATCACATCCTGCGAATCGACGAAGTTGAAAAGGAAGGCACTGGTAAGATTCGCGAAGCAAGTCCGGATGACAAAGTTGCAGTTTTCCCCCTGGGGGGAAGGGCGCCAAAGACCGATACTATTCCGGATAAAGACGACTAGAGCGCTGCTGCTAACATTGCGCAAGCTGGACGGCGGGTTGCGCCCTTGCGGGCGCTGCTTAGCCTGTTGCCAGCATCTGCTGCACGGTTGCAAGTTTTACGCAGCACACAAAAACCTGCATTGCACTATCAATTTCTTCCAGGCTGGGAAAGCTCGGCGCAAGACGAATGTTGGTGTCCTGCGGGTCTTTGCCATAGGGGTATGTGGCTCCTGCGGGGGTCAGCACGACACCGGCGCTGGCAGCTAACTCGACTACTTTTTGCGCCAAGCCCGGGCGGGTGTCGAAAGATACGAAATACCCCCCTTTGGGCTCAGTCCAGCTTGCTATGCCAAGGTCCCCCAGGCCCTCACGGAGATGGCGCAGGACAATGTCGAAGCGCGGTTTCAGCAGCGCGGCGTGCCCTTGCATGTGGCGCCGCAGGCCATCCGTGTCACCCAGGAATTTCGTGTGACGCAACTGGTTAATCTTGTCTGGCCCGATCTGGCTAATCACTAATTGCTGCTTGAAGCGTTGCAGGTTGGCGGCGGACATGGCGACAAAGCTGACGCCGGCGCCGGCAAAGGTAATTTTTGAGGTGGAGCCAAACAGGTACAGGGCGTCCGCCGTGCCGGCCTGTTTGAAACAGTCCATTACATTGTCCAGTTCGGGCGCATCGGCCTCGATCGTGTGCACGGCATAGGCATTGTCGCAGAATACCCTGAAATGCTCGCCGGCTATTTTCGGTAACTCGGCCAGGCGCTTTACGGTTTCACTGCTATAGACGCAACCCGAGGGATTGGAAAAACGCGGCACGCACCAGATACCTTTGATCAGCGGATCTTGCGCCACCAGCTGCTCCACCTGGTCCATGTCGGGGCCAGTGTCGCTTAGGTTTACAGGGATCATCTCAATGCCGAGCTGCTCGCAGATAGAAAAATGGCGATCGTAACCCGGGACCGGGGCGAGAAACTTTACCTTCTCGCCTTGTTTAATCCAGGCAGACTCGCTGTCGGTCACGCCCTGGTAGTGGGCAAACAGCGCCGCAAAATACATCAGTGTCAAACTGCTGTTGCCGCCCACCAATATTTCGCCGGCATCTACCTGCATCATTTCAGAGAACAGCGCCTTCGCCTCTGGAATACCATCAAGACCTCCATAGTTGCGCAGATCGGTGCCGCTGCTGTCACGATAGTTGCCCTCCAGGATGCCGTCTAGGGCATCGGACAGCGACAATTGTTCGGCGCTGGGTTTGCCGCGGGTCAGGTCGAGTTTCAGGCCGGCGTCACAGAACTGCTGCAGCTGCTTCACCAGAGACTGCTCGAGGGTCTTTAAATGTGCGTGGTCAGTCTGGTCGAGTGGCTTGCTCATGATTCCTCCCCAATGAATTGATGGGCGCTATTATAACGCAGCAGTGTCGAGTTGTTCTTGACTAAAGTCGTGTTTGTATGCAGCCCTTCGAGGTTCATAATAGGGAAAACAGAGAAGACTGGACAATGAAATAACAAAGAGGAGTCTGCAATGTCGTATAAGCAAGAATACCAGCACTCGGTAGATAACCCGGAAGATTTCTGGCGCGAAAAGGCGAGTGCCCTGGCCTGGTTTAAAAAGCCCGAAACTATATTGGCAAACGATGACAACGGCATCGCTCGCTGGTTCGTTGATGGTGAATTAAACACTTGTTACCTGGCGCTCGATACCCATGTGGAGAACGGTCGCGGCGACCAGCCGGCCCTGATCTATGATTCCCCGGTAACCGATACCAAGCGTCAATACACTTACCGTGAGTTGCGCGACGAGGTCGCGGTGTTTGCCGGGGCTCTGGCCAAACTGGGCGTGGAAAAAGGCGATCGGGTCCTGATTTATATGCCTATGGTGCCGGAAGCTGCGATTGCCATGCTGGCCTGCGCCCGACTCGGGGCAGTGCATTCGGTGGTGTTTGGCGGATTTGCGCCGGGAGAGCTTAAGATACGAATCGACGATGCCGAGCCCAAGGTTGTTGTCTCTGCCTCTTGCGGTATCGAAGTGCAGCGAGTTATTCCCTACAAGCCGCTGCTGGATGCTGCGATCGAGCTATCTGAACACAAACCCTCCGCCTGTATTATTTTACAGCGGGAGCAGGCTACGGCTGAACTGCAGCAGGGTCGTGACCTCGATTGGCAGCAAGCTATCGAAGGTGTGGAGCCAGTCGATTGTGTGCCAGTACTGGCTACCGATCCGCTCTACATTCTTTATACCTCAGGTACTACTGGAGCCCCCAAGGGTATTGTCCGCGACAACGGTGGCCATGCGGTAGCACTGAATTATTCAATGAAAGCGATTTACGACATCAATCCTGGAGAAGTTTTCTGGGCGGCCTCGGATGTGGGTTGGGTGGTGGGGCACAGCTATATTGTATATGCCCCGTTGATTGCCGGTTGTACCAGTATATTCTATGAAGGCAAGCCGGTAAAAACCCCGGATGCGGGTGCTTTTTGGCGGGTTATCTCAGAATACGGGGTAAAGGCCATCTTCTCGGCGCCTACTGCTTTTCGAGCCATTAAAAAGGAAGACCCCGAGGCTAAGTTAGTCCAGAATTACGACCTTTCCAGCTTGAAAACCCTGTTCCTGGCGGGGGAGCGGCTCGACCCTCCCACCTACGAGTGGCTAAAGGAAATTTTCAAGCGACCCATTATTGACCATTGGTGGCAGACTGAAACCGGCTGGGCCATCGCCGCCAATCTCACCGGGATAGAGTCGGTTGCAACCAAAGCCGGCTCGGCCACCTACCCGGTGCCGGGCTACAATATTGTCATCCTTGACGAGGAAGGTAATGAGCTGCCCCAGGGCGAGCAGGGAGCTATCGCCGTGAAGTTGCCCCTGCCCCCCGCTTGCCTGCCAACAATCTGGCGGGACCACACTCGCTTTTCCGGGGGCTACCTCGAGCAATTTCCAGGCTATTACGTGAGCGGTGACGGCGGCTATTTTGATGAAGATGGCTACCTGTTTGTTATGGGGCGCACCGACGATGTTATCAATGTCGCCGGGCATCGACTCTCCACCGGAGAACTGGAGGAAGTTGTTGGCAGTCACGCCGCGGTTGCCGAATGCGCTGTCATCGGTATCAAGGATGATTTGAAAGGCCAGATTCCGGTGGCGTTGTTATGCCTCAAGGATGGTGTGGCTACTTCCGACGAGCAAATCGAAAAGGAAGTGGTGCAGTTGGTGCGGGATACCACCGGGGCCTTGGCCTGCCTGCGTCAGGCGCTGGTGGTAAAGCGCTTGCCAAAAACCCGGTCTGGCAAGATCCTGCGCGCTATCCTGCATAAAATTGCCGACGGGGAAGAGTATAAGGCACCCTCGACAATTGATGATCCGGCGGTGTTGCAGGAGGTGACGGAGCTGATGGATGCTCGCAAAGTGGGTAGTTTTGCCAAAGGTTGACGTGTTTAGCTTTTGCCTGGGCCCAGCATTATGCTGGGCCTTTTTATTTCTGGCCAGGGTGGTGCAGCATTGGTCGGGCTAGCCCGCATAGCCGCTGATGAGGTCATCAATGGTTTGCAGTGCTTCCGGTGAGGCGTCGATAATCTGGTAGCCGGACCAATGGCGGTTGACGTTTTCTGCCCTGCGACTCCAGAGGCAGTCCACCCCAAGGTCAATCTGGTTCAGTCCGTTGATAGGTTCCGGCAACTCAAGGGAGAACTGGAATATAGAATTGGTGTTCATTTCCTGGTCACTAATAATCATCAACCCCTCCACAGTAATGTTCACCAATTCCCCGATTAACTCCCGGTTCATTGAATTGCGTATCAGGATGGTGGCGTTGAGTTCCTGGCGCTGGTGTTTCCTGGGGTGTTCTGACAAAGCTCGATCCTCTATGCGACGGTAAGACAGGCGCGGCCATTGGCCTGCAATTAAAATTAAAGTATAGATGCTGCTTGCGCTTGGTGGTGGAATTTGTAGGGCTGCCCGAAGAGCGCCAGGCAGGCACAAAAAACCCGATGCTGAAGCTCAGCACCGGGTTTGGTTTAAAGCACCCGCTGATTTAGAAAGCGGCCTGAAAACGCATGCTGAAACCATTGCCTGAGCTGAAAGTGGATTGGCCAGGTTCCAGTGTCAGAGAATCGGCTCGCACCAGGTCGCTGCCGTTGGAGGCGAGGTCGTCGTCCCAGCTAGCGTAGACGTAATTGGCGCTGACCCTGATGATCTCGTTGGCGTACCAGTTTACACCCAGGGTCGTGATGTTGCCCTTGTTGCGATTGTCGGCATCGATACCGCTGTCATCCAGGCTTACGCCGGCCTGCTTGATGAAAACCTCCCACGCTCCCAGGCCCTTATTGTTAGGTTTGATTTTGTTCCAGGTTCCCTTTTTGTAGGGGCGTGACTCGCCGGTGATAATCCAGCCGGCTTGCACGTAATAGCCGTCGGCTGAGGCATCTTCACCATTGTCTGCCGCAGTGGTGTCGCGTTGGTGGTATTCGGCAGCGCCGTGGAAGGGCCCCAGTTTGCCGGCTAACTCGAGGGCTATGATGGTCTGCGATTCGATGGGATCGATGCCAATTTCGACATCATCACCGCTGCGGATGCCCTGGGTGACACCAGTGCCGTCGAAAGCGTCATCGGGATTATCTGAGGCATTGCGGTATGTGCCGCCAATGCCAAGATGAATCAGCGCGGTGTCGGTGTTGATGGGGGAGATAAATGTGCGTCCGGTATAAGCCCACTTTTGGGCGCCGGAATCGCTGAACTGGTCGTTGTTGTCGAAAATACCGAATGCGTAGCCCCAGAAAGTATTGGCACCGTGCACGCTGATACCGAGGCTGCGACCTTCAGCGAAGAAATCATTGATCGGGGAGCGTTCGATGGACGTTACGTATTTGGAGCTGGTGAGTTCTTCGAGGCTGAAGGGCTCTTTTTGCTTACCCAGGGTAATATTGAAAAAATTATAGCGCTGCCAGCGTATGTAGAGGTCCTCAGCCGTGCCGCCACCGGAGCCAGAGTCGACCAGGTTAAACTGCATTTTGTAGGCCCAGTCGCTGTACATGTCACCTTCTATATAGATCCGGGCGCGGCGGAAAAACAGGTCGGTCCCGGTATCGCCATCGCCGTTGATCAAGTTCATGCTGTCGTTGAAAGCATCGGCCTGTACCTGGACCCTGCCGCCGATGCGAAAGCGAAAATTTTCACTGGCGGTAGTGGCTTCAAAGCCGCCCTTGGTTTTTATAACAATATCCTCTCCCTCGGTAATCACATTACCCGCGATCGCCTGGGAGCTGATCAGGCCCGCCGTCGCTAAACTCACCGCTGTCCGCATCAAATTATTTTTCATAGTGTTTCCCCTCAAGATAGATGTACCCGTTTAGAAAATTATGCCGGGACGCCCCCGGTTTGTTGCGTAGTCTGTAAGGTTATTGTTGCATTTGTATGACATTGGGCTTCCCGTTGTCACAAGCTGCATAAATCCTCTTGAAGAAGCGTATTACGGCCCAATCTATAAAAGCAAACTTGGGAGCAATTTATGATCGATGACGTTACGCAAGCAGAACTGCTTGAGAGCACCGACCCGGCAGCTGGCAGTGGGCTGGCTTTGGCCGACCAGGTGTTGCCCGATGTTTTGCACCTTATTCCAGTAATGTCGCGTCCGTTTTTCCCGGCTCAGGTTCATCCGGTAGTGGTCGATGCAGATCCCTGGCAGCGCACGCTGCAGGCTGTTGCTGATAGCGGCGGCTCCCCCGTGGCGGGCCTGATTTACACCCCCGGGCTCGAAGACCTGGACAAGGTTGATGATTTCCCAAAAATAGGTTGCGCTGTGCGGCTGATAAACGCTGCCGTGGACGAGGGTAAGATCCAGTTTGTCTGCCAGGGCTTGCAGCGTTTTCGCATTGTGCAATGGCTGAGCAAAAGTCCTCCCTATCGAGTCAGGGTCGAGTATCCGCGAAGCCCTGATGAAGATGCAGAGCAACGTAAAGCCTTCGCTATGGCGATTATCGGGGCGATCAAGGAGCTGTTGCCGCTGAATCCGCTTTACAACGCGGAGCTACGCCATTACCTCAATCGTTTTAGTCCTAACGACCCGTCTCCCCTCACCGACTTTGCGGCGTCCCTGACTACCGCCCCAGGTGAAGATCTGCAGGGCATACTTGAGACCCTGCCGTTGCAGCGGCGAATGGAGAAAGTCCTGCTGCTACTAAAAAAGGAGCTCGATGTCGCGCGCCTGCAGAGCAAGATCAGCGAGCAGGTGAATGAAAAAATAAGTGGCCAGCAGCGAGAGTTTTTTCTGCGCGAGCAACTCAAGGTTATCCAGAAGGAATTGGGTCTTTCCAAAGATGATAAAACCGCTGAATCCGAAGAGTTTCAACAGCGCCTCGAGGGTAAAAAAGTGCCCGCGGAGGCGCAGCAGCGCATCGATGAAGAAATGCGCAAATTCTCGGTGCTTGAGAGCGGTTCGCCGGAATACGCGGTTACCCGCAATTATCTCGATTGGCTGACGGTGATGCCCTGGGGGATTCACTCCAAGGACAAGTTGGATTTACAGCACGCCCGGGAGGTGCTCAACGCCCATCATGATGGCCTTGATGATGTTAAACAGCGAATTGTAGAATTTCTCGCACTGGGGGCTTTTAAAGGCGAAGTGTCCGGTTCCATCATCTTGTTGGTCGGGCCACCCGGAGTGGGTAAGACTTCGATTGGCCGTAGTATTGCCGATGCGCTGGGGCGAAAATTTTATCGCTTCAGCGTTGGGGGAATGCGGGACGAAGCCGAGATAAAGGGGCATCGCCGCACCTATATCGGTGCCATGCCGGGAAAATTTGTGCAGGCTTTGAAAGATGTCGAGGTCAGTAATCCTGTGATTATGCTGGATGAGATTGACAAGATAGGCTCATCCTATCAGGGCGATCCGGCATCGGCCCTGCTTGAAGCGCTTGATCCGGAGCAGAATAGCGAATTTCTTGATCACTACCTGGATGTTCGCCTCGACCTGTCCAAAGCCTTATTTGTCTGTACCGCAAATCAACTCGACAGCATTCCCGGGCCGCTGCTGGACCGGATGGAGACCATCCGCTTGTCGGGTTATATCGCTGAGGAAAAGCTGGCGATTGCCCGCAACCATCTCTGGCCAAGGATGTTGCAGCAGGCCGGGGTAAAGAATAGCCAGCTGAAGATTACCGACGCTGCCCTGAGGCGCGTAGTCGATGGTTATGCTCGCGAGGCCGGAGTGCGCAACCTGGAAAAGCAACTGCGCAAAATACTGCGTAAAGCGGTGGTCGAGATCCTTGAAACGGATAATAAAGCGGTGAGGGTCGGGGTGAAGAATGTTGAACATTACCTGGGCCCGCCTGTATTTGCCAAGGACGCTGCTATTGCCGGTGTCGGGGTAGTCACCGGCCTTGCCTGGACATCGATGGGGGGAGCCACGCTGCCGATTGAGGCGACACGGGTGCATACCCTGAACCGGGGCTTTAAACTCACCGGGCAACTGGGAGAAGTGATGCAGGAGTCAGCAGCGATAGCCTATAGCTATGTGGTCGCGAATCTGGAAAGCTATCATGCCGACAAGGATTTCTTCAACGAAGCCCAGGTGCACTTGCACGTGCCGGCTGGTGCCACCCCCAAGGATGGCCCCAGCGCTGGCGTAACTATGGCCACGGCGTTGCTGTCACTGGCGCTGCAGCGCAAGGTGGGGCGGGGTCTGGCCATGACCGGTGAGTTGACCTTGACCGGGCAGGTGCTACCCGTGGGTGGAATCCGCGAAAAGGTTATTGCCGCGCGGCGGGCGGGGCTCAAGCAGTTGATATTGCCGGCGGCAAACCAGCGTGATTATGATGAGTTGCCGGCGTACCTGAAGAAGGGGATAAAGGTTGATTTTGCGGCGCACTACAACGATGTGTATGCGATCACTCTGGGCGGAGTCTAGCATGCAGTCCTTGGTCTGGCGCTCATTAGTGGTTTTAACTTTGGGGTATAGCTAGGGAAAAATATTCTGCCCTTTGTTGGCAGCGATGCGCGCTCTTTAATAGCCGCAAGTCCAATGGTAGACTGATCTCCTATCGTTTGCGGGGGATTGAATGATGCAGCAGGAAGCGGAGTCAGTCCGGCCCACCCCTACGTGGGGTGGTCGCATATTGTCGGTTCTAGGTTGGCTGGCGCTCCTGTATCTGGTTATAGCCGCCGTACTGGCCTTTGTAGTGCCCGATTTTGCGCGTAATTTTTTGCAGCAGAAGTTGAGCCCCAACCCCTTCGTCGCCCGAATCGACAATCTTCGCATCAACCCGCTCAAGCTGGCAGTCGAAATCGATGGTTTTCACCTGACCGAAGGCAACCCGGCAAGCTCGAACAAAACTGCCGCCTCCGATCTGCTGCACTTCAAACAATTGCGGATAGACATATCGCCCTGGGCACTGTCGAAAAGAGCGATTGGCTTTGACGAAATTGCACTTATCGAACCGCGTGTCGGGGTTCACCTCAATCCTCAGCAGCAGCTTAATTGGCAGCGATATGGCGATACCCTGCGGGCTTCAATGGCGACGGATGATGGCGCCGAACCCGTCGCCGAGGACTCGGCTGACGAAGAAATGCCGCGTGTGTTGGTGAGGCAATTGTTGGTGGACAGCATCGACCTGCAGTTCATCGACGCTAGTAAGCCGGAACCCTTTGAAGCAGATTTCGGCCCAACCACCATCGACGTGGAGAATCTTAGCACCCTGGTGGGCAATAATGCCTACTACGCAATTTCTGCGGTGACCGAGCGCTCCGAATTGCTTGCCTGGAATGGCGATGTTCGTCTTAACCCCCTGCGTTCAACCGGCGCATTGTCGGTGTCTGGTTGGCGCCTGCCGCTGGTATGGAAGTACTTCAAAGACCAGGTTAAATTTGAAGTGGCTGATGGCGCAGCTTCAATAAGCGGTAGTTATATCTATGACGGTAACCTGACGTTCGCTGACGGCATTCTCAAGCTGGATAACATAGTGCTGCGGGATCGTGCTGCTGGCAAAGCCGAGCTCATTGCACTGCCGACCACTGCGATGAGCGGGATTGCGTTTGATCTTGATCGACAGCGACTGGATATAGCCGCCGTGGACATAGCCGGGTTGAAGGTGCAAGAAAGGATCGATCCCCAGGGCGTTAGTATGCTGGCCTCGGCGTTGGCTCCCGCCAGCGCCGCTGCCCCTGGTGCCAAGGCAGCAAGCAGTTCGCAACAGACTGGTCAACCTGCCCCCGACAAAAATACAGCGCCAGCAACCCCCGGGGAAGAGCCGGCGGCTGCTGCAACAGGCCCAACGGCAGCAGAAAAAACCCAGGCACAGGAAGTCATTCGGGAAAATTCCACTGAGGCAGTCCCTGTTCCCGAGGGCGTTGACGTGCGCTCTAAACCTGCCCCTGTCAGCTCCAAGCCGGCTGATGCAGTCAAACCCAAGGCGCCCGCAACGCAAGAGCAGGCGCCGGAAAAGCCAGCTGCAGCGGGTGCTCCCCAGACAGAGGTCAGCCCAGAGGGCTGGCAGTTACGTCTTTCACTAGTTTCGGAGGCTGGGGCATCTACCCCTGCGGAGGCGACTGCTAAGCCGGCAGTGCAAGACCAGGCTGGTGCAGCAGAGGGCAGTACAGCGCCGCCCGCTACGAATACGGAGCAGGCAGTTCCATCGCCGGCGCTTGAGCCTGTGGCTACCGAGCCCGGCGGGCAGTCCGTAAATGAGCCAGCACTGGAGTCTATTGCAAAAGACAGTAAACCGTCCGCCAGTTCCAGCGAGTCGACTACAACGGCCGAGGTTACTGCCGCTGATCCACCAGTCAAGGCGGGTGGGGGGGATGGTGGAAGCTCCGACTTCAGTGTTGGCGTTGGTCGGGTGGCATTGACTGAGGCCGCCGTCACAGTGCAGCACCAACTTTCAGCATCGGTCGATAACACTATTCAGCTGCAGGATATCGATATTGAGGTGACGGGTTTTGAATTTCCCAGTGGGGAAATCCAGGGGTTCAGCCTGGATACCCGGATCAATAAAGCGGGCACACTGGCGTTACAGGGGAAGGGCGATATCGACCCTCTGCAGGCTGACTTCGAGCTTGCACTTGAGGGCTTTGAGCTGGCCGCCTTAATGCCCTACATTGAGCCGCTGCTGGCAATTAAACTCGAAAGTGGCTCGATGTCGGCCACGCTTGGCGGCGCGGTAGCGCAGCGCGGCGAGCAGCTGGATAGCAAGGTCGCGGGGCAGCTGAGTTTTAAACAAATACTGGTCAACGAAGCGCAGAAGGGTACCAAGGTATTGAGCTTTGAGGGCTTGAATCTAAATCAGCTGGCATGGGATAGCGAGTCTTCCGCGCTGCAGATAGATCAGGTCGAAGTGTTAGAGCCTTTTGCCAAAATCGTGATTTTTAAAGAAGGTGGTACCAATCTAAGTGAGCTTGTGGTCGAGAACTCGCAAGCGGCAGAAGTTGCGGAAGATTCTGCTGATGGTGCCGGTGATGGCGCTTCCCCGGTTGAGGCATCAGCGACCAAACCTGCCGATGATGGTGCGGCCAGGCCTGTCAGCGTGGCGATACGATCGATAGATTTTCATGACGGCACCGCAGATTTCGCGGATCTATCGCTGCCGCGCACCTTTCAAGCGGCGATTTACGGTATAAAGGGGAGCGTCAAGGGGCTGGATAGCGACGCTTCGGCGGCAGCGGTGATCGACCTTGTGGGTCAGGTTGAAAAGTATGCGCCGGTAACCTTGAAAGGTACGGTCAAGCCACTGTCAGAAAACTTGACAGCCGATATCGAGCTGATTTTTCGCAATCTCGAGCTGACCTCGGTGAGTCCCTATTCCGACACTTATGCTGGCTACAATATCGACAAAGGTAAGCTAACAGCGGATTTCAAGTACCGCATCGCTGATCAAAAACTGACGGCTGAAAACCAGTTGGTGATCGATCAGTTGACGCTGGGAGAGCGCACTGATTCAGCGACTGCCACCTCACTGCCAGTAGCGCTCGCGGTGGCGCTGTTAAAAGACAAGAATGGCGTCATTGATCTTAACCTGCCCGTCAGCGGCGACCTTGATGATCCGGAATTTCATTACGGTGCACTGGTGGGCAAGGCTTTGTTAAACCTGGTCACCAAAATAGTGACAGCGCCGTTCGCTCTGCTCGGTAGTTTGGTTGGAGAGGATGCGGAAGATCTGGATCACGTGGCATTTGGTGCGGGAGACAGCGAATTTACCACGGCCCAGATGAGCAAGCTGACCAAAGTTGCTGAAGCGCTGGCGCAGCGACCGCAGTTGGCAGTATCCCTGCGCGGTGTGGCTGCACCGGCTGTTGATGCCCCCGCTCTGAAGCAGCAGCGACTGGAGGCGGCTTTGGCGGAGCAGGGTATCGAGTATCCCGTGACCGCGGGAAGCCGCAAAGAGCTTATTGCGTGGTTTGAAAAGAGCACCGGGCAAGATGTTGCCGACTTGCGCAAGGAAATCGAAGCGTCACAACCCAATGTCGAAAAGAAGGCGCTGGAGGCTCAAGTGCAGGAGCGTTTGCTCGAATCGATGTTGCGGCGCCAGAAAGTCGGGCAAAGTGAGCTGGAACAGTTGTCGCGAGCTCGAAGCGAACAGGTGCGCGAGGCGCTGGTTGAGGCTGGGGTCAATCCAGCGCGATTGTTTATTCTGGATCCGGAGGTTTCCGGTGAAGAAAAAGCACAACCCGCCTGTAAACTCGAACTGGATGCCACCTGAAGAGCCGCTAGCGGGGCTTTATCACGGCTGAATTGCTAGGTACAATACGCAATTGGCAAGGCCAGGGCACAGTATTATCATCCAGTCGGTAGTTCGAAGGGCACTCAGGCCCGCCCGTTGCGTTGCAATGGTGGGTTTGGTGAAAGTTTTTGATTTGTGGTCGATCTACATCGCTTTGCTACAGCGAATCACTGCTGCGCTTAGCTTGAGAGCACAGCGACCCGGGTTAAAGATGCTTTTTGGTGCTGACTAAACGGGGTTATGGGGCGACCCATATTACATAGGTTATATAGGAAATGAGCGAGATGAAGAAAACAACACAAGTATTGCTGGCTTCCGGGTTATTAGGATTGAGCAGCGGTTTGTCAGCGCAAGGGATAGCATCCAGCAGTGGTTTGGGCTTTGAAGTCGGCGGTGGTTATTATTTTCCAGATAACAAGCGCCAGATAGATGACGGGTCTGTTTTGGGCCTTGGAGCCGAGTGGCGCTTGGGCGAGCACTGGGCGCTTCAGGGCTGGTTTTTGCGTACCGCTGATCTGGACCAGTCTGCAAGCGCGAACTCCTCCAGCCGCGGTGATGCATCCATACAGAATGCTAACCTGAACCTGACCTACTATTTCACCAATAGCCGCTGGCAGCCCTATGTGTCGGTCGGTGGTGGTCAGTCAATGCTTGACTACAAGGATGACGTCCCCAATTCAGAAAACGATAACCATAACCAGTGGAATGCTGGCCTGGGCTTGAAAGTTCACTTGACCCCGGGATTTTTCCTGCGGGCTGAAGCGCGTGCCTTCAGGGGTACTGGCGACCGTACCGACGTCGCTACCCTGGCGAGCTTTGGCTATATGTTCGGCCAGGAGGCCAAAGCGCCACCGATTCTCGATAGCGATGGCGATGGTGTGCTGGACGACGTTGACCAGTGCCCGAACACGCCTGCCGGAGTAGCGGTAGACGAGGTAGGCTGTCCGCTCGATAGCGATGGCGACGGCGTTCCAGATTATCTCGATGAGTGCCCGGACACTGCTCCAAACTCTGAAGTGGATGAAGTTGGTTGTTACCTGGTGCTGACTGAAACCGTGGTTATGAAATTGGATATTAAAGCCGGTTTCGATTCCACCAATATTGGCGCTGAAGGCGTGGCTTCGCTGGAAGAAATTGCCGGTATCTTGCGCAGGTATCCCGGTTCGACTGCCCTGATCGAAGGTCACACTGACAGCACTGGTCCGGCGGAGTACAACATGGGCCTTTCAGTGCGACGCGCTGATGCGGTCGCCGGCATCTTGTCCGACGATTTCGGTATCGACGCAACTCGTCTTGAGACCATTGGTTACGGTGAAGAACGGCCTGAAGCCTCCAATGCAACCGCCGAAGGTCGCGCTGCGAATCGCCGCATCATGGTGATTATGGAAGCCGAAGTTGACGAGGCAGTTATCGACGGCGTGGAGTTGATCGAAGTCGAAGTAAAGTAAAGTAACAAATAGCAGCAGGGGTATACCTGCTCTATATTGTTACAAGGCAAGTCCTGGCCGCACCCGTATGGGTGCGGCTTTATTTTTTACCCGCTTTTTGTGCCACTACGTCCAAAGTCCAAACCGTTGCCCCGGTCAAGGTGTGCCAGGCAACCTGTTTGGTCGTTGAGCCATTGAGATTCCAAACTCGACTAACACAAGCGTTTCAGGTGGCGTTGTCCCTGGCGGGATTCTATGGAGATTGAATAGTATGGAACAACTTGATTTCGCACAGTATATCGATCAGGCCCCCGGTTTGATCATTAAATATGGCAGCATGCTGTTTGTCGCTCTACTGATATTCGTGATCGGTAAAATGCTGGCCCGGGCGATTAGTAATGGCGTTGTGCGGGCTATGACCAAGCGCGATGTTGACGTGACTATCACACGCTTCGTTGGCAGCCTGGTTTACGGTCTGTTGTTCGCCTTTGTGGTGGTTGCGGCTTTGTCGCAATTGGGTATTGAGACCACATCATTTATTGCCCTTCTGGGTGCTGCCGGACTCGCCGTTGGTCTGGCGCTGCAGGGCAGCCTGTCGAACTTTGCCGCGGGAGTACTGCTCATAATTTTTCGACCGCTGCGGGCTGGAGATTTTGTCGAGGCTGGTGGTGTTTCGGGTGTGGTCGAAGAGGTGGGTATTTTCACCACCGTGTTAAAAACCGGCGACAATAAGACTATTATCGTGCCCAATTCGGGCATCATGGGTAGTACCATCACCAACTATTCGCTTGAAGAAAATCGTCGCGTCGATTTGGTGGTAGGTATTAGCTACGAGGCGGATATTCGAACGGCCAGGGAAATTGTGCAGCAACTGATGGCTGCAGATAGCAGGATTCTGAAGGACCCCGCTGCGTCTATCAGCGTCGCCGAGCTCGCGAACTCCTCGGTCAACCTGGCGATTCGGCCCTGGGTGAAAGCTGCAGATTATTGGCCGGTTCGTGGCGAGTTACTGGAGGCCATCAAGAATCATTTCGACGAGGCAGGTATTGGCATTCCATATCCTCAGATGGATGTGCACTTTGTCCAGGCTGAAGCGACGGCGAAGTGAGTAATCCTCAGTTGCCACCAACGGTGGCGCGAGCGCTGGCCGTTGTTACCCTGGTCGCCTGGGCCGGCTGTGGGCATGCCCAGCAGGAAATGATCGATTCTCCGGTGTGGGGGGGTGCCATCGATTTCGGTTTTGTAGAGACCTCCGGCAACAGCGAAGGTTCGACCATGGCCTTCTCCCTGGATTACGGTCGCGATGGGCCGCGTTGGCGTCACGCCTTGCACCTGGAAGCGTTTAACCAGACCAGTGACGATGAGCGTCAGGCAGAAAGATACATGGGCTATTGGCAGAGCAACCTCAAGTTTAACGCCCATCAGTCGATGTTCTTTCGCGGCCAGTATGAAGAGGATAAGTTTTCTACCTATACATCCCAGGTTGTTGTCTCACTCGGTTACAGCCAGCGAGTGATCAATAACGAATCCGTGGTGCTGGACCTGGACGTAGGTCCGGGTTACCGGCGCAGCAAACTTGCCGGGACCGGCGACATAGAAAATGAAGTAATCGCTCGGCTTGCAGGAAATTTCAAGTGGGTTATCAACGCCGCCGCCAGTTTTGGGCAAACACTCTCTGTTGAGCAGGGCCCCGATAACACCGCGGTGCGTTCTAACTCTTCACTGACCATGAATATTTATAAGGCGCTGGCCATCAAGCTGTCTTACAATCTGCGCTGGAACCGTGTCGTTGACCCTGATACTGATCCCATGGACCGCGAAACCAATATTGGCGTGGTTTACCAGTGGTAGCGAAAAAGCAGTAACAAACAGCCTTGGTTCCGCGGTGGCAGTGGAAGTCTGGTTTGAAACAGGAAGGCGGGTGGCTACAGCTTGTTGCGAGCTGCTGGACTGCTCGTGTTGGCGCCGGGGTTGGCAAGATCGAGCTTGCCCTCATAGGTATTCCTGATTGGCATCATCATGCCGGCAACAGAAATCTTGGTATAGAGTTGATAGTTCAGGGCATTCATTTTACCCGCTGATGTAATCAGGCTCCTGAACAAGCCAATGGTACCCATCAAACTGGTGGATGCGTCCAGGGTGACGATGTTTTCGCCGAAGGCGGGAATGGTCGTTACCTTATTGCTCGCGCCACTCAGTAAATCGTGCCCTTCGGCGCTCAGTTCATAATAAATACCCTTGATCGTTAGTGACTTGTCGTTGGGATTGACTACTCGCAGCTTGAGTAAAAAACGAGGCTCCATCGACTCTGAGTTAATCGGTTCAACGCCCGCAAGGTCAATCTTCGGGGGATCAAAGTTGCTGCTCATGCTGGCACAGGCGCCCAAGGCTAGCAGTACAGCGAGCAGAAGGCATTGGCTACTATTTTTAAACATATTGTTTACTCCAGCAAAGGTCCGACTGGCGCTAATCATACCCTGTTTAGCCAGGGCCGGGGAACCAATCTGCTGGTGCCGGAAGCAGCGGGTGGCATTGTCTGTAGGCATCGGACCTGCTTGTGATTGGTGCTGTTTGAGCGCCGGTAAACAAGAAGCGATATAATCGAGCCAGCCGGTGAAAAGCTGATTTTTCAACAGGGGATATTAAGACCATGGGCCAATGGGTATGTTTCAATCACGGCAAGGAAAGCGGGCCCTGGGGAACCAAGATTGCGCGTATGGCAGAGGTCGCCCGGGACCATGGTTACCAGGTGATAAGCCCGGACTACCAGGGTATGGATGATGTTCATGACCGCATAGCGACCCTGCACCGGGCCTTGCCGACCGACTGCGATCGATTGGTGTTGGTGGGTTCAAGTATGGGTGCCTATGTGGCCGCCGCGGTGGCATCCCAACGCAGTCTGGATGGATTGTTGCTGTTGGCCCCGGCCGTGTTGATGCCGGGTTATGAGGGTGAGTATCTGCAGCCGCAGGCGAAACTGCAGCTGGTGATTCACGGTTGGCACGATGAAGTCGTGCCGGTTAACAATGCCGTCGAGTTTTGCCGCAGGCACGATTTACCCCTGCTGCTGCTCGACAGCGACCATCGCCTGATGTCGGCGCTGGACAACATATGCCAGCAGTTTGCCTTGTTTCTGCGGCAGTTGGATGCAGCATGCTGAAGTTGATCCAGTCTAATCGCACCGAGGTACTGGTGGATCGATTGGCAACTCGCTTGTCGCAGCAAGTTGCGATGGGTGTTTCGGCCCTGGCGCCACAAACTGTGCTGGTGCAAAGCCAGGGCATGCGCCAGTGGCTAACCATAGAGCTCGCCAGGCGCAATGGCATTGCCGCCAATCTGGCAACGCCGATGCCGGCCGCGTTTTTATGGCAGCTATGTCAGCGTGTGATGCAGAGCGACACTTCCCGGGATAGCGCTTTCGATAAACTGGCAATGAGCTGGCACATTATGGCGCTATTGCCAGAGCTATTGCAGGACGGCGAATGTGAGCCCTTGCGCCTATACCTGGCTGATCACCGGCATGAGCAACTGCAGCGCTACCAGCTAGCATACCGAATAGCCGATGTTTTTGATCAATATCTAGTGTACCGGCCTGATTGGCTGCTGGCCTGGGAGTGTGGTAACGACACCGCACTGGAGCCGGCTCAGCGCTGGCAGGCGGTATTGTGGCGGGCGATGCTGGCGCGTATTAGCCAGCTTGGGCCGCGGTCGCACCGAGCTGATATTCACCGGGAGGTGCAGCAACGGCTGCTGGCGGGAGATTACCAAGGCGAAGCAATTCCAGCTTACATCGCGATATTTGGGGTATCCAGCTTGCCGCCTCAGCAAATGGATTTGTTTGTTGCGCTGGGCCAACAGACAACGGTTGAACTCTATGCGATGAACCCATGCGCCCATTACTGGGGAGACATTGTAAGCGAAAAAAAGCGCAGCCGGCGCCAGGCCTCGAGCCTTGGAGTGCCTCGAGCTTCGTCGACGCAGTTTCTTCAGGTGGGCAATCCGCTATTGGCGTCGTTCGGCGGCCAGGGACGGGACTTTTTCGATCTGTTGCTGGAGCGCGATATCGGTAGTGACGACCACTTTGTCGAAGTCGAGGTCGATACCCTGCTGCGCCTGCTGCAGGACGATATCCTGAATTTGCAGAGTCGCGCAGACAGCAGCAGCCCTGAAGCCCTGCCAAAGTTTGTTATCCAGGCCGACGATCATTCAGTCCAGATCCACAGTTGCCACAGCCCGATGCGGGAAGTGGAAGTGCTGCACGACCAATTACTGGCGATGCTTGGGGCCGACAGCAGCTTGCGGTTGCGGGATATTATTGTCATGGTGCCCGACATCAGCGCCTATGCACCAACCATCCACGCGGTGTTTAGTCAGCCCCGGGAAGGAACAGCGCTACGCTACAGTATTTCAGATCGCAGCCTGGTCGATGAGGCGCCGGTCTTGCGTGCCTTCCTTGCATTGATCGAACTGCCGCAGTCGCGTTTTACCGCCCCTGAAATTATTGATCTGTTGCAAACTCCCGCCATCGCGGACAAGTTTGGTTTTTCTGTTGCGGATCTGGCCCGAGTTCGCCATTGGCTTGCTAGCAGCGGTATTCGCTGGGCCTGGAATGCTGATCATAAACTGGAGTTTGGCCTGCCTCCCAGCGAGGCCAATACCTGGCAGTTCGGACTTGATCGATTGCTGCTCGGCTACGCTATGCCGGCGGGGGCAGGACTGTTTAACGGGACCCTGGCCGACGACGAAGTCGACAGCGGCAGCGCTGAACTGTTAGGGCGCACCATGCAGTTCCTGGACTTGCTGTGGAGTTGGCGATCACGCTTGCAAAGCGATTATACCTGGCGGGAATGGCAGCTGTTGCTGCGCCAATGTGTCACCGAATTTTTTGACCCTGGTAACGAAGATACCATGGTGCTGGAGCAGTTGCTGCAAAACCTGGATAGCGAATCGTCCAGCCTTGCAATCGATGAACTGGCAGAGTCGATCACTCCCGTGTTGTTGCAAAGCCTGCTGCAGCAGCGCTTGCAGCAGCCCGGTGACAATTTCGGCTTTCTTGCCGGTGGGATAAACTTCTGCACCCTCATGCCCATGCGCAGTATTCCGTTCCGGGTGGTATGCCTGCTTGGAATGAACGATCAACAATTTCCGCGCTCGCAAAGCGTACCGAGTTTTGACCTTGTCGCGCGAGAATCTCCCCGTCGCGGCGACCGCAACCGCCGCAATGACGATCGCTACCAGATGCTTGAAGCCATGCTGGCAGCACGCGATCGCCTGTATATCAGCTATGTAGGACGCGACGTGCGGGACAATAGTGGCAAGCTTGCCTCGGTTTTGGTCAGTGAATTGATCGACTATTGCCAGCGGGTGTCACGGGTAGAGGGTGACCCCGAAGCGGAGCCGGGAGCGACGCGGGACCGGGTACTTCAGCGCTTGCTGACAAGGCATCATTTGCAGCCCTTTGATGAGCGCTACTTTTCTTCGCAGGCGCCGCGATGGTTCAGTTTTGCTGGGGAATATTACAACGCAGCGGCTAAGCGAAGTTCCCCCAGTGCGCTCTGGAGCGGGCAATCGGTACCGCTGCTGCCGCCGCTTGCGGGTCGCCTGCGACTGGAAAGCCTGGTTGCTTTTGTCGCTAATCCCTGCCGCGCGTTTTTGCAGCAGAGGCTTGGCATTTATCTGGACCTCACTGATGCTGAGGTATCCGATACCGAAGTGCTGCAACTCGATGGGCTCGACCGCTACCAGTTGACACTGGATGCCCAAAAATTCCAACTTGAAGGGGCTTCAGAAAAGCAATGGATGCAGCTTTGTGCGGCTGCCGGGCGCGCACCTCAGGGAGGTTTGGGAGAGTTAGCGCTGGAGTCGCTGTGGTCTGATGGCAGCCGGGTCATGAAGGCAGTGCAGCCGTGGTTGGTAGATGAGCCTGGCAGTATCTCCCTCGACCTGGAGCTCGGCGAGTTCCAACTGGAAGGAGAGCTTGGGCCCATACACGACAATTGCATATTGGCTTGGCGGCCCGGCAAATTTCGTCGGCGACAACTGCTGCAGCACTGGGTGCGGCATGTGCTGGCCAATGCAACGAGTGCTCCTGTTAGCAGTCGACTGTTCGATGCTGAACACGCTTATCGCTTTGCCCCAATTCCGACCGCTGAGGCAAGGGCGTGGCTCCAGCGGCTACTGGCATGGTATCAGCGGGGCTTGCAGCGGGCGCTACCTTTACTGCCGGAAACTGCCTGGAAATGGCTCGAGGTTATGGCGAAAAGCGATGATGAGACGCAGGCATGGCAGCAGGCGCAAGCTTGCTGGAGTCCGGTTTCAGGCTACGCCATGGGAGAGGGCCAGGATGCCTTTATTTCCCGTTGTTTCAGCTTCAAAGAGTTGCAGGACAACGAGTTTATCCAGATCGCCGGGGAGTTGGTGGAACCGGCCCGGCTGGCGCTGGAAGTCGTGCAATGAGTGTCAGCGGGCTTGATGCATTGACTTTTCCTACCAATGGTATGCGGCTCATTGAAGCTAGCGCGGGCACTGGCAAGACTTACACTATCGCCAATCTTTACCTGCGCTTACTGCTGGGTCCAGGGCGGGAAAGCCCGCTGGGTGTTGATAGCATACTGGTTGTCACCTTCACCACAGCGGCAACACAGGAGCTGCGCGAGCGAGTACGCCAGCGCATTGTGCTCGCCCACGATGCCTTCCAACTCGGCAAATCCGATGATCCCTTCATCGCCGGTTTGATCGCCACGATGCCCGACCCGGCTGCAGCCTGTGTTGTCCTGGATGCTGCGCAGCGGCATATGGACGAGGCTGCAATTTACACTATCCACGGCTTTTGCCACCGAGCATTGGTAGACAACGCCTTCGATAGCGGCACAGCTTTCGATCTTGAGATGGTGATTGATGAAACCTTACTGCAGCAGCAGGCGGCGGAAGATTTCTGGCGCCGACAGTTGGCAACCCTGGACGCCGATACCGCCAGCTTGTTGCCGACAGACTGGAGCTCTCCAGAAACACTATTACGGTCTGTCAGCCCATACCTTGGCAGCCAGCAACTGATTGTCGAGCCTGAACCCGACTGGGAGCAGGATAAGGTTGCCATTCTTCGGGCCGATGTAGAAGCCTTTAAACGCTTGTGGCTGGAGCAGGATGTCCGCAGTTTGCTATTGGATTTTCCGTTTAAAAAGAATAGTCGAGCGGGCAACCGTGAACGTATCGACGACATGCAGCGTTTTTGCGAATCCAGTGAATTAGAGTTCGTGTCCTCGCGCAAGGAGTCCTGGGAATTATGGGCGCCGGAGGAGATTGTAAAAGCAACGCCTAAAGCCGGGCCAGTGCTGGAACACACCGCTTTCGACCTTTGCAAGCGGCTGGCCGAGGCGTTTGCCCAGCTGCGGCAGTCGCTGCGCATCTATTTATCAGGTGAAGCGATCAACTGGATTCCTGCGGCGATGCAAGGGGCCAAGCAAGAGCTCAATCAACTGTCACCGGACGACTTGTTGCGATCCCTGGCAAGTGCTCTGGACCGGCCCGGGAGTGGCCCCAGATTGGCGCAGCTGTTGGCCCAGCGTTATCCCCTGGTGATGGTGGATGAATTCCAGGATACCGACAGCCTGCAGTACCGGATTTTTAACGCGATTTACGGTGACCGCGATGCCAACGGCTGGATCATGATAGGTGATCCAAAGCAGGCTATTTACAAATTTCGCGGTGCCGATGTGTTCACCTATATTGGTGCCAGGCGGCGGGTAGCAGATGATCCCGCTGGACTTTTCAGCCTGGACACCAACTGGCGCTCCTCCAGCGCCATGGTTGCGGCGGTGAATCAATTGTTTGAGCGGGCCGAGCGAGTCAACAGCTCCGGTGGTGCGTTCCTGTATCGAGAGGATATACCTTTCCATCCCGTGCGTGCTGCTCCCGGCGCCGATAAAAAGCCAATGCTGGTAAACGCTGCACCGGCGGTTCCGTTGACGATGTTTTACTGCCGCGGTGAGGGTAAGAAAGGGCTGCTGTCGAGTGGCCGGGCACGGGAATTGCTGGCGCAGCAAACCGCCGTAAAAATAGTTGAGTTGTTAAATGCCGCTACTGACCAGCAATTGACCATTGCCGGTGAAGCTTTGGCCCCCGGCAATATTGCGGTTTTGGTGCGTGAGCGCAAAGAAGCCTCGGTGATAAAACAGGCGCTGGCAGAGCGCGGTGTCAATAGCGTATTCCTCAGTCGCGAGAGCGTATTTGATGCCCCGGTGGCAGCAGATTTGTATCATGTGTTGCAAGCCGTTTTACATCCTGCGGACGAGCGTAAGTTGCGCAGTGCCCTGGCAACGCCGCTACTGGATGTGTCGTTGCACGACATTGCAGCACTGGATGAGGATATCCGGGCTTTGCAGGCGCTGCAGGAAGAGTTTGCAGGATACAAGCTGCGCTTGCAGCGCTTCGGCGTGTTGTCGATGTTGCGCCAGCTGATGGCGCAGCGCGACCTGCCGGCGCTATTGCTAGCCCAGCCCGGCGGGCAGCGCAGTCTCACCGACCTGCGTCATCTGGGCGAGTTGCTGCAACAAGCGAGTGAATCCAGCGGCGGGCTGCATGAGTTACTGCGCTGGTACTTGCGCCATCTCAATGACCCCCGCCGGCCGGACAACGACAGCCAGCGAGTGCGGCTCGAAAGTGATGACAAGCTGGTGCAGATTGTCACCATCCATGCCAGTAAAGGGCTGGAATATGATGTGGTTTTTGTGCCGCTGGCCTCTTTTGCACGGGAAAATGCCGACTGCATTTTTCATCGCCCGACCGATCCTCCAGCAGCGGAGGGTTTTGTCACGGTGGCAGACCTGGCCGCTAAATCGACGTCGCAGCAACTGACCGAAAAAGAGCGCTTGGCTGAAGATATACGGTTATTGTACGTCGCTCTTACCCGAGCACGTTATCAATGCTATCTCGGCATTGCCAATATCGCTAAGCGCAAGTCGGTGTTGCCATTCTCTGCTACCGCCATGGCTTATTTGCTTGGCCATTCAGGCGCTGAGATGGATGAGCCGCAGTTGCTCGAGCAACTGCAAAACCTCAGCGTCGAGTTTGGTGATCAAATGCTGGTGCTGGAAGTTTTTGATGGCAGTGCTTTCGATCATCTGACGAAGGTGCGCTGGCCGCAAGTCACGCCAGGAAAACTGACCTTGCCAGAGGTGCCAAAACTGGCTCGGGACAGCTGGTCCCTGACCAGTTACAGTGCGCTGGCGCGCGGCTACAGTGGTCCCGCGCCACAGCGAGGTGCCGGCGATGAGCAGGAACAGGCCGCGGTGGCAGGGAGTGCCGGCGATGACTGCAATCCTGCGACCTTCCCCAGGGGGCCACGCTACGGCACCCTGTTGCACAACATTCTCGAAACGATCGACTTCGCCTGCGATGAGCAAAGCCTGTTGGCGGCCAGTCAGCACCAGCTCGAGCTGTTTGGCCTGGATAGAGAGGTCTGGGGTGCGGTAGTTGCACACTGGCTGCGGCAAGTATTGAGCAGCCCCTTGCCGCCGCTAGAATCGTTGAGTCTGGAGCAACTGTCTCCCGTGGTCAGGGTCAGTGAAATGGAATTCAATTTCGCGCTCGACCGCAGTGTCAATGCCGCCGCCCTGGATCGAGCCCTGCGCCAGATGGGCTACCTCGCGTATTCCCCGGTTTTGGAATTCAGTGATGTCAGTGGGATTATGCGCGGCTTTATTGATCTGGTATTCGAGCACGACGGTCGATTTTATCTGGTCGATTATAAGTCCAATTATCTGGGGCCAGGTCCTGCCAGTTACGATCAGGGAGCTATGGCCAGTGCTATTGGGGCACACCGCTACGATTTGCAATACCTGATCTACAGCGTTGCGCTGCATCGCTATCTCGCCGGACGAATCCCTGATTATGACTACGGTCACCACTTCGGCGGCGTGTTCTACCTCTTCCTGCGCGGGATGACCGGAACCGAAGCGACCGGCAATGGAATTTTTTATGAGCGGCCCGCTAGTGAAACGATTGCCGCCCTTGACCGCTTTTTTGCCGGGGGAGGTGAGGCGTGAACAAGGAGCTGCTGCAACAACTGCGGGACAATACCGTGACGGCGCCTATCGACTGGCAGTTTGCCAACTATATCGGGCGCATTGATTCGTCTTTTGAGGTCATTCTCGCCGCCGGGATGCTCAGCCAGGCGCTGGGTCAACAGCATAGCTGTGTCAGCCTGCAGCAACGTTGTGATACCGGCGAGGCTATTCCCGGCAGCGGCATAGCCCCGCCATCGCTGCAGCAATGGTTGCGGGTTTTGCAGAGCAGCACAGTGGTGACCGACCCCGGGGGCAGTGCGCCACTGGTACTGGATAACGGTTTGTTATACCTGGCGCGATATCACCACTACGAGAGCCAGGTTGCGCTTGAAATCGCTCGGCGCAGCATGCCGCAAGACATTGATGAGCAATGGCTGGCGCTACGATTGCAACACTATTTTCCTGTTCAGGAGAAGTCATTCGATGGCCAAAAGCTGGCGGCTGCTATTGCCCTCACCCGGCGGTTTTCTCTGATAGCAGGTGGACCCGGAACCGGTAAAACCACCACTGTGGTTAAGGTCTTGGCGCTACTGCGCGAATGGGGCAATCGGGCCGGGGAAAAATTTCGAATTTGCATGGCAGCGCCAACCGGCAAGGCGGCGGCAAGGCTGGCGCAAGCTATTCAACATGCCTTGCAACACGACCTTTGTATCGATCGCCAATTGGCGGCCTCGATACCCTACGATGTGACTACTGTGCATCGATTGCTTAGGCCACTGCCCAACAGTAGCCGCTTTCGTCATACCGCAGATAATCCTCTCCCCTGTGATGTTCTGTTAGTCGATGAGGTGTCGATGCTCGATGTTGCCTTGATGGCGCAACTGATGACGGCACTGCCGCCCCGGGCCAGGGTCATATTGCTGGGTGATCGCGATCAATTGCCCTCGGTAGGGGTAGGGCAGGTGCTACAAGACCTGTGCGCCGGACTGGAGCAAGAGAACGGCAACGGCGAGCTGCGCTATTCGCTGCAACAGCGTGCACTATTGCAGCGCTTGTGCGGCTTCGAATTACCCCCGGCCAAGCCCGGTGGCGGTATGGATATTAACGACGGCATTGCGCTGTTGCGGCGCAGCTATCGCTTTGCCGCCGACTCCGGGATCTGCGAGTTGGCGACGATTGTCAAAGCTGGCGATGTCGAGGCGGCCCGGGCTCTGTTGCAGCGCGTTGCAGCTGGCACTGTGGACGATGTCGTTCTCATGCATCCGGAACCGAATAGTCGAGCATGGCTGGAGTCCCTGGCAGAGCCTTATCTGCAGCTCTTTCGACAGTGGCTGGACCCTGCAGTCCCGGAGCAGCAAAAGCTACGGCAGCTGGATGAATACCGGATACTTTGCGCCCTGCGCGAGGGCACCACCGGCGTTGCTCAGCTAAATCAATACGTAGAAAGCTACCTGGTCCGGCAGGGCCTGGTGCCCAGTCTGCAACTCTGCTACCCGGGCAAGCCAATCATGATTGCCGAAAACAGTTATTCCATACAGTTGTATAATGGCGATACCGGGGTGATCCTCGGTGACGACAAGGGCCAGTTGTATGCCTGCTTCGAGAGTGGCGAGGGCAGCGTCAGACGTCTTCCTTTAAGCCGACTGCCACGCTGGGAAAGCAGCTATGCCATCAGTGTGCACAAATCCCAGGGTTCGGAATATCGTCACGCGGCTCTGGTGCTGCCGCTTGCGGATGGTGGTGGAGGCTTGAGCCCGTTACTGACTCGCGAGTTGATTTACACTGCCATTACCCGCGCGCGTGAGCGCCTTACCCTTGCCTGCAGCGGCGAGGCATTTTGCGGAGGGCTCAGGCGTCGGGTGCATCGTGACAGCGGTCTTGCAGAGCGTTTGCAGCGCCTGCTGGCGGCGCAATAGCTGTTGTGGTTCAGAGCAGTTGCGGGACTATGCCACAGCCGGTCAGGGCTTTGTTGAGCAAGCATGTTGCATCCGGGCTTAGCCGAGCAAGATTACCAGTGGGCCGGCAACCATCAATAATACATTGCCGAAGGCATAGGTCCCGGCGTAGCCGATGGCGGGTATCGCGCTTTTGGCTTCGGCCGTAACCACGCTGAGTGCCGCGCCGCTGGTCATGGCCCCGGTTAGAGCTCCCATCAGGATTGCGGGGTTGAGCTTTAATACCTTGCTGCCAAAAAAGTAAGCCACGCCGATGGGCACAACCGTAATGATAATGCCGGCGATAATGAGCGCCGGGCCGCTGTGTCCCAGGGTTTCGATAATATTGCCTCCGGCCTGCAGGCCCACCCCGGCCATAAACAGCAGCAGGCCAAACTCCATGAGCACCCAGCGCGCAGCCTCGGGAAGGCGGCCGAAGGTGGGCCTTATGCTGCGCAGGTAGCCAATGATGAGTCCTGAGGCCAGTAAGCCGCCGGCCGAGCCAAGACCGACTGAGACACCCCCTACCGAGATTGACAACATTCCCAGCAGCACGCCGCCAGCAATGCCAAATGCAAATGTTTTCATGTCGGTGGCGGAAATATCGCGTTCGATCGAACCGGCGTATTCCCCGAACAGGTCGATCTTGCTGGCCGTTCCGGTGACGGTAAGCACGTCTCCCTTGGTCAGTGTCAGTTCGTAGCTGTGAGGCAGTTGCACGCCCATCCTGGTGATATGCACCACCAGCACGCCAAAGGCATAGGGAATATTTAACTCGCCGAGGTTTTTACCAAACACCTCCTTATTGGTCACCACAATCTGCGCGGTGTCCTGCGCTTGCTTTATGTCCCATTCCGGTGGAATCTCCGGGCCGATTTGCTGGATGCCGCGGGTAAATACCGTGCGTGGCCCGATCAGCTCGATAACATCGTCCTGTTGCAGGTGGTCGTCGGGCTGGAGTTCGACCTTGCTACCATCGCGTAGTACCGTGAATACGGGTAGACGCTCACAATAAGCTTGTCGGATATCGCGCAGTGTCATGCTGATAAATTCAGGATTTTTGACCTGGTAGCAACGCGCTGTGATATTCGAGGGGCTGATATTTTGTTGTTGCTCGCGCTCCAGCCTGGCCGCTTCCTCGGCTATGTCGAGTCCGAGAATGCGTGGCATGTACTTGAGTATGGTGATTAAGCCGGTCAGGCCGAAGATATAGGTAATGGCATAAGCGGTGGCGATATTGTTGACAACTTCCTCTCCCTCCATGTCGGCGGGTATTGCGACCGTACCACTGCGCACGGCATCCTGGGCCGCCGCCAGGGTTGGCGAGCTGGTAAGCCCTCCCGCCAGCAATCCGGCCGATACGCCGGGTTCAGCTTGCAGCAAGCGGGCCGCCAATAGCGTGATCAGCACGGCGCTCACGGTGACCACCAGTGATAGCGTAAAATACTTCAGCCCATCTTCCTTGATGGCGCTGAAAAAGCGCGGCCCGGCCTGGTAGCCCACCGAGAAAATAAACAGGGCGAAACCTACCGCCTGCGCCCCGGGATTCATGCGCAGGCCGAAATGGCCGAAAAATATACCGGCAAACAGCACCCCGGCGACCGAGCCGAAGGAAAAACTGCCAATCCGGAAATTGCCGATAACGTAGCCAAGGCCAAGGATCAGAAAAAGCGGCAGCACCGGGTTTTGGTGCATGACCTCCAGTGACCAACTGAAAAAGCTATCGAGTAACTCCGGCATCTCGTTCTTCCTTGCGCATCAGACCAGTGGCGGGCTGCATAAGGGGAGGCTATTGTAACGCCGCCGGCAAGTTACTGCGAGGCGACCCGTTGATCGGCTTCGCTGCCCTCGGCGTAAGTAAACAGCGGCCATTGTGGACGGCTGCCTTTATTGTCATAAAAAACGGGTCCACTGGTGCCAGCCTACAGGTCTAGGCTACCATTGGCGCCGCCAACTCAGGAAGCATTGAAATGCCCAATCGCGCTATGTGGTACCAGGCCCTGCGTACCATGCCCCAGGTAGACAAGTCTCAGTGGTCCGAATTGGACCCGTTGTCACGGTGGTTGATAGCCAGCCGCGCTTCGGTATTGCTCATGACCTTTACCTCGTGTGCAGTCGGTGGCTTGCTGGCTCTCAATGACGGTGTTTTCAACGGCTACTACTTTATCCTGGTCATGGTGGGGCTTTTGTTGGCCCACGCTACCAATAATCTGCTCAATGATTTGACCGATTCCTCCCGGGGCATCGACAGCGACGACTACCATCGCAATCGTTACGGCACCCATGTGCTGGAGCACGGTCTGATGAGTCGCAGCGAAATGCTGCGGTATATCGCTCTCACCGGCGGGCTTGCCCTGTTGGTGGGCGCAATCCTGGTGTGGGAGCGTGGCGGCATTACTCTGGGCTTACTGGCTGCGGGGGCGTTCTTTGTCTTGTTTTATACCTACCCGCTGAAATATATCGGCCTGGGTGAGCCAGCGGTGCTGCTGGTGTGGGGGCCGCTGATGATTGGTGGCTCGTACTTCGTTATCGCGGGTCATTGGAGCTGGAGTGTTGCCTGGGTCAGCCTGGTCTATGCCCTGGGGCCAACCTCGGTATTGTTTGGCAAGCACACCGATAAACTGGAGGTGGACAAGGCCAAGGGTGTGCGGTCCCTGCCTGTCCTGTTAGGGCAGGAGCGAGCGCGCAACGCGGTGATCTTCATGCTGGTGCTGCAGTATCTGCTGACAGTCGGCGTGGTGCTGGCCCAATACTGCGGTCCATGGTTGCTGCTGGTGTTATTGAACCTGCCCTCCTTGTGGCGCCTGATTGGCGCCTACCGCGACGCCCCACCGACGCAGCGGCCCGATGATTTTCCGATTGAAGTTTGGCCACTATGGTACGCCGCCCATGCGTTTGACCACACGCGCAAGTTTAGCGGCCTGTTCCTTTTGGGCCTGGTGCTGGATATCTGGTTATAAGCGCCGTGGCGGTACCAGGTACCAACTCAGTAACACCAGGCCGCCAAAGCTGGTGTAACAAACTACGAATACCCATGGCGGGGCCTGGTAGTAGACCAACTCGCTTAGCCAGTGCGCAATAAAGGAGCCATCGTAGACCGTATCCAGTGCTTTTGCGCGCAGCTGCATTTCCCAGGTTGTTAACGGGCAGATAACACCAAGCCAGGATTGCAACACCACGACAGCAATAGCCAAAAGGTGTGCAAGGCGCAACCACGGGTTTCTGACCCATTGCCATGAAAGCACCTTGCCGGCAAATATCAGCACCAGGCCGAATACGATAAAGACAATAAACAGTGCGTGGATAAAAAGCACCGTGTCGGCGGCCACACTGTAGAATGTATCTGACCCCATGTGCGGTTCACTCCGCTTTTCAAACCGTACGCCCTGAATGCCCAACGGGCCGAGCCGCAGACTAGATGGGCCGCTATAAGGAGCCGCGCAGCTCGATACCGAAATAGGCGGGTGCCGCTCGCAGTGCTACCGGGCCAGCACCCAAGTCGCGGTTAATCACAAAATACTCAGTGTTGAACACGTTTTTCGCCAGTAGTCGCAGCTGCCAGCCCCGCTGGTCGTTGCCAATGCCGAGATAGAGATTCGACACCGCGTAGGCGGGCTGCTTTTCGCTTGCCAGGTTTTGTACGCTGAAATACTGCTCTCCCTGGTAGAGCCATTCGAATCGCGCGCTGGCATAACCAATGGCCGGCAGGGGATGGCGATACTGGCCAATCAAACTTAGTGTTGTCTCGGGGGAAAGAATCGTGCGATTGCCGCTCAGGTCAATATCGCCCAGGGTAAAATCGGCAAACCGTGAGCGACTGAATGCGGCACTGGAGATCAATTGCCAGCGGGGGTGAGGCTGCAACTGCAGCTCCAGCTCCAGGCCGCGGCCGTCTACCCGGGGCGCGTTGACGGTGCGCGCCAGCCCATTGCTAATCAACTGGACCTGGTAATTCCGGTAGTCGTAGCGATAGGCCGTGGCATTAAAGCGGGCCCGCTGCTGCCATGCACTGGTTTTTAGACCCAACTCGTAGGACCAGGCCGTCTCCTCCTCGAAGGTGGATAGTGCGGGGGTTATCGCCGGGTCAAAGCCGCCGGCTTTATAGCCGCGACTGACACTGGCATAAGTGAGGGTTTGCTGGTTCCAGTGGTAGTTCAATGCCAGCCGCGGTTGCCACTGATCCCATTGCCCGGACAATTGCTGGCCGCCCACGGTACTGTAGCCCAGCACATTATTTTGTAAAAAGCGGGTGGTGACATTGTCTACCAATGGCGCGTCGTAGCTGTAATCCTTGCGGTCCAGGGTGTAGCGCAAGCCGCCACTGACGGAAAAGCTATCGCCTAATGGCGCGCTGAAATCGGCGTAGGCTGCATAACTGCGGTAATCGCCGCGTGTGGCCGAACGCTCAATCGCATTGTTGTCACAGGGCCCGAGCACCACATCTGAAACGGGGTCGCACACTTCGAACGGGGGCAGCGCAGGGGGCGGGGGCACCGGCGTACCACCAATGGTGTTAAATTCGTTGTAATTGAGCAGGATATCGGCATTGACGTCTTCGGCAAAATAGCTGGCGCCGATTATCCAGTCGATTTTGCCGTGGCTGCCGAGTAGCCGTAACTCCTGGCTGAAGGTAGTGGCATTGCGATCGCTGAAGCCGGCGTTGAGGATAAACAGTGCGCTACCGTCAACATCAAACAGGTTGGGGCTGCTATTGTTGTGCCAGGCGGATATCGATTTAAGCTGCAGCTGCTCTGCAATCTGCCAGTCGATATGGAGGCGCGCATCGCGGCTGCGGTTATTGTCGTAAATTTCCAGGTCTGAGGCCATCTCGCCAGTGAACGGATCTGGGCTGACACCGCCTGCCGCAGCCAGCGCCGGGTCAGTGGTGCCATAGCCGAGACCACCGGTGTCGGTATTTTCTGCTGCCAGGGTAAAGGTAAGATCCAGATTGTCGGTGGCGCGCCACAGCAGTGCCGCGCGACCTGCCCAGGTGTCCCGGTCTGATACCGGGAGATCGAGCAGGACATTGCGGTTATAACCGTTGTCGCTATGACCCAGCAGATTGGCGCGTAACAGCAGTGTATTCTCTACCAGCGGAACGTTGACGGTAACAGCCCCATCCAGGGAGTCGAAGCTCCCGTAGGCCAATTGATAGTCCACACTGGCCTGGTCTTCGGGCTGGCGGGTGACAATACTGATAGCGCCGGCTGAAGAGTTGCGACCGAACAGGGTGCTCTGGGGCCCGCGCAGTACTTCGACCCGGTCAATATCCATGAACGCCGCACCGGTGGAGTTGATTCGTCCCACATAAGCGTCGTCGACGAATACCCCGACACTGGCCTCGCCGCCAATCCCAAAGCTGTTGGAGCTGATGCCGCGAATGGCAAAGATAGGGGTGCTGATCCCCTGCTCGATCCCGGACAGGCCAGGAGTGTAAGCCACCATGGTATCAATATTGGTGATCACCGAGTCAGATAGCATTTGCCCGTCAATAACGCTGACGCTCATCGGTATATCCATCACCGACTGAGTGCGGCGCTGGGCGCTTACCACAACCTCCTCCATAATCCCGGATTCCGCCAGGATGTAGCCGGGCAGAAGGGTCAACAATGTAATGGTTATTGATGGACGCATGAGGCTCCGCAGGGTTGAGTGGCCGGATTACTGGGGCAGATCTCTATCTTACCCCAACGGTGCCTTTTCAGATTAACTGCAGGCAAAAGTCATTGCCGGTACTGTGCTGGGCCCGGCGGATGCCTGTTGCAGGGTTTTAAATGCCCGCCAGCGACGTCAATCACTTTAGCATTGACCTAAACAAGCTGTACAATGGCGCCAGGAAAAACACTGCGGGAGCACCTGATGAAAAAAATAGTACTTTACATGTTTACAAGCTGGATGCTGGGATTCTCTTCTTTCAGCGCGGCGACGGTTATTGAAGACTACTCGAAAACAATTGATGTTTTTAAGTTTTCACCACTGGTGCAGGAATACTTTGAGAAATCCTATGGCTACGCTGTTTATCCAAACGTAGGTAAGGGTGCCTGGTTGGTCGGCTTTGCTTACGGTAGTGGTCAGGTATATCGCCGCGGCTATGTTACCGGTACTTCAAAGCTTTACCACTTGTCGTTTGGTCTGCAAGCGGGCGGCCAGGTGTTCAGCGAGATTATTTTCTTCCAGGACCAGCGTGCCTACGAGGAGTTTATCCGCGGCACTTTGAGTTTGACGCTAAAGCGGCGGCAGTTGCAGTCACGGCCGGTGCCACTGCCCAGAGCGGTTCCACCGGGGTGTCGACCTCAGTCAGCTCCGGCCCGAACCAGGCACAGCAACACGGTGCCAGCTACGTTAAAGGGCTTGCGGTATTCGTCCAGTCTAAAGGGGGCTTGCTCGCTGAAGCGGCGCTCGGGGGACAGCGAATAACCTTCACCCCGGTCTCCCACACGGCTAAATAGTCAGGGCTTTCCCGGGTAAACCCATAGAGTGCTGTGGCTCACCCGGGAATGTTTAAGGTCCGGGTCCAGCACTCAATCTTGTATCCGGGAGGCCTTTGCCATTTCCCGGTGCCGCAGTTATGTGTCGCAGGGTTATCAGTACGCCGGTAGGCGATAGGCGGGTGGGTTGCTTTGGCTATTCGTTGGTGGCGGCTTCTTTGGCGGCAGTTTTCTTGGCTGAGCTAATAACAATATGCTTGCTTTGCTGGTAGCCTGAGACGCCGTTTTTAATCCTTTCTATTTTTCCGCCGCCCTTCAGGAAAGACTCGACATCAGTATCGATCTGTTCGCTGGTGCGGTTGCTTGTTGCTGCTGGTTTTTTCATAGGCTGTTAAATCCCATCGCTGTGGCAAAAGCTGACTGTGCCGGGCGCATTACAGATGAAGTTGGGGACCGGTCGATTCAGGTCCAGACAATGATCGCGTCTTTTTGACCACGCAGTGTCGGCCGGGTCGAGAGGTATAATGGTAGCAAGGGGCGGGTTCGAACCGCCGACCCCAGCATTATGAGTGCTGTGCTCTAACCAACTGAGCTACCTTGCCATGAAAGGCGCGCATTCTGGCGATTTGGTGCTGCTTTGTCAAGCCGCGACGCTTGTCTATACATTGAATTTGTAATGAATCACATCACCGTCGGCGATTACGTATTCTTTGCCCTCAAGACGCCATTTTCCAGCCTCCCGGGCGCCCTGCTCGCCATTGAACTGGATAAAATCCGGATAGGCGATAACCTCGGCTTTGATAAAGCCGCGCTCAAAGTCGGTATGGATTTTGCCAGCGCCCTGGGGAGCTGTGGCCCCGACCGGCACCGTCCAGGCTCGGACTTCCTTTTCGCCGGCGGTGAAATACGTTTGTAGGCCGAGTAATTGGTAGCCAGCGCGAATAACCCGATTGAGGCCAGGCTCGCTCATGCCCATTTCGGCAAGGAATTCCTGCCGTTCATCATCATCAAGCTCGGCGATTTCTGCCTCCAGCTTATTACAGATCGGCACTACGATGGCGCCTTCGCGTTTTGCCAGCTCGAGTACTGCATCGAGTAGAGGGTTGTTGTCGAAACCCTCCTCGTCGACATTGGCGATATACATCGTCGGTTGGCTGGTCAGCAGATGCAGCGTCTCCACTACTGCCGCTTCGTCTGCATTCAGTTGCAGTGCCCTGACGGGCAAGCCCTGATCGAGATGGGGTTGGATTTTTTCCAGTACCTTGAGCTGTGCCTGGGCAGATTTGTCGCCGCTGCGGGCTACCCGGCTGACCCGTTGCAATTGCTTCTCGACGCTCTCCATGTCAGCAAGCGCCAGCTCGGTATTGATAATCTCTATATCTGAACAGGGGTCAATGGTATTGGCTACGTGGATAACATTGGGGTCGGTAAAGCAGCGTACCACATGGGCAATGGCGTCGGTTTCGCGGATGTTCGCCAGAAACTGGTTGCCCAGGCCTTCGCCTTTGGATGCGCCCTCAACCAGGCCGGCAATGTCGACAAATTCCATGCTGGTGGGAACAATGCGCTGGGGCTTGACGATGGCCGCTATTGCATCCTGGCGCGGATCCGGTACCGGTACCACGCCGGTGTTGGGCTCAATAGTACAGAACGGAAAATTCTGCGCTTCAATGCCGGCCTTGGTCAGGGCGTTAAACAGGGTTGATTTGCCAACATTTGGCAGGCCGACGATACCGCATTTAAATCCCATTCAGGGCTCCACTAACTGCTTGTAAAAACATGTTGATGTCGATTTCCAGCATTGGCTGGCGTCCGGAGACTTAAAAAAAATTGCCGAACCGCGCAGTTTGCTAGGCCTTGGGCGAGGTAAAGCTATGCAGTTTATTCATGGCGCCGGCAAGGTCTCCTGCGATTACATCAGGTAGCACCTCGAGTGAGGCTTCGATTGCATCCTCGATCGCTGCCTGGTCAGCCTGGGGGGCGCGGGATAGCACGTATCCGGTCACCAGCTTGCTGCTGCCCGGATGTCCGATTCCAAGTCGCAGACGCAGGAAGTCAGGATTATTGCCAAGCGCTGCAATGGTGTCGCGAAGGCCATTGTGGCCACCATGGCCGCCGCCTTGTTTTAAACGGGCGACCCCGGGAGATAGATCAAGCTCGTCGTGGGCGACCAGGATCTGCTGCGGTGCGATTTTGAAAAAGTTTGCCATCGCGGCGATCGCCTGACCGGAACGGTTCATAAACGTGGCCGGCACCAGCAGGCGCAAATCCTGCCCACCAACAGTGATTCGCGCGCAGCTGCCAAAGAAACGTTTTTCGGTTACCAGCGCCGACCCATTGCGAGCCGCCAGTGCTGCAACGAACCACTGGCCCGCATTGTGCCGGGTATGTTCGTACTCGGGCCCGGGATTACCCAGGCCCACCAGCAGCTGAATGGCCATGGCGTAGCGATGCGACTAGCGTGGCGCGAGTGCCTACTCTTCGCCGTCTTCCGCTTTGTCTTCTGCATCATCCTCGTCTGTTGCTTCGACTTGGTCCTCTATGTCGACCTCGAGAGTCTTCTGTGCGGCCACAGATGCTACGGGCAAGTCGTGATCTTCGCCGTAACTTAGCGCCACGCTTTCGACGTTCTCGGGAAGCACAAGGTCGGACAGGTGGATAATGTCGCCCAGGTTCATTTCCAGCATATCGATTTCGATGTACTCGGGGAGATCATCAGGAAGACAGCTGACTTCGACTTCCACCATGTTGCGCTGGATTCGACCGCCTTCAATCTTAACGCCGTGACACTGCTCTTCGTTGATAAAGTGCAGCGGTACGTGAACCTGCAGCTTCTTGCTGCGATCGACGCGCAAAAAGTCAGCATGCATGATGAGGGGTCGCGCCGGGTGGCGTTGCAGGTCTTTGAGGATCGCCAACTCGACTTTGCCATCGATATTGATGTCCAGCACCGAAGAAAACAGAGCTTCGTTTTCAGTTGCCTTGGCCATCTCCCGGTGCAGCACCATGATCGACTTGGGTTCGCTTTTGCCGCCATAGATAATAGCGGGCACCATTTCGTCGTTGCGACGCAGGCGGCGGCTCGCACCTTTCCCCATGTCGCTACGGACTTTCGCGTTGATAACGATATTGTCTGACATCGTCATATCTCCTGTAATAAGCAGCGCCGGCCCTGCGACCAGGCCGACACTGCGGGTTGGTTTACGGTTTAATCAAAAGGGTCGAACATGGCGCTGATCGATTCTTCATTGCAGACGCGTCTGATAGCCTCGGCCAGCAGAGGAGCCATGGTGAGCTGTCGAATGCGCTCGCAGTTAATGGCGTCATCGCGCAATGGAATGGTGTCAGTTACCACCAAACTATCCAGCTCTGACTTTTCAATATTTTCTATCGCCCTGCCTGACAGCACCGGGTGGGTACAGTAGGCGACCACCTTGATGGCTCCACGCGCTTTCAAGGCTGTAGCGGCCTGGCAGAGGGTGCCGGCGGTGTCGACCATGTCATCCATCAGCAGGCAGGTGCGCCCTTCAACCTTGCCGATGATATTCATGACCTGGGCTTCATTGGCTTTGGGCCGGCGTTTGTCGATGATGGCAAGGTCGGCATCGTTGAGTTGTTTGGCCAACGCACGGGCCCGCACTACGCCGCCGATATCCGGTGAAACCACCATCATATTGTCGTACTGCTGCTTTTCAATGTCTTCTATCAACACCGGTGAGCCGTAGGCATTATCTACCGGAATGTCAAAAAAGCCCTGTATCTGCTCGGCATGGAGATCGACCGTCAACACCCGATCGACGCCTACCTTGGCAATCATATCGGCGACCATCTTGGCGCTGATGGGTACCCGCGCTGAACGCACCCGGCGATCCTGGCGGGCGTAACCAAAGTAGGGTACAACCGCAGTGATGCGGCCCGCAGACGCTCTGCGCAGGGCGTCTGCAATCAACAGCAGTTCCATCATGTTGCGATTGGGCGGGGCGCAAGTCGGCTGGATAATAAAAACATCGTGGCCGCGCACATTGTCGTTTAGCTCGACATTGATTTCGCCATCGGAGAACCTGCTGACCTTGGCCGCGCCGAGTGGTTCCCCAAGTTTGTCTGCAACGCGTTTAGCCAGCTCCGGGTTGGCATTCCCCGTAAATAGCTTAAGTTTTGACACGGGCTGGTACCTGCTGGAGTCAGAGTAGCGAATTCGTGGTCTGGTAAGGGTATTGCTTGTGCTAGTGATGGCTCTGCACGCCTATAACTTAAAGTTGGCTGGGGCGGCAGGATTCGAACCTGCGCATGCCAGGATCAAAACCTGGTGCCTTACCGCTTGGCGACGCCCCAATAAACTTTATTTGCGTTGCCTGAGTACTCTGTACAGGGGAGATTCATCTACCCCCTGAGCAACAAACCAACGCCATTTGGCTGGAACTTCCGTACCTGCTGACAGTGCATCAGCGCGGGATGAGAAAGCTACAAAGCCGCAACCACCGGTGCCTGTCATTCTTGCTGTGCCGAATGCTTCCAGCCATGTCAGCATTTCTTCAACGCCGGGAAACAGGCGCCGGGTGACGGGCTCGCAGTCATTATGACCGCCCGGATTTCGAAAGGCCGCTAATGTAATGGGTTGCGTGTTACGTGTCAAATGTTTGTCGTTGAAAACGGCAGCGGTCGGCACCTGCACTCCGGGGTCGACTACCAGGAACCACTGTTCCCCGAGGGCAAGCGGTGTCAGGGTCTCGCCGATGCCTTCGGCCCAGGCACTTTGACCTTTTACGAATACCGGAACGTCTGCTCCAAGGCTCAAGCCCAGCTGTGCCAATTCGGCCTTGCCAAAGCGGCATTGCCAGAGCTGATTGAGGCCCACCAGGGTTGTCGCCGCATCTGAGCTGCCACCTCCCAGGCCACCACCGGAGGGCAGCTTTTTTTCGCAGTGGATATCGGCCCCCCAGGGGGAGGCCGAGGCGTCCTGCAATAGCAGCGCGGCGCGGTATATCAGGTTGTCCTCAGTGGCGACGCCCGGGATGCTGCTGTGCAGCAGCAGTTGGCCATCATCGCGCCGTTCTAGCTCGATAGTGTCGCCGTAATCGAGGAGTTGGAAGACGGTTTGCAGTTGATGATAGCCGTCGTCGCGACGCCCGGTAACGTGCAGGAAAAGGTTTATCTTGGCGGGAGCAGGTAGCACCAGGCGTAGTGAATTGCGGTTCATTGTATCGGCTTCAGTTGCCAGCGTTGGTAGAGTATGGTGAGTTGCGTCTCGGGCCGCGTCATGATCATTTTAGAGGGGAGCCAGAGGCCATTGACCTGGGTGAAGTCACGATAGTCGATATGCCATCCGCCCTGCTCTAAACTGGCCAGTCGCCCGGATTTAACCTGTTGTCGTTGCACCGGTAAATCAGGAGACGGTAAGCCGCGGGCCCAGTATTGGAGTGCGGTCACAGGAATCTGCCAGCCGGTCAGTTGTTGCATGAGTAGTTCAGGGCTGGCAGCCTGGTAGACGCCGTCTTTATTGCGCAATTCTACGCTGGCGGCGCTGCCATTGACCAGCACCGTGCCAATGCCGAGTGGGCCGGAGAGGCGCAATTTATAATGATCTTGCTGCTGCCGCCAATTGAGTTGGGCGCTGCCGCCGCGACCATTTGCGCGCAGCCCGATTTTACCTTCCACCTGCCAGTCGTCGAGTGCCCGCAGCTGCTTCTGTTGTTCACTGAAGTCTGACTCTGGCAGTTGACGAGACGGCGTGGCACACGCTGCAAGCAGCAGTGCGCCGAGAACGGCGAGCGACAACCGGACCTGCAACCACGGTTTCTGCATTATTATTGCGCCTGGAGTTGCTCGATGGCACCGAGGCGCGTAATAGTTTCGTTAAGCACTTCGTGATCCGGGTCGCGGTCCAGGCCTTCTTGCCAAATGGCAATGGCCTGTTGCTGCTGCCCCATTTGCCAAAGTACTTCCCCCAGGTGCGCTGCAATCTCGGTGTCGGGATAAAGGTCGTAAGCGCGCTGCAGGTAATCAAGCGCCAGCGGCAGGTCGCCCATCCGGTACTTCACCCAACCCATCGAGTCGAGCACGGTAGGGTCATTCGGACTCAGTTCCAGCGCTTGTTCAATCAGCTGCGTCGCCTCATCGTAGCGACGGGTATGGTTGCTTAAAATGTAGCCCAGTGCATTCAAGGCGCTCGGGTTGTTCGGTTCAAGCTCAATAATCTTGCGCAGATCAGCCTCGGCTCTAGCCAGGTCATCCTGCTTTTCGGCCATCAGGGAGCGCGTGTAAAGCAGGTCGACATCATCCGGGTAGCTTTCCAGGGCTTCGCTCAGCAGCAGGTCGGCGTTTTTAAATTGCCGGTTCTGAACCAGTATTTCTGCCTCCAGGATATACAGTTCGGGCGCAACCTGGGGGTAGTGACGGCGTTGGTCGGCAAAAAACTGGCGCAGTTGTGTTGCTTGTCCCTGTGCCAGCATGATGCCTGCTAACTGACTCATCGCAGGCAGAAAATCCTGGCTCGGGCGCACCATTTTGAAATGGGTTGTCGCGGTCGTCGTTTGGTCGAGCTCAAGCGCGATCAAACCGAGATAATAGTGTGCCTCGGGCTCGCGCTCGCCCATTTCCAGTAATTGCTGGAAGTAACGCCGAGCGTCCTGGTATTGTTCCAACTCCCGGTTGATCAGGCCGAGTGAAAAAATCAGATCGGCGTCATCGGGAGCCTGTTGTGACAGGATCTCAAATTGCTCGCGCGCTGCTGCTAGGTCAGATTGGGTTAGCAGGCGCGCATATAGCAATCGCATGCGCCGATTTTCGGGGTGCAGGGCGAGGCTCTGACGCAGTAATTCCATCGCATCTTCGGTGCGGTCCATCTGCTGCAGTAAGGTTGCCTCGAGGATAATCGGCTGTGACTCTGCTGGAGCGGCGGCGCGCGCCTGTTGCGCCGTAAGCAGGGCAGCTTCTTTATCGCTGCTCTGTTGCACGATACTTTTCGCCATCAATAGTTCCGGGTCGAGTGGCTGCGCCTTAAGCGCCTGGTCGATCTCGTCGAGCAAGGCTTGTCGCTGCTCGCTGGAATGCCTCAGCGATTGTGCGGCAACGGCGGTAAACGCAACCTGGCCACCATAATTCTTTGACAGCGCCATTTCGGCAAATGCCTGTTCGAGGGAGCCCTGTTCAGCCAGCGCCAGGGAGTAGATAAAATGCGGCTCGGGGTTCTCCGGCTCCAGCTCGATCCACAGCTCGGCCATTTGTGCGGCTACTGCGGTGTCTCCCAAATACTGCGCCAGGTGCGTGGCGCGCGCGGTGACCTGCTTGTCGCGGGTTTCCTGTGCCTGGTAGACATAGTTTTCCAGCGCGAGTTCGTAGTTGTCCTGGTGGCCCGCCATTTCGGCAACCAGCAGGTCGTACAGGGTATCGGCGGGGATTGGTCGACTGGGCAGTTCAGGTTGCGGCGCTGCCGGCACGGGTTCGGTTACGGCGTGGTCTTGCCCCGTAGATTCGCTCTCTTTGCTAAGCCCGCTGCAGCCCGTTATGAGCAGCCATAAGGCAGTGATAAATAAGCGGTGGAACACAGAACCCCCTCGGTGGAAAAAGCTGGTCAGATCGATGGAGTCCAATATAACCCCGATCCAAGTATAGCGTCACTTGGAAAATGGCCTTTCTGGGGGTCAAACTGATGCCCTGTTTCGGGCTGGCTGCGATACATTGACGCAGCAGAAAGCAGGGGAGCGCCAGGCCAGGGGTCCGGTGCGGTGAGCCGGATGCGGTCTTTTTGGCTCGCCAAGCCCCGTCTGGGCTCGGATATCCTGCCTGCCACTACCGTAAAAATGGCAGCACTGCAGTTATCCGCACAGGATTTAGCTGTTATTGGTCCGGATTTGCTAGAATGGGCGGCTGTTGTTTGAGGGGCAGCAAAGAGTTGTCTCGATTATTGATTCCGCGCGTGGTTTTGATGCTTAAATTCACGAACATTAAGGTTTTCCCCTGTGTGTGGCTGCAACCCTTGCGGGCAGCTGTAGTGTCTGGTTTGTGCTGCTAGCAGGATATACATGGTGCTCTTGGTCGTAGGAATGAACCATAATTCGGCGCCGCTGGCGGTGCGGGAGCAGGTTGCTATTGCAGGTGAGCAACTGGTTGATGCCTTGGCTGATGGGTACGCCCAGGGCGGCATTGCTGAGTTGGTGATTCTGTCGACCTGCAATCGTACCGAGGTGTTTTGTTTGCTGGAAGAGGGGGCAGACCCCGAGGTGCCGCTGGCCTGGCTGGGTCGCTATCACGATTTTCAGGTTCCGGAATTAGCAAGCTACTGCTATGTCCATCGTGATCGGGATGCAGTTCGGCACTTGATTGAAGTTGCCAGCGGTCTCGACTCGATGGTGCTGGGAGAGCCACAAATCCTCGGCCAGATGAAGTCGTCTTTCAGTCTTGCCCAGGACGCAGCCACTGTCGGGCCGGTGCTGACGCGTTTATTCCAGCATGGTTTTTCAGTAGCCAAGCGGGTGCGCACCGATACCGCCATTGGCGAGAACCCGGTGTCAGTGGCATTTGCCGCGGTGAGTATGTCACGCCATATTTTTACCGATTTATCCCGGGCCTGCGCCTTGCTCATCGGTGCCGGGGAAACGATTGAATTGGTCGCTGCCCACCTTGCCCAGCAAGGCGTTAAAAAAATGGTAGTGGCCAATCGCACCCTGGGTCGCGCGCGGGAAGTCGCACAGAAGTTTGACGCCCATGCGGTGCTGCTGTCAGAAGTGCCAGAACAATTGGTGGCGGCGGACATCGTCATTACCTCCACTGGCAGCCAGTTGCCGATACTGGGCAAAGGCGCGGTCGAGTCGGCGCTGAAACGGCGCAAGCATCGCCCGGTATTTATGGTGGATATCGCGGTGCCGCGGGATGTTGAGCCGGAAGTTGGCGATCTTGCCGATGTTTATCTTTACACTGTGGACGACCTGCGCGGCATAGTGGAGCAGAACAAGCTCAGTCGACAAAGCGAAGCGCGCAAGGCCGATGGCATTATCGACCAGGGCGTCGAGGATTACTTCAGTCACCGCCGCAGCCTGGATACGGTGGAGACTCTCAAGGACTACCGCCTGCAGGCGGAACAACTGCGCGAAGCAGAGCTGGATAAGGCCCTGCGCCAGCTGCAGCGAGGCGACAACCCGGAACAGGTGCTGCAACAGTTTTCACGTGGTTTGACCAACAAGCTGATCCACCAGCCCAGCGTAACTCTGAAGAAAGCGGGTAGCCAGGGGCGGCTGGAAGTCATGAGTGTGGTGCGAGAGCTGTTTGGCCTGGATCAGCAGCACGATAAAGAAGAGGATCTATGAAAGCATCAATTAGCGCCAAGCTGGAAACCCTGGCAGAGCGCCATGAAGAACTCGGTGCATTGCTGAGCGATCCTGAGATTATTTCGCAGCAGGATCGGTTTCGCGATTTGTCCCGGGAGTACGCCGAAATCGAACCGGTGGTAAAAAACTTTAACGACTACCAGCAGACCCTTGCCGATATCGATGAAGCCACTGCGCTGTTGCAAGACGGTGACGCCGAGATGCGGGAAATGGCGCAGGAAGAGCTGGCCAAGGCTGAGCAGTCGCGGGATACCCTGGAGCTGGAGCTGCAGCGCTTGATGCTGCCGAAGGACCCGCGGGACAGTGCCAATGTGTTCCTCGAAATTCGTGCCGGCACCGGGGGAGACGAGGCCGCCATTTTTGCCGGTGATCTGCACCGAATGTACAGTCGTTATGCCGAATTGCGTGGCTGGCGTTGCGAGCTTATCAGTGAGCGACCGGGAGATCACGGCGGCTATAAAGAAATCGTGGTCAGGATTTTTGGCTCGGATGTCTATTCGCGGCTCAAGTTTGAGTCGGGTGCGCATCGTGTACAGCGGGTGCCAGAGACCGAATCACAGGGCCGGATTCATACCTCAGCCTGCACCGTGGCAATACTCGCTGAGGTTGAGCAAATCGATGAAATCGATATCAACAAAAACGACCTGCGCATCGACACCTTCAGGGCCTCGGGCGCCGGCGGCCAGCATGTCAATAAAACCGACTCGGCGATTCGAATCACTCACCTGCCCAGCGGCATGGTGGTCGAGTGCCAGGACGAGCGCTCGCAGCATAAAAATCGAGCCAGGGCAATGTCATTGCTGCAGGCACGCCTGCTTGACGGTGCTCAGGCTGCACAGAGCAAAGAGCAGGCCGATGAACGTCGCAGCCTGGTCGGTAGTGGTGATCGTTCGGAGCGTATTCGCACCTATAATTTCCCCCAGGGCAGGCTCACTGACCATCGAATAAACCTGACCTTGTACAAGCTCGATGAGGTTATGCAGGGAGGCCTGGACGATGTTATCCAGCCTCTTATCGATGAACACCAGATGGATCTGCTGATGGCATTGGGTGATTGATGGACCCGGCGAGTGTCAGGGGTTTGCTGGCAGGCCATGCCGCGCTGCCGGGTGACAATCCCAGGTTGGACGCCGAGGTATTGCTGGCGCACGTATTAGGCAAGCAGCGTACCTACCTGCGGGCCTGGCCCGAGTACCAACTCAGTGAAGCCGAGCTGCTTTTTTTCAAGCAGTTACTGCAGCGACGAATGCAGGGTGAGCCGGTTGCCTATTTGCTGGGGTACCGCGAATTCTGGAGTCTCGAGTTGGCACTGAATTCAGCTACCTTGATCCCTCGAGCTGAAACCGAGGTGCTGGTAGAGGCAGCGTTGGCCCAGTTTGACGGCAAGCCCATTCGCGCCCTGGACCTGGGCACTGGTAGCGGCGCTGTTGCCCTGGCACTGGCCAAGTGAGCGACCGGCATGGCATATCGACGCGGTTGATATTGAGCCGGAGTGTGTTGCTGCGGCACGAGCCAATGCTGCTCTTCATCAGCTGAACAATGTCCATTGTATGGAGAGTGATTGGTGCCATGGCTTGAGCGGCAACTACCCGTTAATCGTCGCTAATCCACCGTACATCGATCCCGAAGACAGGCATCTCATGCAGGGCGACCTGCGTTTTGAGCCGCGCCGGGCGCTGGTAGCTGCTGATCGGGGGCTGGCGGCGATTAAGCAGATAGTGCCCCAGGCCCTGGCTCGTCTGGACTCCGGTGGATGGCTGATGCTGGAGCATGGTTATGACCAGGGCGCAGCCTGTGCTGAGGTATTTGCCAGCGCGGGCTATGGCGAGGTCTGCTGTTTGCAGGATCTGGCTGGCCATGACCGGGTAACCCGAGGGCGGCGCCCAATGGGGTCATCGTGATGGACCTGAGCGACGCGCAATTGTTGCGCTACAGTCGGCAAATCATGCTGCCGGGGTTTGACCTGGCCGGCCAACAAGCCTTGCTTGAAGCGAGGGTTTTGCTTGTTGGCCTGGGCGGCCTCGGTTGTCCTGCCGCCATGTATCTTGCCAGCAGTGGTGTCGGTCAGCTGGTGTTGGCAGATAACGACCGGGTAGACTTGAGTAACCTGCAGCGCCAGATTGCGCATACCCATGCGGCGATAGGCGAGACCAAGGTGGAGTCGGCAGCGCGTACTTTACGGGCACTGAATCCCGATATCGAGCTGACCACACTGGCCATGCGTCTTGAGGGGCAGTTACTGCTCGACTGGGTGCAGCTTGTCGACCTGGTTGTCGACGCCAGTGACAATTTTGCTACCCGCTTCGCTCTGAACGCGGCTTGCGTGCAGTATCGAGTGCCGTTGGTTTGCGCCGCAGCGATCCGCAGCGAAGCGCAGATTACCGTATTCGATGCCCGCAGCGCCCAGTCTCCCTGTTACCGCTGCCTTTACCACGACCATGCCGAACTGGATGCCAGTTGCAGTGAAAACGGGGTAATGGCGCCGCTGACCGGTATCATCGGCGCCGCCCAGGCCATGGAGGCGATCAAATTATTGAGCGCTTATGGTGAGACCTTATTGGGGCGCCTGATACTGTTTGATGCAAAAACCATGGAGTGGAACGAAGTGGCATTGCAGCGCAACCCGAATTGCCCGGTGTGTGGCCGCTAGAATGGCGCAATTCGATCTCTAGCGGTGGGTGTCAGCGCGGCTCGACTCACCCTGGCGAGGCGCCAGAGCAGCAAGGCGGCCGCCAGGGTCAGTCCCACAACCAGCCCCATCCACATGCCGCTGACGCCCCACGCCCTTAGCCCCAGCGAACCATAAGTCAGGCTGTAACCCAGCGGCACCGCGATACCCCAGTAAGCAACCAGGGTCATCCAGAACGGAATCCGGGTATCGCGATAGCCGCGCAGGGCACCCAGCGAGCATGCCTGCAGTGCATCAGAAAACTGGAACAGCGCAGCCCACACCAACAAGCCACTGGCGATTTGGGTCAACGCTTCATTTTTGGTATACCAACCGGCAATGGTCTGGCCGCCGAACACCAGTACCAAAAATGCCAGGACCGGCGCCAGCAGGCTCAGTTTAAGTGCCTGTAGTGCCGCGAATCTCGCCTGCCGCGGCTGGCCGGCGCCAAGATGATGCCCAACCCGAACCGTGGTCGCAATGCTGATACTGAAGGGCACCATAAAAAACAGCACCGATATATTCATGGCAATATGGTTTGCCGCTACGGTGAATGCGCCCAGCGGCGCCAGGAGTAAGGTCGTGGCTGAAAACAGTGCTGTCTCGGCGAAGCTGGTGAGTGCTATCGGGCCTCCCAGTGCCAGTAGTCGGTGCTGGCTGGCGAGATGGGGGCGACTGAATTGTTGAAAAAGCCGCAATCCATAAAACCGGGGGTGGCGATGAATCACCGCAGTGAGGGCCAGCGCCTGCAGTACCAGTAACAGGGCTGTCGCGATGGCGCAGCCGACGCCACCCTGGGGCGCAATTCCCAGATAACCGTAGATAAAAATTGCATTGAGAGGAATGTTGAGGGCTAGTGCGACAAGGCTTATCAGCATTACCGGACGGGTAAAGCCGTGGCTTTCTGCAACGCCCCGCATACACAAATACCATGCCAGTGCCGGCACCGCCATGGCGAGGACATTGAGATAGCGGTCGGCAATGGCTTTGTCTTCAGTGGCATTGCCAAGCACTGCCAGCAGGCTATCTGCATGGTAGAGCATCAGCAACGGCAGCGGACACAGCAACAGCGCCATCCACAATGCCTGCTGGGCTGTGCGGCGTGCCCGCAAGAGGTCATTAGCCCCTATGGCATGGGCAACCAGGCTGGTATTGGCAAGCAACAGTCCGGCGAAAGCCACATAGATCGGCACCCATATGCTTGCGCCAAAGGCGACGCCGGCAAGATCGACCGCACTATAGCGCCCAGCCATCACGGTATCCGTGACGGTCATGCCGACCTGGGCCAATTGACTGATGAGTATGGGCCAGGCGATTTGCAGTAGTTGTATCTGCTCGGCAAGACGGTGCGACGTAGTTTTAGGCATAGTAAGTGTGACAGCCGCCTGCGGCGCTGCGCTCGGGCCCTGTCAGTGGGGAATTATTGGGTGCTTATTGTAGGGCAGTGCTATGACGGTTCAAAGCGAAAGCGATGCGCTCTACTGCCTTCTGCCGAGCCAGCGATTCAGCCAGTAATCAAGGCTGACATAGCGGCCACCCCCAAGGGGAAGTAAGGCCAGTAACATCACGAAATAGGTGGCGGCGAACTCAATGCCATTATTGAGTATGACCAGCGAGCCCCGGCTGGTGAGCCAGCTGTAATTGCCGTGCTCCTTGAGAATGTCCCGGGCTGCTGCCAGGCGCTCGGCTGACTCCATCACGCGGGCGTTGGCAAAGGGTGCTGACGGGTCGGCAATAGCCTGCCAGCCGTAATCGCTATGCACCGCAACTGCGGCAACCACCATCGTTACCAACAGCGGGATCGTGATCCAGCGTACAAGGATGCCGACAGCCAGGAAGATGGCACCCAGTAGTTCGGTCCAGCCTGCCAGGAAGGCCATCAGCGCGGGCAATGGCAAACCGAGCCCCCACTCCGGATTGCCAAACCAATCGATGGTGCTTTGGTAGGGCATAAACGTAGCGCCATCAATTTTCTGGCTGCCGGCCATCCACAATACAGGAACCAGGTAGAGCCGCAGGGCCAATGACGGCAGGCCATCGAGATGTTTACAGAGTGTTCGCAGCTGGCGTTCAGCGGCATAGTAGAGCGCGGTGAGTTGTGTCATGGATGGCATTCCATTTGCAGCATCATTGGCTTGGGTGCGCTTTGTTGATGGGTCTGTTCGACCTGCAAAATTGATAACGCGGTTTTTTTATATCGTGTGAACAGCTTGCCCAGGATATGACCGGCGATTCGCTGAAAAGTGCCACAACAGGGAAATTTGGTGGGTCTCGCGGCTTGACTGGAGTTGTTATTCGGGGGTGAGCAGGCTATCGACAATGGTGCCGCTGGCACAATCGCAATTCAGTAATTTTGCGATTTTGAGGTGTTGCTCGGTGCTGGCCTGATCGACGCGTACTCTCAGGTCCAGACTGTGGCAGAGCTTGATAAGGGTTTCCAGTTTTTGCAGGTCGCGCATTTGGGTTCCCCTGGATTTTATCCATGGGGTGGAGATCCCGATCTCGCTGAAAAGACCGCTGCGAAGTATGCTGAAGGCCGGATCTGAGTCGCTGAAATTGTCAATGCCAAGGGCAAAGCCAAGTTGTCTTAGCTGAGACAGCCGGGCAATGTTTTCATCAGCGTGGGATAGCAGGCCCGGCTCGTCAAAGCTTAGCAGGAATTGATCTGCGCGGGCGCTACTGGAGGCAATAAGGCTGCTGACGGACTCAATAAACCGCGGTGCCTGCACGTAACTCAAAGCGAGTTTAATGTAGAGAAGTCCTCCTGTGGTCTCAAGGCTGGCCGCGCCAAAGCGGCAGGCATCGTGCAATAATTGAGCGCTCAACTGATTAGCTATGTCGGTTTGCGTGGCAATTAAATACAGCTGCTCGCTGTTGCGGAATTCGTTGGGTAGGTCTGGCCAGGAAGGTAGCAGCCGCAGCCCTGCTGGGTTTTTTGCTGGCAGTCCCATAATGGATTCAGTGACGAGGCTGCAGGTGCGCTTGCGTTGCGCTTCATGAAAGCTGGTCACGAACAGTCGGCCTGAGCCTGCCCCCAGGGGGCCCTGAGCGACTCCGGCACCGGCTTTCTCGGCACTTGCGGCATTGCAGAACTGATATCTGCCGCCACCGAGGTGCTGTGCTGTCTCTGCTGCATGTTGGGCAAGCTTCATCAATTCTTCCAATGAGCTTGCGTCATCCGGATAGAGGGCAATGCCGATACTGGCGTTGGTATGCATCTCCCGCTCGTCAATTGTGACGGGCTGCTGCAGCTGCTTTAACACGCCGGCGGCAACTTTGGCAGCATTCTCCGGGCTGCCGATATGCTGCAGTAGTATCACAAACTGTGCGTCCTCCCAGCGAGAAACGATAGTTTCTGAGCTCATTGCTCGATTGACACGGGTTGCCAGTGCCTTGATCAGCCGATCGCAACGCTGTCGGCCATAGCGCTGTTGCAATGCGGTCAATTGATCCAGTCTGGTCAGTAGCACCGCATTCACAGTCGCTTCTTCGGGGGCAGCATGATGCAGTTGGTAGAAGCGATCACGCAAAATTTCTATGGTCGGAAGCCCGGTTAAGGTGTCTGTTTGCTCAATCTGCCTATCGCCAGACGGAATTTCCCGCAGGCAGACCAGGGTGATCGAGCGGTGGTCAACCCATTTCTGGCGGCTACTCACTTCTAAAGCTGGCCTGTCATTGCCAGCTGAGCGTTGCAAATGGATGGGCTTATTGGCGGCCTCACGCAACAGGCTGTCGCTGTCGCTACCCGATCCCAGTACCAGCGAAAGTGGCTTGCCGGTTATTTCGCTTTGGTCGGGGTCCAGCATTTGTGCCGCCGCTTGGTTGCAATACAGCACCCTGCCTCGCTCGCATACCAATACCCCCTCCAGGCTCGCTTCCAGCAGCTGCCACCAGTCGGGGGCAGCTGCTGGGCTGATCGCTTCCAGGCTAAAGTTGTCATCCTGGAGCATCGCTGGGTCGGCAAGTGCCTGCTCCACCGCCTCTTTGAGGCGGCGTTGGCCCAGCGCAAACAACAGTGTCAGGCAGAGCATTGCGATACCGGGCAGGCTGGAAGCAGCGATGGGAGGCTGCAGTTGCTTGCCGGGATAGTACCCGGTTACCGGAGCCAGGCGTTCCACCAGCAGAGGCCCGGTGATGGCGCCATATAACAGGACTCCGGTGATAAAGATCAACATGCGCTTATCTCCTTCCAGCAGGCGGGCGCAGAAGTATCCCAGAAGGAGCAGCAGAACCAGGCATTCCATAATGGCCAGGCCGTAGAATCCCAGGCCGAAGTCCACGGGAGCCAGCATAAGCAGGATGCAAGTGACGATAATTGCAACCCAGCGACTGATGTTGACGGCGCGGCGACGGCTCTGCGGGGGCCAGACAATGCGGCTGTACAGTAGCAGGGCTATAAGAAAACTGGCCTCGCAGAAAAGTGGCGCCAACTGCAGTAAACCCGAGCGTGAATCGTTGACGGGTGCCAACAGCATCGGCCAGCCCTGTTGCGTTGCGGCATACAAAATGCCGGTGAGGATTACCAGTCCCAGCAGCATTTGTTGATGTCCGGTCCCAGGGCTTACTAACATTACTGACAACAACAGGACCAGCAGGCCCCCGAGGCTTGCTCCAGACACGAACAGGCGCTGGTGAGAGCTTCGTTGGTGTGACCAGGAATCGACCAGTGTGGCGTCAAAGCCGGTTTGCCAGGGGCGGGTCAACCTCAGGTACAGCTCAATATTGTCACCGGCAGCGACAGAAATCGGAAAATCCATGGTGGCAAGGCGCGCGGTGGAGCTATCGTCATCGCTGGGACTCAGGCCGAGAGTTTTAATATAGGGGCCGTTGATGATATGCAATTGGGCATTGCGGGCCTGGGCTGTATCGAGTTCGAGCCAGAGGTTTTTTTTACTTGCTGAGGGATTTTCCAGGTTTAGCCGCAACCAAAAGGTTTGCAAGGGTACCAGCGGCGCGCGGAATTGGCTTTGTGGCACGAACTGGTAGCGCTGCTGGCGGACGCTTTGCAAATTGGCACTGCCGGTGGGGTCAACATAGACCGACCACTCACCATTCAAGGGTAGCCGAAAGTGATTGCCAGAAGGTAATTCCAGGGCCATTCCAGCCCCGCAGGGCAGCAGCACTAGCAGCAGTAGCAGCCAGCGGGCGCGGTTTCCTAGCGTCGAATGACTATTCCTTCTTGATGCCATGATGTTTTTTTCTGGTGCGGTGTAGCAGTGGCCTCGATGGTAGCCGCAAGGTGTATGGGTGAGGAGCTGCTGAGAGCCAGTATGAGTCCTTAGCTCTCACGGTACCACTGATGTCGTTTGGTGATAATACCATGTGCTGCAGTATCCGTAGCCAGCACCCAATGACGAGATCGCCGACAAGTGGTAGACTCGCCGGCTATTTCCGGACAAAGTCCCGGAGCCAATTGAAAAGGTTCTTCATATTTTATGCGCAAGTTTTTCGGTTTAGGGAAGAAAAAGGCAGTGGCTGCTGCGCAACCCGTGGCTGCCGCCCCGCAGGCAAGCAAGTCTGGCGGTCGCGAACGCCAGGCGCACCCGCAAAAGGCCTGGGATGAATCCCGCTTTGAGGTGCCACCGAAGGAGGGTGAAACCCGCTTTCACGACCTCGGCTTGCGGCCTGAACTCATGCACGCCATCGCCGACCTTGGGTTTCAGTATTGCTCGCCGATACAGGCACAGATCCTGCCCTATACCCTCGATGGCTACGATGCCATCGGCAAAGCCCAGACAGGTACCGGTAAAACCGCAGCTTTCCTGATAACCGTGATTACAGATCTACTCAACAACCCGATTGAGGAGCCTCGCTACCTGGGAGAGCCCCGTGCCCTGATTATCGCCCCGACGCGGGAATTAGTGGTGCAGATTGGCGAAGATGCGCGCAATTTGTGCAAGTATACCGGTCTTGAGTCCGCGGTGCTTATAGGCGGTGTCGATTACAATCGACAGTTGAAAAAGGTCGAAGACAAGGTTGTGGATATCATCATCGCCACCCCTGGGAGGCTGCTCGATTTCAGTCGCAGGGGCGACCTGCACCTCAACCTGGTTGAAGTCATGGTGATCGACGAGGCTGACCGGATGTTGGATATGGGGTTTATTCCCCAGGTGAAGCAGGTGATTTCCCGCACCCCACCCAAGAACAAGCGTCAAACCTTGCTGTTTAGCGCCACGTTTAACCAGGATGTGCTGGGACTTTGCAGGCAGTGGACCAACAATGCCACCATGGTGGAAATCGAGCCCGATCGGGTGGCAACAGACTCGGTAGACCAGAAAGTATACCTGGTGAGCGCCAACGAGAAGTTTCCCCTGCTGCGCAATCTGCTAAAACAGAGCAATGTGGAATCGGCTATCGTCTTTGCCAATCGGCGTGATACTACCCGGCGAATTTTCGAGAAGCTCAAACGCGCCGGTGTTCGCTGTGGAATGCTCTCGGGGGAAGTGTCCCAGGCCTTGCGCAGCCGCACCCTTGATGATTTCAAAAAGGGTAATATCAGTGTGCTGGTAGCGACCGATGTTGCTGGTCGCGGAATTCATGTCGACAATATCAGCCACGTTATCAATTATGATCTTCCGGAGGACCCGGAAGACTATGTGCACCGGATAGGGCGCACCGGGCGGGCTGGCAATACCGGTACATCGATCACCTTTGCTGGCGAAATGGATTCGTTTTTACTCCCGGACCTTGAGGCTCTGCTGGGCAGCAAGCTAAGCTGCGAGCATCCCCCTGCCGAGTTGCTGCCGGTACACTGAGCCGGATGTTGCATCATTCTGGCCAAGCGTTGGAATAAGCCGCAGCTCGTGGCAATGGCTCAATTGCCCGGCTGCAGGCTGGGCTTAACATCATTGACCCAGTACGCGGTGGCCCCGCACACCGCCGCTGGCATGATCACCAGGTTGAGCACGGGAATCATAGTTCCCAGCATGACCGCCCCACCGAAACCCATTGAGGTGAGTCGCTGCAGGCGCGCGCCCTGTTTGACCTGGGCAAAGCTCATGGCGTGATTGTCGAACGGGTAGTCGAGGTATTGCAGGGTCATCATCCATGCGGCAATCAGGAACCCCAGAGGTGCCGCTATGACATTGATGCCGGGTATCATTGACAGTACAAATACCCCGAGCAAGAGCGGCACAAAGTATAATAGTTTGCGCAGTTCACGACCGATGCTGCGGGGCACCAGCAACAGGATAGTCTTCCAGTTATTCTCGGTTGCGAGCGGCGCGCCGGTGAGCAGTTGCTCGGCCTTTTCGGCAAGGTAACCATTGAATGGCGCAGCTATCAGGTTGGCGACAATGCTGAAGCCGTAGCCAACAAACAGCAGTGCCAGCAGTAAAAATATGGGCCACAAAAGCCACGATAACCACTCGAGCCAGCCCGGTAGCCACCCCATCAGCATGGCGTTGAGCGCGCTAACTTGTTGCACGCCCCACCACAGCGCGCCGCCAAATAGTGCGATATTGATGAGTAAGGGGATTAGTACAAAGGGGCGAATACCAGGGCGGGTGAGCAGACGCAGGCCCTGCACCAGGTAGTCGGTGCCACGGATAATATTGCCGTTCATTGAATTCGATACTCCATTGTTCGACAGCGATCCAAGCTACTGTTGCTGCCTTCTTATCGATGTTTTCCCGACTAGAAAGTGCCGGGCCAGTGGCCCGGCAGGGCACAAAATAAGCCGCGCCTTCTAAGCTATTCGGCGCCCGCTGTCTTAAGCGTGGTAGCAAATTCTCTACCCAGGCGGTGTTTCGAAACAATATCCAGCAGGCTCTGTCCGTCACCATTGCGGGCGTTGATATTGCGGCCTGCAGCGATGAACATATCGATAAAAGTAGCAAAATCATCCGCCCGCATCTGCTGGTAGGCGCGCAGCAAGGTATGAAAGTCGGTATTCACCCCGGCCGGCGGTTCGATCTCAAGGAAACCGCGGATGCGCTCTTCGGTCCAGACTTCGTCGAGTATCTTTGCTTTGTCTTTCTTCAGGTTCATGGTCGATTCCAAACTGATTCATGGCAGGCTCTCAGACCGTGCCGGGCCCCGCAGCTGGCGCGTGGAGTAAAGGGGTTCGCCGTCCTAGTTGTCGAGTTTGCGGCGCAGGATCTGGTTGACCATCGCCGGGTTTGCCTGGCCCCTGGACGCCTGCATGATGGGACCCATAAACCCGCCCAGCAGCTTTTTACGCTTTTTGTCATCGGCGTTGCGGTATTGCTCAACCTGCTCCGGTTTTGCGGCCAGCACCTCTTCAACCAGTTGCTCCAGCGCGCCAGTATCGGAGACCTGCTGCAAGCCCTTGCGTTCGATAATCTCATCAACCTCACCACGCTGTTGCCACAGCTCGGGGAAGACATCCTGCTTGGCAATTTTGCCGGAGATACTGTTGTCGGCGATGCGGCTGATGAGTTGCCCCAGTTGCCGGGCGCTAATCGGACAGTCATCAATCTCCAGTCCATGCCGATTAAGTGCTCCCGCCAGGTCTGCCATTATCCAGTTGGCGCTGAGCTTGGGGTCGTTGCAGCTGGCAACGGTGGCTTCATAGTAATCGGCCATTGCCTTGTCTGAGGCCAGCAGGCTGGCATCGTAGTTGCTGAGCTCATAGCTTTTGATAAAACGGGCCTGGCGTGCGTCCGGCAATTCCGGCATGTGGGCTGCAATGTTGTCGATCATTGCCTGCTCGATATGTACCGGCAGTAGGTCGGGGCAGGGGAAATAACGGTAGTCGTTGGCCTCTTCCTTGCTGCGCATAGAGCGTGACTCACCCGTATCGCCGTTGTAGAGCCGGGTTTCCTGCACTACTGTGCCACCATCCTCAAGTAACTCGACCTGGCGCTGGACCTCGCAGCGAATCGCGTCTTCCATAAATTTGAAAGAATTGAGATTCTTGGTTTCGGTGCGGGTGCCCAATACATCGCTGCCCATGGGGCGCACCGAAATGTTGACGTCAAAGCGCATAGACCCCTGTGCCATCGCGCCGTCACAGATGCCCAGAGAGGTGACAATGCCGTGCATTTTCCGGGCGAAGGCAAGGGCCTCGGCGGCGCTGCGCATGTCGGGCTCGCTGACAATTTCTATCAGCGGCGTGCCCGCTCGATTGAGGTCGATACCGGTCATGCCATGAAAATCCTCATGCAGTGATTTCCCGGCGTCTTCCTCAAGGTGAGCGTGGTGGATTCGAACCGCCTTGCTGCTGCCGTCTTGCAGCAGGATATCGACACGGCCCGGCCCGACTATGGGTTGTTCTAGCTGGCTGGTCTGGTAGCCCTTGGGCAAATCCGGATAGAAATAGTTTTTGCGTTCAAACACCGAGCTGCGATTGATCTCGCTGTTTACCGCCAGCCCGAACATGATGGCGTAGCGGACTGCCTGCTCGTTGAGCACCGGAAGGGTGCCAGGCATTGCCAGGTCGATGGCGCATGCCTGGGTGTTCGGCTCGGCGCCAAAGCTGCAGGCAGCGCCGGAAAAAATCTTCGAGCTGGTGGCGAGTTGAACGTGAATCTCAAGGCCAATAACCGTTTCCCACTGCATGCTTAAGCCTCCTCGGCCAGTGATGGCGGGCATTGTTGATGCCAGTCCGTTGCCAGTTGGAAGCGGTGCGCAACGTTGAGCAGTCGAGCCTCGTCAAAGTAATTGCCAATTAATTGCAGTCCCACCGGCAAGCCGCTGGCCAATCCGGCGGGAATCGACATGCCCGGCAGTCCCGCCAGGTTGGTGGCAATCGTATAAATATCCTCAAGATACATTTGCACCGGGTCGGCGCTTTTAGCTCCCAGGGCAAAGGCAGTGCCGGGTGCGGTGGGGCCGGCAATGACATCGACCTGTTCAAACGCGGCGAGGAAATCATTCTTGATCAGGCGGCGGATTTTTTGTGCCTGGCGGTAGTAGGCGTCGTAGTAACCCGCAGACAACACATAGGCCCCTACCAGAATTCGTCGTTGGACTTCGTCGCCAAAGCCCTCGGCCCGGCTACGGCAATACATATCGTTCAAATCGGTCGGCGCGGCGCAGCGATGGCCATAGCGAACACCATCAAAACGCGACAGGTTGGCGCTTGCCTCGGCCGGGGCAATAACGTAGTAAGCCGGCACTGAGAGACTGGAATGGGGAAGGTTGATGTCAACCAGCACGGCGCCCTGGCGCTGTAATTCGGACAGTGCCCGCTGGATCACATCGGCGATTGCGGGGTCGAGGCCCTCTTGAAAGTATTCTCGCGGCAGACCGATGCGCAGCCCGCTGATATCTTGTCCAATGTTGGCGCTGTAATCGGGCGTCGCGACCTTGCTGCAGGTAGAGTCGCGCGGGTCATGGCCGGCCATAGCCTGCAATAGCAGGGCGGCGTCCTCGGCGCTGCGGGCCATCGGGCCGGCCTGGTCCAGGCTTGAGGCAAAGGCGATCATGCCGTAGCGACTGACCCTGCCATAGGTCGGCTTTAAGCCGGTGATTCCGCACAGCGAGGCCGGTTGGCGGATACTGCCGCCGGTGTCAGTGCCGGTTGCAGCGGCGCACAATTGCGCGCTGACGGCAGCTGCACTGCCGCCCGACGAGCCTCCGGGCACTCGGCCGGTGTCCCATGGATTACAAACGCTCCCGTAAAAGCTGGTTTCGTTTGACGAGCCCATGGCGAATTCATCCATATTGGTCTTGCCCAGGGTGACGCATCCCGCTGCTGCCATGTTTGTTACCACGGTCGCGCTGTAGGGGGGGACAAAATTGTCCAGCATCCGGCTGCCGCAACTGGTGCGACTGCCCGCAGTACAGAAAATATCCTTGTGAGCTATCGGAACCCCGCACAGTGCCGGGGCGTTGCCCTGGCTGCGGCATTGATCTGCCGCCTGCGCTTGTTGCAGCGCCTGCTCGGCAGTGACGCTGATAAAACTGTTGTAGTTCGGGTCGAGTTTTGCAATCCGACCCAGGTAGTGGCGGGTGATCTCCATTGACGAGAAGTCACCCTTGCCAAGTCCCTCGACAATACGGGCAATAGTTAGCTTATGCATGGTTTTCGGCAGTTTCCCGGGGTTAATCGATAACTTTAGGGACCAGGTAGAGTCCGTTTTCAGTGGCCGGAGCGATCGCCTGGAAGGCCTCGCGCTGGTTGGGTTCGGTAACCTCATCCCGGCGCAATGGTTGCATAGCATCCAGCGGGTTAGCCATGGGTTCTACAGCGCTGGTATCCAGCGCCTGCATCTGGTCAACCATGTGCAGGATATCCGAGATCTTGTTCGCTACGTCGTCGATGATAGTATCATCGACGGCTATGCGGGCCAGTGTGGCGAGCTTACGAATATCGTCGTCATTCAGGTTCATTGGGTGATTTTAATCCGGTTAGGGTTCCCTTCGCGGGACACGTGGCAGAAATAAACTAAGGCACAGTGACTAAGCGCCGACTTGCGGAAGCTGCCAAGGTGCCAGCCATCGTCATAGTATTATAACGATGGCACAATCATCGAACACATGACGCGCAACCCTTAGCGAGCGCGGGAAAGGCGCGTGCCGAGTAGGCCTGGGCCGGTTGAACCGACACCCTATACAGCAGGAAATCCCCAAATTTATCACAGTTACCGGCTTGCCCAAAACCCCCTCTGTTGATAGAGTGGCGCCCCAATTAACGGACGTCCGGCTGGATCCAGTCACTGCGGCGGGTATTGTATACCGATAACGATGCTTTTTTAAGGTAATCAAGTTAGATGCTAATCAAGCGTATTAGAGGGCTATTCTCCAACGATCTTTCAATCGACCTGGGCACAGCCAACACACTGATTTATGTCAAGGAACAGGGCATTATTCTGAATGAGCCGTCGGTGGTTGCCATTCGCACCCTGGCGAATGGGCAGAAGTCCATCGAGGCTGTGGGGGTCGATGCCAAACGCATGCTGGGCCGGACCCCGGGCAACATAACGGCTATACGGCCATTGAAAGACGGGGTGATAGCCGATTTTCAGGTAACTGAGAAAATGCTCCAGCACTTTATCAGCAAGGTGCACAAGAACAGTTTTATCCGCCCCAGCCCGCGGGTACTTATCTGTGTGCCGTGCCAATCCACCCAGGTAGAACGCAGGGCAATTCGTGAGTCGGCCCTCAGTGCCGGCGCCCGCGAAGTCCGCTTGATCGAAGAACCGATGGCTGCGGCTATCGGCGCCGGCATGAAAGTCGAGGAAGCGACCGGATCGATGGTTGTGGACATCGGGGGTGGAACCACTGAGATAGCGATTTTGTCGCTCAACGGAGTGGTATATTCTGATTCGGTTCGCCTTGGTGGAGATCGGTTTGACGAAGCGATAGCAGGCTATGTCAGGCGTGCCTATGGCAGCCTGATTGGAGAGGCTACTGCAGAGCGTATCAAAACCGAAATCGCCTGCGCTTTCCCGGGCTCTGATATTCGCGAGATTGATGTTCGCGGCCGCAATCTTGCCGAGGGTGTGCCGCGCAGCTTCACCCTGAACAGTGATGAAATACTGGAGGCATTGCAGGAGCCCCTGCAGAGCATTATCGCCGCAGTTAAGCGGGCGCTGGAACAAGCCCCCCCGGAGCTGGCGGCGGATATCGCCCTCAGTGGTATCGTGTTGACAGGCGGAGGGGCATTGCTGCGCGACCTCGATCGACTGTTGAGTGAAGAAACCGGGTTGCCGGTGGTGGTCGCGGAAGACCCCCTGACCTGCGTTGCGCGCGGTGGTGGGCGAGCACTGGAGTTGATGGATCAGCACCACCTGGATTTATTATCTACCGAGTAATACGCGCCGCCGGTCACTGGCGAAATTGGCAATCAATCTTGTGGGTAAAGCGCACTGTAGGGGGTGGGAGTCAGGGCATTTCTGATCACGCCGGTACTGCCTCAGCGGCGGCTGGGGCCAGGCCGATTTAATATAGCTGCCCAGGAGAAAATCCTTCTTTGCCACTTGTCTGGTTTGGGTAGCCCAGGTCCATATGTTGTAGGTCCTGCCAGGCTCAAACCTGCACCAGCGAGAAACTGTCATCAAACCATTATTTAGCAAAAAGTCGTCCGTCGGTGCCCGTATGCTGATACTGGGTGGCTTGGGGCTGTTGCTGATTTTTGCCGATTTCCACTATAACGCTCTGGGTACAATTCGCTCTTCCCTGGCCGCTGCGGCGACACCGTTTTATTGGCTTACTAACTTACCCTCGCGTCTGGGCGAGTGGGGGGAGGAAAACCTCGGGCGTGACGATGAATCCTTGCAGGAAGAGAACGAGCGCCTGAAGCAGGAGGCCTTTATCCTGCGAGGGAGAATGCTGAAGATGTCGGCATTGGTGGCAGATAACGGCCGACTCCGGGAATTGCTTAACTCCACGGCTCTGCTCAAGAGCGATGACGTACTGATTGCTGAAACAATCGGCGTTTCCCCCCGGCCCGACCAGCATATCATCGTTATCGATAAGGGTAGTGACGACAAAGTCAGCCTTGGTCAGCCGGTCATCGATGCCGATGGTTTGATGGGGCAGGTTGTGGAAGTGAACCCCATCAGCGCCCGCATTCTGCTGATTGCAGACGCCAGCCATGCGGTGCCCGTGCAGAACAATCGAAATGGCGTGCGCTCGGTGGCAGAAGGTACCGGTCGCCTTGACGAGTTGGAGTTACGCCACGTCGCTGCGACTACCGATATCAAGGCCGGCGACCTGCTGATAAGTTCCGGGCTTGGAGGGCGTTTTCCGGTTGGCTATCCGGTCGCGAAAGTGAGCTCGGTTGTTCACGACCCGGGCCAACCCTTCCTTACAGTAAAAGCTGAGCCTACCGCTCATTTGAGCCAGAGCCGGCATGTTCTGCTGGTGTTTGGGCCGGGGCAGCGATCGAAGGTCGAAGCAGCGCCGTGACGACTTTCGGTAGCTACTGGCTTGTCACCCTGACACTGTTGGGATCGCTGTTGTTGGCCGTATTCCCGATAAGCCCGCCCTATGATTGGCTGCGGCCTGAGTGGACTGCGATGGTGGTAATATTCTGGACTATCACCCTGCCGGACAGGATCGGGGTGACCTATGCCTGGTTGGCAGGCCTGGTGCTCGACGGATTTACCGGTGTGACGCTCGGTCAAAATGCCTTGAGCCTTGCGATTATCGCGTATATCTGCAACGCCCTGTATCAGCGCATGCAACACTTTGCTGTGCTGCAGCAGGCGGCAATGGTCTTTGTACTGGTAGGCCTTCACCTGCTGGTGGGGTACTGGGTGCAAAGCCTCAGCTCGGTTTCTACCCGCAACCTGAGCTTTCTGGCGGGTGCCTTTAGTAGTGCGCTACTATGGCCGTTGTTTAGCCTGGTGTTGCATTATGTCTATCGCTCATTCCAGCGCAGCTGACGATTCCCGTTTTATCTATCTCGCCTCAGCCTCACCGCGGCGCAGGGCACTGTTGCAGCAGCTCGGGCTGAGATTAGAGCAGTTGCCGGCAACTGTGGATGAAACACTGCATACTGGTGAAACCGTGTTGGCGTACACCGAGCGTTTGGCCTGCGCCAAAGCGTCGGCGGGGTGGCGACACCTGATCGCTGCAGACAAACCTGCCCGGCCTGTATTGGGTGCAGATACGGCGGTGGTTTGCGATGATCAAATCCTGGGCAAGCCCGGGGACGAGCAGGCAGGCATAGCGATGCTCGCCAGCCTCTCGGGACGCTGGCATCAAGTGGTCACTGCGGTTGCTTTGTTTTATAACGATGATTGCTTGATCACTTGTAGTGATACTCGGGTAAAATTTCGCGTCATATCGCCAACCGAGGCCCTCGCCTATTTTCGAACTGGAGAGCCGGCGGACAAGGCGGGCGGGTATGCTATCCAGGGGCAGGGCGCACGGTTTGTCGAACGGATCGATGGCAGCTATTCCGGTGTGGTCGGTTTGCCACTGGTGGAGACCGAAGCCCTGCTTCAGCGATTTTCAGTAAATTGCAGTTGGTTACAAGAGAAATGAGTCAAGAGATACTGATTAATGTAACCCCTACCGAGACTCGAGTCGCGGTGGTAGACAATGGAGTGCTGCAGGAACTCCTTATTGAGCGAGTTGCCAGTCGCGGGATCGTTGGTAATATCTACAAGGGTAAGGTGGTCCGGGTGCTGCCGGGCATGCAGGCAGCCTTCGTCGATATCGGTTTGGAGCGCGCCAGTTTTATACATGCCAGCGATATATTTAATCCTGAGGCGGCACCAGCATTGGCTTCGGACGCCAGTGCTGGCACCATCGATACGACCATACCTGACATCCGCCAACTGGTCCATGAAGGCCAGCATATAGTGGTTCAGGTCACCAAGGATCCGCTGGGAACCAAGGGCGCACGTTTGACCACCCGGCTCTCACTGTCTTCACGCTTCGTGGTACTAATGACCGACAATGCCCATATAGGTGTGTCGCAGCGCATTGAGGAAGAGGGCGAACGTCAGCGCCTGCGCGAAACTGTTAGCACCCTGCGTACTCACGATTCGATGTCACAGGCTGTTGGTTATATTATCCGCACCGCTGCCGAGGGGGTGGGTCCGGATGAGCTGCGGGCAGACATGATGTTCCTGACAAAACTATGGGATCTGTCAAAGGAGAAAAGCAAATCTGTAACGGTTCCGGGAATGATCTATCAAGATCTGGCCTTGCCGATGCGCACTATCCGCGACCATGGTTGGCAATCAGTTGAGAAAATCCGGATCGATTCGCGTGAGGTGTGCCAGGCGGTGACCGAGTTTGCCAGGGCCTTTACACCGAAAGTTGTCGATCGTATTGAACACTACAGTGGCGAGCGCCCGATCATGGAGTTGTTTAGCGTCGAAGACGAAATTCAGCGGGCGCTGGAGAGGAAGGTGAAGCTGAAGTCCGGTGGCTACCTGATTATCGACCAGACTGAAGCGATGACTACAATCGACGTCAATACCGGTGCATTCGTTGGTCATCGCAACCTCGAAGAAACGATTTTCAAGACTAATCTTGAGGCGGTTACTGCCCTTGCCCGACAGTTGCGGGTTCGCAATCTTGGCGGCATGATTATTATTGACTTGATCGATATGAGCGATGCTGAACACCAGCGTCAGGTTATGCGGGCACTGGAAAAGGCGCTGGAAAAAGATTCGGTGCGCACCACCATATCCAGCGTCTCCGAGCTTAGCCTGGTGCAGATGACCCGTAAGCGCACTCGTGAAAGCCTTGAACATGTGCTTTGTGAGCCCTGCAATGTGTGTAAGGGGCGCGGTACAATCAAGTCAGCCGAAACCGTTTGTTACGAGATTTTTCGAGAAATACTGCGCGAGGCACGCGCCTATGAGAATCGCGTGTTTCTGGTGTTGGCGGCATCGTCGGTGATTGATCGTCTGCTGGATGAAGACTCGGCACATGTCGCCAACCTGGAGGAGTTTATTGGTGCAACGATACAATTCCAGGTGGAGACAGTTTATTCGCAGGAACAATATGACGTTATTCTGCTCTAGCCGTGTGGCGGTAAAGGTCGCCAGTCTTTGCCGAGCCGCGCAAGGTAAAAAGCCCGGGTTTTGCTTTTCTCATCAAAATTTGTCCGCAACACAATACAACGCCAGGCCCAGCCAGGCGATCGATAGGGATGTTGATTATCAAATCCAGGAGGCAATGGCCTTCGATTTTACCGAACCGTACATTTTTCGGTGCAGGCGGTCTGCATTGAGAGGATTTCAACTACCCTCTGACGGCTTGCAACAGCGCCGATGGCATCGTCCCAGGCTGGACGCGTCTGCAATACTGCCAACTGGGTAGGCAAGCGAATCATGCTGTTAAAGATACTGCGTTTATGCAATCGCCTGTTGTGGGGCTCCCTCACAGTGGTGCTGGTTGCATTGGCGATTGTGGTCAGCCTTGGCCGTTACTACATGCCGCAGTTGGGTCACTATCAACACCAGATCCTGTCTGAAATTCGCTCCCGGGTAGACCTTCAATTTGAGGTGGGTAGTATCGAGGGTGAATGGCGGGGTATGTCGCCGGTGCTTCGGGTGCGCAATTTTCGGCTTTTGAATCCGGCCGGGGATACGGTCGTAGAAGCGGACTATCTGGCAGTTTACTTTGATCTTGTAGAAAGTATTTTTTTTCAAACGGTGCTCGCCGAGACGGTTTCGCTGGTCGATGCCGAGGTAGAGCTGGCGCAGGCCGACAATGGCAATTGGGGCTTGAAGGGAATCGACAGGCCTGCGAGCTCGGGCAGTAATGGCGCTGCGCTGGTCCGGTTTTTCGAGGGACTCGACTTGCTGGAGATGACTGATGTCCGGGTAGCCGCCGCTCCGCGGGATGGCGGTTCACACAGTATCGAGGAGTTGAGCCTGGTGCTGCGCCAGGGGCTCTATCTGTCGCAGCTCAACCTTGAACTTGGTGAACCCGGCGTCGAGGCAGCTTTGCGGCTGGTGGCTGAATTTGAAGGTTGGCTGGATGATCCTCGCGCTTTTAGTGGCTATCTCGACCTTAGACAGCTGCAGGTCGACAGGCTGGCGCCTTACCTTGGCCAGTGGCGCGGCAAGCTGCCGCCGGCGGTCTCCGGTGAGCTTTGGCTCGATTGGACCCGAGGCGGGAGCCTTGAGACCAGTGGTACTCTGGTCACGGCAGATTGGCAGTTGGAGGGCTTGCTCGGAGTTCAGACTCCCAGGCTGGAATCATTGAGTTTCGACTTTCTGCTGCAGCGCCGGCCCGATGGTGAGCTCAGTGGCAGGTTGCAGGATCTTGGTTTCAGTTGGACCGGGATAAATTATGACTTCAGTCAGCTGGAGTTTGCACTAGCTGACGCCGACAGCAATTTGGAGGTCAAATTGGATGCTGCGGCAATCGAACCTCTGAATCGCGGCGCCCTCAACAGTGGTTTAGTGCCCCCAGCACTGGTCGATGTTTTGAATACCTTGCAGCCTCGCGGGCGCCTGCACAACATCTATCTTGACATACCCTTGCAAAAGCAGCGCTTGCAGGATTTTCGTGTTCGCGCCGACCTCGCTGGAGCTGCGATTGAATCCTGGAAGGGCGCTCCGGGAGCGACTTCTATCGATGGCTACGTCGAGGCAGGTATCGATCACGGTTTTGTGGATCTTGATGGCAGTGACTTGCAGCTCGATTTTCCCAGTATCTACAACCAGCAACTCGCTTTCGCAGGGGTTGATGCCCGAGTTGGCTGGCGGGTGGGCGAACGGGTACTGGTCAACAGCGGATTAATTCGGCTGCACGGCGACTTTGGCTTGGGAACGGCACAGCTCGATCTTGATATTCCCCTGGCCGCGAGTGACGATGATAGTCCGTCAATGTCCCTGATGATTGGTCTTCAGGATACCGATGCGAGTTACCGTAATCGCTACATTCCAACGCTGCTGAGCGATGGCCTGCGCAATTGGCTGGATCAAAGCATTGAGGCTGCCGATATTGACCAGCTGGGCTTTATCTATGCAGGTTCGCTCGCTAAAACCAATCCCTTTGATAAAACCGTACAATTGTTTCTCGATGCCCGCAATGGCCGGCTGCGTTACCAACCCGATTGGCCGCTACTTGAAATTGTCGACGCCCATGTGCTGCTGGCGGACGACTACTTGTTGGCGACTTCCCCCAGCGCCATGACGCTCAACTCCCGGGTCAGTAATGTCCGCGTTGAGTTAGCTATACGAGAGCAGCTAACGTGGCTTGATGTGGTGAGTGACGTGGATGGGCCAGCCCGGGACTTGATCCAGTTGTTCAGGGAGTCGCCACTGCGAGCCGCCACCGGTGGAGCTTTCGACAGCTGGGTCGCCAGTGGTAAGTATATTGCCGGGCTTGATCTCAAGATCCCGCTTCAGGGCGGGCGGGCTCCCGAGTTAGCGATCGATGGCCAGTTACAGCAGCTTGATCTGGGTAATCCTGGCTTGAAGTTAAACTTTACCGAAGTCGAGGGTGACCTGAGCTACCGAACTTCTGGTGGCATTACCGCCAGTAAGATCGAAGGTAAACTGTGGGGCGAGCCGTTTAGCGCAAATATTTTTGCCGGCGAAATGACGGCTACAGGCAACCAGCCCCTGGTGCTGCGGGCCAATGGCGAGGTTGCAGTAGCGGGGTTAAGGCAGTGGCTGGGGTATCCGGCGTTGGATCTGGCCGAGGGTAAAGCGACTGTCCAGGCTGAAATGACGATTGTCCCGCTTGATGACAGCAGCATTGAGTCAAGCCTGCGGATTCGTTCGGATCTGGTTGGCATAGCATTGATGCTGCCAGAGCCTTTTGCCAAGCCGGCGCCGCAGCCGAGAATGCTGCAATACGACCTGAGCCTGGCACGGCCAGGTTACAGCGAACTATACGTGGCTGAGTTACTGAGCGGATGCTTCGATACCCGTGGCGAAACGCTGCGTGCTGGAGTCAGGCTGGGGCGGGGTGCTACACCGGAATTGCCGGCAGCAGGCGTGTTGATCAGCGGCGCCCTGCAACAGGCAGATTTGGGTCAGTGGTTGGACGCATTTTCAACATACTCAAAGCTGGCAGGAGACAGCAACTCTGAGGTGGATTTTCCCCTGCGAATAGAGCAGGTTCCGATCTCTGAGGTACGCCTGTTTGGAGAATGGGTGCAGGATGTGGTGGTGGACGCAGCAGTGGTTGATCAGCGCTGGCAGTTCAAGGTAAACCACCCGAGGATTCAGGGTGCGGTTTTGCTGCCGACTGCCAGTCGGGAGCTGGTGCTGGATTTCGAGCACCTGCTGTTGCCCCTCGGCCGGGAGCGGTCCAGTAAAGCGAAAGGCCCCGGTCTCGCTGCGGTAGATCCGCGCAGTTTGCCTCCCGCCAGCGTCCGCGTAAAAAAGTTTGCCGTTGGCGACACGGATCTTGGAAGCTGGTCCTTCGTTCTGGAGCCGATTGCCGAGGGGGTTGCTGCCAGCAAGCTCAAGATTGACGTCAACGGCGCCGCGTTTTCCGGAGTGGATGTCAATCGGGGAGCACAGCTGCGCTGGACTTCTAACGGTAAGGCTCATCGTAGCGAGGTGCAGGGTATGCTGCGCGCGGGCAATCTGGATGAGTTGTTTTCGCACTGGGGTTACGAGGCCGGTGTGGTGAGCAAGTCCGCAGAGGTGGGCGTCAACTTACACTGGGATTACCCTCCCGACAAGATCGACTTGCCCGTCATTGTGGGGAATTTGAACCTCGACGTGCGCGACGGCCAGTTGCTACAGACATCGGGTACTGCGGCTGATGTGCTCAAACTGGTGGGAATTCTCAATATCAATAATCTCGCGCGCAGGTTGCGGCTGGATTTTTCTGACCTCTACAAAAAGGGTATCAGCTACGACCGGATCAAAGGTCAAATGCTGCTGAATCGCGGCCAGCTGCAGTTAAATGATCCACTGACGGTAAATGGCCCTAGCAGTTATCTCAAGCTTTCCGGTGACTTTGATCTCGATCGTGGCGATATTGATGCCAACCTGGTTGTTGCCCTGCCCATCACCAGTAATCTGCCCTGGGTGGTAGCATTGGCCCTGCCCGGCGGATTGCCGTTGGCCGCAGGGGTGTATGTTGCCGGCAAAGTGTTTGAAAAGCAGTTGGAAAAGTTGACCAGCGCCGTTTATAAAGTGACGGGCACTCTCGATAAACCCAACATCAGTTTCGAGCGCCTGGTTGAAACCCAGGAAAAGACGCCCAAAAACTGAATCTTCTGTATTGCCTCGCTTTTAGGTCGCTCTATTCTGCTGCGGGATCTTCCAGGCCCTGATCCGAGTGCTCCGCCAGCTCTCGCAGGTAGCGAAACAATTTGCGGGATGATTTTGGCGCCTGTAGTTGATCTTGTTCCTTACTGGCCGCCCTCACCAGCTGTCCGAGACGGGTTCGGTCAGCCATGGGATAGTGCGCGATGACACTATCGATTTCGCTAACCCCGTTGCTCAGGAGCTGGTCGCGTAATAGTTCCAGCTGGTGGAACTGGCGATTGATCTGCTGCCGGCCCTGCTCCCGCTGCAGCAATTGCAGGCGAATGGGCTCTGCATCGATGGTACGCATCAACTTGCCTATATACTGGAGCTGGCGCCGCTTACCTTCTCGGCTTTTGATGCGACGGGCGAGCAATACGGCTTCCATCAATGATTGCGGCAGTTGCATTTTTTCCAGCTCGCGATGCTGAAGATGCAGCAATTGTTCGCCCAGTTTTTGCAACTCGGTCATTTGGCGCTTTAATTCTGATTTTGAGGGGCCCTCGGCATCAGAATGGAGGCTGTGTTTATCGTCCGGATGGATGTCAGGCATAAAGTAATCGCTAGTCCCAGAAAAGTAAAAAAGCCGACAGCGGCGGTAACGGTTCTTAGAGCGATTCCGCCGGCCAGCGCCGGGTCGACATCGCGTTTTTTAAAGGCACCGGAACAAGGGCACCAGGGAGCTTTCGCCGCAGCTGCACAAAGGTGCCTCTGTCGAGCGCTTCGGTAAGCCGTTGCTGAGGACTGGCGTCTGTCTGGGCTTGGCTGATGAGGGCCATGAGTGGCAAGTCCTGTCGGGTGTTTATGCCAGGTATAACGACGGTTGTAGCACCATCTTGCGGCTGCAGATCAAGCTGGCAAGAGCGGGGTTTTACTCGCCTTCACCAAAATAATCATTGATCAAGCGGGTGAGGGCATCCAGTGCGCGTTGCTCATCGTTGCCCTCGATCATCAGCTCAAGCTCGGAGCCCTTGGCGGCGGCCAGCATCATGACAGACATAATGCTCTTGCCGTCAATCATCTGGCCATTTCTGCCCATCTTGATTGCACTGCTGAAGCCGCTGGCCGTGCTGACAAACTTGGCCGCCGCCCGGGCGTGCAGGCCATATTTGTTGATAATGGTGATCCGGGTCTGGATCATAACTCAGTCCTGACTCGCCGTCAGTGGGTTGTAAGGCGACACAATCTCCCGGTGTCGAACCTGGACATCCTCTCCCTTACCTGAAAAATGCTGGTAAAGGCGGTTGGCAATATACACTGATCGGTGCTGGCCACCAGTGCAACCCACCGCCACCGTCGTGTAGGGCCGATTATTTCCCTCGTAGCGGGGTAACCACTTCTCCAGAAAGTGGACCATATCGAAAATCATCTCTTCGACTGCCGGTTCGTTTTGTAGAAATGCAATGACCTCTGGCGCGGCTCCGGTCATGCTGCGGAGGGTGGGTACCCAATGCGGGTTCGGCAGGCAGCGCACATCGAATACCAGGTCGGCGTTGAGTGGCAGACCCTTTTTAAAGCCAAAGGATTGGATCAGGGTCGACATGCTGCTGCCAGTCTGCCGCAGTACTACTTGTTGCACATAATCCCGCAGTTCATGGAACAGCATTTGGCTGGTATCGATGGTGATATCAGCAGAGTTGGCTATGGGCTGGAGTATTTCGCGCTCGCGCACCAGCGCTTCCTGCAGCGCAGTCATTTTGTCGCTGAGTGGATGCCGGCGCCGGGTCTCGCTAAATCGCTTTATCAGCGCGTCGTCGTGGGCGTCGAGGTAAATTATCGAGGTGTCTACCGATGCCGGCAAGCAAGCTAGCAGATTGGGAAACTCTTGCAGTTGGTTTGAGGTATTGCGGGCATCTATGCACAGCGCCATACGTTCCTTTTCGGGCGAGTCGCTGCCGAGAACCTCCTCAACCAGCGCAATCAGCAGGCCGGCGGGAAGGTTGTCAATGGTGTAGTAGCCAGCATCCTCCAGCACATGCAATGCAGTGCTTTTACCGGAGCCAGAGCGGCCACTGATGATAACCAGTTTCACACTGCGCGACCCAGCGATGAATTTCCGGCACCGGCAGATTCTGGATCGAAGTGAGCCGCCGCTTCGTAAAGCTGCTGGCTATCGCCCGCTGCCCGAAGTGCGAGGCGGAAATCTTCGCGATTGAACAATCCTGCCAGCTCAGCCAGGGTCTGCAAATGCTCGTCGCAGGCTTGTTCTGGTACCAGCAACACAAACAACAAGTCTACCTGCTGATCGTCTGCAGCGTCGAAATCGATCGGTTCCTGCAACCTGATAAGTGCTCCAGTAATTTGCTCACACATCCCCATTCTGCAGTGAGGAATGGCTATGCCCTCGCCGATGGCAGTGCTACCGAGTTTTTCCCGCGCAATAAGATTCTTGAATAGCGCCCCCGAATTCAGCGAGGGTATATCATCGCTGACCAGTTGTGCAATTTTTTCCAGCACACGTTTTTTGCTTGACCCCGTCACCGCAGCGTGGGTGCGGGAAGGGGTCAGTATTGAAGTGATTGACATGAATGGCTCTGCTCAGCGACCTACGAGGCCCTGGTGTTTGTCTTTAACTTTTTCTTTGTGTTTGATCAATTGGCGGTCGAGCTTATCGGCCAGCAAATCAATGGCAGCATACATGTCTTCCGATTCTGCTGAAGCGGCAAATTCACCGCCGGAGACGTGCACGGTGGCGTCTGCCCGCTGACGCAGTTTCTCAACGGTGAGCACAACCTGACCATTGTTGATTTGATCGAAATGACGGTTGAGCCGATCAAACTTGCTTATCACGTAATCCCGCAGTGCGGGCGTGACATCGACGTGATGACCGCTAATGTTGATTTGCATTGGCCGCTCCTTAAATGGATCAATAGGCTATTGTGGTTGGTGAGGCGGTAACAGGATCTACTACCCCGGGTTTGGTACAGATTACTCCGTTGCAATGACCGCTGTCGAGGGTCAGGTCAAACCAGCCGTTTACGCTCGTTTGAAGGCGGTATTCCCAGCGACTCCCGATATTTGGCAATGGTCCTGCGCGCCACGTTAACGCCCTGGTCGATGAGGATTTGAGCTATTTTACTGTCACTCAAAGGCTTTTTGGGACTTTCTGCTGCAACGGTTTTTTTTATGATAGCCCTTATCGCCGTGGAGGAACACTCCCCTCCGCTGTCAGTGCCAACGTGGCTTGAAAAAAAGTATTTCAGCTCGAATATGCCGGCCGGCGTGTGCATGTATTTATTGGTTGTCACCCGGGAGACGGTTGATTCATGCATTTCTATGGCTTCGGCAATATCACTGAGTACCAGTGGTTTCATCGCCTCTGCGCCATATTCCAGGAAGCCCTGCTGGTGCTCGACAATGCGGCTGGCCACTTTCATCAGGGTTTCGTTGCGGCTTTGCAAGCTCTTGAGAAACCAGCGCGCCTCCTGCAGGTTGTTCTTGAGATAGCTGTTGTCGGCACTGTCGTCCGCTCGCTTTATCAGAGACGCGTAATTGCTGTTAATACGTATGCGCGGCGCAATATCCGGATTCAGCTCTACTATCCAGCGACCCTCGAGCTTATGGACAAAGACATCCGGCGTCACATAAGTGGTGTCCGAAGGGGCTATTCTTTCACCGGGCCGCGGATCCAGTGACTGAATTAACGCGACTACCTGGCTCAACTGCGACTCATTCAGGCGCAGGCGTCTTATCAGTAGTGGGAAATTGCGGGCACCGAGCTCGGCAAGCAATTTGTCTACCAGGTGGCAGGCCTCGGCTCTCCATGGTGTCTCTTGGGGTAGATGATTGAGCTGTACCAGCAAGCATTCGCGCAGATCGGTGGTCACCGCGCCTACCGGATCAAACTGCTGCAGTCGGTGCAATACGGCTATTACTTCATCGAGTTCGACCTCGAGAGTTTCACCCAGGTCGGCAAAAATGTCCTGTACCGTCAGGCTGAGGAAGCCGCTGGGCAGAACCGCGTCGATAAGTGCGAATGCAATTACCCGATCCGTATCCGACATGGGTGTCAGGTTGAGCTGCCAGCGCAGATGGTCTTGCAGGGTCTCAGTGGCAGCATTGCGCCCGTCGAAGTCGAAATCTTCTAAATCGCCGACACTGCCCGCAGACGAGGGATAAATGTCGTCCCATTGGCTGTCAACCGGCAAGTCTGTGGGGATACTGTCGAAGCCATCGCTTTCAATCGGGTTGCTATCATCGTTGGAAGTGGTCGCCAGTGGTGGCTCGGTTGCGCCGTTCTGAGTCTCTTCAGCTTTGCTGGAGTAGTCTTCGCCTTCAGCTGCTTCCTCACCCTCTTCGGGTACTTCAAGCATCGGATTGGTGTCAACCATGTTCTGGATTTCTTGTTGCAAATCCAGGGTCGATAGTTGCAACAGACGAATCGCCTGCTGCAACTGCGGCGTCATTGTCAGCTGTTGACTGATTTTAAGTTGCAGAGACTGCTTCATGACGGTGGCGGCGCATCCCCTGGTCTGGGTTTAAGGCTTGTTTCCAATAGCGATAGGTTGAGTGTAGCTAGGTGCACTCGGCCATGCAATAGCTGTGCCAACTTAATTCAGTGGAATATTGCGGCGGATTAGCAGTGGCCAAAGGCTCCTGGCAGGGGACCGAAATTCTCTGTATTTTGCACGCCTGCACCGAAGCATGGAAGTATCGGAAAAAACTAGAGGTCTTGTGTGTTTGAATTTATTGTCGATATCCCTGTCGGCCACCGTCCAGGCGCTATTGTCGAACTTTGTTGCGGACAAATTATTATCGTATAGAGCAGCCAGAAGGCCTTTTCTATTAGCTTGCGAAGTTGCAAGCTGCAGCTGCAAGGAGTCGTTGCTGGCAAGCCAAGATTAGCGCTGTGAGTATGCGACATTGGGCAGAGGGACGGTTACAGCTTGAACTGATGACCCAGGTAGACATCCCTGACCTGCTGGTTTTCGAGGATCTCGGTTGGATGGCCCTCGGCGATAATAGAGCCTTCACTGACGATGTAGGCGCGATCGCAGATGTCGAGGGTTTCGCGAACGTTGTGGTCGGTGATCAAAACCCCGATACCCTTGGCTTTGAGGTGGTTGACGATGGATTTGATTTCGTTAACTGAAATGGGATCAACACCGGCAAACGGCTCGTCGAGCAATATAAACAGCGGCTCGGTGGCTAGAGCCCGGGCTATCTCGGCCCGCCGTCGCTCGCCGCCCGACAGTGCCATACCCCGGCTGTCGCGAATATGGGTGATGTGAAACTCATCCAGCAGGCTTTCCATTATGTCTCGCCGTTGCTTGCGATTGAGTTCTTTGCGGGTTTGGAGGATGGACAGGATATTATCGGCAACGGTTAGTTTGCGGAAAATGGAGGCTTCCTGCGGCAGGTAGCCTAGCCCCTTGCGGGCGCGACCGTGCATGGGCAGTCGGGTGATGTCATCCTCGTCAATGCGGATTTGGCCTTTTTCGGCCCTTACTAGTCCCACTATCATGTAGAAACAGGTCGTTTTACCTGCTCCATTCGGGCCGAGCAGGCCAACCACTTCGCCGCTTTTTACATTGAGGGAAATATCCCTCACGACCTTGCGGCTTTTGTAGCTCTTGGCCAGTTGTATTGCTTGCAGGGTAGCCATGTGCAGCGGATCTCTCTTCAGGGTTTGGTGTTTTCGCTGCGAGGTGGAATAACAACCCTTACGCGTTTTTCATTGCCGCTGGCTTTGACCACTTCATCTTTAATAAAATAATCGATGATATTACTGTTCACCACCGCCCCGTCCTGGTCTATCGATGCGTTTTTTTCCAATTGGAGTCGCTCTTCTTTCACGAGGTAACGAATAATTTCACCCCGCGCTTTAACTAATGGTTTGTCTGGCTCTGGCTTTTGCTCAACATAGGCGGGGGTGCCATAGGCGACAATGCGCTCGAGCCGGTTACCTTTGCCAGTGTAGATCTCGAGGCGGTCGGCAAGCATCTTCAGGCTGCCCTGGACTAACTCGACATTGCCAATATAGATAGTCGTGCCGGCTTTTTCGTCGCGCTCTGCCTGGTCGGATTCGATCTGTATAGGCTGCTGGCGGTCTTCCTCCAGAGCGACCGCGGGGCCGGTGAGCGCGAGTAGCAATACCAGCGCCAGCGAGTGGATACTATTTGTTGGGGTCATGTATGGATTTAACCTTCGCCAGCAATTCAACTTTTTCCTGTTTTAGCCACGCCCGCATCCCGATGGCCTCGGTGCGGCCCGACTCCCCTGTTATGGTTATTGCCGCCCCTGTTACGGCCATGTCCATACTGCGTATCAACGCCATTCTTTCGGTGCGAATAGTCACAGTGCCATCGCCCTTGAATATTTCCACCGCATCCAGCAACTCCACCACATCATTGTCTTCACGCACCTCACCACGTTCTGCGCGGGTATACCAGGCATCTTCATTGCCAACGTGCGTGGTTAACCGGGGATCGGTTAAGTAGATAATGTCTTCGGTGCTGTAATATTCTGCCAGGGTCGCAGTGGCCTCCTGCTCGAGTCGCCCCTCGGAATCGAAGTTCCAGAAGCTGGCATTTTCCCAATACCATTCAGGTGGCTGTTCAGTCTGGCTTGGCAAAAGGCCGACTGTTGGGTCCTCGCTATCAAAAACCCAGAAAAAAAACGCCAACGCCGCAGCGAATGCGAGAATGCCGCTTAAAACATTGGTAGGCAGTTGTCTAAGCATAGGGTTGATAGTATACCTTCACGGCCTCGTCGAGCAGGCCTTTGGCAAATAAAATCAGGTCGCATGCTTCCCTTACAGCGCCATGGCCGCCCGCCCTGGTGGTGCAATAGTCGGCTCTTTCGTGCAGTAGTGGATGGGCGTTAGGTACGGTTATCGCAAAGCCGCCTAGCGCCATAGCGCCCAGATCTGGCAGGTCATCTCCCATGTGGGCAGTAGCTGTGGCGTCAAAATCAAGCAGGGTCTGTAATTCGAGCACCGCTCGCCATTTGTCTTCGCAGTGTTGGTAGACATGGTTAATACTCAATGCTTTTGCCCGGGCACTTACGATTGGTGAGCCGCGCCCGGTGATGATAGCAACTTCTATACCAGCCTGGCGGAGTAATTTTATACCGAGGCCGTCGAGAGTGTTAAAGGTCTTGAGCGTCTCTCCTGCCTCTGAAAGCAACAGCGAACCATCGGTTAGAATGCCGTCCACATCGAGGGTAAGCAGCCGCACCTGCCGAGCCTTGTTCAGGATTTCGCCCGGAACCTTCTGTAGGTAAGCGTTCATGGGTGAGTGCCCTTCAGGCCAGTCCGGCTTTGATAAGGTCATGCAAGTGGACGATACCGATGGGGTGTCGCTGCGCATCAATAACCACCAGCCCGGTAATATTATTATCCTCCATAATTCGAAGTGCCTCGGCTGCCAGCATATCGGGGGTCACCGTTTTGCAATTGACCGTCATCACCTCTGCCATGCGGGTGCTGTGAAGGTCGCGATGCTGGTCGAGTGTGCGGCGCAAGTCCCCGTCGGTAAAAATCCCTGCGAGCTCGCCATGTTGGTCGACGACGGTCGTCATGCCCAGGCCCTTGGCGGTAATTTCCAGCAGCGCTTCGGGCAGCGGTGTCTGCGGATGGACCAGGGGCAGTGCGGAGCCGCTGTGCATAACATCATTCACCTTCAACAGCAGGCGCTTGCCAAGGGCGCCGCCGGGATGGGAAAAAGCGAAGTCCTCCGCGGTGAATCCACGCCGCTCCAGCAGAGCTATGGCCAATGCATCACCCATAACGAGTGCTGCGGTAGTTGAGGAGGTGGGCGCGAGGTTCAGTGGGCAGGCTTCTTGTTCAACACTGACATCCAGATTGGCATTGGCCGCTAATGCAAGGGTGGAGTCAGGGTCGCCAGTCAGGCTGATGAGCGGTACGTCGATTCTTTTGATCAATGGCAGGAGAGTGACGATCTCTGAGGTGCTGCCTGAATTTGACAGTGCCAGCACCACATCCTTACGGGTGATCATGCCCATGTCGCCATGGCTGGCTTCAGCCGGGTGGACAAAAAATGCCGGGGTACCGGTTGATGCAAGGGTGGCGGCAATCTTGTTGGCAATGTGGCCTGACTTGCCCATACCCACAACTACCACCCGGCCCTGGCAGGCCAGAATGATATCGCAGGCCAGCATGAACTCGTCTCCAAGCCGCCTGACAAGATCGGTAACGGCCCTGGCTTCCAGCTCGATAGTGCGCTTGGCTGAATCCAGGGGGGTGAGTGACGGCATCGAAGTTCCACTGTTGTAATGGGCCTGCATGGTAAGCCAACTGCGGAGTGTCGTGCAATTACTACAACAGCTGGTTCGTGCTTAATGCGGACTCTGATATAATTCTGCGCTGTGGTGAATTTAGGGGCTTGGATGAAATCAAATATGATCGCGCGAAATGTTTTTGGGCCCCTGTTGGCCATAGTGTGGCTTTTGGCTGCTGTGCCTGGCTGGGCTGCAACCGCCAGGGAAATGCCGGACGCGATCGTCCGGGATATAACCGAGCGGCTGGTGGATGAAATTGAAAGCGCGCGAAGTTACTACGACACCCAGCCTGAACAGTTTTACCAGCAGGTAGACCAGATAATCTCGCCTGTAATCGACTATCGCAGCTTCTCCAGGGCAATAATGGGCCGCTATGGTACGGTTGCCTACTATCGGGGACTTGGCTCGGATCGGGAGCGTGAAGTTTTGAAAGGCCAGGTGTTGCGATTCAGTGATGCGGTGCAAGAGCGTATGGTGCGCACCCTGAGCAAAGGTCTGATGACTTTTTCTGGTGAACGTATCGAAGTTTTAGCGCCGGATGCCGAGGAGCAGCAGCGTATCAAGAACAAGCAGAGTGTATCGGTAACTCAGCTGATCTACCGAGAGCAGGACCAGCCGCTGGAGGTGCAATTTAAGCTTAAGCCGGACAAGAGCGGTGATTGGCGGATGATCAACGTAGTGCTCGACAATATTAACCTCGGTAAGCAGTACCGTGATGAGTTCGCCAGCAAGCTGCGCGATTACAACGGCGACATAGACAAGGTGATCGATTATTGGCGCAATGTTGATGTTGACCCGCAAGCCGAGCTGGAGGCAGCAGCGGCGCGTAAATAACGTTACTGTGGCTGGCGTCTTTGGGTTCGCGTTTCCATTGCTAATGCAATAAAATCAGTCACTTGAATTCCCCGCCATAAAGAAGACATTATGCAAATCGAACAAGTTCAAACACTGTTGCAGGAGCAATTGACTGATTGTGATGTGTCGGTCACTGGCGATGGCAGCCATTTCGATGTCACTGTTATTGGTGATGTTTTTGAGGGCCTGCGGCCGGTTAAGAAGCAGCAGCTGGTCTATGCCGTGCTCAATGAGCACATCGCCTCTGGTGCCATTCACGCCGTTAATATGCGGCTCTACACCCGCGATGAGTGGAGTGCATCGGGCGCCAGTTAACAGGGATAGCGCTATGGAAAAACTGCTTATCAAAGGCGGCGTGCGGCTTGACGGAGAGATCCGTATATCTGGGGCCAAAAATTCTGCTTTACCGATCCTGGCTGCGACGTTGCTGTGTGACGAACCGGTGGTGGTGCATAACTTGCCGCACCTGCATGACATTACCACCATGAACGAACTGCTGCGCTGTCTCGGTGTGGAGCTGGTGATCACCGAAAAACTCAGCGTTGAGGTGCATGCGAATACCATTTCCAGCTTCACCGCGCCCTACGAATTGGTGAAGACCATGCGGGCGTCCATCCTGGTGCTGGGGCCGTTGCTGGCCCGACATGGCATGGCAAGGGTCAGCTTTCCGGGTGGCTGTGCCATCGGTAGTCGCCCGGTCGATTTACACCTGCGCGGGCTTGAAGCGCTGGGTGCCAAGATTGATGTTGACGGTGGATATATCAATGCCAGCTGTGACGGACGGTTGAAGGGAGGTCATTTTTTTATGGACACCGTGACTGTCGGCGGTACTGAAAATCTGATGATGGCGGCGGCGCTGGCCGAGGGGCGCACGGTGCTGGAAAACGCCGCTCGAGAGCCTGAAATTGTCGATTTGGCCAATTTTCTCAATGCCATGGGTGCCGATGTCCGCGGCGCCGGTGCCGATACGCTAGAGATTTTTGGCGTCGAACGCTTGCATGGCTGTGAGTATAAAGTAATGCCCGACCGCATTGAAACCGGTACTTACCTGGTGGCTGCGGCCGCTACCGGAGGGCGGGTCAAGGTTAAGGACACCCAGCCCGACTCGCTCGAGGCGGTGCTGCTCAAGCTTGAGGAGGCGGGCGCCGAGATTTCGCTGGGCGAGGATTGGATCGAGCTCAATATGCATGGCAAGCGGCCTCGCTCCGTGAATATACGGACCGCACCCTATCCGGGCTTTCCCACCGATATGCAGGCCCAGTTTACCGCCTTGAACGCGATTGCCGAAGGCACTGGCGCGGTGACAGAGACGGTGTTTGAAAATCGCTTGATCCAGATTCACGAGATGAACCGTATGGGTGCCAATATCACGGTGGAAGGCCATACTGCGATTATCAAGGGCGTAGAGAAGCTGAAAGGTGCGCCGGTGATGGCCACGGATTTAAGGGCGTCGGCCAGCCTGGTGATTGCCGGTCTGGTGGCTGAAGGTGATACCCGTATCGAACGCATCTACCACATTGACCGCGGCTACGAATGTATCGAAGAGAAGCTTCTCCAGTTGGGCGCCAATATCCGGCGTTTGCCTGGGTGAAGGGTCATATGGAAAGAGATACCATAACCATTGCCCTCACCAAGGGTCGCATTCTGAAAGAAACTCTGCCGCTTCTGGCGCAGGCCGGCATCGAGCCTCTGGACGATATGCTCACCAGTCGCAAGCTGCTGTTTGCTTGTACCAATCCCAAGGTCCGATTGCTGCTTTTGCGGGGGTCGGACGTGCCCACTTATGTGCATCATGGCGCCGCTGATATTGGAGTAGCCGGCAAAGATGTGCTGCTGGAGCGCAATGGTGCGGGGCTGTATGAGCTGCTCGACCTGGGTATTGCTCGCTGTCGGTTGATGACCGCAGGTTTGGTGGGGCAGACTCTACCGAAGGGGCGGATTGCAGTGGCAAGCAAGTTTGTCAATATAGCCCAGCGCTATATGGCGGAGCAGGGTTTGCAGGCCGATGTTATCAAGCTCTACGGTGCCATGGAGCTGGCGCCGCTGATGGGGCTGGCAGATTTGATTGTCGATATTGTCGATAGCGGCAATACCTTAAAGGCTAATGGACTTGAACCAAGAGACTTGATCGCGGATATCAGCTCACGGCTGGTGGTGAATCGGGCATCCCTGAAAATGAAGCATCAAACGGTGCAGCAATTGGTAGAAAAACTGGCGCTCGCCGTGGCCGACAATACTTCAGTAGCTTAGAGAAACCGAATGGTAGAAAACCTGGTACCAACACTCGATAGCTCGGAGCCCGGGTTTGGGGAGCAATTGCGTGCCCGCCTGGAGTGGGACGAGACCACCGATGCGTCGGTGGCAGCGACTGTGCGGCAAATCCTGGCGGGAGTTCGCAGCGGCGGAGATAGAGCAGTGCTCGATTATACTGCCCAATTCGACCGCTGGCAGCCGGCTTCTTTTGCAGATATTGAGGTTGGCCAGGACGAATTGCTGGCAGCCAGGCAAAGGGTTGATAGTGCCAGCATCGCTGCATTGGAGACGGCGGCGACGCGAATCACGGCTTATCACGAGCGTCAAAAGGCCGAATCCTGGCAATATTCGGAGCCCGACGGTACGGTGTTGGGTCAAAAAATAACGCCGCTGGACATGGTGGGTATCTATGTGCCGGGGGGCAAGGCAGCTTATCCATCCTCGGTGTTGATGAATGCCTTGCCGGCGAAGGTGGCGGGAGTAAGCCAGATTATTATGACCGTTCCTACTCCGGGTGGCGTGCGCAATGACATGGTGCTGGCGGCCGCGAGTATCGCCGGGGTTGATCGGGTGCTAACAATAGGTGGTGCCCAGGCGGTCGCCGCGCTGGCTTACGGTACCGAGGGGGTGCCGAGAGTCGACAAGATAGTGGGTCCTGGCAATATTTATGTGGCCACCGCCAAGCAAATGGTTTTTGGCCGGGTAGGCCTTGATATGATCGCGGGCCCATCGGAAATATTGATTGTCTGCGACGGCGCAACCGACCCCGACTGGATTGCGATGGACCTGTTTTCACAGGCAGAGCATGACGAAAATGCCCAGTCGATTTTGATTAGTCCTGACCGCGATTTTCTGCAGCGGGTAAGTCGCAGTGTGGAGCGACTGCTGCCGACAATGGAGAGAGCCGATATTATCACGCGCTCGCTGTCGGCCCGGGGTCTGTTTATTGCAGTCCCGGACTTGGACGCAGCGGTTGAGATTGTCAACACCATCGCCCCGGAGCACCTGGAATTATCGGTGGCGGACCCCGGTGCCATGTTGTCCGGAATTCGCCATGCCGGTGCAATTTTCATGGGCCGCTTCACCGCCGAAGCGATCGGCGACTATTGCGCCGGGCCTAACCATGTCCTCCCTACCTCGGGCACCGCACGTTTTTCTTCGCCCCTTGGGGTTTACGATTTCCAGAAGCGCAGCTCGATAATTCATTGTTCTGCTGCGGGTGCTCGAAGCCTTGGCGTGGTTGCGTCAACCCTGGCTCGAGGTGAATCACTGACGGCCCATGCACGCTCGGCGGAATATCGCCTGCAGGATGAGGGCCAGGATTCGGTATGAGTCGCTTCTGGAGTGATTTTGTCCACAGCTTGAAGCCCTATGTGCCGGGAGAGCAACCGGCCGCCGGGCAAGCGCTGGTGAAGCTCAATACCAACGAGAATCCTTTTGGTCCATCGCCACGAGTTCTTGCTGCACTGCAGGCGAAGCTCGACGACAGTCTGCGGCTTTACCCGGATCCGGAATCGCGCCGCTTGCGAGGCGCTATTGCCGCGTGCTTTGGGGTGGATGCCAGTCAGGTATTTGTGGGAAACGGTTCCGATGAAATATTGGCCCATGTGTTTAATGGGCTGCTGAAGCACGCTGAGCCCATCCTGCTGCCCCAGATCAGCTATAGCTTTTATCCTGTCTATTGTCAGCTGTTTGGTATTGAGCGGGTTGAGATACCGCTGGATCCAGATTTCAGGGTCGCCGTCAGTGCTTACTGTCAGCCCAACGGAGGCGTGGTAATTGCCAACCCGAATGCACCGACCGGAGTCTGTCTGACCTTGGCCGAGGTTGAGCAATTGTTGCAGCAGAATACGGACAGCGTGGTCGTTATCGACGAGGCCTATATTGATTTTGGCGGCGAGTCTGCGATAGCGCTGGTGGATCGCTACCCCAATTTGCTGGTGGTGCAGACTCTGTCCAAGTCACGCTCCCTGGCCGGTCTCAGGGTTGGTTTTGCGGTGGGGCAGCGCGATTTGATCGATGCGCTGGAGCGGGTAAAGAACAGCTTTAACTCCTATCCGCTCGACACCCTTGCCCAGGTTGCGGCCCAGGCGGCGATAGAAGATAGCGACTGGTTTGAGCAATGCCGCGAGCGCGTCATCAGTAATCGCCAGGCATTGACCCATGGTCTTCAGCGCTTTGGTTTCGAGGTCTTGCCCTCGGCGGCGAACTTTGTGTTCGGCCGTCATCCGGAGCACGATGCGGCGACACTGCTGGCAGCACTGCGCCAGCATGGCGTGATTGTCCGGCATTTTTCGCGGCCGGCTGTTATTGCGCAATTCTTGCGTATATCGGTGGGCACCGAGATCCAGCAGGACGCGTTATTTGCCGCGCTGGCGCAAATCCTCACCGGCCCACGACAGTAGTACCCTGGGTCCAAACTGCTGATGTTCATTAGCGCTGCAGCGGTGTTGGGCGCGTACCCACCTTGGCATTGAGGGTGAACTGGGTGCCGTTGCGTAGTACGGAGATGGCGGCGGTTTGACCTGGCATCATTCGAGCTACCTGCAGCAGGCCCTCCCTGCCTTCCATGATGCCAGAGCCATCAATTGCAATGATAACATCGCCGACCCGCAGGCCGGCCAGGTCCGCCGGCCCTCCCGGATGGGTTGCGGTAATAATAATCCCGCGGCTCAGTGGCAGCGCGAGCTGGAGAATGGCCTGCGGCGTAAGCTCCGCAACTTCCAGCCCCAGCCAACCTCGAATAACTCGGCCGTGGTCGATAATACTGTCGAGAACCTCCTTTGCGTTTTCTGCCGGTATCGCCAGGCCTATTCCCTGAGAGCCGCCCGAGCGGCTGAAAATGGCGGCATTGATGCCGACCAGTTCTCCCAGGGGGTTGATCAGGGCTCCTCCAGAGTTGCCTGGATTGATATCGGCATCGGTTTGCAGATAGTTTTCGTAGGTATTCAAATTGAGTCCATAGCGTCCAGTAGCGCTGATAATCCCCTGGGTGACTGTCTGGCCAAAGCCGAACGGGTTGCCGATGGCAAGTACTATATCGCCGACGCGCACGTCAGCCGAGCGGCCAAAGGTTATGGCTTCAATATCCTCGAGTTCAATCTTGAGCACTGCGAGGTCAGTATCCGGGTCGGTCCCGATGACAGTGGCGAGGCTTTCACGCCGATCATAAAGTGATACCAGAATTTTGTCGGCGCCTGCGATGACGTGATTGTTGGTGATGATATATCCGCGGTTATCTACGATAACCCCGCTGCCCAGGCTTTGTTGCAGGCGCTGTTGCTGTGGGTTATTGCCCTGATTGAGAAAATGCCGTAGCAGCGGATCGGTAAATAACGGGTGTGCCTCACGCTGCACCACGGTGCTGGTATAGATGTTCACTACTGCGGGGGTGGCGCGTTGCACAGCTTCTGCATAAGATATTGGCGAATTGCCCGCCAGGTGCTTGCCCGCTGGAGGCTGGTTGTCAAAACCGAAGTGCCGGGGGTAAAGCAACAGGATAATAATGGCCAGCAGGACTCCTGTGACTACCGGCCAAAACAGGTTGCGCAGAGTTGGTTTGCCTAACATGGATAATGTGACCTTTCTTAAAGAGAGTATTATTTCATAACAAGCGGCCAGCGGTGCGCCATTTTTTCGTTACAGGAGATAAACCATGGCGGTAGGGCTGTATGAGCTGGTGGCATACTTGGAAGAGTTGCTGCAGCCAGCGAGGTTCAAGGACTATTGTCCTAACGGCTTGCAGGTCGAAGGGCGGGGGCAGGTAGGGAAGCTGGTTAGCGGGGTAACGGCTTGTCGAGCCTTGTTAGAGGCCGCTATCGAGCAGAAGGCAGACGCGGTGCTGGTGCACCACGGCTATTTCTGGAAAGGGGAGGACCCCTGTCTGGTCGGCATCAAGGGGCAGCGTATTGCGTGCCTTTTGCAGCACGATATCAGTTTGTTGGCGTACCACCTGCCTTTGGATGAGCACCCGACAATGGGCAACAACGCGCAGTTGGCGCATCAGTTGGGTGTGCGGGTGCTTGGCAGTCTGGGTGGTGACGATGATAATAGCATTGGCATGGAGGGTGTGTTGGCGACAGCGACTAGTGGCGGCGCGTTTGCAGAGCACATAGCCCGGGTGTTGGGTCGAGCTCCGCTGCATATTGCGGCCGAGCGGGAGATAACGAGGCTGGCCTGGTGTACAGGTGGAGGCCAGGGGTTTATCGAGCGTGCTGTTGCGTTGGGTGTGGATGCTTACATTAGCGGTGAGGTCTCAGAACAGACAGTCCACATCGCCCGGGAGAACAACATACATTTTTTCGCCGCCGGCCACCACGCAACTGAGCGCTACGGGGTGCAGGCGCTCGGCGAGCACCTGGCCCAGGTACTGTCGCTGGAGCATCAGTTTATCGAGATCGACAACCCGGTTTGAGTGCTGGCTTGTGCGCTCACGCTTGACGGTTTTTGTCGGGCTGGCTGCCATCAGCCTCTGTCGCGTAAAACTCTTGCAGCGGGTTTTCTGGTGACTTGGCTTTATTTTCTTTGTCCAGCCCAAAGCTCTCGTCCAGCATGCCTTTTTCGCCCGGTGACCGCTTGGGTGCGTAGTCGAGAGGGGGTAACACCTTGCCCTTGCCGGGAAGCTCCGATATGGCTTCAATTTGTTCCCGGCTCGGAATAGTCTTCATCAGCGGTGCAGCGCCACGGGTGGTAAGCAGGGTTGCGGCCCCCTCGGCGAGATGATTGTGGACATTCCGGTAACTGTCGGTCAAGTCTTCAACCAGTTTTGCGGTTTTCACATAATGTTCTGACACTTCCTGTTGATAGTTTTTGAGGCTGGCATTGGCTTCCTGGAGTTCCTTTTCGAGCTCCCGGCTTTTGCGTTTATCCGGGGTAAAGATTCTGGAAAAAAATACACCAATGCCGGTGCCGATCAGCAGTGCGGCTACGCCAATGACTATCAGCTCGGGTAAGTTGTACACATGCGGCTCCTTTCAGGCGGCGGTTTCAAGGAATGCAATTAAAGCATGGATGTGCTGATAGCAGAAGACGCTCTAATTGCCAAAAATTGGCGAGGTCGGTAAAGTGGCCGCCGAGTTACCCTGCTTGGGGGTACGAGCCAGGATGAGTATAGGGTGATAGAGCGAGTATGACGCCGGGGCAACGCTACCAGAGAGAGCTTAGTAAGCCGGATTTTATGGTCGATGCCGCTCAACAGCGGGCAATAGATCATCTTGATCGACTGTATCATGACCTGGTGTCGAGCCATGATCGCAAGCCGCAGGGCCTTTTAGGGCGGGTATTTGGTCGCAAGCAGCGCAGTTCAGTGTGGCCGCCGGTTAACGGTCTGTATTTTTGGGGCGGAGTCGGGCGTGGCAAAACCTTTCTTATGGACACATTCTACGATTTGCTGCCCTTTAGTGAAAAGCAGCGTACGCATTTCCATCGTTTTATGCGCCAGGTGCACAAGCAACTGAAATTGCTCGAAGGAGAGAAGAACCCGCTGGAGCTGATTGCTGGAAAGTTCGCCGAACAAACCAGGGTGCTGTGCTTCGATGAGTTTTTTGTGTCCGACATCACCGATGCAATGATCCTGGCGGGCTTGATGGACGCGCTGTTGAATCGTGGCGTGGTGTTAGTGGCGACCTCCAATATTGCGCCGGATGGTCTCTATCAGAACGGGCTGCAGCGCAGCCGGTTTTTGCCCGCGATTGAGCTTATCAAGCAGCATACCGATGTCATTAATGTCGATGGCGGCATCGATTACCGGTTGCGGGCGCTGGAGCGAGCCGAGCTCTATTACTCTCCGCTCGGGCGCGATGCAGATCAGAGCCTGATGCAAAGTTTTGTCGCGCTGGCGCCGGAGCCTGGGCGGGCCGACGAGATACTTGAAGTGGAGGGGCGTGATCTTGAGGCGCGTTGGGTTGCTGACGACGTGGTGTGGTTCGATTTTTCGGTGCTGTGCGAGGGGCCGCGCAGTCAGAATGACTATATCGAGTTGGCGCGCGAATTTCATGCGGTGCTTCTCAGTAATGTCCCCGCATTTCGCCAGCAGGATGACACGGCGCGACGGTTTATAAATCTGGTAGACGAATTTTATGATCGCAATGTCAAGTTGGTGCTGTCTGCCGCAGTGCCACTGGGTGAATTGTACCAGGAGGGTCGGCTGAGTTTTGAGTTCGAGCGGACCCGTAGTCGCCTGCTGGAAATGCAATCGCTGGATTATTTAGGGAGAGAGCACCTGGCTTAGCGGCATCTCGGACTTCCAGAGTTTGCCGGATTTGCGCCTGAACCTGGCGTTGAGCTTCCGGATCGAGGGGGTTTCATGCCAACTAAAATGCGGTTGCTGTTTTTCGGGTGCGGGGAGAGGGGCAATCTGCCAGCATCTCAGTTAACTTCAGCTGGAGCTTGAATTAGCTTCAGTCATTGTGTAGTATTCGCGCTCTTTTTTCGAGATCACGCCGGCGGCGGAGTAAAGATGAAAACTTATAGTGCAAAGCCTGGTAGCATAGCGCAGGATTGGTTTGTGGTAGACGCAGATGGTAAGACTCTGGGTCGCCTTGCTACCGAAATCGCGCATCGTTTGCGCGGCAAACATAAGCCAGAATACACGCCCCATGTAGACACCGGGGACTACATCGTCGTCTTGAACGCCGACAAAGTTCGGGTCACTGGCAACAAAACAGATCAAAAGATGTACTATCACCACACCGGTTATCCGGGTGGATTGAAAAGCATTTCTTTTGACAAGCTGCGCGATACAGCGCCCGAACGCATAATCGAGACTGCGGTGAAAGGTATGTTGCCCAAGAACCCTCTCGGTCGCACGATGTTTCGCAAGCTTAAAGTGTATGCAGGAGCCGAGCATCCTCATGCGGCTCAGCAACCCCAAGTGTTGGATATTTAACGGATATAAGTTATGTCAGTGACGCAGTATTACGGAACGGGTCGTCGAAAAACTTCAACAGCGCGGGTGTTTATTCGCTCGGGCGCTGGTGACATCACGATTAACAGTAGAACCCTCGATAACTTCTTCGGTCGGGAAGTGGCGCGTATGATCGTTCGCCAGCCGCTGGAGTTGATTGGCATGGGCGATAAATTCGACGTCAATATTACAGTTCGCGGTGGTGGGAGTTTTGGCCAGGCCGGAGCAATTAGGCACGGGATTACCCGAGCGCTGATTGAGTATGACGAAACGCTGCGCCAGCCTCTGCGCCAGGCCGGTTACGTGACTCGTGACTCGCGCGCAGTGGAGCGCAAGAAAGTTGGTTTGCGCAAAGCGCGCAAGCGTCCTCAGTACTCCAAGCGCTAGTCGCGGGCATTTGCGCCAAGCCTCGGTAGAAGCGCCCGGATGCTGGTCATTTCGGGCGTTTTTTTATGGTTGGGTCGTGTCGTTAGGGGCCGATTTGCGCAGTCCAGAAATCCTAAACCGGTTGTAAGATCAATGTAATTTCTTTAACATTCGGCGATCTTCAGCGCTCCAGTGCCTGCAGCGTTAAGGTTAGGCACTATGGTCGTCAAGCCATCTTTGAAAACCAGCTTTTAGTGGGAGAAATGCGTCATGAGTAATGACGACGTAAACAGTGGCCGGCGCCGCTTTTTAACGGTTGCAACTGCGGTTGTGGGTGCGGCGGGAGTTGTCGGCGTCGCCGTGCCCTTTGTGAAATCCTGGAGCCCCAGTGCCAAAGCCAAGGCAGCCGGTGCGCCGGTCAAGGTGGATATCAGCAAGATAAACCTGGGTGAGATGATCGTTGCCGAGTGGCGCGGCAAGCCGGTATACATTGTGCATCGCAGTGAAGAAGAACTGGCGAACCTTGCAGTGGGGGAAGAGCGGCTGTCAGATCCGGAGTCCCTGCGCTCGGTGCAGCCGGAATATGCGATGGGTGAGGCGCGCGCGATCAAGCCAGAATTTGCGGTGTTGGTGGGTCTGTGTACCCACCTCGGGTGTGCCCCAAAGTTTCGGCCGGAGCTGGCGCCCGCAGACCTTGGCGCTGAATGGCTGGGCGGCTTCTTCTGCCCCTGTCACGGCTCGCGCTTCGATTTGTCCGGTCGCGTTTATAAGGGCGTGCCGGCGCCGACCAATTTGGATGTCCCTCCCTACCGTTATGAGAGCGACAATGTAATTGTGATTGGCGAAGATCAGGAGGTGGCGTAATGCAAAAGGCACTGATTGGATTGCGCGATTGGGTAGATGAGCGGCTACCGATTGTAAAGGCGTGGGATACCCACATGGGCAAGTACTACGCGCCCAAGAATTTTAACTTCTGGTATTTTTTTGGCGTCCTGTCGCTGTTGGTGTTGGTTAACCAGCTTCTCACCGGGGTGTGGCTTACTATGCTTTATGAGCCCTCGGCTGAAAGGGCGTTTGCATCTGTCGAATATATCATGCGCGATGTTGAGTATGGCTGGTTGTTGCGCTACATGCATTCAACCGGTGCCTCGGCGTTCTTCTTTGTTGTTTACCTGCACATGTTCCGTGGCGTGCTCTATGGTTCCTACAAGAAGCCTCGCGAGCTAGTGTGGGTGTTCGGGATGCTAATTTACCTTGCGCTTATGGCGGAGGGCTTTTTGGGTTATGTATTGCCCTGGGGGCAGATGTCTTACTGGGGCGCGCAAGTTATCGTGTCACTGTTCGGTGCTATTCCGGTTGTCGGTCCAGACATCGTTGAGTGGGTTCGCGGGGATTACCTGATTTCCGGCATCACCCTGAACCGCTTTTTCGCCTTGCACGTGGTGGCGGTGCCAATCGTGTTGCTGGCGCTGGTGGTGCTGCACCTGCTCGCCCTGCACCACGTGGGGTCAAACAACCCAGACGGCGTTGATATCAAAAAGAACAAAGATGCCAATGGTGTCCCCTTGGATGGCATTGCTTTCCATCCCTATTACACGGTGCACGATATCGTCGGTATCATCGTATTTCTGTTTGTCTTCTGCGCCATTATTTTCTTTATGCCGGAGATGGGCGGTTATTTTCTTGAGCATGCGAACTTTGAGCAGGCAAACTCGCTCAAGACGCCAGCGCACATTGCGCCGACCTGGTATTACACGCCTTTCTACGCCATGTTGCGTGCGGTGACCTATCCATTGTTTGGTCTCGACGCCAAGTTCTGGGGGTTTGTGGTGATGGGTGGCGCCATTGCGATTATGTTCGTGCTGCCGTGGCTTGATCGCAGTCCAGTGAATTCGTGGCGATACAAGGGTTGGATGTCGAAAGTCGCTATCATTAGCTTGGCTATCTCGTTTTTGGTGCTGGGTTATTTGGGCGCTATGCCGGCCACACCGGGTAGAACCACTGTGGCCCAGCTGTTTACCGTGGTTTACTTTGCCTTCTTTTTGCTAATGCCTTGGTATACCAAGGCTGAGAAAACCAAACCGGTTCCAGAGCGGGTGACAATGAGATGAGAAAGCTAGCACTGACCCTAACGCTGTTGCTAACCTCGATGGGTGCGTGGGCGGCGGGCGACAAATCGTGTGGTCAAATCGACTGTTACGAATTCAAAGCGGATTTGAGTGACCAGCCTGCTATGCAGCGAGGCGCAGCAACTTTCGTAAATTACTGCATGGGATGCCACGAGGCGAGCTACTCACGCTACGAGCGAGTAGCTACCGATCTCGGGATTCCTTTAGAGATTGCGGAACAGAACCTGATCTTTGATGATTCCAAGATCGGTGGTCTGATGGTAAATGCAATGCCCGAGGACACTGCTAAAATCTGGTTTGGCGCGACGCCGCCGGATCTAACCCTGGTGGCGCGGGCGCGGGGACCGGAGTGGCTATATACCTACCTGCTGACCTTTTACCAGGATCCAAGCCGTCCCTGGGGCGTTAACAACCTCGCGTTCAAAGACGTCGGCATGCCGAACGTTTTGCTTGAATTACAGGGTTCGCAAAAATGCCTGCCGAATGACGACGATGAGCATGGCATATGCGCACATATCGAACATGTCTCTGATACCGGCTCCCAGACCCCTGAGGAGTTTGAGCAAACCATCAGCGATCTGACCACCTACATGACCTACATGTCGGAGCCGGCTGCGCTGGAAAGAAAGCGCCTCGGGGTATACGTGTTGCTGTTCCTGGCGTTCTTTATGGTATTTGCCTGGTTGCTTAATCGCGAATACTGGAAAGACGTACACTAAATTAGCTATCTTTAAGCGGCAGCGAATTCCGCTGCCGCTACTCTGCTGTTTAATCCAATTGAGGTGGTACAAATGGGCGTGTTGGTCAAACGATCTTCAATGACCTTTTTCTCCGATGGCAATGACCATTACAGTCATCGGGTACGGATTGTGCTGGCTGAGAAAGGAGTAACCGTCGATATCATCAATATAGATGCCAGTGACAAGCCTGAAGAGCTGGCGGATCTGAACCCTTATAACAGCCTGCCAACCCTGCTCGACAGGGACCTGGTGTTATACGAGTCCAAGATAATGATGGAATACCTGGATGAGCGCTTTCCGCATCCGCCGCTATTGCCAGTGTATCCGGTGGCTCGTGGACAATGCCGTTTATGGATCTATCGCATGGAGCGTGACTGGTGCGATTTAGTGGACACGATTGAGGCGGGCAAGGGCGGAGAAAAGGTTCTAGAGGCCGCTCGTAAAGACCTTCGTGACAGCCTGGTGGGTGTTGCGCCTATATTTGGTGATAAGCCATTTTTCATGAGTGACGAGTTCACCCTGGTCGACTGTTGTCTGGGGCCTATATTATGGCGTCTGCCGAAGCTGGGTATACAGATCCCGCAGACCAAGCAAACCAAACCCTTGTTCGACTATATGAACAGAATCTTCCAAATGAAGTCATTTGGTGCCAGCCTGTCGGAGCAGGAGCTCGAAATGCGCCCGACTCGGGCGGCGTAAGAGCCTGGGCCTGATCTAGTGGTGCCAACGCCATGGCAATGACCTCCAGTCGTCCTTACCTTGTGAGGGCGATGTATGAGTGGATCGTCGATAATAACTGCACGCCATACGTGCTGGTAGATGCTCATGCAGAGGGAGTCCAAGTGCCACAGCAATATGTTGAGAATGGTCAGATCGTTCTCAATATTGCGCCGGGTGCGGTAGCCAGCATGGAGCTGGGTAACGAGTTAATGCGCTTCAATGCAAGATTTGGTGGTGTTCCGACCGATGTTTTTGTTCCGATCTCTGCAATAAGGGGTCTCTATGCGAGGGAGAACGGGCGCGGAATGGTGTTTGATGAAGACGAGCCACCTGTGCCGCCTGTCGATCCCGATAAAAGCGAAGCTGATAAAAAACCCTCATTGCGGGTTGTGAAATAAAGTCGCAATGAACTCACTGGGCTGCTGTCCAGTGTCCCTCAGTCGACGTATTCGAATATCCGCACTACTTTTTCTACGCCTCCGGTATTGCGCGCCATGTCGACGGCCTTGTCTGCGCTTGCCTGGTCAACCAGGCCCATTAGGTAAACGACCGAGTTCTCGGTGACTACTTTAACCTGCGCCGGGTCTACAATACTGGAAAACATCATTCTGGATTTTATCCTGGTGGTGATCCAGGTGTCGTTGGAACGACCCGTATAACTGTTGGGTGTCCCAACGGTCAATTCGTTGTGGACTTTATCGACGTAGCGAATCTGGTTGACGGTTTGGCCTGCCAGTTGCTTCAATTGCTGGGAGGGCACTTGCCCGGCAATCAGCACGACTCCGTTAAAGCTGACTATAACCACATTGGCATCGCGCAGCGCCGGATCTGCCTTGCGCACATTGACCAGGGCTTTGGTTTCGATGCTCTCATCGTCAAGCATGCGCCCTATGCTGCGTTGGTTAGCATTGCTCTGGACAGGCTCATCCTTGCTGGCATCGATCATAGTGCTGCAGCCGCCAGTCAGCAGTAGAGACAGCGCTAAAGTGGCAAGGATTCTCATGTCTTTCCTCCAAACAGAAACTGGTCTATCAGCTCGCACAGGCAGTTGATAAGCACCAGGTAAGATTCCATCAAGCGCGGTGAGCCGGCGACAGGTACGGCTAGATCTACATCTTGCACGCCAAGTAATGATCGGGCGTCGATCTGCTTGTCTCCATGACAAAGGATGACCGCCAGGCCTCGTTCGTGGGCTGCCCTTACGGCCCGAATGAGAGTTTCCGCCTGACCGTTGTCCGCCATTAGAAAGAGTATGTCGCCAGGGCTGCCCAGGGTGCTTACCTGGCGCGCCAACGATTCCGCATATTGGCTGGTTTCGCTGACGGCGTTGAGCAGGCAGCTATCCGCCGACAGGGCGAAGGCCGGTAACCCCGGGCGCTCTCGTTCAAAGTGAGTCACCAACTGGCTGGCGAAGATCTGTGCCAGGGCACTGTTGCTGCCACTGCCGGCGCAGAGAACTTTGTTGTCGGAAAGCAGCGCATGGACCAGTACCTCGCTGGCCTCGGCAAGTGAGTCGGTGATGTGCACCGCAATAGTGGAGATGTCTTCTATATGGGCCGCAAAGCTGGCGGTTATAGTTGTGGCCGGGTCGTTCATGGATCTATCTTTTTTCCTTGCCTGGGGCATCTTTGATCAATTCGGTACTACTTCAGAGCTGCCCTAGGTAGTATCGATGGCGTTGGTAATCCAGTTGATGTTCGTTTTGTCAGGGCCTGGTGAGATCCCTATCACATCAAAACGACAGGCTAGCGACGCGTACTTATCCCGGCATGACAAGAATACCAGGGCACTGTTTACAAGCTTCTTGCGCTTGCTTGCGGTCACCTGTTCGGCTGCATGGCCATGCCGACTTTTGCGTCGATACTTGACTTCGACGAATACCAGTGTATCTGTATCCAGCATCACCAGGTCAATCTCGCCAACCCGACAGCTGAAATTGCGCTCTACAAGTTCAAGTCCCCTGGATTGAAGAAATTCCAGCGCCCGATCCTCAAATAGTTGGCCGGTTGTCGGTGGTCGGGTTTGGCTCTTGGTACCGGCTTTCCGCTGTTTTAGCATCCATGCTTTCATCCTGAAACTCCATAGGGTCTTCGTCGATTGGTTCCGCAATTCCATTGCGAAAAACAGCCCAGCCGGGGCGGCGCAGAACAATGCCCTGCCCAGACAAGGTCAGGGTGCCTGTCATGCCACGATAGGCCAGGCCAGGGGTGTATAGAATCTGTGGCAGCCGCGGGGCAAGTTGATAAGCGTCGATACCCATGGCGTAGAGATTTTTCGAGGGTGCACCGCCGCGTTCAATATAATTGTCAATAGTCTGCTGGGCGTTCGAGTTTTCAAGGCTCCAGGGGGTGTCGGTGAAAAAGACGCCATTGAGGTCGGTATCCCCGCGCGGGTCTGGCTTGCCACGGTAGATCCGGGAGTTGGCGTACACTGGCAGGTCCTGGGCGAAGTGAAAGGCAAGCAGTGGCTTTATTGAGCGAGCCTGCTGGGCGCTAACCGGCAAGTAGACGATATCGATATCCTGGCGGCGGCGCGGATTGTACTGCAGTGATGTTCCCGTGGCGCTTTCCAGAGCGCGTGCACGTTGCTGGCTCAAATCGATATGCAGCCCTTGCTTGATGCGGTTAGAAGCCTCGCGTTCTTCCCCGATGTCGAGTACGTCAACGGTGATGCCCTCTCGCTCGTCCCAGGCCTCTGCAAATGCCCTGGCGCTGCGGGTGCTCTGGCTGTCACTGCCCTGGATTACCAGCGCCCGGTTATAGCCCTTGTGCCAGGCACGCTCGGCTGCAGCCACCGCCTCATCCTCGTTGGACAAGCCGAACTGATAAAAGTTATCGCCCGCCACCAGGTCGTCGGCGGCATAGTTAAGCGCCAGTATGGGTACCAGTCCGCTAGAGGCTTTCAGTAAGGCGTCGACCCGGTTTTTCTTCAGCGGACCGATAATTAATTCAGCGCCATTTTCGACGGCCCGCCGATACAGTGCGGCCATGTCCAAATGGACTTCAGTGTCATAAAAAACCAGCGGCGAGTTCTGGACGCCGCGGGACCGACCATCAAAGTAGGCCTTCAGCATCCCATCTCTCAGGGCATGACCAGCTTCCTTGAGTTGGCCCTGCATTGGCAGAAAAACGGCGATCTGTGATGGCTTGCTAGCGGCGAGCAGCATTAGCAGGTCTATTTCTGCTGGCGCAGTCAGGGCCGCCGGGTGTGAAGGCCAGCGTCTCTGCCATTGCTCAACCTCCGCGACCTGCTGGTCGATGTCGCCCTCCAGCAAGTTTGCAATCACCGCCAATTCATACCAACCACGCAACTCCGGGTCCATATCGGAGTTGGCTTCCAGCTCTCGCTGCAATGAAGAGTTGGGCGTCTGCATCAACGATTGCCAGATAGCCTCCTGGTTGTCGGCCAGAGCCGTCCCGCTACCCAGCAACTTGCTTATCTGCAGGCGGGTATTCATAGCCTGCGCGTACAGGCCCGACTGATCCTGCAGCTCGGCCAGTACGGTTAGGGCAACAGCCTGTTGCTGGGGTGTGGCGCTGCGCAGCATCGCTTTTTGTTCGGGGGAGTTAAGCCATTGAATCGCTGCTTTGCTGCCCTGCTGCTGCTCCAGCAGGGTTGCTTTGAGGCCCAGATAGTCACCCACTGCGGTTGCGGGTAACTGTTCGCTGGCGAGAGATTGCAGAACTTCTTCGGCGGCTGTGGCCTCGCCTTGTTGCTGCAACAGTTGCGCTGCCTTGAGTTGGTAGCTGGCCCGCTCTGCCGGTGCCGCACCCTGGGCGAGTTGCAGCCAGTCCGCGGCGCTGGTCGGTTCGCGCTGTACCTGCTGCTGCGGCGTGCTTGGAGAAGAGGTGCAGGCGCCAAGCAGTAGCAAAAATACAATCACGAGGCTGCGCTGGCTGCGGTATAGTATCGGCGTTTTCATTCTCTCGGATAATCCGTATCTAATGTCTTCAGCAGGTCACTTGTACATTGTAGCGACACCGATCGGTAACCTGGATGATATGGTTCCCCGCGCCATGCAGACGCTGCAATCGGTAGATTTTATCGCCGCAGAGGATACCAGACACAGCGGTAAATTACTCAAACACTTTGCCATTGATACCCCGATGCTGGCCTATCACGAGCACAATGAAAGTGAGCGTACAGGCTATCTGGTCGGCCTGCTGGATTCAGGCAGCAGTATCGCTCTGATCAGCGATGCTGGCACGCCGTTGATCTCTGATCCGGGGTATCGGTTGGTGCGTGCGGCTCATGCGGCCGGCATCAGTGTGATCCCTATTCCTGGCCCGAGTGCCATGGTGGCGGCCCTGTCGGTTTCGGGCTTGCCCTCCGATCAAGTGCTTTTTGTCGGGTTCCTGCCGTCCAGGGTTCAGTCTCGACGGGCACGGCTGCAAGAGTTGGCACAGCGCAGGGAAACTGTGGTGCTTTACGAATCCTGTCACCGGATTGCGGATGCGCTGGCCGATATGGTGCGGGTGTTGGGGCCGCAGCGCGAAGTGGCGTTTTGTCGGGAGTTGACCAAGACCTTTGAGACAGTGCGACTCGGTTCGCTGGAGTCAATTCGGGACTGGGTAAATGCCGATGGCGATCAGCAGCGAGGCGAGATCGTGCTGGTTATAGAGGGCAACAAAGCTGCCGCAGTATCGCTCGATGAGGTTAGCCAGGACTGGTTGCGTGCCCTGGCTGCAGAGATGGCGCCGGCGCGGGCAGCGGCGCTGGCGTCCAGGGTTACGGGTATCCGCAAGCGAACCCTGTACGAATGGCTCACGCAAGGCGATGCCGGTGCCGGCAAATAGCTTGCGTCTGAAGGGGTGAGCAATTACCCTTTGCAGGTGAGAGTCGGCTGGACAGTCGCTCTGCTGGCAGCGGGAAACCCTTGTCGCGGGGAGGAAAGTCCGGGCTCCAAAGGGCAGGGTGCCAGGTAACTCCTGGGAGGCGTGAGCCTACGACCAGTGCAGCAGAGAGTAGACCGCCGATCCGCCAAGGTAGGTCGGTAAGGGTGAAAGGGTGCGGTAAGAGCGCACCGCGCGGCTGGCAACAGTCCGTGGCAAGGTAAACTCCACCCGGAGCAAGACCAAATAGGAATCCGCAGGCGCTGCCCGCGCCGGATTCGGGTAGGTTGCTTGAGGCTTTCGGTGACGAAGGTCCCAGATGAATGACTGTTCAAGACAGAACCCGGCTTACAGGCCGGCTCTCACACCTCTTCCTGGCGGCCATTTTGGTCCCTGCACAGCCAATCTTAACAAAAAGCTTTAACTTTTCCTTGTAAGCATTTGTGTGCTCTTGCTTTTTGCCTGCTCGCCTGCTCGAAAGCTGCATTTTCGCGGCAGATCCCCGCAAGATCATCGCTATTTCCCTCACTTTTACCGCAGTTAACCTTGACAATGAAAGTGCCAGATAACTATAGTGTCAAGAAGTGGGAGAAAGTGGGTATTAGTGTCAAATTACCCCGTAAAGTGGATATAATATGTTTCGTGGGGTCAGCCACATATCGATGGACGCTAAAGGTCGCTTGGCATTGCCCGCCAGGCAACGCGAGAAGCTGCTGTCCGATTGCGCTGGCCAGTTGGTAGCGACCATTGACACCCAGAGTCGCTGTCTGCTGATTTACCCGCTACCGACATGGGAGACCATCGAGCGGGAAATCCAGGATTTGCCGTCGCTGAACCCGGCGGTGCGGCGGTTCCAGCGACTATTGATCGGTTATGCCAGTGACCTGGAGTTTGATGGCAGTGGTCGGGTGCTGTTGCCTCAGTCGCTGCGTGACTATGCCGGTCTTGAGAAAAAGCTGGTGTTGGTGGGGCAGGGTAAAAAGATGGAATTGTGGGACGAAGCTGCATGGATTGCAGAGCGTGACAAGCTGCTGAGCGAGTCTTCAGATGAGGGGTCAGTGCCTGAGGAATTGCTGTCGTTGGCGCTGTGATGAACGAACCTGACCAGCAGCACCACGCGGTTCTTTTAAGCGAAGCGGTAACAGCACTGATAACCGACCCGGCGGGTCGCTATGTCGATGGAACCTTCGGTCGTGGCGGTCACAGTAGAGCGATTTTGACCCGTCTCGACCCAGCGGGGCGCTTGCTGGCGATAGATCGGGACCCTGAGGCAATTGAGGCGGCAGAGATGCTCAGCGGTGACCCACGGTTTGCCATTGAGGGCGGCGAGTTCAGCCAATTAGGGCGATTTGTTGCCGAGCGCGGCTGGCAGGCTGGGGTAAACGGGATACTGCTCGACCTGGGTGTGTCATCGCCCCAACTCGATAGCGCCGAACGTGGTTTCAGCTTTTTGCATGACGGTCCATTGGATATGCGCATGAATCCGGCCGAGGGTACCAGTGCCGCCGAATGGCTGGCCGAAGCGCAAGAGAAAGACATCGCCGACGTGCTTTGGCGCTATGGCGATGAGCGTTTTTCCAGGCGTATGGCGAGGGCAGTCGTACGCGAGCGTGAAATCAGTGAGATAACCCGCACCGCGCAGTTAGCCCAAATCATCGCCGATGCCAATCCCGCATGGGAGAAGGGCAAGCATCCGGCGACACGGGCCTTCCAGGCTATACGGATATATATCAATCGCGAATTGGATGAGCTGGAACTGGTGCTGTCACAGGCTCTCGATTGCCTGTGCATCGGCGGCAGGCTGGTAGTGATCAGTTTTCACTCATTGGAGGATCGCATGGTGAAGCGATTTTTCCGTGACCAGGCCCGGGGCGACAACTTACCGCGCTCAGTGCCCGTGACGGCGGATCAGTTGCAGCGGCGGCTCAAGGCGCCGGCCAAGGCAGTCAAAGCATCAACAGAAGAAGTGGCGGGCAATCCGCGGGCGCGTAGCGCAATCTTGCGAGTCGCAGAAAAAATAGCTTGAGCGGGGAAGGTCGAACTCCATGACCAGTAAACATACAGTAAGCGACATTATGCCTGCGGCCGCTCCGGTGCAGTGGGCTGTGTTCGGCTGTCTGCTTGCGATTCTCGGTTCTGCCGTCACCGTGGTATTCCTTGCGCAGCAGAGCCGCTTGCTGTTCGGCGAGCTGGAATTCTCTCGCAAAGTTCAATACGAGCTGGATGGTCAGTGGAATCGCTTGATACTGGAGCGCAGCACCTTGCTTTCACCGGCCCATGTCGAGCGGGTTGCCCACAAGAAGCTGGGTATGAGCTTGCCGCCTGCGGGGGAAGTCGTGGTGGTTAAGCCATGAATGCCAGTCCTGATAAAACTGATTTCCCACGCTGGCGTTTTCACCTCGTTTGGAGTGTGTTGTTGCTGCTGTTGCTGGGACTCGGTGTGCGGGTCATTATGCTGCAGGTTGTCGATATTGAAGGCGGCTATAAATTTCTTCAGCAGCAGGGCAAGGCGCGCACCGTCAGGACCGAGCCGATCAATGCTTACCGTGGCATTATCTATGATCGCGAAGGTCAGCCGCTTGCTGTCAGCACTCCGGTTCAGTCGGTATGGTGTGACCCGCAGCTGGTCAATGTCGACCATGGCAGCTTTGCGCAATTGGCAGACGCTTTGAATTACAGTCCTGCGGGGCTTGCCAGCAAGCTGGCCGCTAGCCGGGATCGCTCATTCCTCTACCTGCGCCGGCAGTTGCCGCCGGCAGAGGCACAGCTAGCGGTCGATACCGGTGTTCCAGGGGTTTATCTCGAAGATGGCTATAAGCGTTACTACCCCGCTGCTGAAGTCGCAGCGCACCTGGTCGGCTTTACCGATATCGACGATGCCGGGCAGGAAGGCATGGAGTTGACTTACGATGAACATCTGCGTGGCATGCCCGGGGCCAAGCAAGTGGTCAAGGATTTACGGGGCAATACCATCAGCGATTTCAAGCATGTTCGTTCCGCCGAGCCGGGTGGCAACCTGCAGCTGAGCATCGACCTGAGGGTGCAATATCTTGCCTACCGCGCGCTTAAAGAAGCGGTAGTGAACCACCGGGCGAGCTCCGGCTCTATGGTGATTATTGACGTCCAGTCCGGCGACATTCTTGCAATGGTGAACCAGCCGTCCTTCAATCCGAATAACCGTAGCAATTTTCGCACCTCGCACTTGCGCAACCGGGCTATTGTCGACCTTATTGAGCCGGGCTCCACCGTGAAACCTTTCACCGTGATAGCAGCGCTTGAAAGTGGGCTTTATACACCGGAAAGCAAAATTGACACCAATCCCGGCTATTTTCGGGTCGGCCGCAAGGTGCAACGTGATCACCGCAACTACGGTGTTATCGACCTGACTACCATGATTGCGAAGTCGAGTAATGTCGCGACCAGCAAGATTGCACTGAGTATCGAGCCGGAAGCCATTCGCTCAGTGTTTTATCGGCTTGGCCTGGGGCAGTCTACTGGCAGCGGCTTTCCCGGCGAAGCGGTGGGCTTTTTGCCCGCCCACCAGCGCTGGCGCGATATAGAAAAAGCGACTTTTGCCTTCGGCTACGGCCTCTCGGTTACGCCCTTACAATTGGCACAGGCATACAGTGTGCTGGCCAATGACGGGATCAAGAAACCCTTGCGAATCGTCAAAGCCGGCCCTGAAGTCAAAGGGGAGCGGGTTGTAGAGGCAGCAATAGCTAAAGACGTATTGGCAATGCTCAAGGCCGTCACAGCCGAAGGTGGTACCGCCGCCAGCGCGGCGATACCTGCCTATTCGTTTGCGGGAAAAACCGGCACCGTACATAAGGCCGGAGTTGGTGGCTACAAAGATAACGAATATATGTCGCTATTTGCTGGCATGGCTCCAGCCGACAACCCGCGCCTGGTGGGTGTGGTAGTGGTCAATGATCCAAAGAGCGAGCAGTACTATGGTGGCGAAGTTGCCGCGCCGGTTTTTTCCCAGGTCGCAGCAGATACGCTGAGATTATTGGGTGTTGTGCCGGATAAGCTTGAGGACTTTAAGGGCGAAGATCTGCTGGTCGTCGATACGGAGGCTGGTCTTGTCAAACGTGGTTGAACATTCCATGACCCGCGCTTGTGACTGGCTGGGTCCGATCGCCAGAGGCCTTACCCTGCCGATTCGAGAGTTACATCTCGACAGTCGCCAGGTGGGACCCGGAGACGCTTTTATTGCTGTCGCCGGAGAACGCAGTAGAGACCGTGAGCACGTGGCCCAGGCAGTGCAGCGCGGCGCCTCGCTGGTATTGGTAGACGCGGAGATAGAAGGGTCGGGTTTCGGGCAACTCGAGGTGCCGGTTATCGTGCTCGATGGGCTCAAGCAACAACTGGGGCAATTGGCGCGGCAATTCTATGGCCAGGCGAGCAAGAATTTGCAGCTTGTCGGCATCACCGGTACCAATGGCAAGACCAGTGTAAGTTATATCCTGGCCCAACTGCTCGGCGCTCTGGGACATCCCTGCGCGGTGCTCGGGACTATGGGTTGGGGTTTTGTCGGCGAACAGCGCGACACCGGGATGACCACGCCTGATGTAGTGAGCGTGCACCGTATCCTTGCCCGGCTGGCGGCCGATGGGGCTGAATACGTGGCCATGGAAGTTTCCTCCCATGGGTTGCAGCAGGGGCGTGTCGACGGGATAGATTTCAGTGCTGCCGTATTTACCAACCTGAGCCGTGATCATCTTGACTACCACGGTGATATGGCAAGCTACGGCGCCAGTAAGCGGATGCTGTTTACCCGCCCGTTACAACTGGCGGTGTGCAATCTTGATGATGAATTTGGTGCCGGACTCTATCACGATCAGGCCATTAGCGGCCCCAGGCTGGCCTACTCTCTCGATAATCCGCTAGCCGATGTCTACTGTCGCGAACTGCAATACAACGCTAAAGGTTGCAAGGCCTTGCTGCAAACCCCCTGGGGTGACGGCAGATTGCACAGTCCCCTGTTGGGTCCCTACAACTTACAAAACCTGCTGGCATGTATCACCCTGCTGGGTGGGATGGGGATGGCCCTGCCCGAGGTTTTGCTGCGTGCCGCGGCGTGTACCGGGGCCCCCGGTCGAATGGAAACGGTGCATGACGACAAGGTGAGGGTTATTGTCGATTATGCGCATACACCCGATGCCCTGGAGCAGCTTTTGTCGGCGCTCAAGCCTCATGTTGAGGGCTCGCTGCGGCTGGTGTTCGGTTGCGGTGGTAACCGCGACCAGGGCAAGCGAGCACTTATGGGGGCGGTCGCAGAGCGCATTGCCGACAGCATTATATTGACCAGTGACAATCCGCGGGATGAAGTACCGCTGAGTATTATTGAAACCATTCGCAGCGGGATGACTGTGCAAAGCCGGCCCATGGTGGAGATGGATCGCGCCGTGGCAATAGCTGCCGCGCTGGATGCAGCGCAGGCTGGTGATGTCGTTGTGATTGCAGGCAAGGGGCACGAGGATTACCAGGAAATACAGCAGCAGCGTTATCCGTTCAGCGACCGCGAGTGCGTTGAGCGCTACTACGCAGCGCAGCAGGCGTCACAATGAAAATGTCTATGGCGGATTTGGCAGCAAACTTTGGCTGGCAACTGCGCGGTGAGCCTGCACAGTTCGACGGCGTCGCCACCGACACCCGCACCTTGCAGGCAGGTGAGTTGTTTGTCGCACTCAGCGGTGAAAACTTTGACGGCCATGATTATGTAATCCAGGCGCTCGAAGCAGGAGCAGCCGGCGCCCTGGTGAGTCGCGACGTGGGCGGCGCCGGGCCACTGCTGCAGGCGCCGGATACACTGCACGCACTGGGGCAATTGGCAGCGCTGCATCGAGCCTCCTTCAAGGGTACATTATTTGCCATTACCGGCAGTGCCGGCAAGACTACAAGCAAGGAGATGCTGGCCGCTATCCTGCGGCACTCGGCATCGGTATTGGCTACCAGCGGCAACCTGAATAACGAGATAGGTGTGCCCTTGACTTTGCTGCGACTGACGAATGATTACCGCTATGCGGTGGTTGAGATGGGCGCAGCCAAGCCGGGGGATATTCGCTATTTAGTCGATATTGCCGATCCTGATATTTCGATCCTCACTAACGCCCGCGCAGCTCACCTGGAAGGTTTTGGCAGCCTCGACCAGGTTGCAAACACCAAGGGCGAAATATTTGTCGACAAGTCCGGCCGGGTGGCGGTTGTCAATCTTGATGAGCCGTATAGTGAGCTATGGTTGCAGCTGGCCGGCAAAGCAACGGTGATAAGCCATAGCGCAAATGGCAATAGCGATGCCACTGTTCGCGCCGGTGAATTGGAGCTCAGCGCTACTGGCAGTCGCTTCCAGTTACAGACAGATGAGGCAGTTTGCAGTATTAAATTGCCCTTAGCCGGGCGCCATAACGTGGCCAATGCAATGGCCGCCGCCGCCGCCGCGCTGGCCGCCGGACTCGATTTGCAAGACGTCGCAGCCGGTCTGGCAGACTTCAGCGGCGTTGCCGGGCGCATGCAGTTTCGCCGCAGCGCCCATGGACTATTAGTGATCGACGATAGCTACAACGCCAATCCTGATGCGGTGCGCTCGGCGATAGACGTACTGGCAATGCAGCCAGGTGCAAAACTTCTGCTGCTGGGCGATATGGCAGAATTGGGTGAGGACAGCCTGAGCTATCACAGCCAGGCGGGTCACTATGCCCGTGAGCAGGGCATCGATGTGCTGCTCGGCGTGGGCCCATTGGCTGCGTATGCCGCTGAAGCCTTTGGCAATGACGCTCGTTCGTTTGCCGATCAGCAACAGTTGGCGAAGTGGCTGAGCCAGCAATCATTGTCGGCTTACGATGCTTGCCTGGTGAAGGGCTCGCGCAGCGCGCACATGGAGCATGTGGTTGAACTGCTGCTGGCGGGGGGCGCGCACTAGATGTTATTGCTGTTGGCCGAATACCTGTCCCAATATTCCAATGCGTTCAACGTATTCCAGTATCTTACCCTGCGCGCTGCGCTGGCGGTGCTGACATCTTTGGCCATTTCCTTGTTGGTTGGGCCCTATGTGATCAAGCGGTTGAATTATCACCAGATTGGTCAGTCGGTGCGTAACGACGGTCCGGAGAGCCACTTGAGCAAGAACGGCACCCCGACCATGGGTGGTGCGCTGATTCTGATATCGTTGCTGCTGACGACCATGCTGTGGAGCGATCTTACTAACGTCTACGTTTGGATTGTATTCGCTGTAACCTTAATCTTTGGCGCCGTCGGTTGGGTGGACGATTACCGCAAGGTGATTGAAAAGGATTCCCGTGGCCTGCCAGCACGCTGGAAATATTTTTGGCAATCAGTTGGTGGTCTGGGGGTTGCGATTGTCCTCTACCTGCTAGCCGATGACCCTGCACATACTGAATTCTTCCTGCCGTTTGTCAAAACAGCCCTGTTTGATCTGGGTCCGTGGTTTATCGTGTTGGGCTATTTTGTGATCGTCGGTAGCAGCAACGCGGTCAATCTTACAGACGGCCTCGACGGCTTGGCCATTATGCCGACAGTGCTGGTGGGGTCGGCGCTGGGATTGATCGCCTACCTTAGCGGCAATATTAATTTTTCCAATTATCTGTTGATTCCGTATGTCCCGGGCGCCGGTGAACTGGTGGTTTTTTGCGCAGCCATTGCGGGTGCCGGGCTCGGGTTCTTATGGTTCAACACCTATCCAGCGCAAATATTTATGGGTGATGTCGGAGCACTCGCGCTGGGTGCTGCCTTGGGCACGGTGGCAATTATCACTCGTCACGAATTGGTCTTTTTTATCATGGGCGGCATCTTTGTGCTGGAGACGGTATCGGTGATCCTGCAGGTTGCCTCCTATAAAATGACCGGCCGCCGCATCTTTCGCATGGCGCCTATTCACCATCACTTTGAACTCAAGGGTTGGCCTGAACCCCGTGTAATCGTGCGCTTCTGGATCATTACAGTGGTGCTGGTATTGATCGGTCTGTCGACCCTGAAACTGCGGTAATTAGAGTGGAAACTATCGCTACAGATAGCAGGACAGCGGTACTTGGCCTTGGCGTCACGGGCCTGTCCTGCGTGCGTTATCTGCAGTCCCAGGGGCGTGTATTGGCGGCTTTCGATAGTGCTATCGATGACGATTTGGCCGCTGACTTCCGCCATGATTTTCCCGGGGTGCCGCTTTACACCGGTGAGTTTGATGGCGACTTGTTGGCGGCTTGCAGCACCTTGATCGTGAGCCCCGGCATCGGCCTGGACCATCCGGCTATCCAGAACGCACTGCATAACGGCTCCGTGCTGACCAGTGATATTGACCTGCTGCTCGCGGCAGTAGACCAGCCGATAGTTGCCATCACGGGCTCTAACGGCAAGACCACAGTAACCACCCTGGTTGGCAAGATGGCCGAGGCTAGCGGTTTGCGGGTCGCCGTAGGCGGTAATATCGGCACGCCGGTACTCGATTTTCTCAGTCCCGGACAGCAGTACGAACTGTTCGTTTTGGAGCTTTCCAGCTTTCAGTTGGAGCGCAGCGAATTTCCTGCCGCCGCCGCCGCTAGCATCCTCAATATTTCACCCGATCACATGGACCGCTACCCCAATCTTGCGGCTTATCAGCAGGCCAAGCAACGCATCTACCCGGCTTCTCGCTGCGTGGTCTATAACCGCGACGACAAGCTCACCTACCCGCTATTGAATCGCGAGCAATCAAGTATCAGTTTTGGTGCCGGGACCCCGGACCTTAAGCAGTACGGCCTGCTGCAACAAGACAACAGTACCTGGCTCGCGCGGGGCCACGAGGCGCTGTTGTCGAGTGCCGATATGAAACTGCACGGTGAACACAATTTGCTCAACGCCCTTGCAGCACTGGCTCTTGGTGAGGCAGCAGGTTTGCAGCGCGATGCGATGCTGTCGGTTTTACAGGAGTTTCCCGGGCTGGCGCATCGTTGCCAGTGGCTGGGAGCGCGCGACGGGATCGAGTTTTTCAATGATTCCAAAGGCACCAATCCCGGAGCCACGATGGCTGCGGTGCGCGGCTTGTCGCGGCGCCAGGGCGATATCGTATTGATCGCCGGAGGCCAGGGCAAAGGCGCCGACTTTAGCAGTCTGCAACAGCTGTTCGGGCAGCTTAAAGCCGTGGTATTGCTGGGCGAAGCCGCAGCAGATATTGCTGCAGTCTTGCAGGGCAAGGTGGCTGTGTCGCGCGTGGAAGATATGGCGGCTGCAGTCTCCTGCGCCAGGCAACTGGCTGACGCTGGCGACCGCATTCTATTGTCACCCGCCTGCGCCAGCTTCGATATGTTCCGTAACTACCAGCATCGTGGCGATGTATTCAGCGCCCTGGTGCAAGCGCATATTGAGGGAGTGGTGCAATGACCGGGCTTGCGATCAAGATGCCGGTACTGCGACTCCAGGCGGCCGACACTTTGCTGTGTGTAGCACTTGTTGCGCTGTTGATCACGGGCTTTGTCGCGATGAGTTCGGCGTCAATCGAGTTTGCGCGCACCCAATATGACAACCCTTTTCATCACATCCAGCGCCATGGATTCTACCTGGTGCTGGCACTAATGGGTGGCATTGCAGTGTTTCACGTTCCCACCGCGGCTCTTGATCGGCACGGTTGGTGGTTGCTGCTGCTGGGTGTGGCTCTGCTGTGTCTGGTGCTGATTGTCGGCCGCGAAGTTAACGGCAGTAAGCGCTGGCTGGCGGTTGGACCGTTTACCGTGCAGGTATCAGAGTTCGTCAAGCTGTTTGTCATTATTTATATGGCGGGTTACCTGGTGCGGCGACGGGACGAGGTTCGCTCCAATCTTGCCGGCTTCTTAAAGCCCTTGGTGGTAATGGCTGTATTGATCGTGTTACTGCTGGCCGAGCCTGATTTTGGAGCCGCCGTGGTGATAATGGGGGCTGTCATGGGGATGCTGTTTCTCGGCGGCGCTCGCCTATGGCAGTTTATGACCCTGACCGCAGTAGCTTTAATGGCTGCCGGAGCGATGGTGGCCACGTCAGACTACCGGATGGAGCGACTGTTGGCGTACACCAACCCCTGGGAGCATCAGTACGGCATTAGTTACCAGTTGGTTCAGGCATTGATCGCATTTGGCCGGGGCGAGTGGTTCGGGGTGGGTTTGGGCAATAGTGTGCAAAAATTGTCTTACCTTCCTGAAGCCCATACCGACTTTGTGTTCGCGATTCTGGCTGAAGAAATGGGCGCTGTCGGGGTCCTGCTGGTACTGGCGCTGTTTGCTACCCTGGTTGGTCGCATGCTGCAGGTGGCGCGCCGTGCAGAGCGTCAAGGTTTCTGTTTTGGCGCCTATTTATCTTATGGGGCAGCGTTACTGATCGCGCTACAGGTATTTATTAATGTGGGCGTCAATACCGGCCTCTTGCCTACCAAGGGCTTGACCCTGCCATTTTTCAGTTATGGCGGTAGCAGCTTGATTACCTGCGTGGTGTTGGTGGCCCTGGTTGCACGGGTTGAATTGACTGTTCGTGAGCAACAAGTCACGGCTGAACAAGAGGCGCAAACGGGCCAATGAAGCGGCGTGACAAGAAAAATATCCTGATCATGGCTGGCGGCACCGGGGGCCATGTATACCCGGCATTGGCGACTGCACAATGCCTGCAGGGTGCAGGCTATCGGGTGGAATGGCTCGGTACCGAGCAAGGTATCGAATCAAGATTGGTGCCGGCAGCGGGGATAACCCTGCATCGCCTATCGGTTACGGGCTTGCGCGGTAAGCGTCTGGCGGTGCTGCTAAAGGCACCCGTACTGTTGCCCTTGGCACTGACTCAGGCCATGAAAGTTTGCCTTCGCTTGCGTCCCGGATGTGTTCTGGGTATGGGCGGTTTTGCTTCTGGCCCCGGCGGACTGTCTGCCTGGTTACTTGGAGTTCCACTGCTTATCCAGGAACAGAATGCAGTGCCTGGAACCACCAATCGTATTCTGGCGCGCCTTGCACGCGTTGTTATGGAGGGGTTTGAAGGCGCTTTTGGTCGACCCGGGGTACTGTATACCGGTAATCCGGTGCGTCCCGAGATTGCCAACATCCCTGCGCCCGAACAGCGTCAACGAGATCGGCACAAGCCGCTGCGGGTGCTGGTTGTCGGGGGTAGCCTGGGTGCCCAGGCGCTGAACCAGGCTATGCCTGCGGCTCTGGCATCTATGCCGGAGTCACTGCGCCCCGAAGTGAGACACCAGACAGGTCCCAAACAATATGCTGCAACCGCAGCACTGTACCAGGCAAACGCGGTAGTCGCTGCCGTTGAGCCCTACATCGAGGATATGGCCGAGGCTTATGGCTGGGCTGACGTCGCTGTGTGCCGGGCAGGAGCCTTAACGGTATCTGAATTAGCGGCGGCCGGACTGCCATCGCTGCTGGTGCCTTATCCCCATGCTATCGACGATCATCAGACTCGCAACGCCGAGTGGTTGAGCAAGCGAGGAGGCGCCATTTTGTTGCCCCAGGATGCGTTGAATGCCGCCACTCTGGCGCAGCAGTTGTCTGATTGGCAGGCAGGCCGCGAAGATTTGTTGGCAATGGCCATGCGTGCCCGTGAATGTGCCAGGCCGATGGCGACGCAAGAGGTTGCAGCCCGCTGCATGGAGGTGGCCAATGCCTAACGTACCCAGTCCATTCCAGGTGCCGGAAATGCGGCGTATAAGCCAGATTCACTTTATTGGTATCGGTGGAGCAGGCATGTGCGGTATTGCTGAAGTGCTATGCAACCAGGGTTACCGGATTTCCGGCTCCGATGCCAAGGCCAGCAATGTGACGCGCCGGCTTGTTGAGTTGGGTATGCGGGTTGGCATTGGTCATGGTAGTGAGCACCTGCAGGGCGCCGATGTGGTGGTGTGCTCAACGGCAATACCTGACGATAATCCCGAACTGGTATATGCCAGGGAGAATCGTATACCCGTGGTGCCGCGGGCAGAAATGCTGGCTGAGCTGATGCGCTACCGCCACGGGATCGCAGTGGCGGGCACCCATGGCAAGACAACCACCACCAGTTTGATTGCTTCAGTACTGGCTGAGGGGAAGCTCGACCCTACCTTTATTATTGGCGGCGTCCTCAATAGCGCCGGCGCCAATGCCGGTTTGGGAGAGAGTCGCTACCTGGTGGCTGAGGCCGATGAGAGTGACGCGTCTTTCCTGCATTTACAGCCGATGGTCGCCATTGTGACCAATATTGATGCCGATCATATGTCAACCTACGGTGGTGACTTCAGTCGGCTGGAGAATACCTTTGTCGAGTTTCTGCACAACCTTCCGTTTTATGGGTTGGCCGTACTTTGTATCGATGACCCGGTAGTGGAGCGGCTGCTCGGGCAGGTTGCTCGGCCGCTGGTTACCTACGGTTTTAATGAGAGTGCCGACTACCGCATCAGTGACATGCGAATGGACAGGATGCAGTCGAATTTTACCGTGCATCGTCCCGATGGTCACCCTGCGCTGCAGATTATTCTTAATATCCCGGGACGGCACAATGTGCTGAATGCTACTGCGGCTATAGCTGTTGCTACCGACGAAAAAGTTGATGATGCCGCTATCGTTCGCGGACTTGAGCAGTTTGCCGGAGTCGGCAGGCGTTTCGAAGTCTATGGCGAGTATCCGGTTGGCGGCGGTGAAGTGATGCTGGTTGACGATTATGGTCACCACCCTACCGAGGTTGCAGCCACCATCGCTGCGGTTCGCCAGGGTTGGCCTGAACGACGTTTGCTGATGTTGTACCAGCCTCATCGCTACTCACGTACCCGTGATCTTTATGAAGATTTTGTCGACGTATTGTCGACGGTAGATGAGTTGCTGTTACTGGAGGTTTACAGCGCCGGCGAAGAATTCGTTCCGGGGGCGGACAGCAAAAGTCTTTGTCGCAGTCTTCGGCAGCGGGGAGCCCTGGAGCCTATTTACGTCACCGGCATTGAGCAGGCGCCGGAAGTGCTGCGCAATGTAGCTCGTGCGGGAGATATTGTCCTGACCCAGGGCGCCGGCGATGTCGGTAGCCTGGCTCGGATGCTGGCTGAATCGGGTGTTGTCAACCAGGGCGCAGCCAGTGAGGAGGGTGATCCAGAATGAACCAGGCGCTGGTCCAGTCAATTCGAGCCGTCCTGCAATCGCCGATTGCAGTGCTCTGCGGCGGCTTGGCGGCAGAGCGCGAGGTTTCGTTGAAGAGCGGCCGCAGTTGTCACCAGGCATTGGTCGATAGTGGTCTCGACGCCGAGCTTGTTGATACCCGGGACGACTGGATTACCCTGCTGCGCCAGGATGGTTTCAAGCACAGTTTTATCGCCTTGCATGGGCCGGGCGGAGAAGACGGCACCATCCAGGGTGCTCTCACCACCATGGGTATCAGTTATACCGGCAGCGGGGTGCTGGCATCGGCACTGGCTATGGACAAATGGCGCTGCAAGCAATTGTGGCGAGGATTGGCACTGCCTACTCCGGCTTCCATATTGCTGAACGGCAACAGCGACTGGGACGAGATCATGAAGCAGCTCGGTGAGCGGGTAATAGTCAAGCCTGCTCACGAAGGCTCCAGTATTGGTATGAGTGTGGTCGAAGATGCCCGGCAATTAGAGCAGGCTTACCACACTGCAGCTGGCTTCGATAAGCTGGTGTTTGCCGAGCGCTGGATCGAAGGCGGTGAATATACGATTTCGTTATTGGCTGACCAGGTATTGCCCATAATCAAGCTTGAGACTGAGCATAGTTTCTACGACTTTGACGCCAAGTACCTGGCCGATGACACACGCTACCTGATTCCCTCTGGCTTGTCTGCAGAGGAGGAACAGGATTTACAGAAGCTGGCGTTGGACGCATATCAGACCCTCGGCTGCAGTGGCTGGGGCAGAGTTGATGCACTGCAGGACAGCGCCGGGCATTTTCAGCTGCTGGAGGTGAATACCATTCCGGGAATGACTGACCATAGCCTGGTACCGATGGCGGCAAAGGCAGCGGGTTACAGTTTCGAAGAATTGGTGCTGCGTATCCTGGCGGTGAGCCTTAACGTTGCAGTAGCAGAGGTGGCGCGGTGAGCAAGGCACCTAATCGACCCGTTGCTCGCCGACGTGGCGCCAGTCGCAAAGCGGTGAGGCGTCGCCGGGTTCTACTAAAGCCTTCCATCGATGCTGCGTTGGTGCTGCGTAGCCTGGCTGCAGTGTTAATGCTGGCTGGTGCCGGATTATTGGTTTACAAGGCGGCTGACTTACTAGAGCGGCCGGTGCGAGAGGTCACCGTAAATGGCGATTTTCGTCACCTGCAACAGGACCATGTGAAACAGGCGGTGGCGCCTTTCATTGACAACGATTACCTCACTGTGCCGCTGGTTGATTTGCGCGCTTCATTGGAAGCATTGCCCTGGGTCTATCGGGCCGAAGTCAAACGGGACTGGCCCGATGGGCTGGTTATTGCAGTGCAAGAACAAAAACCTATTGCCTGGTGGGGCAAGGATCGGTTGATCAATAACAAGGGACAACTCTTCTCTCCCGAAGGTGCGAGGATCGAGGAGTCACTGCCTTACCTTGAGGGGCCGGACGGCAGTCAGGAAGTGGTGATTCAGCGATATATCGATCTTGGCAAGGTGCTCGGTAGTCGAAATCTGGCATTGCAATCGATGCGCCTTAGTGAGCGAGGCTCGTGGAGCTCGGCATTAAAAAGTGAAGTTGAACTGGTGTTCGGTCGTGATCGCGTCATGGAAAAGCTGCAGCGTTTCCTGGCGATCTACGACCTTTCGCTGAACAAATATCTTGCAGATATTAAACGCATCGACCTGCGCTACCAGAACGGCCTGGCGGTAGAGTGGCTGAACCGGCCCGGCAGCAAAAGTGAGGTCGAAAGTTGATGAACACGCGCAAAGTGAGCATTTATGAGCAGTGGTAATGAAGGCAACATGATAGTTGGCCTGGATATTGGGACCTCCAAGGTTGTGGCCCTGGTAGGTGAAGTCAACAAAGACGGCAAGATAGAGATTGTCGGGATCGGTTCGCACCAGTCCCGCGGCTTGAAGAAAGGCGTGGTTGTCAATATTGAATCGACGGTGCAGTCGATTCAGCGGGCAGTCGAGGAGGCAGAGTTGATGGCCGGATGCCAGATTCACTCAGTCTTTGCGGGTATTGCTGGCAGCCATATTCGCAGCCTGAATTCCCACGGTATCGTCGCTATTCGAGACCGGGAGGTGCAGCCGCTGGATCTCGAGAGGGTGATCGATGCCGCCCAGGCGGTAGCCATACCCGCCGATCAAAAAGTTCTGCATATCCTGCCCCAGGAATACATCATCGATACCCAGGAGGGGGTCAAGGAGCCGCTCGGCATGTCGGGAGTCCGGCTGGAAGCCAAGGTTCACCTGGTGACCTGTGCGGTCAATGCCATCCAGAATATTGAGAAGTGTATTCGACGCTGCGGCCTGGAAGTAGAAGATGTCATCCTCGAGCAGTTGGCCTCGAGTTATGCGGTGCTCACTGAAGACGAGAAGGAGTTGGGTGTCTGTCTGGTAGACATCGGTGGTGGTACTAGCGATATCGCCATATTCACTGAAGGTGCCATCAAGCACACCGGTGTAATTCCGATTGCCGGAGACCAGGTGACTAATGATATCGCTATGGCGCTGAGAACACCGACTCAGCACGCCGAGGAAATTAAAATTAAGTACGCCTGTGCGCTCACCCAGCTCACCGGGATCGATGAAACTATCAAGGTACCCAGTGTGGGTGATCGTCCAGCGCGGGAATTGTCTCGCCAGTCACTGGCGGAAGTGGTTGAGCCGCGTTATGACGAGTTGTTCACCCTGTTGCAGGCGGAGCTCCAGCGCAGTGGGTTTGAAGACATGATCCCGGCCGGAATTGTGTTAACGGGCGGCACTTCGATGATGGAAGGCGCCGTGGAGCTGGCGGAAGAAATTTTCCACATGCCGGTTCGACTTGGCCTGCCGCAGGATGTCGCGGGCCTCAACGATATTGTCAGGAATCCCATTTACTCCACGGGAGTGGGGTTGCTGCAGTACGGCATGAAGCAACAGAAGAAGCAGAGCAACAATCGTACAGGGCGGAGTGCGCCGGGCTTTGTACATCGTATTAAGCAATGGTTTCAGGGCAATTTTTAAAATTTCAGTTGGGATTACCCGATTGATGTCAATGGCAGAAAGGGAGTAAGAGAAATGTTTGAGCTGGTAGACAATGTACCTCAGAGTGCAGTCATTAAAGTAATTGGAGTTGGTGGCGGTGGCGGTAATGCGGTTAGGCACATGATTGACAGTAATGTCGAAGGTGTCGAGTTTATCTGTGCTAATACCGATGCCCAGGCGCTTTCCGACGTTTCGAGTCGGACGGTGTTGCAGTTGGGTGGGGAAATAACCAAGGGTCTGGGCGCAGGCGCCAATCCGATGGTTGGTCGTCATTCTGCGTTGGAAGATCGTGAGCGCATTGCCGAAGTACTGGCAGGTGCCGACATGGTGTTCATTACCGCTGGCATGGGTGGCGGTACCGGTACCGGAGGCGCGCCAGTCGTTGCTGAAGTTGCCCGCGAACTTGGAATCCTGACGGTGGCCGTGGTAACCAAGCCTTTCCCGTTTGAGGGCAAGAAGAGGATGGCGATTGCTGAAGAAGGTCTGCGTGCTCTGGGCGAGCATGTTGACTCGCTGATTACGATTCCCAACGAACGCCTGCTGCCGGTGCTGGGTAAGAGTACAACGCTGCTTGACGCATTCAAGGCTGCCAATGATGTTTTACTTGGCGCAGTCCAGGGTATTGCCGACCTGATTATTCATCCTGGCATCATCAATGTCGACTTCGCCGATGTGCGAACGGTAATGTCGGAGATGGGAATGGCGATGATGGGTACCGGACGTGCGGTGGGAGAAGGCCGGGCGCGCGAAGCTGCTGAGGCGGCGATCAATAGCCCGCTACTGGATGACATTAACCTTAACGGTGCTCGAGGAATCCTGGTCAACATTACTGCTGGACGGGATCTTGGCCTGGGTGAGTTTGCCGACGTTGGTAACACGGTAGAAGAAATCGCCTCGCCTGATGCCACGGTGGTCATCGGTACCGCTATTGATGACACCCTGGGTGATGAAGTTCGCGTAACCATAGTCGCCACCGGTTTGGGTGACGTGGTAGAAACTGCAGCGCCGGTCAAGCTGGTTGAATCTGCTCCCCGTGCCATGGGCAGCGACTACAACCAGTACGATCAGCCGACGGTGATTCGCCGTACCAAGCAACCTGCAGTCGAGACTTCAGAGCGCGCTGTAGCGGGCACGAGAGCGAGTCGGGGTAATGATATGGACTATCTGGATATCCCGGCATTCCTGCGTCGCCAGGCCGACTAGCGCGACGCGGGCGCAAGGTCTCACCAGCTCCTATTTACCAGCCCGTCCAAAGTGGCGGGCTGTTTTCAGGCACTGGCGGGGCAGAATATTCCCTCGGCTATGTTGTGGATTTTACGTATGGTATGGTGGAAGCATCTTGCCACAATGTACTTCAGCGTCAGACAAGACTATTAAAGGGCCGACGATCCCAGCAATGCCGTCGCTTTCTGGTTAACGTGACTGACTGAAATCGTCTGGTAGTGGTGCCCTTTGGCAGGCATATAGACCCGACAGCGAGCAGGATTACAACGACCATGATAAAGCAACGAACTTTGCGCAACGAAATACGCGCCACTGGTGTTGGTCTGCATACCGGGCAGAAAGTGTACCTGACCTTGAAGCCGGCGCCGGTCGACAGTGGCATCATATTTCGTCGTGTCGACCTTGATCCAGTGGTTGAGATTGAGGCACGGGCAGAAAATGTCGGCGACACTCGACTCTCGACTGCGCTGGTTAAAGGTGACGTCAGGGTTTCGACAGTGGAGCATCTGCTGTCAGCTATGGCGGGCTTGGGGATTGACAATGCTTACGTAGAAGTCAGTGCGCCAGAAGTCCCGATTATGGATGGCAGCGCCGGCCCTTTTGTGTTCTTGATTCAGTCTGCGGGAATCACTGAGCAGGAAGCGGCCAAGAAATTTATCCGCATCAAGCGTGCTGTTACGGTTCAGGACGACGATAAGGTCGCCAGCTTATTGCCTTTTGACGGCTTTAAAGTGGCTTTCACTATCGATTTCGACCACCCTGTTTTTCGCGGCCGAAAAGTCAATGCCGAAGTTGACTTTTCCAGCACTTCCTTCGTCAAGGAAATCAGCAGGGCGCGGACCTTCGGTTTTATGCATGAAATCGAATACTTGCGCTCGCAGGGCCTGGCCCAGGGTGGAAGCGTCGATAACGCGATCGTGGTGGATGAATACCGTATCCTCAATGAAGACGGTCTGCGCTACGAGGACGAATTTGTTAAACACAAGATACTCGATGCCATCGGCGACTTGTACCTGCTGGGTAACAGTTTGATCGGAGAGTTCCGGGCGGTAAAATCCGGCCATGCGCTTAACAATACCGTGTTGAGAAAGCTGATCTCGGAGCCGGATGCCTGGGAGGTCGTGACCTTCGAAGACCCCGCCGACGCGCCTATTTCGTATGTTAGTCCTGTTTTAGCTGTCTAACAGGTCTCATTTCTGGTTTAATTCGCTAGCTGCGGGAGCCTCCCGGAGGTAGGTAGTCACCTATTGGTTTAGAATTGTACAGCCGAGCCAGCCAATTTGGTGCTGGCGATGACTGTCAGGTAGTTACGCGTTGACATGAAAATTATCCTATTCGACCCCGACAAACCCCAAAAAATTCGCAATCTGACTCTTTCGCGACCGGTCAGATGGGCAGGAGTGACGTTTTTGCTCGCACTGCCTGTTGCCTTTGCCGTTGGCGGTTTTTCGATGGCACGTCATTTGGATTCCAGCATGGTGCCGGTTGAGGCCATGGCGGCCTGGGAGCAGCAACTAACGGGTCAGCAGCAGTATTTGAAACAGGTGCAGCGCGCGTCGCGCAATGAGTTGGAAGCGCTTACGGTGCGTATGGCGCGATTGCAGGCGCGGTTGATTCGCCTTGACGCCCTCGGTGAGCGCGTGTTGAATGTGGCCAAGCTCGATGAAAACGAGTTTGATTTCAGTCAGCCGCCGGCCATGGGTGGCCCGGTTATCGACGATCAGGGCGAACCCTACGGCCCTCCTGATTTTATCCAGGTGCTGGACCAATTAGCCCAGCAGATTGAAGATCGCGAGCAGCAACTGGACATCATGGCCGGGTTGCTGGTGAATCGCCAGTTGCAAGACGAACTGTCGGTAGCAGGCACGCCGGTCGTCAAGGGCTGGATGTCGTCGAAATACGGCAATAGAACCGACCCTTTCAATGGTCGTCGGGCATGGCACAATGGTGTCGATTTTGCGGGCAAGCTGGGGTCTGAAATTGTTGCGGTTGCTTCAGGCGTTGTCACCTGGGCGGACAAGCGCAGTGGCTACGGCTTGATGGTTGAGATCAATCATGGTGGTGGCTATGTAACGCGGTATGCGCATTGTAAAGAAAACCTGGTTGGTGTCGGTGAAGTAGTCAAAAAGGGTCAGGCGATTGCCCTGATGGGGTCCAGCGGACGGTCGACTGGCCCTCACGTGCATTTTGAAGTTTACAAAAACGGTAAACCTGAAAACCCTGCGGCTTATATCGCACGCGCCGATCGCTCATAGCCTGGCAGTCTCGCCAATCGGCCATAATTCGGCTGTCGGGCTTGCCAATTTATCCTCCTTCCGCTTTACTGTGCACCCTCGGCCGCCACGCGGCCTGATCTTGTTATTTTTTCTTCCTTATCTATAGACTTCGGACATGATTGGAAAACTCCTTAAAAAAGTTGTTGGCACGAAAAATGATCGTGAATTAAAGCGTATGGGCAAGTATGTCGTCCGTATCAATGCTCTCGCGGACGATGTCGCGGCGCTGGACGACGCAGCGCTGAAGGCCAAAACTGATGAGTTTCGCCAGCGGTTTCAGCAAGGTGAGAATCTCGAGCAGTTATTGCCAGAAGCCTTTGCGGTTTGTCGTGAGGCGAGTAGCCGGGTTCTGGGTATGCGGCACTTCGACGTGCAGCTGATTGGTGGCATCACCCTGCACGAAGGCAAAATTGCCGAAATGCGCACCGGAGAGGGTAAGACTCTGGTGGCGACCCTGCCTGCCTACCTCAACGCACTGTCCGGTGATAGCGTGCACATGGTAACGGTTAACGATTACCTGGCTCGCCGGGATGCCGGCTGGATGGGACCCCTGTACGAATTCCTGGGGCTCAAAGTGGGTTTCGTGGTGCCAAACCAATTGCGCGATGAAAAACGTGCGTCCTATCGCTGCGACATCATTTACGGCACCAATAACGAGTTCGGATTTGATTACCTGCGTGACAACATGGCGTTGTCGCCCGATGACAGACAACAGGGTACTCTGGCTTTTGCAATTGTTGATGAAGTCGACTCGATACTGATTGATGAGGCGCGGACACCGCTGATTATTTCCGGCGCCGCTGAAGACAGCTCCGAGATGTATCGCCGGATTAATACTCTTATTCCCGCCCTAAAACCCCATGTTGAAGACAGCGCAGAAGCGGGTCACTACACCATTGATGAGAAGTCCAGGCACATCGAGTTGACCGAAGACGGACACCAGCTGATTGAAGACATGCTGACCCGGGAAGGCCTGTTACAGGAGGGCGATAGCCTTTACGCGGCCACCAATCTGTCACTGTTGCAACATTGCTTGACCGCGTTGCGGGCCAAGGTGATGTTCCATCGCGATGTTGATTACATCGTACAGGACGGAGAAGTTGTACTGATCGACGAGCATACCGGTCGAACCATGCAGGGCCGGCGTCTGTCCGAGGGCCTGCACCAGGCGATTGAAGCTAAAGAAGGCGTGCAGATTCAGGCTGAGAGCCAGACATTGGCCTCGACAACCTTCCAGAACTATTTTCGCCTCTACCGAAAGCTGGCGGGCATGACCGGTACTGCTGATACCGAAGCTCCGGAATTCCATCAGATTTATGGTCTGGACGTGGTGGTGATTCCTACCCATATGAAGGTGATCAGGGAAGACCTCAACGACTTGATTTTCCTCAGCAAGGAAGAGAAATTTGATGCCATTGCTGAAGATATTAAGTCTTGCCTTGAAAAACAGGCGCCGATACTGGTTGGCACCGCCTCTATCGAAACCTCTGAAGAGCTATCGCGGTTGCTCAACCAGCGTAAGATCAAGCATGAAGTGCTCAATGCCAAGTTCCATGTCAGAGAGGCCGAGATTATTGCCCAGGCCGGGCGGCCTGGTGCAGTAACCATAGCCACCAATATGGCGGGCCGCGGCACCGATATTGTGCTCGGTGGTAATCTTGAGGCTGAGCTTGCAGGGATGGAGGGGGCTTCTGAAGCCGAAAAACAGCTGCATAAGCAGGCCTGGGAGCAGCGTCACCAGACTGTGATCGAGGCTGGTGGCCTGCATGTATTGGGCACGGAGCGTCATGAATCACGACGCATCGATAACCAGTTGCGCGGCCGTTCCGGTCGCCAGGGTGATCCTGGAGTCAGTCGCTTTTACCTGTCACTCGAAGACAACCTGATGCGCATTTTTGCCTCTGACCGGGTCAAGGGCTTCATGCAGGCGCTGGGCATGGACAAGGGTGAGGCAATTGAGCACCGGATGGTTACCAATGCCATCGAGAAAGCCCAGCGCAAGGTTGAAGGACGCAATTTTGACATTCGCAAACAGTTGCTCGATTTCGACGACGTCGCCAACGAGCAACGCCAGATTATTTACCAGCAGCGCTTGTACCTGTTGGAAGCCGATGATGTAACGGAAATGCTCGACGATATTCGTCGGGATGTGGTCAGCGATGTCATCGACGGCTTTGTTCCTCCCGGCAGTCTATTTGAGCAGTGGAATGTTCCCCAGTTGGAGCAGCATCTCGAAGCGGAATTCGGCATCGAGCTGCCTATTGGCCAATGGTTGGAGGCGGATACCTCACTGCATGAGGAGCCGCTGCGCACCAGGATTCTCGAATCGGTTGAGCTTGCTTATACTGAAAAGAGTGCCCGGGTGGGTGAGCAGATGCGCAGCTTCGAAAAGCAGATAATGCTGCAGGTTCTCGATCAACTGTGGAAAGAGCATCTTGCAACCATGGATCACCTGCGCCACGGTATTCATCTGCGTGCCTACGCCCAGAAGAATCCAAAGCAGGAATACAAGCGTGAGTCGTTTGCCCTGTTCGAGGAAATGCTTAATAACTTCAAGCACCAGGTCGTGGGTTTCCTCTCCAAAGTACAAATCAAGGTGGAAGATGCTGAATTGCTGGAGCAGCGGCGTCTTGAGGAAGCCGCGCGTCAGGAAAAAGCGCAGGCACAGCATCAGCAATTCGCCGGGCTGGAAAACGAGCAAAGCGAACAAAAAGAAGCCGAGACGGATAAGCCTGGTGGGCTGGCTCAGCCTTTCGTTCGTGAAGAGCGTAAAGTGGGCCGCAATGAACCCTGCCCCTGTGGTTCCGGTAAAAAGTACAAGCAATGCCACGGTAAACTCTAATGGCCGTTGGCGAAGCTGACTTGCCTGAACTGCTGCCGGTTGGGGGAGTACGTATTGGTGTAAGCAGTGCCGGGATCAAGACGCCCGGCCGCCTCGACCTGGTGGTCTTTGAGCTTGCGCCCGATTCCAGGGTTGCGGCAGTTTTTACCCGTAATGCTTTTTGTGCCGCGCCGGTGGTGGTGGCGCGGCAGCACCTGGCTGCTGCGGTGCCCCGCTTGCTGATGATCAATACCGGTAACGCCAATGCGGGTACCGGCATGCAGGGCCTGGAAGATGCTCGCCGCTGTTGCCAGAGTCTCGCCAATCTGACCGGTGTCGAGTTTCAACAGGTACTGCCATTTTCTACCGGTGTCATCGGGGAAGCGTTGCCCGCAGACAAAATACAGCAGGCCCTGCCGGCGGCTCTGCAGCAGCTTTCTGAAAATGGCTGGCAGGCAGCGGCCGATGGCATCCTTACTACCGACACTCGCCCCAAAGGCGCTAGTCGGCGCTTGTCGTTGGCGCTGGGAGATATCACGATTACCGGCATTGCCAAGGGCTCGGGCATGATCAAGCCCAATATGGCGACCATGCTGGCCTATGTCGCGACCGATGCAGTGGTTGGGCAGGCGGCGCTGCAAAGTTTGCTAGAGAAGTCCGTTGATGCATCCTTTAACCGCATTACCGTTGATGGCGACACTTCAACCAATGACGCCACACTGCTTATCGCCACTGGTGCCAGTGGCCTGGAGTTGCAACAAGACACTCCGGATTGGGAGTTATTCTCTGCCGCGGTTACCGAATTGATGATCGAGTTGGCCCACGCCATCGTTAAGGATGGCGAAGGCGCGACCAAATTTGTCGCTGTCGAAGTGCGTGGCGGTGGGGCGGCGGCGGAGTGCATTGCCGTTGGCTATGCGGTCGCCGAATCGCCGCTGGTCAAAACCGCACTGTTCGCCAGCGACGCCAACTGGGGCCGTATCCTCGCGGCGGTGGGGCGAGCCGGTTTACATGAGCTGGACGTCGCCGGTGTTCGCGTTTGGATCAATGATGTCCTGGTGGCTGAGCACGGTGCCCGTGCCTCCAGTTATACTGAAGAGCTAGGCAGCGCCGCTATGGCGCGAGAAAATATTCACATCACAATCGATCTCGGCCGGGGTCAGTACAGCGATACCGTATGGACCACGGACCTCTCCCACGACTACATCCGCATCAATGCTGAGTACCGCAGTTAGCTATCGCCAGAGAGCTGCCGCTTTATGGAATGCAACAGGAAAGTTGACGCCCATTGAAGTGGCAGTGGGAGCTATTGTCGATATTGCTGGCTCTCGTGTGTTGCTGGCGAAGCGCGCTAGCGATGCACACCAGGGCGGATTATGGGAGTTTCCCGGCGGCAAGGTAGAGGCGGGTGAAACCATCGCGCAAGGCCTGGCACGTGAACTGCGCGAGGAATTGGGCATTACCGCGACAGACTGTAAGCCATTGCTGCGCATAGAGCACGAGTACCATGACAGATCGGTAGCGCTCGATGTTTGGCTGGTAACGGGTTTTAAGGGTGTGCCGAAAGGCCGGCAAGGCCAGCCACTACACTGGGCAAGCATTGCGCAATTACACGAGATCGATTTTCCAGAGGCGAATCAAGCGATTGTTGCAGAGCTGCAACGCCGCTTGCTTTAGTTGCTGGCCAGTTCCAAAGCCTGCCAAATAAGCGTCGGCTTGTTGTTGCCACAATTCAATGGCGTAGCAAGTCTTCTGACAGCACGTCATCGTAATCGGGACTGCCCCCAATGACCTGCTCTTCATTGGCCCAGGCCACAAAGTCTGCGGCCTTGCAGCGTTCGGAACAAAACGGCCGGTTGGGGTTATCCCGGCGCCACAAGACTTTTGCGCCACAACCGGGGCATTTAACCTGCAGCGGTTCATTCATCGGTTTGCTCGCCATCGCCTCGCTTTTCCTCGGCCAGTGCTAGAAACTTGTGGTGCAATGCAGTTACCGCCTGGTCCAGTTGTTGGAGTGAGCCGCTATTATCGATGACATCGGTCGCATATTCCAGACGTTGCTGGCGACTGAGCTGGGTGTTCATAATGTTTTTAATCTGTTCGACGCTGTTATTATCGCGAACCGTGGTTCGGTCGAGTTGACTGGCTTCCGGTGCGTCCACTATCAGCACCCGGTCACAAAAGGCTGTCTGGCCGGCTTCTATCAGCAGTGGCGAAACAAACAGCGCATAGGGGCTGTGGGCATTTTCCAGCTGGCGAAATACCTCAGCGCCGATCAGCGGATGCAGCAGCTTTTCCAGCCAGGCCTTTTCTTCGGGATTGGAAAATATCAGGGCGCGCAGCTTGGCTCTATCGAGTTGCCCGTCGGGCTGGAGAATATCGTCGCCAAAATGGCGCTGTATTTGCAGCAGGGCCTGGGTCTGCGGCTCCACCACCTGGCGCGCCACGACATCGGCGTCGACAATATCGATACCCAGCGCTTTGAAGCGGTCAGATACCGCGGTTTTGCCGCTGCCGATGCCGCCGCTTAGCCCCACTACAAACATATGCCCACCTGCCTGATTGCTGCGGTCAGTCGACTCTGTCGTTTGGTTACAGGCCGCTGATGCCGAAATAGGCGCGGACTATATCATCTCGCCACAGAAGTGCAATCCAGCCGGCGATAGCCAGGTAGGGACCAAAAGGGATGGTCTGGTGGCGGCTGCGACCGGCAAGCATCATCTGCGCCAGCGTCACTGCGATGCCACTTACGGCAGATAGCAGGATAATAACGGGCAGTGCCTGCCAGCCCATCCAGGCGCCGAAGGCGGCCAATAGCTTGAAGTCGCCATAGCCCATGCCCTCTTTGCCGGTCAGCAACTTGAAGCCCCAGTACACGCTCCAGAGGATCAGGTAGCCGGCTATCGCGCCCCACACTGCATCGACCAGCGGTACGAAGGTGCCGAGACTGTTGGCCAGCAAGCCCAGCCACAGCAGCGGCAGGGTGATGCTGTCGGGGAGTAGTTGATGATCGATATCGATAAAGCTGAGCGCCACCAGTGCCCAGGTCGCCACCAGAATCAAAAGCGAGCCGGGAGTTAAGCCCAGTTTCCATATAACCAGGGCAGACAGTATTCCGGTAAGCAATTCAATGGCGGGATAGCGCCACGAGATCGGCGTTTTACACTGACTGCATTTGCCACCCAACAACAGGTAGCTGAGCAGTGGCAGGTTTTCCCATACCCGAATAGCGTGGCCGCACTGAGGGCAGCGCGAGTCCGGTTTGGCGAGGTTGAACACGGCTTCTTTGGGTGCTTCTGGTTGCGGGCTGATAGAGTGGCCCTGTTCCTGCAGAAAATCGACGCAGTCGCGCAGCCATTCCCGGCGCATCATTTCCGGCAGCCGGTAGATCACCACGTTGAGAAAGCTGCCAATACACAGCCCCAAAATAAAAGCGACGCCGATCCAGAGGAGCGGCGCCGCCTGCCAGCTTTGTTGCAGCATTTACCCGCCTATAACATTACCCAGGGTGAAGATCGGCAGGTACATAGCAACCATCAGGCCGCCGACCAGCACGCCCAGCACCGCCATAATCATTGGCTCCAGCAGCGAGGTCAGGCTGTCGACTGCATTGTCGACTTCGGCTTCGTAGTGGTTGGCGACTTTGTCGAGCATGTCGTCCAGGGCGCCGGATTCCTCACCAATCGACACCATTTGCAGCAACATGGTAGGAAACAGGCCGGTGGCGCGAATCGCCTGGTTGAGCTGGGTGCCCGTTGTAACATCGTCGCGAATCTGTATTACGGCGTCGGAATACACCACGTTGCCGGTGGCACCGGCCACCGAGTTGAGGGCATCGACCAGCGGTACACCGGCGGCAAAAGTCGTCGCCAGGGTGCGCGAGAAGCGGGCGATAATCGACTTGTAGATGATATCGCCGACAATCGGGATTTTAAGCACAAACCTGTCGATCCAGTCTGCCACCCCCTTGCTGCGTAGCTTGGCTTCCTTTATGGTAAAAAATATCGCTATACCAATAGCCAGTATTAACCACCACTTGGCTTGGACAAATTCAGATAGTGCCACCACCCACTGGGTGAAAGCCGGCAGGTCGGAACCAAAGCTCTTGAATGTATTGGCAAACTCCGGCACCACAAAAATCAGGAGGATGCCGGTTACGATAACCGCTACCGAGATAACCGCAATCGGGTAGGTCATGGCCTTTTTAATTTTTGCCTTCAGGGCTTCTACTTTCTCTTTGTAGATTGCCACCCGGTCGAGCATGGTTTCCAGCGAACCGGATTGCTCGCCGGCATCAATCAGGCTGCAAAACAGGTCATCAAAATGCCGTGGGTACTTGGCAATGGAAGAGGCCATGCTATTACCCGAGGCGATATCGTTTTTAATCTGGGTCACCATGGTGGCCATCGCGGGCTTTTCAATGCCCTCGCCAACGATATCGAAAGCCTGTATCAACGGTACGCCGGCCTTGGTCATGGTGGCCAATTGGCGGGTGAAGATGGCGATATCCATGGGTTTGATCTTGCCACCGCCGGAGCTGAACAGCGGCTTGGACTTCTTCTTGACCACCTTGGGAACAATGCCCTGCTTGCGAAGCTGGGCTTTGACGATGGCCGGGTTGGCGCCCATCATTTCACCGCGGGTTTTATTGCCCTTGCGGTCGGTGCCTTCCCAAACGAACTGATTACTTTTGATTGCTGCTGTGCTGGTTGCCATATTTAATCCTTGGTCACCCGGTTAACTTCTTCCAGACTGGTTACGCCCTCTGCGGCTTTCTTCAATGCCGACCGGCGCAGGTCGTTAAAGCCTTCGGCGGCGAACTGATCCTGCAGACCCATGGCGTTGGCTCCCTCCAATATAAGCTTGGAAATTGCCGGTGTAACACGAACCACTTCATATATTCCTACCCGGCCTTTGTAGCCCAGGTGGCATTTGTTACAGCCCTTGGCGTTGGGGTGCATCAGTCGAAAGCCATCATTGTCGATATCGTCCTCAGTAAAGCCTTCTTGCAACAATACTTCCCGCGGTAAATCGGTGGCGGAGGTGGCGCAATGACCGCACAGACGCCGGGCCAGACGCTGGGCAATAATCAGGTTAAGGGTAGTCGCCAGGTTAAAAGGCGCAACTCCCATATTCAGCAGGCGGGTAATGGTCTCACCGGCGCTGTTGGTGTGCAGGGTAGACAGCACCAGGTGTCCCGTTTGGGCGGCCTTTATGCCGATTTCGGCGGTTTCAAGGTCGCGAATCTCGCCCACCATGATGACGTCGGGATCCTGTCGCAGGAAGGAGCGCAGTGCGGTGGCAAAATTGAGGCCCACTTTGTTATTGACGTGGACCTGGTTGATGCCTTCCATGTTGATTTCTACCGGATCCTCCGCGGTTGCAATATTGCGTTCCGGGGTATTGAGGATATTGAGGCCGGTATACAGCGAGACCGTCTTACCGGAACCGGTCGGCCCGGTCACCAGTATCATACCCTGGGGTTGGCCAAGGGCTTTCAGGTACATGTCTTTTTGACTGGCTTCGTAACCGAGCTGGTCGATGCCCATTTTGGCGCTCGAGGGATCGAGTATCCGCAGTACAATTTTTTCGCCCCACAGGGTTGGCAGAGTGTTGACCCGGAAGTCGATAGAGCGGCTTTTAGTGATCTTGAGTTTAATCCGACCGTCCTGGGGGATGCGACGCTCCGAAATATCCATCTGCGACATAACTTTAAGCCGCGCGGCCAGGCGACTGGCGAGGTTGATGGGCGGCTTGGTTACCTCGTGGAGAATGCCGTCGGTGCGAAACCGCACTCGATAGGCTTTTTCATAGGGCTCAAAATGGATATCCGAGGAGCCGCCCTTAATGGCATCGAGTAACAGCTTGTTAACGAAGCGTACAATCGGCGCATCGTCCTTTTCGACGTCTTCATCTTCTTTGGCGTTGCTGTCCAGCGTCTCGATATCGAGATCTTCCAGTCCTTCTTCGAGACCCTCAAAGCTCTTGCCGTAGTCTTCTTCCTGGGCGTCCAGGTAGGCTTTTATCGCCTCCGCCAGGGCTTCTTCTTCTACCAGCACCGCGTCGGTCGACAGACCGGTATGGAATTTGATTTCGTCCAGCGCCCGCAGGTTGGTGGGGTCCGACAGTGCAATAAATAGCCGGTTGCCACGCTTGAACAGGGGCAGGGTATGATGCTTGCGGATCAGCTTTTCTTCGACCAGACCCTTGGGCATGCTGTCTTTATTGAAGGCGTCGAGGTCAAAGTAGGGGGTGCCGAACTCATCGGAGGCGGCCTCGGCTATGTTGCTGCTGTCGGCGTATTGTTGCTGCACCAGGTAGCTGACGTAGGGGATTTTTTCGGCGGCGGCGTTCTGGTAGCTCTGCTGGGCTGCCTGCTCATCGAGAATGCCGTCTTTGACCAGGCGTCGAGCCAGGCCGCTAAGCGGGGTTGCGCTATTTGCTGCCATACGATTGTCCGTTTCCTCGCTACACGCCGGCCTTGAGCCCTGCGTAGTGTTTCTTATGGGCCCAGTGGCGCACTGTAGCCGTTATCATACCTGTCAAGTATAGCAATACCACTTTGTTCTGTGACTATAGAAGCGCGCATTGCTCATAACTGTGATCCAGGTCGATTGTTGACCCAGCGAGGTGACAAAAATTGTCACTTTTTGACCGCAGTTTTCCCTTTCGGTAGCTTGTAATAAGTCGATGAAAAACCAGATAACATTAAATAATTGAATTAAGTAATTGAATTTAATAGATAAAGAGGGATTAGCTTAAAAAGTTGGCACGGCAATTGAATAGTATTTGGCAATGGCAGGGTTTACTCACCGCCGGATCACAAAAAAACGACTAACGGAGAACGTCCACATGAAGAAACAAGCTCAAAAGGGTTTTACCCTGATCGAACTCATGATCGTTGTTGCCATCATCGGTATCCTGGCGGCTATCGCGATTCCCCAGTACAGCGAATACCAGCGCAAGGGTCAGGACAAAGCCGCACAATCTGATGCGCGTAACTTTATGACCAACGCAATTGCTAACTCCAACTAAGTATCGTTGATTGCTCGAAAGAACAGTTTCGCAATGACGACTTTTTATTGAACAAGAGGTTTTTAAAATGATGATGAAAAAATTAGCTATTGCAGGTTTTGTTTCCATGGCGCTGTCGGGTGGGGCCTTTGCTCAGGATACTGCCGGCGAGCAGACTGCGTCTGAGTGTGCGGCGGGCGCATGTGCGATCATTGCTACCGGCTCTGCTCAAAATGTCAGCTATCCCGCCGTTGATGGCAATTTTGTTGTTAGCGACTTTGCCTTCAGTGTGTCGTCCAACGTAGGCTTGAATTCAGATGAAGATCCGGTGGGTATTGCTGTTGGTACAGCCTCCAGCAAAGGGCGCATCGCCTTTACCGGCTCCAGCAATGGCGGTTCTGTTGCCGCATGCGGCGTTGCAACAACTGGTAGCTGAAATTCCGAAAGTACCCGAACCCGGTGCTTGCCAATATTGCCGGTTGTTCATCGGCGCGACCCACTTGTAGATCCTGAACTAATGGTTTAAGCATTTTGGTTTGATAATAATGCCCGGCACTTGCCGGGCATTATGCTATTCTGAGATACAAAATAATCCCTTTTTCGGTATCTATGAAAGTTTTTATCTGGTCTTCCCTGTTGTCCGGTATTCGCAGCCACAGCTTTCAGTTGCTGGTTGTTCTCTCCCTGTTAATTATCGGCCTTGCCTGGCTTGCGGCCAATTTTTCTGCCCGCCATCCCGAAACCCTGGCGCTGGATGTGGGCCTGTCGGGTATGCGGGCCATCCTGATTTTTATGGCACTGTTCTGGGTGCAGGATTTAATCGGCAGGGATATCGAGCGCAAAACGGTGATGTTTGCGCTGTCTTACCCGGTGCCACGCTCCCACTATCTGCTCGGCCGCTTTTTGGGCATCGCCCTCCTTAGTGCCGGCTCGGTGGCCATTATGGCCGCCATATTGTGGCTAACCTTGCAGTTTAAGGTGGTCGATTACCAACAGTTAACGCCCATCGATACCGGCATGGCCTACTGGGCCACCTGCGCTTATTTGTATATCAGCATTTTGGTGGTGGCGGCGTTTGCCCTGCTGGTCGCAACCCTGTCGACTACGCCCATGTTGCCATTGCTGTTGGGCATCGGTTTTGCCGTGGTTGCCAGTTCTATCGGCGCCACCCTGGACTTTTTGCTCTACTCCGACCTTGCCGAAGAAGCCCAACGCGAGAGCTTGTCGGGTTTGCTGCAAACCGCCAGCTGGATCTTCCCTGATTTAAGCCGGCTGGATATTCGCGACTGGACCTTATACGGCGCACAACCCGATGCTCGCCAACTGCTGTTACCGCTGGCCATGGCCTTTGCCTATATCGCTGTTATGTTGGGGCTTGCGGTCAACCGCTTCCAGGCGCGGGAATTTACCTAGTGAAGTCCCTGCATTGGCATGGCCTGCCCCTCGCCACTGCCGGTTTACTGCTCTACGGTCTGGTGTTGGGGCCCATTAAATCACTGCCCCGGCCACAAGAAGCCGATGTGTTGCGGGTGGTGATACCCGGTTATATCGAGGTATTACTGGCCGGTGGCGATCGCTATCTCGCCGCCAATATTGGCGTGTTTCGCGCCATGATGATCGGTGGCGATGTTAAAGACGAGCTCACCTACGAGGTGCAGGCCAAGGTGCAGCGCCAGGTGGCGATCCTCAATCCGCGCCAGGAAGACAACAGCTACGTGGCGGCGGCCATACTGCCCTGGTGGGGCCAGGTGGATGAGGCGCAGTTTATCCTCGGGCGCGCCACCGACAGTCGCTACTGGGATTTTATGCCGCCCTTTTACCAGGGCTTTAACGAATATTATTTCAACAAAAACTACGAAAGAGCCGCAGAATTGGTGGAGCTTTCCGCCAGTCGCACCGACGGCATTAATCGGGAGTCGTTCAAGGCAATTGCGGCAAAGTGGTATTCCCTGGGCGACGATCCCCGCGCGGCAATTGGTGTAATTACCGCGCTCAAAGATGCCAGCTACGATCCGCAAATACAGCGGCTGCTGCAGGGCCGTATCGACCGCTTGAAGATACTCCTGCTACTGCGCGAGGCAGCCGCGCAATATGCCCAGGAGAACGGCGAACCCATTGGCAAGCTTGAGCAACTCACCGCTGCAGGTTACCTGCAAAATATTCCCCGGGATCCGTTCGGCTATGGCTTTCATATTGACAGCAGCGGACTGATTCAGTTTAACAGCAGGCGAAAAAAGTGACGGCAAAGGCGATTGAAGTACATCAGGTAGACAAGCACTTTGGCAAGTACGCCAAGCGCACCCAGGTGTTGCACGGTGTAGAGCTGGATATCAGCGAGGGCGAAGCGTTTGGTTTTGTCGGCGCCAACGGGGCGGGCAAAAGCACCACTATCAAGATCATCATGGATATTATCCGTGCCGATAGCGGGCGGGCGAGTATCTTTGGTATCGACTCCCGCGACCCGCGTGCGCGGCTGGGTATGTCCTATGTGCCGGAGAATCCCTATCTTTACGATTACCTGACACCTTACGAACTGCTGCGCATGGGTGTGATGCAGCATCGCCTGGATGTACCGGATATTAAAAAGCACTGCTATGGCTGGCTGGAGCGCTTTGGTATTGCGCAGGCCGCCAAAAAGCGGATTCGGAATTTGTCCAAAGGTATGACCCAGCGCACGGCACTGGCTCACGCGCTGGCCTGTGAACCGCGATTGTTAATACTCGATGAACCCCTTTCCGGCCTCGACCCGGTAGGGCGGCGTGAGGTGGTGGATATTCTGCTGGATTACCGGCGTGCGGGCGGCACTTTGTTTTTTACTTCCCATGTTCTCTATGACGTTGAGCGTATCGCCGACCGCTTCGCCTTGATCGACAAGGGCCATATCGAGGCATGTAAAACGGCGAGTGATTTGTTTCGTTCAAGCCGGGGCCTGTTTGATATTTATATTGAGGCTGCCGAGCCCCTCGATGGCTACCAGCACGAGGCGGGCCAGCGTTGGTCGCGCCAGGTGCAGTTGGAAGAACTGCCAGCTTTATTGCAGCAGATTCAGGCGGCGGGCCACAGCGTGTTGTCTATTACACCGCGGCTTACCCTGGAGAAGTTGTTTTTAAACCAGCACGGTTCTGAACAGATTGCCTAAGTAGACCTTTTCTAAAAATAAATCTGTTAGGACGTCGCACCATCAATACCCAGTGCCAGGCGACCGCTGGCACTGGCAATACTTTTTGATGCACACAATAGATAGCCAGGCTGCATATTGCGGGCAATGATGCGGATGGAGGACAGCATTCTCGCCCTGACTATGCAGGCGGGCTGGCTTTTCTGCGTGGTGCGGCATTGCACCAATACCTCTGGAATGTTGGCAACCTGATACTTCTTAGCCATCGCAAAAAACAGTGCGTAGTCCTCGGCGGCACGAAACCGCGGTGGATAACCCCCCAGTGCGAGTGCGCTGCTGCGCCGGAACATGGTGGCAGAATGACAAAAAACGTTGCGTTTATACATAGCGGCAAAAATATCTGCCTGCTCTGTGGGGAAACGCAGTATATGACGCTGCTCCGAGCCCTGATCGACCGCTTCAACCCAGCAACCCACCAGGTGGCAATCAGGGTGTGTATCGAGAAACGCCCGCTGTTGCTCAATGCGGCCTGGCAGGCAGATGTCGTTGCAGTCGAGCCTTGCGATATAGGCGAAGTTGCTGGCGTAAGACATGCCGACGTTCAGCGCCTGGGCAATACCGATGTTCTCCGCCAAATGAATGATATGCAGCCCTTCAAGATAGGGGTGGGCTGCACGCAGGCTTGCTGTGCGCGGTGGAGTGGCACTGGCGTTGTCGACCACCACTGCTGCTACGCGCTCTGTTGCCAGCGAGGAGAGGCTGCGGTTTAGTCCGCCGAGGTCGTTGTGGTGGGGTATCAGTACGACCACATTGCTATTGCTCACCGCACTATTTTGGCTGCAACGGTTAACTGCAATATCTTCTGTAGGGTATCTCATGTCGCCGCGTAATCTCCCTGTTTCACTGATTGCAGTATAGATTACGGGAGAAAAAGGCAGCGCTTCTGCTGTTGCTTTGCGTTGGGTCTGTGAAAAAGTACCGCTGCTTTGGGTGGGGCGCAACACAGCAGGTATTGTAGGGGGCTGGGCCGTGCATTTGAGTTGTTGTCGCTACAGGGTTTTAAGGTATTGCACAGCCCGCAGCACCTCGGCACGAGTAATCACACCTACCAGATGGCCCTCTTCGCATACCGGGTAGACCTTGGGTTTATCGGTCAGCATGCGCGAAGCAACATCGACAACACTATCACTCGGTGACACACTGAGCACTTCCTGGACCATGACCTTACTGACCGTCACCACTTCATCGGAGTGGTAGGATGATTCGAGGATTTGCTTGATGCAGTCCTGCTCCGAAAGGAACCCTACCACCATGTTGTTCTCATCGACTACCGGCACGCCGGTAATCTTGAGTTCGCCCAGTTTGTCTACCGCATCAGCGAGGCTGGTTTGCGCCGAGACCGAACGCCGTTTGCTGAGCATGTACTCTCGAATTTTGACGGATTTCATGGTGTTCCTGCCCTCATTAGGCGCAAAGCAGTCGGCTTCTGCCTTACCCCGCAAGTCTTATTTTTGGGCTTGTACCGTGCGGTGGTGATTGCTTTGTAGCGCACCGTTGCAAGCTGGTTCAGGGGAATAATACTGATTGACAGTGTGATTACTTGTCAACCGGAGTTTGCTGTTTTAATGGCGCGAGGGTGGCTTGTCTGTCGGGCTTGTTTAGCGGAGCCGGATATAGCCGAAATAATATGAAGCGCCCCATGACTCCCTCGCTAGCTCCTGCGGGCAGGTTGGCCGGTGGGCGGCCACCGAACTTGTCGAAATATGCTACCGGTCGATTGCTTTGTTGGATAAAGTCGCTGAATTCATTAAATTCAATGTGACGAAAGCTGGCATCGGGATAGCTAAGGCCGTATTGGTATTCCCCCATACCGCCCACCAGGTAGATATCAGTGCGCTTCAAGTACCAGCTGGCTGACGCCAGTAGCGTGGCATCGGTCGCGACGACAGTCTCATCGGTAACCGTTGTCGACTGGTCCTCGATAAACGATCCGGGCATTTTCCCGGCGTAGACCAGTTCCGGTAAAAACAAGGGTATGAGGGCGAACATTGGCACAGTGCCAAGGCCAACGACCCAGTGACGCGCCAGTAGCGGTGCGGCAATGGCCATGCGCAATATGCCTATCCACGCGACCAGTACGCCGCAGAACCACACCCATTCCACGGTTTCATGGACCCGCCATGCGGGTGCGCCGATACCCGCGGTAAAATTCAATACAGCTGCCAACAGCATCAACACCAGGATGACGCGACAAACCTGGATGCCATTGATGAACAGGGTTTCGCGGGATTCCTTGATGAGTTTGGAGGCTGCAACGCCCATTAAAATGGCCAGCACTGGAATGCAGGGCAAAATGTACATCTGCGATTTGGACCTGGCGATGGAAAAAAACAGCAGCCCAAGCCCGCCCCAGCACAGGCAATAGCGAATCAAGCCAATAACCTGCGGGTTGGATTGATTGCGCAGAGCTTGCCAGGGCGCGCCGACGAGCAATATAAGCCACGGAAAGGCCCCGACGATGATGACCGGTAAATAAAACCAGATCGGCTCACTTTCTTCTGCGCCGGTATAGTACTGCAGGTGTTCGACCCAGAAGTAGTAACGCCAAAAGTCGGGTTCGCGTTGGTGAATCAACCATGACCAGGGTGCGGCAACCAGAACAGCTACCGTTAGCGCAACCGGCAGGCAGCGCATCAGCTCGCCACTGCGCTTTTGCCAAATGAGAAAGGGCACCACCACCGCCAGTGGCATCACCAGGGAGAGTAGGCCATGGGTGAGGAAAGCGAGGCCACACATAAGGCCAAATAATGCGTAGAAACCCTGGCGAGCAAGTGTCGATGGCGCGTGCAATCCATGATAGAAACACATCAAGGCCAGGGTTAGCCAAAGCGCGACAATACCGTCGAGCAGCGTATAGTTGCCTACCGCAAGCGCTGCAGGTGTTGACAAAAACGCGATTCCGGCGACCAGTCCCGCCGTTCCCGAGCCGGTATAACGTCGGGTGAAATGCCAGCTCGCGAATCCTATAAGGCCCATGCACAGAGAGGATATGAAGCGCACCGCAAAAGCGTTTTCGCCAAACAGCGAGAGTGAAGCAGCGTTAAGCCAATGGCCCAGTGGGGGTCTTTCGAAATAACGCAGGCCGCTCAAGCGAGGGACTATCCAATCCCCCGAGTCGAGCATTTCCCGGGCTATTTCGCCATAGCGGATTTCGTCGGGTTGAACCAGCGGGCGCCATCCCAACGGCAGAATGTAAGCCAGTAACCAAAATCCCAAAAGTAAGATGGCACCGCGCCGTTCAAAAAACCCGCCTATGGTTCGCCGCGGTCGTTGGGTATCGCCAGGCTCGTCGTCGTGCAACTCGGGTTGTAGTTTAATCTGCGACATTTGTCTGAGTCATGGGTTTGGCGATGGCAGTTGGCTGACCGCTCCACAGGCTTGCTGCATTAACCTGGTTGGGCAGTGTGTTCGCACAATCCACCCATGGCCGATTCAAGCAGATCATCAGCATGTCGCGCAAGTTGTGTTTCAGTGCTGGCGACACCGAAGCGCAGAGTAACGTCTCGCAATACCGTTTCTGGAGGCTGTTGCTGGATGCCATGCTTGATGCGCTCGATCACATGGACCGCTCCCGCAGTGTTGGTATAAGGCAATACTACAGCGATGTGGCTGCTAGTGATACGTCCACAAGCATCGCCCGGCCGCTGTAAGGCAGTAACAACAAGCTGGGCTGCCGCTGCAAGGCACTCCTCGCTTGTGTCAATGGCATCCTCTTCATCAGCTGATTTGAAGGCCTCGAGTTGAAGCACCACCAGCGACAGGGTATTGCCATAGCGCAAGGCGGTCTTGTATTCTCGATCGAGGTCCCGATGCAGTGCCCTTGCTGAGAGCAGTCCGGTAACCTCGTCGAACCTGTCCCCCTGGCGCAGCAACTGCCGTAGCTCATGATTATGCATGGCAAGTCGCTGTTGGCGGACGCGCAGTTTGGCGCTGGAATTTCTTGCTTGCTCGGTGGCCGACTGTTGGAAAGCCAGGCGGGCCTGGTGCTCCAGCCAGGCTTGATCCAATAGTGCCAGGCTCATCAAAATCAGTTGCAGGTTAAGACCTAGCAGCAGCGCATTGTTTTGTTGTCCGCCAGCAGCTGTGCGGGAGTCGTCCAACAGCATGTACATGAGCATCCCGCAGGCGGCGGCTATCCAGGCGCAACAGAACAATAACAATGGCCGGCTTTGCCTGCGGCATTCGTAGGCAATTGCCGGTGACGGCTGCTGTTGCGTCGGCGCAGTAATACTACACAATGCGCTGGCTATTGCCCCCGCCAGGCAGGTGCCGATGGCGCTGGCAAAGCAGGTGAGCGCTGCAATGTCTGGCGGCAAAATCGCGGTCGCCATCAAGGCCAGACCGTTTATCCCTAGAAATATCTGTAGTGTCGCGCGCACAGATGGCAAGGGTCGATAGGGATAGAGCAGAGCAATGCACAACGCCGCTCCTGCGATACTGGCCAGACATAGCAGTAATTGAATGATATGTGGGGGGCTGAGTAGCCATGCACCGGCGTCTGTCGCCACACTGGCAACGCCGAGCATCAGTCCGATACAAAGGTAGTAGCACAGCGCATAGCGATAGCGCGGCCCCCCCTGATAGCGCCACAGGCAAGCGGCAAGTAGCGCAGCACACAGCAGGGTGCCAAAACTTGGCCCGAGCAGGAGTGAAATATTGACTGTCTCTGGCAAGCGACTTGTCATGAGAGGCATATCCGGTGCAAAGTTTCCATTTGGGGACAGGCCGGAGCCTGCTAGGGGAAATATAGTTGAATATTCCCGGGCAGCTTGAAAAATCAGTGCAAAAAAGCTAGAAAGCAGGGTCGTGCGAGATGCAGCAATAACATGGCCAAAGACTTTCTAAATACCGCCAAAAGTCATTCTTCCGAGTCGGTTCGCGCCAAAGCTGACGACTATCGGCTCGCCTACAGAAAGCTGCTTCAGAATTACGAGAGCGAAGAAAAGGCCCTCTGGCATTGGCAGCATTTTGAGTTGCAGATGATCCGCAGCCAGGGTTTGCAGTCTTTACTTGATTTGTTGCTTTGCCAGGCAAGCGGATACTTTGGGCTCGAACGTGTCAGCTTGCAGCTACTGGATGTCGATCGTGGCTGGTCAAGGTGCTTTGTCAAATGGCCGGGTGGCATGCCAGCCAGGCTGCTGCTAATCGAGGATATCGAAACACTGCAAAAACAGTTCCCCCGTGGTGTAAAAGTGCGTGAGCTAGCGTTGGGTTCTGCCAGCGGGCGAGCGATATTAATGCCTTTGGTACGTCAGGGCGCACTGATGGGCTGTCTCAGGTTTGATATCACCACCGAGCCACCTTTGCGCCGTATGCTGACAAGCGACCGCCTCACGCATTTTGCCGCACTGGTAGCCATCTGCCTCGAAAATTGCAGTCATCGTGAACTGTTGCACCAGCAAAGCCAGGTCGATACGCTCACCGGAGTGTTGAATCGTCGCGGCTTCGAACATGCGCTGCGGGAGGAGTGTGCGCGGGCGGTGCGTTCCAATCTGCCGTTGACAGCAATGTTTGTTGATCTCGATCATTTCAAGCGGGTCAATGATCGTCACGGCCATCCCTGCGGTGACCGGGTGCTGACGCAGATTGCAGCAAGCATTGGCGAAATGCTGCGGCCGACAGATAGTTTGTCCCGCTACGGTGGAGAAGAGTTTGTGGCCCTGCTGCCCGCCTGTGATGAGGGCCAGGCGGCGGGCATTGCTGAGCGTATCAACCTGGCGGTTGTCGCCCTGCCACTGCAGGATGATAGCGGTGAAAGTTTTGGCCTGAGTTGCTCGGTCGGTTACAGCTGCTGGCATGCGCCGGGCACATCCAGCGGCAACAGCGACAATATCGTACAGCAATTGATTGCCCGAGCCGACCAGGCCCTGTATCGGGCCAAGCAGGAGGGCCGCAATCGTGCCCGCTATGTGCCACTTGATGGCTCAGCGGACGCCTGTGTTTAGCCGCCGGCTCGGGTTAGAATAGCGGGCTGTGCGGTTGCATATGTCTATGGCGCCAATGTTAGACAGCGAGAATCCGCCGGTCACGGTTGCAATGTTCCCCACCGCATTGTTCCCACACAACTGATTGCTTGCGTGGCAGCTTGATATTTTCGACAAGGGCTCTGGTTTATGTGGATAGGTAAGACGATAGGCTTTTTTCTGGGCATGCTGATGCTTGGCCCGGTGGGGGCCTTGCTGGGTATGTTTGCGGGGCATCTCTTCGACAAGGGACTGGTCGATATGTCGCGGCAACCATCACAACAGCAGCGACACCAAACCCAACAGGTATTTTACCAAACCGTATTCAGGCTGATGGGCCACCTGGCCAAAGCCGATGGGCGCATCAGTGAAGAAGAAATCGCCCAGGCCGAAAGTTTTATGCAGCAAATGGGCCTGTCTGATGAGCACCGCCGGGAGGCCATCGGGCTTTTCAAGGAAGGGGCCGCCAGTAATTTTGCTGTTGATGAAGCGATGATTCGATTCCAGTCGCGCTGTGGTCACTATCGTCAATTACAGCAGATATTGCTGGAATACCTTTTTCATATTGCGTTTGCCGATGGCGAGCTGCAAGCTGCCGAGCGACAAAGCCTCGAAGTCATCGCTGGCTGGTTGGGGGTGAGTGCAGAGGGGTTTGAGAAGCTGCTGCAGATGTATCATGCCCAATACGGCTTTTCCGGTTCAGGTGGCGGTGCCCGCAGTAGCGCCGACAAGCTGGCAGAAGCTTACAAGGCACTGGGCGTGGAGCCTGGCGTGAGTGACCGGGAATTGAAGCGAGCGTATCGCAAACTGGTCAGCCAGCACCATCCCGATAAGCTGATTGCCCAGGGTGTGCCCCAGGATATGCTCAATTTGGCGACAGAAAAAGTCCAGGAAATTACCGCTGCCTATGCGTTGATCGAAGAGTCGCGAAGTTCAGGCCGATAGGGTTCGCAAATGTTCCCAATTCTAACAGCCGTACTCTGACGGAACCGCCATGTCGCAATACTGGCACATTCATAATCCTGAGATCAATGCGGAGTTTGCCGCAGCCGTGCCCGATCTGGACAGTGCCCTGGCGCTCAACGGCCTTCGTGTCAGTGGTGCCGATGATAGCGATTGTCGGGTAGACGTAGTGACTATTGCGAGTCGGCGCTATTTTGTAAAAACCTACCAGACCAAGCGCGCTCGCAAGCGCAAGCTGGTGGCCAGGCCAAAGGTCCGCACCGAGTGGGATAACCTGCTTTTCTTTCGCGAGCTGGATATTCCTACTCCACTGCCGGTTGCGATTGGTGAGAGCCGCGAGGCGGGAGTTTTTCGCGAGGGCGTATTGGTGACAGCGGAGGTTGACGATGCAATCGACCTTGAGGCATTGGCGGATAGCGGCAACCCCTGTCTGCATGATCGCGAATGGTTTAGCCAACTGTGTATCGGTCTGGCAGAGCCGCTGCGACGTTTGCACGACCTCGGGTTTGCCCACAACGATCTCAACTGGCGCAATATTCTGCTGACCCTGGAGCCACAATTGGTCGTGTATTTTTTTGATTGTCCCGCCGGGCGGCGCTGGAGCTGGCCATTTTTATCGTTTCGCATCGTTAAGGATTTGACCCACCTCGACAAGATGGGGCGGCGTCACCTGCGTCGTAGTGAGAGATTACGTTTTTACCTGATCTATGCCGGCCGAGATCGCCTGAATGAGCATGACAAGCAACTTTTGCGGCGAGTGTTGCAGCGCGATAAGGACTGAAAACGCTAACCGCCGGCGGCGACCAAGCCGATGCTGCAGCGTCTATCGATTATCTGGCCATGATTAAACGCTGGTTGTGCGCCGCCTTCGGCCATATGTTTCATTACAATAGTGACAAGACCATTTCGTGCAGCGCTTGCGCTGAGCCGATGCATTGCCAGCTGCTCAGTCAACCCTGCCATATAACGGTGTCTGGTAAACCATCGGCGTATCGAGCCAGCACATCAAAGCCCACAATTGATCGCCAAAGGAAAAGTGCCACCACTCGAACGGGTGTCGCTGGAAGCCAGCCACGGTCATTACTTGTGCCAGCAAAGCACGATTGGCATGGGCCTGCTGGCCTGCCTCGATAGAACTGGTAGCAAAGTGTGCCGGCAGCGAGACTTCACCAAAGTTGTCGATTGCCGAACCCATGTCTACAGGCTGGGCATTTTCATTCAGTAGTGTAATGTCCAGCGCGGCTCCGGTTGTGTGGGGCGGTGGCAGCTCCCGGTCGTCAGTCGGTCGAGCCCAAACTTTGAATACCTGGCGCCACAAGCGCTGCTCAGTGCTGGCGTCGATATCCACTTGATCCAATCCCTCCCGCCTTTTCAGACGTTCAAATTCGTGTTCCACCATGTAGCGTTGCACCGGCAGTGGACGCCAGGCGTCAAATACCTGGATCGACCAGTTGGGGCGCTGGGACCTCAGTACATTTTGCGCCAGTTGCAATCGCGGTAGCACGCTCTGGCGAATGTGAAATGGTGAACGGCTGTTGTAGGGGGCACCCAGCTCGGCATAGGGGTGCGGGTTTACCCGGGCGAACTCTGCCTCGGGTATTTCTACCAGCGGTTCTTCACTCTGACCAGTGGCAAACAGGCGTCGATATTCAACCCCGTCAGCGGGATCGATGTGCTGCTCGAATACCTCGCGCAGACCCTTGTTCGACAGTCCATCCAGATGAGCTCGCAGTTCCTGCAGGGTTGAGATGGTGGGGGCATCACGCATGGTCATCACCCTTTTGCTACGGTTTCTACGGCGCCGCCTTGCTCAACCCAGCGGGTAAAACCACCATCTATATGACAAGCTCCGGCCAGGCCCATATTCTGCGCGGTTTGGGTGCTGAGGGCCGAACGCCAACCGAGGTTACAATAAAAGATAAAGCGCTTTTCTTGCCCAAAAATATCACGCCGGTAATAGGGGCTTTCGCTGTCGAGCCAAAATTCCAGCATGCCCCGCGGAACATGCATAGCGCCGGGAATCTTGCCCTCACGCCAGAGCTCGCGAATATCCCTGAGGTCAATGAAAACAGCGTCAGCGTTGCCATGTTCGGCCAGCGCGGCGGCAACAGTCAATGTTTCTATCTGCTCTTCAGCGGCGGCTACCAAGTCTTTTACACCAGTTGCCATAGCACTATCCTCAAATCTGCGGGTGGTCCATTTTAGCCTTCGATTTCGTGCTCTGTAAAAGGCAGTGGATGCCATCTGGCGTGGGTGGCCAGGAATCACTGCCCGTAGTGTTGTTGCCAAGTGGCGACACCCATCTGGGTACCGCAACGAGTGGAGCAGTTTCAGATTTGCTCCCACTGCTGTTGCAAGGCCTTTTTAGCCAGCGCACGGTTGACGTCGCCGGCGACAAACACTACCGGGCTATTGTTTCGCTGCAGTGCTGCAAGACTCTCTGATACTACATCCTTTGCTTCCATCCAGTATTCGTCCGGGATGCTGGCAGGATCGAAGTCGGCAAAGTACTCGGTTTTCTGGAAGCCTGTGCGGGTATAGCCGGGGCACAGGCATTGGACTTTAATTCCCTGGCTTTCAACTTCTTGCTGCAGCGCCACAGAAAAGCTATTCAGAAATGCCTTGGTGCCGCCATAGACGGCAATCGAAGCGAAGGGAGCGAAGGCCGCCAGTGAAGACACATTGATGATCTTGCCAGTGCCCCGCTCTGTCATACCCCCCAGCGCTGCCAGGCTTAGTTGCATGGTGGCATCAATATGCAGCTTAACCATTGCCTGCTGGGTGGCCGGATGTTGTTCAATATAGGGACCGATGGTGCTGAAGCCGGCGTTGTTGACGAGGTAGTCCAGTGGCCCTTGTTGGCGTATCGCCTCTACCAGCTGTGCTATACCGACGGTGGAGGCAAGGTCTGCCACGATCACGCGGCTTTTCAGACCTTGCTGTTGCAGCTTTTCGGCCAGCTCTTCAAGTGCCGCTTGCTTGCGCCCGGTCAACAATATTTGGTCGCAGTGGTCGGCCAGTTGGAGAGCAAATTCTACGCCAAGTCCCGAAGACGCCCCGGTGATCAAGGCTGTGCCAGTTGCATTTGTCATGGTGGCGCTCACTGTGGCTGATTAACAGGGCTGGTATTAATCCAGCTTGTACTCGTGGCGTACCAGCTCAATGAATACCCGGATTAACTCGGGGTCAAACTGGCCCGAGTCCTTTTCATTGTCGAGGATAGCAATCGCTTTTTCCACGGGTATGCCCTTGCGATAGATGCGATCGCCGGTCATCGCATCCCAGGTGTCGGCAATGCCTACAATCCGGGCCAGAAGGGGAATTTCCTCGCCCTTCAAACCGTCGGGATAACCACTGCCATCCCAGTGCTCATGGTGACTGCCGGCAATTTCGGCATACTCCCTGAAACGCACCAGGGGCTTCATGATGGTTTTGGAAAAGCTGGGATGCTGGCGCATGATTTCGTACTCGTCGTCGGTGAGCGATGCGGGTTTGTTCAAAACACCGTCAGCGATACCGATTTTGCCCAGGTCATGGGTGATGGCACCAAAGCGCAGCTTTTCGAGGGTTTGCTTGTCGAGCCCGATTCGTTCGCCAATTTTTAGCGAATAGCGTGCCACCCGGCCCGAGTGGGCGGCGGTATAGGAATCCTTTTTCTCCAGGGCCCGGGTAAGGGTGGTAATCATATTGCGAGAGGAATCTTCCTGCTCCTGCATCAACTGTTCAATGCTGTCTGCCATATGGTCAATGCTCTGTGACAGTTGCCCAAGCTCGTCGCTGCGTTGGAGGCCGATACGTTGGTCAAGTTCACCGCCGGCAATCGCCTCGGTGGTTTGACTCATGGCGATGAGCGGTGCGGTCACGCGTCTCGCCGCCAGCAAGGCAATAATACTGACCAGTCCGGCTAGCAGTGCGGCACCAAGCCAATGGTGCCGCAGAGTTGTTGCGCGTTGTTGTTCCAGGGAGTGGAGCGCCCGGGCTACCGCAGTTTCGCTGGCGCTGGTGGGTGATGCCAATCCCAGCCATGAGTTGCCGGAATCACTCAGCGCAGTGACCGCCAGCAGGTAATGTTGCTGGTTTAACTCAACGTCATCAAGCAAGCTGCTTTCCCCACGCGATAGCGCTTGAATTTTGCTGATCTCGTTGGGCTCAATGCTTTCGATATGTCGGTTCTGGGGTTTGGCATTCCAATCGGTATGCGCCTGCATTGGCTCCCGTGTGGCGACAATCGATAGGGACTTGTCGTCACCGGTCTGCAGTAGCATCAGTTGTGAGCGGTTGAGCCAGGGCTGGGATGTGCTATGAAAGTGCAACAGGTTGCCCAGCGGCAGATCGATCGCAGTAGCGCCTAGAAAATCGCCGTTGCTGGAGTATAGCGGCGCCGCCGCAGTAAGCACCGGCTGCCGGCTCGAGGCATCAATGCTCGATGGCAGCCAGGCGACAGAGCCACTGGCCTTGACCTCACGATACCAGGGTCGTGTGCGAGGATCATAATCCGGGGGGTAGTCGCCGTGGCCGGGATAGACCATGGCGACTCCCTGCTCCAGCGCGACATAGTGCCATAGGGTGTAGTCGGAGCTTTGTTCATAGATATCTTGCCACTGAGCAGCTAGCAGCCTTAAGCGTGCTATCGACTGGCGTGCCACGCTATCATCTTCAACCCCGGGGGCCAGCAAGAAGCTTGGTTGACTAACCACAGCCTGCAACCGGGATGCGGTGGGACTTGTACCCTCAAGGTTGGTGAGTTGGTCGGGCGCTGCTGGAGATGGCGTTGCAATGTCATTGCTGAATAGCGGCGGCGCACTCGCCTGGGGCGGCATGTCACCGGCCAGAGCTTGTTCTACCAACTGTTTCTGTTGGTTGAGGTAGTTGTTGGTCGACTGGGCCGTGAGTCGCAGCTGGGTGCCGATATCCGCAACTTTCTCGGTCAAATAGTGGCGATCTCGCTCGAGCATTTGGGTTCGGGTTGTGTCTGCAACCGATGCCGTCAAAGCGTCGAGCTGGCGAATCGAATTCCAGCCAGACAGGGCCACCGGTAACAGCGCAATGGCCAGTAGTAGCAGCAATTGTTTGAGTCGTATCGACATGACGGGGCGTCTACCAATGGCCTTGGTTGGGCATCGATTCCCATGGTTCTTGCGGGGCTAGTGCAGGACCTTTTTGAAGCAGCTCGATGGATATGTTGTCGGGTGAACGGACAAAGGCCATGTGACCATCGCGGGGAGGCCGGTTGATGGTTACGCCCGCAGCGGCGAGCCGGGCGCAGATGTCATAGAGATTATCGACACGGAAGGCGAGGTGGCCAAAGTTGCGGCCTTCTCCATATTCTTCCGAATCCCAGTTATAGGTGAGTTCGAGTAACGGGCTGCTGGTTTCCCTGGCAGCTGGTGCATCATGCGGGGCCGCCAGGAAAACCAGGGTGAAACGGCCTGCTTCATTGTCGTATCGATTGACCTCTACCAGGCCCAGCTGGTGGCAGTAAAATTCGAGTGATCGGTCCAGGTCACTAACCCGTACCATTGTGTGCAAATACTCCATTGCGTTATTCCTCTAGCAGTGGCAGATGTGTTCGAGTCTTCCGGAAGCAGTGAGCGATTATCCCGGCGTGGATCACAGCAATGATTGTGCCCGAGGCACCGACAGACAACAAGCAAGGACCCAGGATCAATGGTGAGGTCGTTTGTTGACCGGTCCGCGTCACTGTATTGCAGGGGACTGATTGCTGCTATACTTCAGAGCGGTAATAATAAATTGTCGGAAAAGGCATTAGCAATGCGACAACGAGTGCTTCTCATTTTTTGTTTATTGCAGGTGTTTGCTCATTCCGCCCTCAGCCTGGAATATTGGGCAGAGGCCACGCCTGAGGACCTCGAAGAGGCAATAGCTCCTTTTTTTGGCCAGTGATAGCGCCTTTGGAGTATCCGGGCCGGAACGGCCAGCCCCCAGGCAGGAAGCTGCCTTGAACACATCCGCCAGAACAAACCAGCTGCTTCTCCAGACCCGTCAAGCTAGCTACATTGCCGGTATCAATCGCTGATATCACCCCTGTCGGGGTGCACTGCTGCCTTACTTCTTGAGTATCACTGAGGAGCCGTGACCAAACAATCCCTGGTTGGCGGTGATGCCTATATCGGCGCCCTCTACCTGCCGATCGCCCGCTTCGCCGCGTAATTGCCACGTCAACTCGCAAACTTGTGCCAATGCCTGGGCCGGCACGGCTTCGCCGAAGCATGCCAGCCCACCGGAAGGATTTACCGGAACGCGTCCGCCAATTCGGGTGTGGCCGTTGCGCACCAATTGCGCTGCGCCACCGGGAGCGCAGAGCTGCAGGTCTTCATACCAGTCCAACTCGAGCGCCGAGGACAGATCATATACTTCCGCGACATCGACATCTTCCGGGCCAATACCGGCCTCCTCGTACGCTTTGGCGGGGATAGCGGCGCGATAGCGATGGGGTTCTACTCCGGCAGCAGCAGCGGAGTCGGTAGCTATATCCGGCATTTCAACCACCGAGCTGGCGAAGCTCGGTGTTACCGTTGAGATGGCCGCTACCCGAATTGCATCGCCGCGACCAATGCTATTCGCATAATCGATACTCGATACAATCAGCGCCGCACCACCGTCCGATGTAGCGCAGATGTTCAGTAGCTTGAGCGGGTCAGCCACCATTGCCGAGGCGCGCACCTCGTCGAGGCTGAACTTTTTACGATAGCGGGCCAGGGGGTTGGTAAAGCCATGTTCGGAATTCTTGACTTTTACCAGACCAAAGTCGTCTTCAGTATCACCGTACAAATCCATTCGCCGACGTGCGTAGAGGGCAAAGTAGCTGGGGTTGGTGATGCCAAGATAAAACCGGACCCAGTCGGGATCCTCGGGCCGATAGCCCTTTGCCGGTGCCAGAAAACCCTTGGGTGTGGTGTCGGCGCCGATGACCAGAGCCACATTACAGGCGCCCGACAGTATCGTGCTGCGGGCTGCAGCCAATGCCTGTGAGCCCGAGGCGCAAGCGGCGTAGGAGGTATTGACTTCGGCGCCCTGCCAGCCGAGAGCCTGGGCAAAAGTAGCGCCGGCAACATAGCCGGGATAGCCGCAGCGCATGGTGGCTGCGCCGGATACAAAACCGACGTCCTGCCATTTTACACCGGCATCTCGCAGTGCTTCCCTGGCAGCCGCCAGACCGTAGTGGACAAAATTGTGACCCCACTTGCCCCATGGGTGCATGCCCACCCCCAGCACCGCGATATCCTGGCTCATGGCTTCGCTCCCGTGCCAGCGGGCTGCCACTTCCAGCTGACCTTTTCGGTGTCGCCATCGAGGTGCAGGGTTTCCAGAACCAGCTCCATCGCTTGTCCCACTTTGAGTTGCTCCACAGGTACTCCCTGACTGACCTGGCCGAGAATAATCATCTGCTCAGCTTCCAGTTCAACCGCCGCTATTGCATAAGGTTCGAACGGCTCAGCGCTGACGTAGGGTTCTGGTGGTTGATAGCAGGCGTTAGTGTAGGACCAAAGAGTTCCGGTTCGGCTCAGCGCCACTTCCTCAAACTGTTCACTGTCGCAGGCCGGGTTTTTGCAATAGCTGATGGTTTTCGGAAAGTAGTAAGTACCGCAACAGCTGCAACAGCTGCCGATGAGGTGTGGCCGCTCCGGGTCCATGGTGTGCCAGCCGGCTAGCGCAGGCTCAACTTTGCTGGTGTTCATTTTCAATTCTCCACAGAAGCAGCGGCGCAAGCGCGTTGTCAGGGCCAGCCTGGCCAATGCGGTACTGCCTCGGAAAAATCTGAGGTATGGCCGAATTATTCAGGTATGAGGTAAGCACGGCCCCGGCGTTTGCTGGCGTGATCCCTAGCATACTATTGCCGAGCCCGGACCTTCAAGCTAGCCATGGGCGCGGGTCCGTGCATTACACATGGTCATTAGCCCAGCGGTGCCAGTGCTTGCCAACCCCCGTGGAAATACTGAATATATCCTGTCATATCACGCGGTGGCAGCCTGCGGCTGGGACCGTGCGAACGCCAGGCCGGGCCAGGGTGCAGGAGCTGGAAATGAAAGTAGAGTTTACCCCGCAACAGGAAGCGCTGAGGAGCGAACTGCGCGATTATTTTGCTGAACTCATGACCCCCGGGCTGCAGCTTGAATGCGAGTCGGCAATGGGAGAGGGCGGAGGGCCATTGTGGCGTGAAGCCTTGCGGCGAATGGGGCGTGACGGCTGGATAGGCGTGGGTTGGCCAACGGCATTCGGCGGCCGTGGCCTGAGCCCGATCGAGCAGTTTATTTTTGTTGAAGAGGTGATGCGAGCAGGCTATCCCTTCCCTTTCCTTACCACCGAATCGGTTGGGCCGACTCTGGCCGAGCACGGCAATGCGTGGCAGAAGCAGGAGATTGTCCCAAGAATTCTGGCGGGCGAATGCCTGGTAGCGATAGGCTATTCAGAAGCAGGCGCCGGTACCGACCTGGCTTCATTAACGACCCGGGCAGTGAGGGACGGTGATGGCTGGGTGATCAATGGCCAGAAGATGTGGACCAGCCTTGCTCACTTTAGTGACTATGTCTGGCTGGCCGTGCGCACCGATCCCGCCGCAGCAAAAAAGCATAAAGGAATTTCGATTTTCCTGGTGCCGACAGATGACCCCGGCTGGAGTGCAACCCGGGTTGATACACTCGGCGGTGTGCGCACCAATGCAACTTTCTATGATCATATCCACCTTAGCGAAAAGCACCTGGTGGGAGAACTGCACGGCGGCTGGAAGCTGATAACCGGGCAGTTGAACAGAGAGCGTCTCAGCCTGGTCAACTACGGGCCTACCGCTGAACTCTTTAACAAGGTGGTGAGCTGGGCGCGTGAAACGCCATTGCCAACAGGGGGCGTGGTGATAGACCAGGCCTGGGTGCAAATTAACCTGGCCAAAGTACGCGCCGGCGCTGAAGTGTTGAAGCTGCTCGCCTACAAGCAAGCCTGGGCGATGACCGAGGGAAGCCTGGATATGGCTGATGCTTCCGCTGCCAAGGTTTACGGCTCGGAGTTCTTCATCGAAACCTATCGTTTACTGGGTGAAATACTTGGCCAGGCCTCGCTGCTTAAGTTGGAGTCTGATACCGCGGCGATCCTGCGGGGGCGGCTGGAACGCCTGTACCGCACGGCATCTATTATTACTTTCGGCGGCGGCACCAATGAGATTCAGCGCGATATTATCTCCGCTGCCGGGTTATGGATGCCGCGAGCGGCCCGCTGAGGATGGGAGCTTACCTTATTGCAAAAGCGTAACGGTGAAGGCGATCGAAAAGCCCCAACGATTTTCACAAAGGCGCTATGGGAGAAGACATGGACTTTGGATTTAGCGAACAGCAGCTGGAGGTCAGAAACCTGGCACGGCACATTCTGTCGGAGCAGGTTAGCGCTGAAAAGCTTGCGGCCTACGACGAGTACCAACAGGAGCGCTTTGACCCTCTATTGTGGCAGCAGTTAGCCGAGGCGGGCTTGCTTGGGGTTGCGATTGATGAAGCCTATGGTGGCATGGGTTTCGGATTTACCGAATTGGCGTTGCTGATTGAAGAAGTTGGCCGCTGTATTGCGCCGCTGCCGGCGATCGTCCACCTGGCTGCTGCGGCCCTGGCGATCCAGCGTTTTGGCAGCGCCGCGCAAAAAGAGCGGTGGTTACCTGCGGCTTGCAGCGGTCAGGGCATGTTGAGCGCCGCGCTGGTGGAAGAATTGAACGAAAACCCACAGCAACCACGCACCACTACCGCGCATGCCGAAGACGGCGGCTATCGCCTCAACGGCGTCAAATATGGTGTCCCTTTCGCTGTTCGCGCCGACCGTATATTGCTGGCAGCTGCAAGCTCTGCCGGTGTTGTGGTGTTATTGCTCGACCCCGGCTTGCCAGGGGTCAAGCTCGAGGCCATGAAAGTCACGACCTATGAACCCCAATACCAACTGGCACTCGACGCAGTTCTGGTAGATGCAGCTGACGTGCTGGCGGGTCCAGCCCGGGGAGCAGCAGTAATGGACTGGATTGCGCAGCATACCAGTGCCGCGCTGTGTGCTCACCAGCTGGGCGTAACCGACCAGATGATGCGCATGACAGCGTCGTATACCGGCGAGAGAAAGCAATTTGGGGTGCCGATTGCCACCTTCCAGGCGGTGGGCCATCGCGCGGCCAATTGCTTTATCGATGTCGAAAGTTTGCGCCTGAATACCTATCAGGCGGTTAGCCGGCTCGACAGCGAGCTTGAAGCCACTACCGAAGTGCAGATTGCAAAAATTTGGGCGGGAGACTGTGGCCACAGGGTGAGCTACGCGGCGCAGCATTTGCATGGCGGAATGGGCATTGACCGCGATTACCCGCTGTGGCGTTTTTGTCTTTGGGCGCGCCACAATGAGATGACCTTGGGCAGTTCCGCCCGCCAGTTGGCTGAGTTGGGCCAACGAATTGCCGCGGGACAGGCCTGGTGTGGGTAGAGGCTCTTCAGCAGCGCCTGCGGGCGCGGTGGAACAGCCAACAGCTGGTGGCCAGTATACCAAGCGACAGCAGCAGGGTATCGCCGCCATGATGGAGGATATGTAGCAACGATGCGTCGGCACTGTTGCCGGTGTGAGCCCAGGACGCCAGCGGCATCGTAACAAGCAGTAAACAAGTCAGTTTGTTCATGAGTCGGTATTCTCCAGTTTCTCCACAGGTGCCTTGAGCATGCCTTGCTCAATAATAAAGTCGATAATTACCTGCAAGCCCGTGCCCTCTTTCAAATTGGTAAACACGAATGGTTGGTCTTTGCGCATGCGCCGGGTGTCGCGATCCATAACCTCGAGTGATGCGCCCACCATTGGAGCAAGGTCAATTTTATTAATGACCAGCAGGTCGCTCCTGGTGATACCTGGCCCGCCCTTGCGAGGAATTTTGTCGCCCGCGGCAACATCGATGACGTAGATGGTAAGGTCGGAGAGTTCCGGACTGAACGTGGCGCTGAGGTTGTCGCCGCCACTTTCAACCAGCACCATATCCAGCCCCGGGTGGCGTTGGCAGAGTTCATCGACCGCGGCCAGGTTCATCGACGCATCCTCGCGAATGGCGGTATGGGGGCAGCCTCCGGTCTCGACCCCGACAATGCGGTCGGCATCAAGCGCCGCATGTCGTACCAGAAACTCGGCATCTTCCCGGGTATAGATATCGTTGGTTACTACCGCAATATTGTAGGGCTCGCGCATCGCACTGCACAGTGCCCGCAACAGCGCGGTTTTGCCCGAGCCCACTGGCCCGCCGACACCCACTCGCAGGGTTTGTTTTTGATTCATCTTTACTAGCTCCTGAATAATCGAGAATATTGTGTTTCGTGGCTGGCGCTGGCAATTGCCAGACCGGGTAGTCCGGACCCGATATCCTCATCGGCGACCGCCAGGCCTCGGTCCACGCAAGGCGGAATACGCAGCTTCAGTTTGCCCAGTATCCGCTGCCCCCCGGTTTGACCCAGGGCCATCAGTTTGATGGCCGCTGCAACCTGGTTTTCTGACCAACTCCAGAGCAAGCCCAGCGCTGCCTCCTCTAACGGTATATCCCAGTGGTGTGCGGCCATGGCAAAGGCGGCGGGCAAGCTGATGTCACCTTCGGTAGCGCCAAGCCAGCTATCAGCATGTTGCTGGGCCAGCAGCTTGCGCAATGCCCCGCCTACCTGGGCATCTTCAAGCCAAAGTTCGCGGGTCTCTCGACTGGCCAGCGCACGCAGGTTCCAGGCAATAAAACCAGCCTCGTCGGCAGACTCAAGGGCACGGTAGCAGCGCGCCAGAAGCGGGATATCGAGTTTGCCCAGCGAGTATTCAAGTATTCCGCCGAGCCAATCCAGCAATTGCGTTTCATCGGTGATCCACTCCCGCTCTATCGCTGACTCCAGCCCCTGGGAATACGAATAGCTGCCGATGGGAAGTGCAGGGCTTGCGAGATTCAGCAGGTGCAGCAGAGCAAGCCTATTCATGACTATGCCGGTGATCGTGCTTTTGGCTATCCGGCTTTTGTTCATGCTGGTGGCCATGACCACTGTAGGCGCCGGATTCCGGGTGAAAAGGCGCGCTCTCTTCAATCACATGTAAGCCCAGTAGTGCTGCCAGTTGTTGCAGCACCGGATCGCGTTGGAAACGCAGTCGACGCGCCTCGATTTGCAGTGGCACATGGCGATTGCCGAGGTGATAGCAGGCCCGGGAAAATACCAGCCAGTCGTCGCAACTCGCGCTGGCAACGTCTTCAGTCGCCGCCCTTACCGCGATGATTTCACCGCAGTCAGTTTGCAGCTTTTCACCCTCCCGCAAGGGCTCGCCGCGCTCCAGGAACAAACCGATATCGCGGCCGTCGGCGGTGCGGGAACGCAGTCGGCCGCGTTTACGCATATCCCATGGCAGCCACAGTTCGGTAGTGGCGTCTGCTGTGGTGGTGGATTTTTGATGGACTTCGAGCATATTGAATTTTCGCGCTTATTGAGGCTGGTTTGGGCTGCTAAAACAGAAAGTAGCGTTGTGCCAATGGCAACACGCTGGCAGGTTCGCACACCAGTAATTGACCATCGGCCCGCACTGCATAGGTTTGCGGGTCTACCTCCATCACCGGCTGGTAGTCATTGTGAATCATTTGCGCCTTGCCGATTGACCGGGTGTTGGCGCAGGCGGCCAGCCGTCGCTGTAAACCGAGGGTTTCGCCAATCCCGGTCTGTGCTGCAGCACCTGCGACAAAAAACAGGCTGGTTTGTGCCGGCACTGCACCCATGGCGCCGAACATAGGCCGATAGTGCACCGGTTGCGGCGTGGGTATAGAAGCATTGGGGTCACCCATGGGCGCCGCGGCAATACAGCCTCCCTTGATAATCATCGAGGGTTTAACGCCAAAAAAAGCCGGCTTCCACAATACCAGATCGGCCAGCTTGCCGACTTCGATCGACCCTACTTCATCGGCTATACCGTGGGCAATCGCCGGGTTGATAGTGTACTTGGCGATATAGCGTTTAACCCGGAAGTTATCGTTGCGCGCTGAGTCTTGCGGCAGTGGTCCACGTTGCTGCTTCATTTTATGGGCCGTTTGCCAGCTTCGTATAAGCACTTCACCCACACGGCCCATCGCCTGGGAGTCCGATGCAATCATGCTGAATGCGCCGAGGTCGTGGAGAATATCCTCAGCCGCGATGGTTTCCCGGCGTATTCGGGAATCTGCGAATGCCACGTCTTCCGGAATATTCGGGTCGAGGTGATGACACACCATCAACATATCCAGGTGTTCGTCGACCGTGTTCACTGTATACGGCCGGGTAGGATTAGTGGAGGAGGGGAGTACGTTGGCCGCGCCACAGGCTTTGATAATATCGGGTGCGTGGCCACCACCGGCGCCCTCGGTATGATAGGTATGAATAGTGCGCCCTTTGAAGGCGGCCAGGGTATCTTCAACAAAGCCGCATTCGTTGAGGGTGTCGGTGTGAATGGCAACCTGAACATCGTACTTTTCAGCAACATTCAGGCAATTGTCGATCGCCGCTGGTGTGGTCCCCCAGTCCTCATGCAGCTTGAGACCACAGGCGCCGGCCAGCAATTGTTCCTCCAGCGCCGCGGGCAAGCTGCCGTTGCCCTTGCCGAGAAAACCCAAATTCATGGGCAGGTGATCGGTCGCCTGCAGCATCTTGCCAATATGCCAGGGTCCGGGGGTGCAGGTTGTGGCATTGGTACCGGTAGCGGGGCCGGTACCGCCGCCAAGCATGGTGGTTACACCGGACATCAAGGCTTCGTCAATTTGCTGGGGACAGATAAAATGAATGTGGGCGTCGATGCCGCCCGCGGTAATTATCTGTCCTTCGCCGGCAATAACCTCGGTGCCGGGACCGATGACAATATCGACATGGCTCTGCACATCGGGATTGCCTGCCTTGCCGATTGCTGCGATACGCCCAAATTTAATCCCGATGTCTGCCTTTACAATACCCCAGTGATCAACAATTAGAGCATTTGTGATGACCGTATCTACCACTTCTGACGAGGGGCGTTGACTTTGGCCCATGCCGTCACGAATCACTTTGCCGCCCCCAAATTTGACCTCATCACCATAGCGGGCAAAGTCCTTTTCAACTTCAATCCATAAGTCAGTATCCCCGAGTCGCAAGCGGTCGCCGGCGGTGGGGCCATACATTTCGGCATAGGCTCGCCGGTCGATAAAATTACTCATGCGATTGCTCCCCTTCGAGTGATCCCATTATTTGACCACGAAAGCCATAGACTTGACGGGAGCCGCCGTAAGCGACCAATTCCACCGTTCGGGTTTGCCCCGGCTCAAAGCGAACCGCTGTGCCTGCTGCGATATTCAGGCGAAAGCCGCGTGTCGCTGAGCGCTCAAATTGCAGGGCAGGATTGGTTTCATAAAAGTGATAGTGAGAGCCTACCTGGATAGGTCTGTCCCCATTATTGGCTACCTGTAAATTAATCAACTCACGCCCGGGGTTCAGCTCTATCGTCCCTGTTTCGGTTAGCATTTCACCCGGCAGCATAGCCGATTCGGTAGATGGCCTGGAATCGCTGGTCATGGCTTTGCCTCATAGTATCGGGTTGTGAACGGTGACGAGCTTGGTACCGTCTGGGAAAGTAGCTTCCACTTGTATCTCATCGATCATTTCGGCGATGCCATCCATAACGTCGCTGCGCGATAGCAGGGTGCGGCCGCAATCCATAAGCTCTGCAACGGTTTTACCGTCCCGGGCTCCTTCCATAATCGCGGCACTGATATAGGCGATAGATTCAGGATAATTCAACTTTACGCCACGTTGCAGGCGGCGCTCAGCAACTAGCGCCGCTGTAAATACCAGTAGCTTGTCTTTCTCGCGGGGAGTTAGCTCCATAACCAGTGTCCTGTTTGTCGTTTGTCTGCGGTGACCCTATGAGGGCCACCCTAGTGAGGGCCACCCTGTGAGGGCCACCCTATGAGGGCCACCCTATTATCATGTGTTCCAAATGCGCGGAACGCAGGCATCCCGAGCTATGATGCAGGGGCGCAATGCCTGCCAGATTCGGGTGAACAGAGCTCTGAGAGTTTCGGTGTTGTCTTCCAGGCTACGCATCACCAGTATATTGTTGACACTGCTAACGGAAATTATCACCGGAGCTTTGCAGTCGGCAACCAGCTGCTGGCATAGCGCCAGTGCCGCTGAGCGTTGCTGATCGTCGGGACAATAAGCATAAAGTGTGCCAAGCACCGGCCTTCCACCCAGGCCCCAGGCCGCCTGCATGATTTCGCTTGAGCCGACATAGTCGGTGCACTCTAGTAACATCGGCTTATCGCTACACCACAATTCAAGCCGTTGCCTTACTGAACCGTTTGCAAATGTTTCACCTGACTCCGGCCGACCAAGGCAGAGTATATCCCAGCCAATCAGCGCACTACGCGGGTCAAAGTGTATGCGGGTACAGTTGTTGAGCCTGGCGCCATCGAATGCAATAGTTTCCTGGGGCAACCATTCCATAGCAGTGTGCTCTGCCATGTTGATTTCGACATGGATTCCCTGTGTTCGCTCAATATCATCTACCCGGTAGGCTTTTCCGGCGGAAGGCGTCGTTACCAAAGCCTGGGAGCGCGGCCCGAGATCAAAAAGGCAGTTGAGCTGGTCGCCACCCACCAGTCCTCCGGGTGGATGCAAAAGGTAAACATGGCAGCACTGCTTGCCCTCGGGGTAGAAGGGGCGCTGGATAAATAGCGGCCCGCAGTGCTGGCGTCTGGTTATGCGGGTAATTCCTTCCTGGTTCGATAATGTTAAACGCAGAGACCCCTGCCAATGGGCCCGCACCGGTGTCCGAGTTTCATCCAGCGATTCCATTCTATGGGCCAGAATTTCAGGCATTATTGCGCCAGTCCTTATTGGTAGGGATGCATGCAATTAGATCATTAGCTGTGTTTTGGTGCCAGCTCGATCGGCTACAAGTAAAGCAAGCGAGGTTCGGCGGTTGAAGCAAAAACGTTTTCTACACAGCTGTTGCCCCGGCCGCCTTGAACCAGTTTGCTGACTGACAGTAGCCACGGCTCTTAATGCTGCCCTCAAAGTTACAAGTAACTGCAATCGCTGTGCCAACAAAGGCCACACAATTTTTTCGCATCTATCCAAAGCCTTTCGCTATCGTCCGGCGAAACTTTCTCTGCACACTAAAATTTGAGAATAAATTTCTGCATTGGTTTGGTGCTGTCGAAAAATTATTTGCACCGCAATGTTGCGAAGCCCGTTCTATGTTTGCAGCTAACGCCTGTAAAGTTGATAGCGAATATTTTGTGCTGTCTCTATTTTTCCCACTAGCAAAAATTGTTGCCGCAATGCGCGCAGTGGCGGTATCAGCCGGGTGCAGCTTGGTCTGGATGTCGGCCATAGCCAAAGATTCCGCCGGGCTTCTGTTCTTGGCACGGGAATTGCTAAATTCCGGTGGGGTGTGCTCGGTAGTGCCGGTGCACTGAGTTCGAAAATCAATGCTCTATTACAAGAGCTGGGGAGATTATTTTGGTTGCACTTCGATCGGCTAACAAATTAACTATGGTGCTTGGCGCTCTGGGCATGGCAACTATTGCTGCGCCAGCGCTGGCAGGGGCAAAAATAACCATTGATGAAAATACTTTCTTTACTATTGGCGCCGGTTTGCGCACGTCGTTTTCGGCGGTTGAAGACGGCGCGCCGAACGGAGACGACTACTCCAAGGATTTTGCTGTCAACAATATGCGTTTATATACTGGCGGTCAGATCACCGAAAAAATTTCTTTCACCTTTAATACCGAGTGCGACGATTGCGGAAGCGGTGGGGATATGATGGTGCTTGACGCCATCGCCCAGTTTGCATTTACCCCGGGTTTCAACCTCTGGTTGGGACGTATGTTGACGCCCGCCGATAGAATTGAAATGAACGGGCCGTTCTATGGTATTACCTGGAATCAGTATACGGTGCCGCTGTTTCCCTCAGACCAGGGTAACAATGATGCCGGCAAATTCGGCCGTGACGATGGTGTAACGGTTTGGGGAACTCTTGGCCATTTTCAGTACGCGGTAGGCGTATTCGACGGTTACCAGGGGGCGTCCAACGACAGCGACAACCTGCTGTACGCTACTCGCCTGGCTTACAATTTTCTCAATATGGAAGAGAATCCCGGGTATTACACCAGCGGAACCTACTACGGCGCTCTGGGGGATATCCTCACTCTTGGCTTCTCCGCTCAGTACCAGGCTGACGGCACGGGTACTGCGACAGAGTCTGAAGACTTTACCGGTTACGTGGTTGATTTGCTCTGGGAGAGTGTTTATTCCGGTGCCGGTGTGCTGACGATTGATGCGGAGTACAAGGTATTTGAAGACGATCTTTCAGCTGCAGCCCGCGCCAACCCGGAATGTTTTTGTTTGTTTGATGGCACCTCGTATCTCGCTACGGCTGCCTGGTTGTTCCCGGCAGAAATTGGTATCGGTAAATTCCAGCCCTACGTTCGCTACACCAGGAATGAGCCGGATGACTACGCCGACGAAAGCGATCTGTACGAGCTGGGCCTCAACTACGTCATCAAGGGTTTCAACGCCAAGATCAATGTCAACTACACCAATGGCGATGCTAACTTGACCGGGTCCCCGGGTCCTGACAGCGATGCAATTACCGTCGGCGTACAGCTTCAAATATGAAAGCGCTATTCCGTTAGCCACGATCGATGGTGGCTAACGTAAGCGAATCCAGGGGTCGCCCGGGCGACCTCAATTGAACACAATCCAGATTTATTTGATCTTAAACAGGACACCAGGATATGAAATCTTCGAAACTGAAAAATTCCTTATCGGCAATTGCTATTTCTTTGGCGACACTAGGCGGCAGTATTGCGTCAGCCGAGGAAACGATAAAAGTAGGCGTGCTGCATTCACTCTCCGGCACCATGGCAATCAGTGAAACCACGCTCAAAGACACCATGATAATGCTTATTGATGAGCAGAATAAGGCCGGAGGTTTGCTCGGCCAGCAGTTGGAAGCGGTGGTGGTCGACCCGGCATCAAATTGGCCGCTGTTCGCGGAAAAAGCCCGTGAATTGATTGAGAAAAAAGATGTCGATGCCGTATTTGGATGCTGGACATCGGTGTCGCGAAAATCAGTACTACCGGTTTTTGAAGAGCTCGACAGCCTGCTGTTCTACCCGGTTCAGTACGAGGGGGAGGAGTCATCCAAAAATGTATTTTATACCGGTGCTGCACCCAACCAGCAGGCAGTTCCCGCCGTCGATTACCTGATGAATGATATTGGAGTAGAGCGCTGGGTACTGGCCGGAACCGATTATGTTTATCCGCGTACCACCAACAAAATCCTCGAAGCTTACCTCAAGGCAAAAGGTGTTGATGCCAAGGACATCATGATCAACTACACACCCTTTGGCCATTCCGATTGGCAGTCGATTGTTTCCGATATCAAGAAGTTTGGTTCTGCGGGTAAGAAAACAGCCGTGGTCTCGACCATAAATGGCGACGCCAACGTTCCTTTCTACAAAGAACTGGGTAACCAGGGCATATCAGCCGAAGACATTCCGGTAGTGGCATTTTCCGTCGGTGAAGAGGAACTCTCGGGAATCGACACCAAGCCATTAGTGGGCCATCTCGCAGCTTGGAATTACTTCATGAGCGTTGACGCCGAGGCCAATGAGGAGTTCATCGAATCCTGGTATGAATTTATCGGCAATGACAAGCGCGTTACTAACGACCCAATGGAGGCGCACTACATTGGCTTTAAGATGTGGGTTGAGGCGGTCAAAAAGGCCGGCACCACTGATCCAGCTGCGGTACAAGATGCCATTATTGGTGTGGCCGTACCCAACTTGTCTGGTGGTATAGCCACGATGATGCCAAACCACCATATCACCAAGCCGGTGTTGATAGGCGAGATCCAGGACGATGGCCAGTTCGAGATTGTCTGGGAGACTTCCGGTACCGTTGTGGGAGATGCCTGGTCAAACTATCTTCCCGGCTCGAAAGATATCATTGCTGATTGGCGCGCTCCGCTTTCATGCGGCAACTATAACGTCAAAACCAAAACCTGCTCAGGTCAGAATTACTGAGCAAGCGCTTTGGGCAGGCAAGCCCCAATTGCCTGCCTCGTATTTTTACTTTCCAGACTATGCCCGCCAGATATGTTGGCATGGTCTGGGCGAAATTCGCTACGATCCCAAAAAGTGACATTGTATATGGCACGCGATCCCGTCAGAACATTTCTGCTTTTTTGCCGCTGGCCGCTCGCCGTTGTTTGGCTGATGGCACACTCCGGCCTGCTTATGGCCGAGGATAACTTCCGACAGCTAGTCGATGCTCTCAACGCAAAAGGATTCAGTAACAAGGGGGCTGCCGCAGAGGCACTTGCAAACGTTAACAACCCCCGGGTCGAGACTATTCTCGATGCCATGCTGGAAGGCAATCTCTATCTGCTGAAGAAGGAAAAGCTGGTTGTCATCGCTGAAGATACCGGCGATGACTTTAGCGTTGTTGCCGCTGCGAGCGGGCAGCAGCTACCAAGCGTCGGCAAACGAAAGTTGCGCAAGATTGGCGTCAATAATAGCCTGCGCAGTACCCTGCGGGCCCTGATAGCCAGGGTTCGCTTGAGTGATCCGGATCCAGCTGTGAGGCTCGCAGCAGTTAAAGCGATGACGGCGGACATCGACGCTGACAGCGTCGGGCAGATCGATCAACTAAAGGAACAGGAGACTGACTCTTTGGTACTGCAGGCGATCGCAACCGCACTCAATATTTACGCTCTTGACAGCCCCGATATCGATACCCGGCTACGAGCAATGAGTGAGCTCGATGGCGCACTTGACAATACCGTGCGCAATAAGCTCCAAAGCCTCAGTACGGATGAGTCGATGGACGAGGCAACCCGCCAGCAGGCCAAGCGTTTGCTGGCAGATATGGATGACAAAATCGAGTTTTATGGTCACCTCGAGACGCTCTATTTTGGTGTAAGTCTCGGTTCTATACTGGTGCTGGCAGCAATTGGGCTGGCGATAACGTTTGGTGTCATGGGTGTTATCAACATGGCCCATGGCGAACTTATTATGCTGGGCGCCTATACCACTTTTGTTGTCCAGGCGTTGATGCCCAATGCCATCGAGTGGTCGTTATTGGTGGCAATACCTGCGGCCTTCATTGTGTCTGGGTTGGTTGGCATTGTGATTGAGCGCGGTATTATCCGCCACCTCTATGGCCGGCCACTGGAAACCTTGCTCGCAACCTTTGGTGTAAGTCTGATTCTTCAGCAGGCCGTACGAAGCATTTTCTCACCCCTCAATCGCTCTGTTACCACTCCCGATTGGATGAGTGGGTCTCTCTATATCAACGACTACTTGTCTCTAACTTACAATCGGCTGTATGTCATTATTTTTTGCCTGCTGGTGTTTGCCGCTTTACAGATGATACTAAAGCGTACGCGTCTCGGTCTGGAAGTGCGGGCCGTGACCCAGAATCGCAGCATGGCCAAGGCCATGGGCATTCGCAGTGACCGGGTGGATGCGCTGACATTTGGCCTCGGTTCAGGTATCGCGGGGATCGCCGGGGTAGCATTGTCGCAGCTTACTAACGTCGGACCCAATCTGGGCCAGGCCTATATCGTCGATTCGTTTATGGTGGTGGTGTTCGGTGGTGTAGGTAATCTCTGGGGTACTCTAATCGGGGGGCTGTCGCTGGGAATTGGTAACAAGTTAATCGAACCCTACGCCGGCGCTGTGATGGCCAAGATCCTGGTTCTGGTATTTATCATCCTGTTTATACAGAAGCGTCCTCGCGGTCTGTTCCCTCAAAAAGGTCGGGCGGCGGAGAATTGATATGCTTTTCAAAAAACTGATATCGAGTGATCGTGGTGGCGCCATTCTGTTAGCGTTGTTGGCAGTTGCCTGTATCGTAGTGCCGGTTTGTAGTTTGCTGGTGCCGGAAGGCTCCGTCTTTCATCTGCAAAGCTATTCGGTCACTCTGCTGGGCAAGTACCTTTGCTTTGCATTGCTGGCACTGGCGCTGGACCTGGTGTGGGGCTACTGCGGTATCCTCAGTCTCGGCCATGCCGCCTTTTTTGCTCTTGGCGGCTATGCCATGGGTATGTACCTGATGCGCCAGATTGGTAGCCGGGGTGTTTACGGCGATCCGGTTTTGCCGGACTTTATGGTATTTCTCAATTGGCAGGAACTGCCCTGGTACTGGATGGGCTTCGACCAATTCTGGTTTGCCGCCCTGATGGTTATGTTGGTGCCGGGCTTGCTGGCCTTCGTATTCGGCTGGCTGGCGTTTCGGTCGCGAGTGGCCGGTGTATACCTGTCAATTATTACCCAGGCACTGACCTATGCGCTGATGCTGGCATTCTTTCGTAACGAAATGGGCTTTGGCGGCAATAACGGCCTCACTGACTTCAAGGAAATCCTCGGGTTTAGCCTGCAGTCACCGGTCACCCGGGCGGTACTTTTTGTCGCCTCAGCGGTGGCGCTTGGGGTGGCCTATGTTCTGTGTCGTAAGGTGGTTAACTCGCGTCTGGGGCGGGTGGTAGTAGCGCTGCGCGACGCCGAAGACCGTGCCCGTTTTATAGGCTACAAGGTTGAAAGTTTCAAACTGTGGATTTTTACTTTTTCGGCGGTCCTCGCGGGGGTTGCCGGGGCTTTATATGTTCCACAGGTCGGTATCATCAATCCCGGTGAGTTCGCTCCGCTCAATTCTATAGAACTGGTTATTTGGGTTGCGGTTGGCGGCAGGGGCACGCTTTACGGGGCGGTGCTCGGTGCGATTCTTGTCAACTACTCCAAAACCATTTTTACTGCCGCGATGCCAGAGGTATGGTTGTTTGCGCTCGGTGCGTTATTCGTGTTGGTGACCTTGTACCTGCCGCGCGGGATTACCGGCCTGATGAAGCGTGCAAAGCGGGAGAAGGCCTCATGAAGATCAACGAACTGGCAGACCGAGAGCATGTGTTCAGTTTTCTGATGCCGCCCCAGAAGAATCCGTTTCACCTTGATACCGGTCATGGAGTGGCGTTGTACCTGGAGGACATCTCGGTAAGCTTCGACGGATTCCAGGCTCTGAACAAGCTCAATCTTTATGTAGAAGACGGTGAGCTGCTGTGCATTATCGGTCCCAATGGCGCGGGTAAAACTACGATGATGGATGTCATTACCGGCAAGACCACTCCCGATTCCGGCAGGGCCTTTTTTGGCCAAAGGATTAATTTGTTGGAGATGAGTGAGCCCGAGATAGCGCTTGCCGGTATTGGCCGAAAGTTCCAGAAACCGACCGTATTTGAATTCCATTCGGTCTTTGAAAACCTTGAGTTGGCAATGAAGACTGATAAGCGGGTATGGCCGTCCTTGTTCGCTCGGCTATCCGCGGCGCAGCGGCTACGTATTGAGGAGGTAAGCCAGACAATCGGCCTTACCGAACATCTTCATAGCCCCGCAGGTATATTGTCCCATGGTCAGAAACAGTGGCTTGAGATTGGCATGTTACTGATGCAGGAGCCGCGCCTGTTGCTGGTAGATGAGCCGGTGGCCGGTATGACCCAGCAAGAGATGGACCAGACCGCCGAGTTGCTGATCTCGCTGGCGGGTGAGCATTCAGTGGTAGTAGTAGAACACGATATGGAGTTTGTACGAAAGATAGCCCAAAGGGTCATTGTGCTGCACGAAGGCAGTACTCTGGCAGAGGGTGATATGGATGAGGTTCAGGCCGACCCCCGTGTTATAGAAGTTTACCTGGGCGAATAGGACAATGTTGAGGCCAGCATGCTGAAAATCAAACAACTCAACCAATATTATGCCCAAAGCCACACGCTGTGGGATCTCGATATAGATATACCGGCTGGTTCCTGTTTCAGCCTGATGGGGCGTAACGGCGTGGGCAAGACCACCCTGCTGCAATGTATTATGGGTCTATTGCCGGTGCATTCGGGCAGTATTGAATTGGAGGGGAATAACCTTTGTGGTAAACCGGCATTTACCCGGGCCGGCCAGGGTGTGGGCTATGTACCTCAGGGTCGAATGATTTTTCCCCTGCTTACGGTAGAAGAAAACCTGCGGGTAGGGCTGGCTGCCCGCCATGACAATAGTAAAGTTATTCCAGAGCAGATATACGAACTGTTCCCGGTACTCAAGACTATGCTGCGGCGCCGGGGTGGCGATTTGTCTGGCGGGCAACAGCAGCAATTGGCGATTGGTCGCGCCCTGGTTATCGAGCCCAAGATGCTGGTGCTGGATGAGCCGACCGAGGGTATCCAGCCCAATATCGTGCATGAAATTGGTGACATCGTAACGCGACTCAATAGCGAGCTAGGGCTAACGGTATTACTGGTTGAGCAGAAATTGCCGTTTGTGCAACGTATCTGTGACCGCTTTTGCATTATGGATAAAGGCCGTGCGGTAGCGGGTGGTGAAATAGCCGAGCTGGACAAGGACCTGGTTAAGCGCTATCTCACCGTCTAGAACGATTGGCCTATGACACTCCGTCTGCCAGTCTGAAAACAATGCGCCTGGTTTAAGGGAGACATACCTCGTAAAACAAAGCTGCCAGGCACGCCGAAACTGAGATGTCCGCTTAGTCCTCAGTTGTCCCGCCGGCGCCCACAATGGCCTCTGAATAGTCCGCAGGCCTCTTTTCCATGAAGGCACTGACGGACTCCCTCCATTCGGCGGAGCCTACATAGCGCAGGGAATACTCCGTCTCTTTGGCATATTTTTCCACCAGGCGGGGGTTCTGGTTAATGTTCATCGCTTCCTTGAAGAAACGCAGTGCTGTGGGTGGACGCTGGCACAATTCGGTCGCGATTGCCATTGACTTGTCGAACACCTGATCGGCGGGCACCACACTGTGCACACCTCCGTATTGCTGCACTTGTTGAGCACTGATCGAGCCACCACTCAGTGACAGATAACGCGCAACTTTCTCTGGAACCAGCAGTGCCAGGAAACCGGCAGCACCGATGACCCCCACTTTTATTTCCGGAATGCCGAATTGCATGTCATCGGCGGCGACAATCACATCGGCACAGGCCGCTATCGCCATACCGGCGCCCATTGCATGGCCATGTACAGCGGCAACCACCGGTAATTCGCAGTGATAGATAGCGCCAATAGCGGCGCTCACCAGTTCGCCATAGGCTGCTGCGTCTTGAGGGTTTATGAGACCTTCAAATTCACTCACATCATTACCGGGGCAGAAAAATCGACCGTTTGCCCGCAGTACTGCAACCCGGGCACCCTGCCGCTGCCCCAGTTGGGTGAACACCCGCCTTAGTTCGAGATAGGTTTCCCTGACCAGCGAGTTGATTGGCGGCCTGTCGAGGGTGACCACGGCGATGTGCCCGATTTGTTCGACTGAAATATCGCTCATTGAATTTCCCCGGGTAGACGAGCTTACTGCGACAGGGTTAGCTGGTATCTATCGACAAACTCGGCCGGCATTCGTGTTGGGCGACCGTTGTCGAGGTTGACACAGACAAAGTCCAGGTGGCCGCGCAGCAGGGTTGCGCTGGTCGCCGGGTTGATAATCTGGTATTGCCGCGTGGCACGCAAGCGGTCTTTGTTTGACACCCAATTGCCGACCAACAACGCCTCACCCTCATAGGCGGATGCCAGAAAGTCGACATGGACACTACGAACCGCCATGCCACGGCGCAGTTGCACACATCTTTCCTCCGGCAGTCCAACGGCCGCAGAATGGGCCCAGGCGCACTCGGTTAGCCAGCGAAGGAAGACTACATTATTGACGTGACCGTAAGCGTCGATGTCAGCGCTTGCCGCTGTAACTGGAATAGCAAAAACTCCGGGGTAATCCCAAAGCTGCTCCGAAGCCATCATTGTTTTACCTTAAAGGTTGCGTGGTATGGTGAGTGCCATGATAACGACAATACGGCCGCTTTGGCATGGCTGCAACGGGTCGCTGCAATGGTTTTTGGCGTGAATGCTGGCGAGGGTGACACCAGCACACAGGCGATAGTCGACATTGGAGTGTCTGCTCGCTATTCTCAACCTCTTCCTCTGGATACTGCCTGGAAAGAAAAATGACGGTCACCTCCCGGCGAACCTTTTGCCGTATTTGCGAAGCCTTTTGTGGGCTTGTCGTCGATATTGAAGAGCCCGGCGAAGATGAGCTGTCCCGGGGCCAGATTATCGTCGCCGTTAAAGCTGATCCCCAGCATCCGGTTTCGAAGGGTTTTGCCTGTATCAAAGGTACCAGTTTCGCTGCTATTCATCATGATGTCGAGCGTTTGAACTATCCCATGAAACGGGTCAATGGCGTATTCGAGCGCATCAGCTGGAACCAGGCAATCGCAGAAATTTCGGCAAAGGTGCGTTCCCTCAAAAAAAATCACGGTGCCAACTCTCTGGCGCACTATATGGGTAACCCGAGCTTTTCGAACTACAAAAATATTCTGCTAACTGAAGACTTCATCAAATGCCTCGGCTCCAAAAATTTGTTCGCGTCCCACTCGATTGACCTGAATAACAAATTTCAGGTATCTGCGGATATGTACGGCGTTGCGATGGTCCATCCCATTCCCGATCTGGAGCATACCGACTTTTTCCTGTGCCTCGGTAGCAATCCGGTTGTCAGCCAGATGTCGGTGCTCAGCGTTATTAACCCCCTGGCCAAACTCAGGGCAATTGAGGCGCGCGGCGGTAAGGTGGTGATTGTCGATCCTCGTCGGAGTGAAACAGCGGCGAAAGTTGGAGAGCACTTTTTTATCCGGCCTGGCACAGACGCGTTGTTGCTGTTGGCGATGCTGCATGTATTGCACTACGAGCTGGATTTTTGTCACCCCGAGGCCGATAGCTTTGCCAGCGGGGCGGCGCAGATGTTGGCTGCGGCAGAAGATTGGCCTCCAGAGCAGGTGGCCGAGCTGACCGGGATCAGCGCGGCCGATATCCGCAGGCTCTGTGACGATTATTTTCGGGCGCGGGGTGCGGCAATATATATGTCTACCGGCGTCAATATGGGGCCATTCGGCTCAATCGCTTACTGGCTGGTGCAGGGTATTAACTACCTCTCGGGCAATCTCGACCGACAGGGCGGGCTGCTGGTGCCGGAAGGCGCTATTCATTGGTTGCAACTGGCCCGGCGTCTGGTGGCAGGTGATCCTGACGCACGGACATCGGTTCATGGCTGGCCACAGCTTGCAGGGTGCTTTCCTGTTGCAGCCCTGCCCGAAGAGATTCTGCAGCAGGCGCCGGACAGAATCCGCGCTTTGTTTATATCGGCGGGTAACCCGCTGCACTCGACGCCACATCCAGACTGGCAGCGTGCCCTGCAGCAACTCGAACTGGTCGTGTGTGTGGATATTTATAAGAACGAGACTGCCGCCGTCGCTGCCGACTATTTGCTGCCAGCGACCGATATGCTTGAACGCTCCGACTTTCCGCTATCGCATATGCCACTGCAAACGGAACCCCTGGCGCAATACACCGGTCCAGTACTGCAGCCAAAATTTGAACGCCGTGAAGAATGGCGAATATTTACCGATATCCTGATGGCGAGCGGTGCGCCGCGCTTGCCCGACAAGCCGCTGGCTATCCTGGCCAGGGTCAATCAGCTTTTAGAGTGTACGCCTGGCAAACGACAGCTGGACCCCGATCAGTTACTGGCATGGTTACTGAAGCTGGGTGGCAAAGTCAGTTTAAAGCAGCTGATCGATCAGCCGCAGGGTGTGCGTTTGCCGAACAACAGGGCGGGAACATTTCTTGGCGCGCGCCAAAAGCAAGCGATCAACCTGGCACCTGAGCGAATCATCAATGATCTGCCGCGGCTGGCACAGTATGCGGCCAATGTTTCAGGGCAGGGTGCTGCTGCAGCAAATCGCGAATTCTATCTCATAGGCCGGCGCAGTCGAAAATCACACAACAGCTGGATGCATCATAATAAGGACATTCGCCAGGCCCCTTCCAACCAAGTGTATCTTCACCCCGCTGACGCCGACTCTCTCGCCATTGGCGAAGGCGAACGGGTGCGTATTTCCTGTAACGGTCGGTCAATATCGCTGCCCGTTGCAATAACAAATGACATCATGCCCGGGGTTATCGCGGTGCCTCATGGTTGGGGTCAGCAGCAGTCTGGTGCCGGTCAAAACGGCCCCAAGGGCGAGAACATCAACTGGATTATCCCCGGTGGATACGAGTATATGGAGCCCCCCAGTGGGCAGGCGATTATGCTGGGCCATCGCGTTAGCATCGATAAACTGCCGCGGCTGGAGCCATAATTCCCCGCTGATATCTGCGCAGCTTGTTTGCCGGCGATTGCGGAAGGCGTACACTAGTGCGAAATTCAAAAAACAACCCATGTATGGAGAAATTGGTCATGGCAAAAACCGTATTTATTACCGGCGCTTCTTCGGGTTTGGGTAAGGGTATCGCCTATGAGATGGCGGCACGGGGATACAATATCGCACTGGCGGCCAGGCGCCCATTAGAGGAGGTGGCCGCTGAAATCTCCAGTAAACACGGTGTGGTAGCGAAAGCCTATGCATTGGATGTCACCGACGGTGATGCTGTAGGTAGCTGTCTGCAACAAGTGGCCGCAGAGTTTTACAGTCTTGATGTGATTATCGCCAACGCTGGTATCGCCGATACCATGTTTATTGGCAGCGGCGATTTTGCAGCGGTCAAGGCAATCATCGATACCAATGTGCTGGGTTTAATGGCGACTGTTGAAAGTGCACTGCCGATATTGCGGCAGCAGGGTAGCGGCCAGATTGTGGGCATGAGTTCCGTCGCTGGTGAGCGTGGCATGCCCGGTGTGGCAGTCTATTGCGCTTCGAAAAGCGCGGTCACAACCTATATGAAAGCCCTGCAGGCTGAAATCTACAATGAGAATATCGATGTCACCATACTGGCGCCGGGGTATATCTCTACCCCTCTCAATGAAGGCGTAAAAAATCGGCCTTTTGTGGTTGATCTTGAAACCGGTGTGCGCCAGTTGGTTGACAAAATAGAGCGCAAGGTGTCGTTCTCGTTTGTGCCAACCTGGCCCTGGATTATCGTCGGGCGCCTGCTGCGCTACCTGCCCAATCGTCTTTTGGCAAAAAGAAAGCGCTGATTAATCGTCGCGATCGACTGGCTACATATCACGTAAGCCTGGTCTTTACCCGGCGCGCACGCTATTCGTAGGTGCAGAGATAGGCGGTAGCTGTCGCAACTTTTAGCTGGAAGCTTTTGTTGGCGCTCACCACAAAGGTATCGTTTGCTCGATAGGTTTGCCATTGATCGTCGCCGGGCAGTTGCACCTCCAGCGCGCCGCTAACAACAGTGATGGTTTCCTTTTGACTGGTGTCGAAGCGGTATTCACCCTGCTCCATAACGCCCACCGTGGCGGGCAGGGCTTCGGTCTGGAAGGCGATAGACATGACCTTACCGTCAAAATACGAATTGCTTGTTAGCATGATGCTCTACCTTAGTCGTCGGGAGTTAATTGTACCGATGCGGGTGCGAGCAGGGAATAGTGTGGTGGGTGGGGGTGAGGCTGCGCCCCGGTTTCTGGAGGGGCGCTAAAAGGCGTGCTGCGGCATTTTTCGCTAACTTAAGCCGCTATCAATTATCCAGCATAATTGCCGTGCGCTCAAAGTTGGGTCGGTTACTGTCGAGAAATTTAAAAGTATTCCACGCGATACGCACTTCGTCATCGTTGCTGAGCTGCTTTTGCGTAACCTTGGCATCGTTGACGAAGGTGCCGTTGGTGCTGTTGAGGTCTCTCAGAGTGATTTCGGTTTGATCGGGCAGGTAGCGGCTGGGTCGTATTGCAATGGCTGCATGCCTGTTGCTGACGGCGCCGTCGTCAATCTGGATATCGCATTCCGGGTGTCGCCCGATAGTGAGTTCGTCCTTGTTCAACTCAAACTTTTTTATTACCACGCCGTCTACCATCAATGCCAGGCTAGCCATAGTTTCCTCACCTTAAGTTGTGGATGAATTAGCTGTAAACTGGCTTTAGTATAGGTAAGAAAATTCATCAATCGAGGGGCAATGTGTGGCTGATGTCGCCTCTGGGAGAAGCCGGTTTTGTGCGGACGTTATAATGTGATCGACGACCCCTTTTTACGTGAACTGATGCGCGATTTGGGCGTCGACGCCGAGTTGCCTACCATGATCAATATCGCGCCAACCGAGACGGTGCCGATTGTGATTGAGACCGAGGCGGGAAGGGAGTTGCGCTTTATGCGCTGGTGGTTAACCCCCTCGTGGTCCGACGGACCCAGCACAAAATACAGTATGTTTAACGCCAAAAGTGAAACCATAGCCAACAGTCCCGCCTTTCGTGGGCCCTTTCGCCGCCATCGCGGTATTGTGCCCGCCTCGTCGTTTATCGAATGGCAAACCGACCGCTACGGCAAGACTCCGTGGCTGATCAAGCCCCGGGCCGGTGCATTTGCGTTTGCCGCAGTTTGGGATCACTGGCACCAGGATGGGGTGACGGTGGAGTCGTGTGCCTTGATTACGACTGCGGCAGTCCCGGGTATCAAGCCTGTGCATCACCGTATGCCGGTGATGCTCGACCTGCAGGATTTTGCAGATTGGTTAAATCCGGCTGCCGGGATCGACAATCCTGAGCGCTTTTTCAGGCCCAAATTACCCTCCAGCGTGCAGCTGGCGCCACTGGATAAAGCCGTCAACAACGCCCGCAATAAAGACTTTGCCCTGCTGCAACCACTGGCTGATCCGGAGTTGATTGACGCCTGACCGGGCGGGACCTCAGCGGCCCCGGGTTTATTGCCGGCGAGAGCCCTGTCGCTGCAATGCCTCAATGCGGTCGGCGAGTGGTGGGTGGCTCATAAACAGGCGGCTGACTTTATCTCGCACCTCACCGCTGATGGCGAAGGCTGATAGTTCCGCGGGCATGCCCTTGGGTACTTCGCTTTCGTTGCCAAGGCGGCGTAGTGCATCGATCATATGTTGTCGACCGGCGAGCTCGGCACCGGCGTTGTCGGCGCGAAATTCTCGCCAGCGTGAAAACCACATCACGATCATAGATGCGAGTATCCCCAGCACGAATTGTGCGAGCAGCGTGACGATCCAGTAACCCGGGCCATAGCCTCGCTCAGTCCGGAATATCACCCTGTCTGCAACATGACCCAGGACCCGGGCGCCGAACATCACGAAGGTATTGGTAACACCCTGGATCAAGCCGAGAGTTACCATGTCGCCGTTGGCTACGTGGCCTATTTCGTGGCCGAGTACGGCCTTGACCTCGTCTGCACTCATGCGATTGAGCAGGCCTTCACTCACGGCTACCAGGGCACTGTTCTTGTTCCAGCCGGTGGCGAAGGCATTGGCGGCCTGGGAAGGGAAAATTCCCACCTCTGGCATGCCGATACCGGCATCACTGGCGAGTTTCTGTACGGTGCTTACCAGCCACTGTTCGCGCTGGCCCTGGGCCTGGTCAATAACCTTCACCCCCATGGCGCGCCGGGCCATCGATTTGGACATCAGCAGGGAGATCAATGAACCCGCCATGCCAAATACGGCACAAAACACCAGCAGGCTGCCAAGGTCCAGGTCGACGCCGTTCTCGTGCAGCAGAGTCTCAACCCCGAGTAGCTGCAGGGTGATGCTGGCCAACATAATGACGGCCAGGTTAGTCATGAGAAATAAGCCAATCCGCAGCATGGTTATACCCGTTGAGTGTCGCTGTTATTGTTGCAGATATCGGTGCTGGCAGCCGCCTTTTCAAGGGCAGTTGGCAGGGCACCGGAGGTTTCTTGCTCAGGCCCGGCGTCAGCTTCCGCAGGTGCTTGATGATGCAGTTGCGCCAAGTCGTCGGGCAGGGCGGCCTTGGGGAATTCCAGTGGTGGTAGCGCTGATACCAGTGGCAGGCCTTTGCTGGATGTTTCCACCGACACAACTTTGGCGCGTGCTTGCGGCTCCCGGGCGGTCAATTCTACCCATTCATTGACGGCCAAGTCGCGGTGCGGGGTTTTAAACAAAGCCTGTATTTCGGTCTTTTCCAGCCACTCTTTTTGGCGCGACAAAAATTGATTGTGCTGGTTCTGGATGACAAATACGTTGTTCATGTTGCTCCTGTGCGGTGCTGATAACGCAAGCCGCGAATACTGCTTTAGGCTTGGGTAATAATGATGCCACAGTGATGTCGAGGCGACTAGCGCTGTCTGCTGCGGCTTGGCGCGGTTAAAGTAGTTTGTCGGCGACTTTTTTACCCAGTGCACGGGCGGTAGTCCATTTGCCGCCGTAAACGGTGAGCAATTTCTGTTGCTGCACCATGACATATTCGCGGCTGACCTTACGTGGGTTGGCGGCCGACTGAATCAGCGGGCGAAGCCCCGCGGTGGTGGCGACAATATCAGCACGGCCGCGTTGCGGCCTGAAGTAGCTATTGTATTGCTGGAGCAGGTAATCGATTTCCTCCTCGCTGGCAATGATTGGCTGGTCGAGCCCCTGGCGTATTTCGGTGGTGCCTACCAGTGTCTTGCCCTGGTAGGGCAGCACAAAAAACACTCTCCCATCCTTGGCGGTTTGTAGCAGGTAGGGCTGTGCCGGTTCGGCTGCGAAGACAATGTGACTGCCGCGAATCAGATCGAGTTTCATATTGCTGGGGATGCCCGACTGGTGTAGCAGCTGTTCTGCCCAGGGGCCCGCCACATTGGCAATGGCATCAAAGCGGCGTGACCCGGTCGCCACTTTTATGTCGCCATCGACGGTAAGGCTTTGCACCTCAGTGTTTTGGAAGATTTCGACCCCGGCTTCCCTGGCCCGGTCTGCAACCCATAAGCCAAGCTGGTAATCATCCATCTGGCCGTCGGAATAACGAAAACCTCCCAGCAGGCCTTCGGGTTTGAGTTGGGGGTCGAGTTGCAACAGCTGTTCTCGGCTCAACCATTGATGCGGTGTCAGGTTCTGTTTCCCAGCCAGCAGGTCGTAGAGTGTCAGGCCCAACTTCAACAGCCAGCGTGGCCGCGGCCCGTTTTGGTAAACCGGCATGACAAGTTGCATTTCGCGACTCAAATGCGGGCACTGATGGAGCCACCAGGCCCGTTCGCGAAGTGCTTCAAACACCAGCCGTATTTCAAAATTTTCCAGGTAGCGGACACCGCCGTGGAGCATCTTGGAGGAGTTGCGGCTGGTCTCGCGCATCAGTTCGCCGCGCTCGAACAGGGTGACCTGGGCGCCGCGCCTGGCGAGCTCCCAGGCCGTGCACAGGCCGTTGATACCGCCGCCGATGACGGCTATAGACGGTGCAACGCTTGCTCGGTTGGCGCTCATGCAATAGCTCCTGTGGTTTTGGGGTCGCTGCTTTTCTCCCCAACAGCTTAGAACAATTTCGGTATACTACGGCAGTGACGACCGGCTTGGTTGAAAAATATTGTGTCGCTGGAGGTGGTAGCTTGCTGCTGCCGCTCGGGTAGGCCGTGAACCGGTCCCCGTGCTACCACGGTGATATACGCAGCTATAAAGGGAACAGCTTTTATGTGGTATTGGGCAAAAGCATTATTGCTGGTGTTGGCGCTAATCATGGTGCAGGCATGTGGTGGCGTCAGCGATGACGATGACGACAATGGCGGTGACAACGGCGGTGGTGAGATTCCCGGCGATGGCCCCCTGCCGCCAGTGGGCGAGGTGGTGACAGTTGCCAATGGGGTACTGCGTGGCGAGCGAATATTAGTCGGTGACCTGATACTTTACCAGGGTATTCCCTATGCCGCGCCGCCCGAGGGCGAGAACCGCTGGCGTGAGCCGCAGCCGGCACTGGATTGGCTGGATGTGCGTGATGCCACCCAGCCGGGCGCCAACTGTATCCAGGGTGACCAGCTAGATCCCACGCTGCAGAGCGAAGACTGCTTGTTCCTCAACGTTGCCGCGCCAGCGGCAGAAACTGAAACGGGGCGGCCGGTGATGGTCTGGTTTCATGGCGGCAGCGAGGACAATGGCTCTGGCTCTCGCTTGCCCACCGACATTGCGCTGCTGGCCGCCACTACTGGCAATGTGGTGGTGTCGCTCAATGCTCGCCTGGGTTTTCTTGGCTTTCTTGCGCTGCCCGGGCTGGAGCTGGAATCGGCTGATGCCAGCACGGGTAATTATCATCACCTCGACCAGGTGGCGGCACTGCAGTGGGTGCGCGATAACATCGCCAGTTTCAATGGTAATCCTAACAATATCACGCTGTTTGGTGAGGGTGCCGGCGGCAACGATACCTGTCGACACCTGGCATCTCCCCTCAGTGCCGGGCTGTTTCAGCGGGTCATTATGCAGAGCGCCCAGTGCGGCCCGACCCTTACTCGCAGCCGGGATGTGGCCTACCTCCAAGGCAACGACTACAAGCAGATCTGGGGCTGTGATACCGAAGCGGGACAGGTGTTGGATTGCCTGCGTCAGCAGTCGGCATTCAACTTGCGCCAGGCGCTGGGAAATGCTGGCAAGGCTAACGATCTACTGGGGCCCGATCGCGAATCGCAGCTACGATTTCGCTCGGTCGCGGTGATTGATGATTACGCTTTTACCACCGATATCTATGATGCCCTGAGCCTGTCACCAGCCAATATCGATGTGGTCATCGGGGTCACTCGCAACGAGGCGACCTTGTATCAGCAGCGCCTTGGCAATACCAACCCGGATACGCTGGCAACATACCAGGATGCCGTGAAGCAAAGCTTGCCACTGTTGAACGCGGGCCAGGTTATCACCGTGACCGATCTGCTGTACCCGCGCTTCGATTATCTCTCCTATAGCGATGCCTTTGCCGATGTGCTGGGTGACGCCTACTACGCTTGTCCGGCGGTAGAGACCGCTGACGTGCTGGCAGCGGGTGGCCATACCGTGCGCTTTTATCAGTTCAGCAGGGCAATTGATAATGCACTGTTGTTGGCCCCGGTGGGCGCAATCGATCCCAATGCTCCTGAGCTGGGCGCGGCACATTCAGCCGATCTCTACTATTTGTGGGGCGCCGAGTCGGTGCTGGAGGGACCTGTGCCGGCAGTCACGGTGCGGGCCATGCAGCAGTACTGGGGGCGATTTGCCGCTAACGGGGTGCCGGTTGCCGACGATCAAGAGCAATGGCCACTGTATAGCGCGGATGGCGGCGAATACCTGAACTTTGGTTTCGAGATATCCAGTAACAGCGGCTTTCGACTCGAAAAATGCGACTTTTTTAATTCAGCTCTGGCGCTGTAAAGAGCCAGCTTACCGAGCCTTGCTGATAGCGGCGCAAGGGTTTGGGTGCACGGTTATTGCGGGTAGCGTTTAAAGATGAGAGAGGTGTTGATGCCGCCGAAGGCAAAGTTGTTGCTCATGGCGTACGGCGCATCGATTTGGCGCCCCGTGCCAACGATATAGTCCAGCTGGCCGCAGCGCGGATCGGGGTTGTGCAGATTCAACGTCGGGCTGAACCAGCCTCGATTCATCATTTCTATAGTGGCCCAGGCCTCGACCGCGCCGCAGGCGCCCAGGGTATGGCCGAGGTGTCCCTTGAGCGAACTGATCGGTGTCTGCTTGCCGAACAAGGCCTCGGTCGCATTGGACTCGGCTATATCACCGCGCTCGGTGGCAGTGCCGTGGGCATTGATGTAGGCGATGTCCCCGGGCTGTAGCCCGGCATCCTCCAGTGCCAGCTCCATCGCGACGCGCATGGTCTCGGCATTCGGCTGGGTTACGTGCCCGCCGTCGGAATTACAGCCAAAGCCCACAACTTCAGCCACAATGTTGGCGCCCCGGGCAAGGGCATGATCCAGCTCCTCCAATACCAGGGTGCCGGCACCCTCGCCGATCACCAGCCCATCGCGGTCGCGGTCGAAGGGGCGGGGAGTTTGACCGGGATGTTCATTGCGGGTACTGGTCGCGTAGAGAGTGTCGAACACGGCGGCTTCGGTAGGGCAAAGTTCTTCAGCGCCGCCGGCCAGCATGACGCTCTGGCGTCCGTATTTTATAGTCTCATAAGCATAGCCGATGCCCTGGCTGCCCGAGGTACAGGCGCTCGAGGTAGGAATGATACGGCCCTTGATGCTGAAGAACATGCCGATATTGACCGCCGCGGTATGGTTCATCATGCGGATGTAAGTCGTGGCGGTAACGCCGCGAGTATCGTGGTTGACCAGCATATTAAAAAAATCCCGCGAGGCTTCAGTACTGCCGGTACAAGAACCGTAAGCAATGCCGGTCGCACCACTCTGGATCACTGGACTATCCTGCAGTCCGGCAGCAGACACGGCACGCTCGCTGGCACAGGTGGCCAGTTGCGCGACCCGACCCATGGTGCGGGTTTTTTTGCGCGGGTAGTGGGCGGGCAAGCTGAAGTCCAGTACCGGGCCAGCCAGCTTGGTGTTGAGGTTGGCATAGCGTTGCCACTCGGGCATGTAGCGAATACCGCTGTTGCCGGCCAGCAGATTGGCATGAAAATCCTGCCAATTGTGGCCCAGCGCTGTGATCACGCCGGCACCGGTCACCACAACTCTTGCGCTCACTAAACCAGACCGCCATTGACCGAAATAACCTGGCGAGTGATATAAGCGGCATCGTCCGACAGCAAAAACGCCACCAGCGCGGCCACCTCGTGCGGTTCACCCATGCGTCGCATCGGAATTGTCTTGAGCGCTTCCCGCTCGATTGACTCAGCCACCATATCGGTATTGATCAGGCCGGGGGCAACGCAATTCACGGTGATGCGGCGCTTCGCCAATTCCAGTGCCAGGGCCTTGCTGGCGCCGATAATGCCGGCCTTGGCGGCGCTGTAATTCACCTGGCCGCGGTTGCCAACCAGTCCCGAAACCGACGCTAGTGTTACGATGCGTCCGCCCTCACGCTTGCGTATCATCGGCATAATGATCGGCTGCAGGATATTGTAGAAAGCGTCCAGATTGGTATCAATGACCCCGTCCCAGTCCTCTTCGCTCAGCGCGGGGAAGGCGTTGTCACGGGCGATACCGGCATTGCACACCACACCATAATAGGCGCCATGGTCTGCGATATCGGCCTCGAGTTGCTGGCGGCATTGCTGCCGCTCGCTGACATCGAATTGCAGTATCCGGCCGCCGCCCCCGGCGGCGCAGATATCGGCCAGCGCCTGTTCGGCCTGCTGGCGCTCGCTGCGACAATGCAGTACCACCTGGTAGCCGTTACTCCCCAGTCGCTGGGCGATGGCGCGGCCAATACCGCGGCTGGAGCCGGTCACTAGAATGGTTCTGGTCATAGCGATTGTCCTGTGTTCACATGCGAGAATACCGGGTGACGGGTCATTGCCACCTCGCCAACGCCTATTTTAACGCCAATTGGCGCCAGGCGTCGCTGCCGGATCACTTTGCAGCCGCCGGCCAATGCAGCGACCGGCCTAAAAAAGTTGGGTGCTTTGCAGTGCAAGTGTGACTTCGCTGGCTGGAAATTCTACCCGGTACTCACCCTCCCAGGATGTCGTTTGCAACACTGGTCGGCTGAGCTTCGCTACCAGGGTGTCCCGGTAATATACCCTTGTGCCAGAAATACGCCAGTCCTTGCTATTGGCGTTATCGAGGGCGTCGATTGGCCAGAAAACCAATTGTGTCGCGACCAGTACCAGGCGGTAGGGTAGCTCAGTTGGGGCACCTGCTTCGATCTGCAACTGGTAGTGATTGTCCTTATAGCGCCAGGTTGCCAGGCGCTGTCCGATAGTACTCATAATCACCAATTGCAGCCTGTCAGGACCGATGTCCAGGGCCAGCGTAAATTGCCGCTCGAGCTGGGTCTGCTCGAGGCGCAGCTGTTGAAATGCGCTGACACTGGTACCCAGGGCGCTGGGCGTTGCAAGCGCAAAGCTCGACACGGCCGGGTCATTGTTGCGGGTCATCGTACAAGCGACCATGGCAACGGCAAACAGGATCAACGCGACAATCTGCGGCCAATATCGCTTATCCGCTGGGCTCATCGGTCGCACGCCACTGGCAACAGCCTCACCAGGGGCACCAGCAGCAAGTTGCCGATGCTGCCCAGCAGCACCGTGATGCCGAAAGCCTGCACCATCGGCGTGTTGCTCAGAGCCAGCAAGCCAAACGACAGACTGCTAGTTACTGCCGACAGCAGGATAGCCAGTTGGTAGTCAGAATTTTCGGGCGTGGCCTCGAAGGCGAAAATACTGTAATCCATCCCCAGGCCCAGCACCAGGAACAGTGCGAAGACGTGAAATAGCGATACCGGAATGGCTGCCAGCGCCAGTACCGACAGCGACAGTAAGCTTGCCAACAGGGGTATTGCCACCAGCAACGCCGCCCAGAGGGAACGGTAGCGCAGTGCCAGCAGTAACATTACCGTGCCATAGGCAAGCAGCAGCAGGCGTCCGGCCCAATCGCGTTGTGCATTCAACAGCCCTGATAGCTGGGCTACCCGGTCGACAAAAACAACGTCCTGCCAGCGTTGGGCGGCGGCGTGCAAGGGTGCTAACGCCCTGACCCCGTTAAGGGTCACCATGCTGGCATTGCCCTGCTGCGGATGGAGCCAGAGCATGCGCTGCTCCGGGCCGGCCGCCGGCAGCCAGGCCTCGGGTAGCAGCCAGTCGCCGGCTCGGGATGCGAATTGTGTCTTGAGCTTGTTAGTTGCCTCGGCCTCAAAGCCTATTGCTGACATCAGTGGCCACGCCACGCCGCTGTCGCCATAGACTTCCTGTTCGAGCAGGGCGTAATCCTGTTGCTGGCGTGCAGCGGAAGGTAGTGAGAGACTAATGCTGTTCCAGCTGGCAATAACTCCTTTGCGGCGCAGGTTTTCCAGCTCGGTCTGAAACTGCTCATCCAGTTGTAACAGTGCTTCGGAACTCTCGGCCCGCAGCAGCAGGAATTGGTTGGCGGAAAAGCCAGGTGCCAGCGCCTGCACTTGCTGATCCTGCTGTTGCAGGTCCGTCCCGGGCTGGTACAGCGCCCGCACATTATCCGCGCTTAGTAACTTTTGCTGGCACACTACCAGGGCCACCAGTCCAAGGCCTGCGGCTAACATAAAAGATTTGCTGCGATTGATGCGAGTCCAACAGCGCCACGGCAATTGAGCGAGAATTAGCAGCCAGAGTGGGTATTTGCGCTGCCCCGGTGATGCAAGCCAGGGGTAAACCGCCACCACGAACAGCCATGCTCCTACCAGCCCGGCGACCGAAAAAGTGGCTATCTGGCGCAGTCCCGGGAGCGGCGCCTGCGCCAGGCTGGCATAGCCGATAACACTGGTGACCAGGGCCAACAGGATCCCCGGGAATATCTGGCGCAGGCTCGCCGCGGCAGACGCCGACCCCGAGCCATAAAGTCGGGCAAAGTAATGCAGCGAATAATCGATAGCGACGCCAATCAAGCTTGCTCCGAAGACCAGGGTCAACAGGTGAAGGCTAGCGAATAAAAAATGGCACACACACAGTGCCGTCAGGGTTCCGAACAAAACCGAAGCCAGGCTGAACAGCAGCGGTTGCAGCCGGGCGAAGGTCAGCGCAAACAGGAGAATGATGCCAATTGCCGAGCCGCCGCCAATCAAGCTGATTTCATGGCGGGCCCGGCTGGCGGCGGCGGCGGCATGGAACACGATGCCAGAGCGCAGCAAGCTGACATCGGGGTGGCGCTGTCGCAGCTGGTTTTCCAGAGCATCCAGCTTTTCTACCAGCATTCTCTGGCCGTTCAGGTCGAATGTTGTACGCTCGGCTTGCGCGACTAGCAAAGCATAGCTCCAGTCGGGCTGTTGTGGGGAGCGCAACAACAGGTAATCGCCGGCTAATTCTACTCCTTGTGGTATCTGCTGCAGAGTCAATATCAGGCCTGGGAACATGTTCAGCGGGTCCTCGGCTGGGGTCAGCCAATTGCCCCAGCTGCCCGGGAGATATAGATCTCGCTGTGCCTGCTCGGCAAGCTTTGGCGCTTCTCCCTGTTGCAATTGCGCGCGTTGTGGCGAACTGAGCAGGCTGAAGCGGTGTTCCCGATACAGTTCGAGTAGTTTGCTGATTTGCCGGCTTCGAGCAGCGGCGGTTTCAGCTTGCAGCAGCTCGCTCTGCTGCAGTTGCTGATGTAGCCAGTCGGCTGCCACCAGGGTTTTATTTTTTTGGGGAGAGCCGAGCACTAACATGATGCTGTCGCCGCCCAAGTCAAACAGGGCCTGGCCGGCCTGCTGGGCTAGATCGCTTGAGTTGCTTTGCGGGAGTAGTGCCTGCAGGTCGGTTTCAAAATTCATACCTTGTTGATATATCTTCACCAGGCCAATGCACAGCAGCAGGCACAGCAATAACCAGCAAGCAAATAAAACCCGCCAAAGCTGCACCCAGCCGGGAGCTTGCAGGATGCGGTGCCCGGTCATTCCTTGTCGACTTCGCAACTCGCCACAGCAGCGCGGCTAAAGCGCAGGCACTGGGTCGGGCTCAGTGTCGCAGGTGTTGTGATCCTGTCGAGCAACATAGTATTGCGATCGCCGCTGCGGGTTTCCACCGACAGGCTGCGCAGGTACTGGTCGCCCCGCAGTTGGACCCGGGCAATCACCCGGCCAACCGCGGTTTGCGCCGGCAGTAATTGCAGCGACCAGTTGTTACCATCACCGTGCCATTGGCTGTTAAATAGTTTGTCCAGCTCGCCCATGTCGGCGCTAAACAGTGACAGCATGATCTGGCTCACGTATTGCTGCACTGGGTCCTTGGGTCCCGCCTCCAGCGCCGGGCCATCGATCGAATCCCAGTAGATAAGGTCATCGACGCCAAATGTGGTGGCCTGGTAAAAAGGCTGCAAGGTTTCCCAATACAGACCGTGTTGTCTCCAGAAGATGAACCGACCCCTCGACTCGATCGCCCGCGGTAAGCCGCTGAGCTTGCGCCGTTGAGTGAAGTCACCCTGCACGATCGGATACTGCTGCAATTGCAATAGCGCCGACCGCTGCAGCGTCAGCCCTGGTTCTGCAGCCACAGCAGTGCGGTCCCCGGCACTGCCAATAAGCAGCAAGCCGAGCAGTAAGCGTGCCGCCTTAGTACTGGACATCGACGCGCGGTCGCTGCCGCTTGAGTGCCATCAGGCTGGGGATGCGCAGCAGCATTCCCAGGAACAGGCGCAGGTGCATTTTGCTAATGCGAAGGTTGTCTCGCAGTAGGTCGAAATGTGAAGGAATGTCGGTCTGGTAGATGACCGGGGTAGTGACATGTTGCACCTGGACCCCCTGCCAATAGAGCCGCACCAGGATATCAGTATCAAAATCCATGCGCTTGCCGACCTTGCAATGTTGCAGCAATGCCATGGTTTCGGTCAGCGGATAGACCCGGTAGCCGCACATGGAGTCGGCGATAGCCTGCGACAAGGTGTGCAGGTAAACCAGTCCATCGGTGAGCTTGCGACCATAGCGACGCGATGCGGGCACCTGGCCATAAATACGGGATCCCGACACCACGGCATCGGGGTGTTGCCTGGCACAGGCAATAAAACGCGGGATGTCGTCAATATTGTGCTGGCCGTCGGCATCAACTTGCAGGGCATGACTGAAGCCAGCTGTCGCGGCAGCCTCCAGACCTGTGCATACCGCGACACCCTTGCCGCAATTGTCGGTAAAGCGTATCAGGGTTACACCGGAATCGTTGAGCGCAATCTGTTCCAGCACTCTGCGGCACTGTGGTTCGCTGCCGTCATCGACCAGGAAACAATCTAGCCCAAAGTGTCGGATGCGCTCAACGACACTGGCGATAACCAGATGGTGGTTGTACACCGGGATGACAACACAGGGATTAAACACCTTGGGAGCTTTGCAAACCTCAGACGATGGGCGAAGGTGGGATTGTGCTGTTCGGGGATACATTAACAGCTGGCTCGTTTTAGTCCAGCCGTTGCGCACCGCCGGGAACGCCAAATTATACTAAACAAGCTCTCGTGATAGAAGCGAATACCGGGCTGGAGGGGCTGCACTGAGGCCAATAGTTTGCAGTTAACGGCTGTTCAACCCGCCGTGACCAGCGCGTAAACTTTGTCCACCACATCTTCGACTGTCTGCAAGGCCCTGAAATCTGCAGGTTCAAGTTTTTTGCCTGTTAGTTGGTGCAGTTGTGCGGCCATATCGACGGCGTCAATGCTATCGATATCCAGGTCTTCATACAGATTGGAACTGGCTGAAATTGCGGCCGGGTCAATCTCGAACAGCTCATGCAGGATGGTTTGCAATTGCTGGTAAATGGCTTCTTTACTATTCATACATTGACTCATTGAACTGATGGTAGACCCGCGGCGGGGCTGGATGAGGCGAGACCGCTCTGCAATGGAGGTATGGTGAATCAGCCGGGCCCCTGGCTGATGCTCCAGAGCTGCCAACAAGCTGGCTCGGACTCCAATGGCACTTACTTAACGCCACTACAGTGATTTGCGGAGCCCCGGTGTGTTCGATCCGCGGGCGTCTGCGGCAGGGATGCCGCAGTCGAGCCTCCAGGGAGGGATTCACGGCGTACCGCGGATCGAACACACTGGGGTACATCCGCTTAAGTAAGTGCCATTCGGCTCGGACTCAAGATTACCAGAAGCGAATTACCCTGTCCCGCGTCCGGTCTATTCGGGGCCAGTGTAATGGCGATTAAAAAAGACTTCCAGGTCCCGGGTAAGCCAGCGCGCGGTTTTGCTGCGGGGTTGGCCGCTGGCAAGGTAGGGCTCGATGGCAATTTCGGGATAGACCTCAAGCCTGAAAAGCGGTGCCGTCTGCGGCGCTGCGAACCAGGACTGGCCCTTGCCAAAAACCCTCGGTTCACAATGAATGATCACCGGAGTTATGCCGACATTCGCAGCTATCGCGATATGGGCACTACCACGCAGCAGCCGCAGCGGCTGGCCAGGTAAACTGCGGGTGCCTTCCGGAAAAATTATCAGTGGGTTGCCCGATCTCAGGCTTGCCGCGCACTGGTCTACCAGGTCCGTGGAGTCATTGCGAATGTAGCCCAGCGCTCGCAGTGGTAAAGCGGTGAGCGGGTTGCGCCAGAGGGCGCTTTTCGTGACGCAATTAGCGTTGGGTATCATCGCCAGTAAAAGCACACTGTCGATCAGGCTTGGGTGGGTCGCCACAATCAACCGGGCGCCGCCACGCAAGTGCTGCAAGCCCTGTATTGAAGGTGGCTGCATCAAGCCACTGCAACGGAGATAAACCAGTAAATGGCCAAACAGCCGGGCGAGCAGCTGGCGGTTGGCAAACTGCTTGCGGGTTTGCGACCCCGATTGCACCAGACCGGGCAAAAATCCGACCAGCAGCATAAGCAACGCGCCGATCGCAAAAATCAGCAGGCCAAGCAGTGTTGCCAGAAAATGCTTCAGTCGCGCTGCAGCCTTTGCTGCCTGTTTTTTTGCCGGGCTTAACCGGGCTTGCACCGTCATATCGGTGCACAGTTACCTTCGATTTCTACCAATAACTCGCGCCGGCAAATATCGGCCTGCAGGTACAAGGTCGGTAGTTCGGTGCCGAAATGGCGCTGAATTTCACTGCGCGCAAGTTGCAGCTGGTGGGCATGGCGCAGGTAGACCTTGGCAATCGCCAGACGCAACATCCCGGGCTTGCCGATTTGTTCGCCAACATGCTGCATGACCATACGGATATTATGGCAACTGGCCTTCACTTGTTGCAGTAACTCATCGTCGTGTATTGACTGATGGCCGACGATACTAGCTGTTCCCGATATAAACAGCTGTTGCCCATAGGTCCACTGGGCGAGAGTCGCACGGGCAAACGACGGGCTGGCCGGACCATATTGCTGAGGATAACGATAGGCGCTGAGTTGCAGGGGGTTCTCGAAATGCCGAACCGGCTGCACTGCCGCCAGTAGATAGATTATGGTGTCGCCACCGTGATGGCCCAGCGCGCAGGCAGCCGGAAACTGTTGTGGCTGGTAGTGGTTGTCGGCAAACGCCCGCAGCCGGCCGAGACAGAACTGGCGGTAACGCTCCTGGTCACCGTCCCCGTTATTAATGTCAGCCATGTAGTTCCATACCCGGACCAGGTGGGGGTAACCCCGCGCCACGGTGTACTGAATAAGCCGATTGTAGGCAGATTGGATGGCGCTGGATTGAGATGCATAGCGACGCTCATCGACGCGCTGTGAAACAAACAATAGTTCATCGCAGCTCGACCAATGACCGTGGTCGATGTCACCGCGCTGTAGTTCGGGCCCAGCCTCCCATACTTCCAATGGCGCCGGTGTGCCGGGTGACACCAGGGCTTGCAGTCCGCTTGCAGTAACGCCGGGAGTGTCATGCTCAACGCTATCGAAGCCGGCAAAACTGATAACCGCCAGTGCCTTGTCTGTTGCCAGCAGGCTGGCAGCCGGATTGAGGCTGTAGTGACAGGAAAGGCTCGATTCAAAACGATTGATGGGTGTCAGCGTCGTCAAAGGTATACCTCGTTGACAGGTAATGCAGGGCTCATCCCGCACGCCGCGCAGTATAGGTTAGCGCTATGGCAATGTCACCGGCCGTTGGCGCATGCTACACAGCCTTGATAAAACCAGCTCCCTGGCTTAGAGTACCGGCCTTTTCAGCCTCAGGGTGGTCTATGGGAACGCAAAATCAGGAACCGTTGAGACCTCATCCAGTATTGGGTTCTTATTATACGGGTGCCGAGCAGCGTCGCCAGCGGGTCGACGCCATGTTTGATGACTCGGCGCCGCACTACGACTGGATCACCAACGTGATGAGTTTTGGCTCGGGCCAATGGTATCGTCGCCAGGCCCTGCAGCGCTCGGGCCTGCAAGCAGGCATGCAAGTGCTGGATGTGGGCGCCGGCACCGGGGTAGTAGCACTGCTGGCTCAGGAGCTGGTAGGGCAGGAGGGGCTGGTTGTTGCGCATGACCCCAGTGCGGGGATGCTGTCAGAGGCGAAAAAGCACGGAGTAGACCGAGCGGTGCAAGGACTCGGTGAGCGTTTAAGCTATCCTGACAACACTTTCGATCGCGTCACCATGGGTTATGCCCTGCGTCATGTGGCCGATTTGCGCCTGCTATTCGCGGAGTACGCGCGGGTGCTGAAGCCGGGCGGGAAAATACTCTTACTGGAAATTACCCGTCCTGAGAATGTCGTTGCCCGCGGTTTATTGCGGGTGTATTTGCGCGGTATTGTGCCGCTTGCAACCCGCATTTTTCGCCAAAGCGCACCGGCCCAGGAGTTGATGCGATATTACTGGGACACCATTGAACATTGTGTCCCACCTGGAGCTATTCTCGAGGCTATGACCGCCGCGGGGCTGGAGGGCGCGGAACGGCGAGTGGAATTGAGTATTTTTAGTGAGTATAGTGCGGCGAAACCCGCGGCATCGTGATGGTTGGCAAGGCAGTGAGCAATGAGTGAGCAAACAGACGCAGAGCGAAAATTGGCGGAATTATTGGTCGAGGTGCTGGATCTTGAGGATGTCGGCGCTGACGAAATAGTTCCGGAGGCGCCGTTGTTTGGTTTCGACGCGCCTGACAGCCTCGGTCTGGACTCCATTGACGCTTTGGAGATCTCGCTGGCGGTTGCGCGGCAGTACGGTGTGCAACTGAAGGCAGACGACGAACAGAACCGGACCATTTTTTCCAGCTTGCGTGCACTGTCGAGCTATATCTCCAGCCAGGCCTGAAGTCCGCGCCGTGCGACTGATGTTGCTGCTTTCCTATCCCTTGTGTGTGCACCTTGCGGTAGTTACCCAGCAGCCATACTACCAGGTCCTGGCTATTGTCTGCCTGGCCGGGGGTATTCAGTACAGCGGGCTGCGCCAGGGGAGTGCCTTCGCCTGGGGGGTTTTGCTGTTGGTCGTGGCCTTGGCATTGTGGTTGACTAGCCGTGACCTGGCTCGCTATATCCTCTATCTGCCACCCATTGTCATTCCACTGCTGATTGCCAGCGGTTTTTTGCGCACGCTGCTGCCCGGGAGAGGTGCCACTGGTCACTGCCATTGGTCAGCAGGTGCATGGGCAATTGCCCCGGGAGCTGGAGCGCTATACTCGCCGGCTGACGATTTTCTGGTTTCTATTTCTGTCGGCAATGGCCATCGGCGCGGCGCTATTGCCTTGGTTGGGGTCACCGCTATTGTGGTCGTGGTTCAGCAACTTTCTAAACTACGTGCTGGTCGCGGTGGTGTTTGTCATTGAATATATTTATCGACGCTGGCGCTTCAGTGATTTTCCGCAGCCATCGTTTCGCGACTACCTGACGATCGTGTTCAATTCGGAGTTTGATTTTGGACGTCGTTTCTAATATAGCGTCAAGTCCGATTGCGTTGATAGGCGCTTACCAGCCCGGGGCAACGATCGCCTATCACCATGGTCAGCCGGTTAGCCAACACGCTTTTTTGCAACAGGTCATGGCCCTGGCGCAACAGTTGCCTGGCGACGGTTTGGTGATCAACCTGTGCCGCAATCGCTATCGATTTATGCTTGGCTTTGGTGCCGCATTGGTCACCCGCAGTGCCAGCATCCTGCCGCCTAATCGCCAGCCCGGGACCTTGCAAGATCTCGCCGCTGCTTATCCCGGTGGTGTGTGCTTACACGATGAGCCTGGCGATGCCAGTATCGCCGATCTCGCAATGCCCTGCATGAGCGTTGTCAGCCAGCAGGGTCCCGCAACAGTCATCAGCGAACCGCCGCTGATTGCCCCCGGACAGCTGGCAGCCATAGCCACTACCTCTGGCAGTACCGGGCAACCCGTGGCGCACAACAAATACTGGTTCACGCTCTGCGGCACTGCCAGGCTGCTGGCTCGACGGCTGGTGACAGTGGGTGAGCATCCCGCAATCGTAGCCACGGTGCCTTCGCAGCATATGTATGGGCTCGAAATGACCGTCATGATGGCGTTGCAGGGGGGCTGCGTGATGGATGATGGCCATCCGTTTTATCCGCCTGAAATAGTGGAGTCTTTGCAGCGCCTGCCTCGCCCACGCGCGCTGGTGACCACGCCCATTCATCTGCGCCATTTACTCGGCAGCCCGTTGCAGATGCCATGGGTCGACCAACTGGTTTCAGCGACAGCGCCACTGGATCAGTCAATGGCTACCGCCGCAGAGGCACGGTTTGGTGGTCGCCTGGATGAAATATTCGGCTTTACTGAGGCCGGCTCTATCGCCACTCGTCGCAGTTCGGTAGAGCAAGCCTGGACCTTGCTCGATGGCATGAGGGTAGCTTGTAACAATAACCGGGCGAGCATTAGTGGCTGGCAACTGCCTGGGACGGAAGAGTTGCAGGATTCGATTGAGATGATTGATGAACAGAGCTTCCGCTTCCTGGGGCGTGCGGCGGATATGATCAATGTGGGCGGCAAGCGTGCTTCACTGGCCGAGCTGACCCAAAAACTTTTGCACATTGACGGTGTCATTGATGGGGTTGTATTCCTGCCCGACGGTGAGTCGAATCAGAGGCCTGCGGCGCTGGTTGTTTCTGAACTGGAGGAGCGCCAGATTTTTGCCAGTTTGGCCCGCTCAATAGATCCGGTCCTGCTGCCGAGGCCGATAAAAAAAGTCGGAACAATCCCGCGCAATGCCACGGGCAAGGTAACCCGGGATCTATTGCACCAGGCGTTGAGGAGCCGCAGTGAGTGAATTCAGTACAATGCGGGAGTTTCGTGTACCGCTGTCGCACGCTTGTTTTGCAGCGCATTTCCCGGGCCAGCCAATAGTGCCGGGAGCGCTGTTGCTGCAATGGTTGTGCCGTGAGGTGGTGCAGCAGTTTCCTCATTACAGCGTGGTTGCAGTGCCGTCGATGAAGTTTATCCAGCCACTGCTGCCCGGAGATATATGTCAGTTGAGCCTGCGTTGCGAATTGCCGGTGGTACAAGTCCGGGTTAAGCTTTTGCGCGCTGGGGAACCGGTATGCCATGGCAGCCTGGATTTACTGCACGGCCAGGATGCGCTCTTGTGAAACCGAAATGGCAGCAACAACGGGAGCGTAGCAACCGGCTCGGCGTTAGTATCGTGGTCTGGGTGGCGCTGAATTTGGGGCGCTGGCCGTTACGGATTTTGCTCTACCCGGTGGTGTTGTATTTTTTTGCCACTGCGGCCGATAGTCGCGCTGCTTCGGCAAAATTCCTGCGGCGGGTCAATGGCCGAGAGCCGAGTTGGCAGCAGGTATTTCAGCATCTCTATACTTTCGCCCTGGTGGCCTCTGATCGACTGTTCTTGTTGTCGGATAAGCTCGACCGCTACGACATTACTGTAAGCGGTGAGCAGGTGTTTCGCGATATCATGGCGCAAGGTAGAGGTTGCCTGCTGCTGGTGTCGCATCTGGGCAGTTTTGAGGCGCTGCGAGTGATCGGCGCGAAGTCGCAGTCGCTGCCCCTGCGTATCCTGCTGGATCGTCGGCAGAACCCTCTGGTTGGCGACGTTATCGACAGCCTCGATCCGGAATTGGCTGCGGGAATAATTGATGCCGGGCAGGCGCCAGCTGAGCTGGCGCTGGCCCTTGACGCCTGCCTGAAGCGGGGTGAATTGGTCGGCATTATGGCCGACCGGGCGGCCGCAGGGGAGACCTGCACAGGTGTCGAATTTTTCGGCGACAAAGCGCAATTGCCGCTCGGTCCCTGGCAGCTGGCTTGGGTGCTGCAAGTGCCGGTGATTCTGTGTTTTGGCTTGTACCTGGGGGGCAACCGCTATCAGGTAAGCTTTGAGTTAATGACCGAACAACTTGGGCGTGGATCCAGTCGGCGCCAGCGCCGGGCGGTGATTGCCCAGGCGGTGCAGCATTACGCCGGGCGCCTGCAACACCATGCCACACTGGCACCCTACAATTGGTTTAACTTTTATGATTTCTGGGCCGATGAAACCACTGGCGATAACTGATTACACGATAACTACAGCTCTGGGTGCTGGACTTGAGGCTAACTGGTCGCATGTGGCCGCTGGCAAAAGTGGGCTGCGTCCGCTTGATTTCTGCGCTATTGAGGACATCCAGACCTGGGTTGGCGCAGTGACCGGTGTCGATGATCAAACCCTGCCTGCGGCACTGGCAGAATTCGATTGCCGCAATAACCGGCTGGCCTGGCAGGCCTTGCAGCAAGATGGCTTTATGGCAGCAGTCAAGGCTGCCTGTGAGCGCTATGGTCCGGCACGGGTGGCCGTATTCATGGGCACCAGCACTGCGGGCATTCACCAGACAGAGCTGGCTTACAGGGAGCTTGCCGCTGACACCGGGGCGCTGCCCGACTGGTACCGCTACCGGGGCACCCACAACTGTTATTCGATCGCCGAGTTTACCCGCCTGGCATTGGGCGTGACCGGTATTAGCAGCACTATTTCGACTGCCTGTTCTTCCAGCGCCAAGGTTTTCGCCTCGGCCCACCGGGCTATTTCCAGCGGCTTATGTGACGCCGCGGTGGTCGGGGGCGTGGATAGCCTTTGCCTTACGACACTCTATGGCTTCAATGCCTTACAGCTGGTTTCGCCCGACCCCTGTCGGCCTTGCGCGCCTTCGCGCAGCGGTATTTCAATTGGTGAAGCCGCCGGCTTTGCCTTGTTGCAGCGCGATCCGGGCCCGGCACCTTATGCCCTGCTGGGCTACGGCGAGAGCAGTGACGCCTATCATATGTCGTCGCCCCATCCCGCAGGCGATGGTGCTTACCTGGCCATGCAAGCGGCCCTGGAAAAAGCCGGTGTTGATGCTCTTGAGATCGACTACATCAATTTGCATGGCACCGGTACTCCGGCCAATGATGCGGCAGAATGCTGTGCTGTCTCGCGACTATTCGGCAACACGGTTGCCTGTAGTTCGACCAAAGGCTGGACCGGCCATACCCTGGGTGCGGCGGGCATTGTAGAAGCGGTGTTCAGCCTGCAGAGCATCGAGCATGGCGTGATGCCGCAGACCTTGAATACGCTGGAGCTGGACCCTGCGTTGGAGGCGAATATATTGCTAATGCCGCAGCATAGAACCGGTCAAACCGTGTTGAGCAATTCCTTTGGTTTCGGTGGCAGCAACTGTAGCCTGGTATTGGGTGGGTGGCGATGAACACAATGTTTATCGAATCCGTAGGACTATTCGCACCGGGCATGGAAAGCTGGGTGGCGGGTCGGGAAGTGCTTGCCGGGCGCGCCATCTATCAGTCTGAGCCACTATCGAAATACAAACCCCAGAGCTTGCCACCCAATGAACGTCGACGAGCGACGGAGGTGGTTAGATTGGCTTTTGGCGCCTGCGAGGATGCCATTGGCGAGCGCCGCGAGGACGCAGCGAAATTGGCATCAGTGTTTGCCGCCTCAGGCGGCGACTTCGTGGTTAACGACCAGCTTTGCCGGGTGTTGGCCAGCGACCAGCGACTGCTGTCGCCTACCCAGTTTCACAATTCTGTCCATAATGCGGCGGCGGGTTATTGGAGTATCGCAACTCACAGTTTGGCGCCATCGGTGAGTTTGTCAGCTTATGACTACAGCGTTGCCGCCGGGCTGATCGAGGCTGCCGGATTGGTGACACAAGAGGGCTGGCCCAGCCTGTTGGCCCTGTATGACAACAGTGTCGGCTGGCCGATGCAGGGTGTACGCGATGTGCAGCAAGCTTTTAGTGTGGCGCTATGGTTGACGCCCGAGCGCAGCGCTGCATCGCTGGCCGCAATCAGGCTTGAGCTGTCGGCGACGCCAGAGGATGACACGCTGTCAGCTATTGCCAGCCTCGAAACGCTGCGCCTTGGAAATCCTGCCGCTCGTTCAATTCCCCTGTTGGAACTGGTGGCGGCACAGCGCGACGGCCAGGTAGCGTTGGCTACCGCGGGAGGTCAGACACTGGTAGTAGAGATCACGCCATGCTGATGGACCGGGCCGCCATTGCAGACTTGATTCCCCATGGCTCGGCCATGTGCATGCTTGATGGACTGATTCGCTGGGACGGTGAGCATATTCAGTGTTGCAGCGACCGGCATCGCGCTGCAGATAACCCGCTTCTGGAGTCTGGTGTGTTAGCTGGCGCCTGCCTGGTGGAATTCTGCGCCCAGGCGGCAGCCTTGCATGGTGCTCTGTTGCAGCAGGAAATGCCCGGTAAGACCAGTGCGCCGGTGCTCTATCTTGGCGCGGTCAAACAATTGCAGCTGTACCGGCAGACCATCAGCAGATCCCTGCCGACCCTGCAGATTTTTGCGCAATGTGCAGTTGCGTCCAGTAGCGGATCAATCTACCAGGTTAGCGCTATGGCGGGTACTGATCTGCTATTGCAGGGGCGCATAGTGCTGGCGCTACCCGCATGATGCCTGACCAGGCAAACGTGAATTCAGGTCGCTATGTGCTCAAGCCCGGCACGGTCCACCTATGGTTGGCCGACTGCTCAGCGATCCATGATCCGTCGCTGCTGGCAGGCTATCGCGAATTACTGAGCGCGGCAGAAGTCGAACGCCAGCAGCGTTATCGGTTTCAGCGCGACCGCCATCGCGACTTGATTGCCCGGGCCCTGGTGCGCACCAGCTTGTCGCGTTACGCGCCGCTTAAGCCCTGGCAGTGGAAATTTGAACAGGGCGAGCACGGTAAGCCGCGCTTGTGCGAGGCGCCGCTGGCGCTGGATTTTAACCTCAGTCATAGCCATGAACTGGTAGTTTGCGCGGTTGCGCTGCAGCCGGTAGGTGTCGACATCGAGTATAGCGGTCGTCATAACGATGTCCTCGCGATTGCCGAGCGCTACTTTTCCGCGGCGGAGTCGCGCGAGTTGTTTGCACTACCGCAGCATCAGCAGCGGGATCGCTTTTTCGATTACTGGACGCTGAAGGAAGCGTATATGAAGGCGCGGGGTGAAGGTATATCGCTGGGCCTGGGTAACTTCAGTTTCGGGCTACCATCAGCAGTGGACATTACCATCGGCTTTGCTGAAAAGCTTGAAGATGATCCGCGGGACTGGCAATTCAAACTTTTGCATCCGCAGTTGGATTATCGGATGGCGCTGGCCCTGCGTGAACCGCAGGCTCCGCTGTCGGTACAGACTTTTAAAGTCATTCCGCCTCCAGGCGGGAGTTGAAGGCAGGCCTGTTGTCTACTTTTGCTTGCCACGAGGCAGCAGTCCTGGTTGCGAGATAGTCACTTATGGCCGTCCGATAGTGAACAAAATTCGGGCATAAAAAAGGCGGGCTTGAAGCCCGCCCCTGCGTTGCTGTTTACCTTAGAAAGTCCAGCGTGCGCCGATACCCAGCAGGTCGATGTTTGTATTGACGTCGCTACCGAGATCGAAGCGAACCCACTCAGCGTAGAGATCGATGCTACCGCCAAGGTTTAGTGCTGCGCCAAGGCCGTAGTAGTAATCAGTCGAGTCATCGCCTGAACCGTTTTTGGTGTCTGTCTCCCACCAGGCCACACCGGCCCGACCGTAGACGTCAATGATCCAAAGCGGAACCGAAACCATGCCGCCCAGGGTCCAGGCAGATACTTCTGTCGTAACCTTGTCGCCAGTGACGGGGAACCGGTCTGAGCTGTACTCGCCAAGGTTCCAGTAGCCAGCGTCAACCGCCAGCCAGTGATTGAAGCGATAGCCAGCCATAAAGTTGTAGGCAGCAGAACTGTCGTCAATTGTGATATCAGAAAAGTCAAAATCGCTGTCGGTATCGACCTTGTCATCGACCAGGCCGTAGTAGATGCCGGCGCCAATCATAAAGCCGCGATTGCTGTGATGCTCGTCGCTTTTAGTGGTTTGGGTGGTTTGGGTGGTGGTGGTCGTGGTCTGGGTTTCAGTGGTTTGAGCCGCAGCAGCAACCGACAAGCTCAGCAAGCAAGCCCCCAAGCCCAATTTTGATGTTTCGATCAGTGTTGACATGGTTTTACCCCTTCCTGTGAATTGGTCTGCATTGTACAGTCGTTGCGGCCAGTATAAGTCTCAAGCTGATTTGGCTACAAGGGGGCGGCGGCGGGCCGATTTGGTACTTACGTCGATCGTGGATCAACGGCGAGTTAAAGACCCAAAATCTTATGGCGTATAAATAGCCTTTAATTAAAGTGATTTTTGAGCCGACCTAACCGAATGCATGTGGTGCGAGTGAGTTATGGCGAAGCAGCACTTGACCCAGACATCAATACCTAGGTACAAGTTCGCTGCTTTATAGAGGTATCTACCTAGAGGCGATAAAATCGCTTTGGTATTAGCCGGAAATCAGGGCTTGCCGCCGGTTCTATCGTCGTCCTGCTTGATGCCTTCGACCTGCAAAATTAATTCTACCGCTGTGGCTGATGGGCCAAGTGATTTCGTAATGCCGAAGTCCTTGAGCACCAGGCTTGTGGTGCCGGTAAAACCCATCCGGAAGCCACCCCAGGGATCCGGTCCGGAACCTACTTTTTCGGCATTGATAGTGACTTCGCGGGTGACACCGCGCAGGGTAAGGTCTCCGGTAATGTCGAGTTGATCCGGGCCGTTGGCTTCGACCCGGGTGCTGGTGAAGCTGGCGGTGGGATACTTATCGACGTAGAGGAAGTCTTCGCCACGCAGGTGTTTGTCGCGCTGGGCGTGATTGGAATCGATGCTCGCCGGGTTGATTGTCACCTCCACCGACGCTTGTTCCGGTCGGTCAGAATTGTAACTGAACTGGCCGTCAAACTCGTTGAAGTTGCCTACCAGCCAGCTAAAGCCCAGATGCTTGATGCGAAACTGAATGGCGGCGTGCATGCCTTCAATATCAAAAATGTAGTCGGCACTGCGTGCTAGCGGGCTGTTCAGTGTGGTGGCACTGAGAACTGCCAGGATTGCGATAAGTCGCTTCATTTGTCGTTAGTCCCCTTGGCTCTGTTGTCGTTGTGCTGCTTATAGACCCAGTATACGGCGCAGGGTTCGATCGCGATCAATAAGATGGTGTTTGATCGCGGCCAAACCATGCAGGCCGCCGACTATTATCAGGCTCCAGCCAATCCAACGATGCCATTTGCCGGCGATATCCTCCTGCTGCGCTATCGGCAGTGACAGGGCCGGCACCGAGAACCAGTCAAATACTGGCACTGCGCGGTCACCGGCGCTGGACACCAAATAGCCGCTGACAACGATAGCAAACATCAGCACATAAAACAGTCGGTGGACGGCGCGAGCGCTGGCTCTTTCCAATGCGCTCAAGCTCCCCAGCGGGCCCGGTGGCGGATTGATCCAGCGCGCTACCAGGCGCAGTATTAGCAATGCAGCAAACAGCATGCCGAGGCCTTCGTGAATGTGTGGCGCCCGGTTGTACCAGGGGCTGTAATAATCAAGATCGACCATTAAAAAGCCAAGGATGAACAGGCCGAACACGCCTATGGCCATCAGCCAATGCAAGTCCAATACTGAGCCAGCCGTAAGTGCTTTTGCTGTTAGAAAAAGGCATTCAATTTACCTGGGCCCAGCACTGGCGAGCTGCTCACCGGGGGGGGTATTGAGCACGCAGTGTATTCCTGTCGGATTTTTAATCATGGTGGCGCAGCGATTGCAATGATTGCAAGCGTTGTGGTATTCGGGATCTGTGGCAACGTGTTGCACAAGTGCCGGATCTTTGATCAGGGCGCGGCCCATTTGGATGAAATCGAATTCCTGGATCGCAGTTTCCATGCTGGCAACGGTGCTCACACCGCCGATGTAACAAACCTTGCACTGCACCCGGTCGCGAAGGCGTTTTGCGTCATCGAAGAAGTAAAGCTCTTGGTAGGGGTAATGTTTGAACAAGCGCGGTCCAAACCAGCGCAGGCCGAGGCGCATGAGCCGGCTTTTCTCGTTTTCGAGCATGCCTTCCAGCAAGCTGTCGCCGCGAAATAATAGCATTGGGTTCATGCTGCTGGTGCCACCGCTGGGTATCAGGCAGTCGATGCCGGCCTGGTCTAACAACTCAGCTACCTGCAGCGCTTCATCGATTTTCAGGCCACCTTTGACGCCGTCAGTCAGGCCCATTTTACCGAGAATAGGAAAGTCGTCGCCGACCGCCTCGCGCACGGCCTCAAGTACCCTCAGCGGCAGTCGCATACGATTGCGCAGGGAGCCGCCATATTCATCGCTGCGCTTGTTGGTGCGCGGGCTAATGAATTGGCTCAAGGCGTAACCATGCCCAAAGTGGAGCTCGAGAGCGTCAAAGCCGACTGACTGCATAAAGGCCGCCGTGTCATGGAAGTTCTGGACCAGCCGATCCATGTCGGCGCTTGTCATGGCGCCGGCGAACAGCAGGCCGTAGGGCAAACCTCCCATATTGAGCATGGGGCTGGGGCCGAGGGGGCGTTTACCGCGAAAATCCTTGTTCTGGGAGAAATTTCCACAGTGCCCCAACTGTCCCGAGACCGCCGCACCGGCGGCGTGTACTTGGTCGGTCAACGACCGTAATTGGTCCCTGATGCCCTCCTGCATGGTCATCATGTTGTTCATAATTCGGCCGTCGGCGTCTACCGCACAGTAGGCAATGGTAGTCATCGCAACACCACCCCGTGCCGCATCGCAATGCAGGTTAGCCAGGCGCTTGCCGGGTATGCCTCCAGGGGTCATACCCTCAAAGGTAGCGGCACGGATAATCCGGTTGCGCAGAGGCAAGCCATTGAGCCGGGTCGGCGACAGGCACTTGTCGAGTAGCGCCGAACGAGTCACGTATTACGCCATTTAATGCTACAACCCATACTGGGCTTCTGTGGCAGAGGCGCTGTCTTCCTTGCTAGCAGGCAATCCAGAGCCGCGCGCAAATCGCTGCCACTGGGCTCTATGCCATTGCTCGGGCGGGAGTCGTCGAACTGTCCATGGTAGTAAAGCTTGAGACTTGCATCAAAGAGAAAAATATCCGGCGTACAGGTAGCCTTATAGGCGCGGGCCACCTGTTGGGTGGCATCGTAGAGGTAGGGGAACGGGTATTGCTTTTCAGCCATATACTGCGGTGCATCATCGGGGTAGGCATCCACATCATTGGAATTGATAGCGATGATGCCAATCCCCCGCACGATATAGTCAGCTGCCAGATCCCTCAGCCCCTGTTCAATGTGCTTGACGAAGGGGCAGTGGTTACAGATAAATAGTATCAGTGTGCCGTTTTCACCGCTGAGTTGCGCCAGACTGGGCTGGTCGCCACTGGCGACATCCAGCAATGCAAAGTCCGGCGCCGATGATCCCGGTCGAACAGGATTGGATTGCGTTCTGGCCATTGCACACGTCCCTCCATTCAGCTTCTGCTCAACAGGGATTCTAGCCGCAATACCGAGCGATTGTAATAGTGGCGAAGGCGCAACAACTTACTAAAAAGTAAGCCGGGTCTTTTCTCGATTGTGCTGGTGGGAGCTGCCCGGGAATCAGCAGCAGATACGGCCACCCACGCTGATACTGGTGTTCAAACCGCCCCGATGCCCGCCAAAGCTCGATGTGCCAACGCTGGCATATACATTGGGCTGGCAACTGCTGATGCTGACGGCAACCAGGCTGACAGCGAGAATCCTGATGACCATGTTGACTGCTTTGATCTGCATTAACTGTACTCCGAGAATGTTTGTTGCTCGCGTCTGGCCGCGAGTCGACCTGCATAGGGCCATGTTGAGTTTGATGGAAGGCTTGGCATGTCTTGTGACATGGCGCCTAGTCGTTCCAGGTCTGGACGACTAGTCCCGCACCAGACGGGTCGATAATTATGGCGAGCTCACCCCCGGTCTGGTCTGATTTACCACGATACATTACTGTGCCGCCCAGCTCCTCGGCTCTGGTGGCAATTGCCCCGGGGTCTGTAACCCGGACATAGGCGACCCAGGTCGGGGACAAGTCGCTCACAGGGTTGTTGATGATGGCGACCCGGGGCTTGCCATTGACCTGCAGGTAGTTGTATTGCTTGCCGTCATCCATGTCCATCGAAGCGGGCTTGTAGTTGGCAAGCTGTTGGTAAAAGTTGGTGGCCTGGGCGGCATTCGAGGTCCACAGTTCGTGCCACATAAAGTCGTTGTTACCGGCTTCGCGGTCGAGTGGGTCGCCGTCGCGGGTTTCCAGCAGGGCAAAGTTAGCCCCCTGTGGATCTTTGGCCAAGGCTAATTCACCGCGGTCACCGGTGTCTGAGGGGCCGCCAAGTATGGTGCCGCCAGCGCTTTTGATTTTGGCCACAGCAGCGTCCATATCCGCGACAGACAGCGCCATAACCCATTGTGAGATCCTGCCTTTCTGTTCAAATACCCGGGCGTCGACCATGCCGCCGATAGCCTGGCCACGATGCGTTATAATGCTGTAGTCCATGCCTGGGACTGCCTTGAATGTCCAGCCGAATAAATCGCCGTAAAAACGTTGCGCAGCTGCGGGATCCTCCGTCACAAGATCGTGCCAGATGACTTTGCCGGGCAGTCTGGCATCGGTCACTGCTGTGGTGACCGATGGTAAGTTTAAACTCGTGCAGCCAATCATTGTGAGTAACAGAATGGCGCAGGCGAAGCGGGTCAGTATGCTCAAAAGTGTCTCTCCGGGGGTGATAACCGAGTGTGGTTGATGGCGGTCGTAAAGGTCTTATTTTCAGGCCGCCAGTGTAGCGAGATTGGACGGCGCAATCCAGTCTCGAAAGCTGGACACGTAGTCATTAACGCCGGCGCTGCCTTGGCGCGACTTAACCAAACAATTTGCCAACTCCGTAGGTGATGGCGTTTTCAACCCGCAAGATGCGAGGGCCGAAACCCAGGGCCGTAAAGCCGGCTTGTTGCAGTAAACCGATTTCGTAGTCGATAAAACCACCCTCGGGACCGATCGCGAGGGCACTGGGGGTGCGCAAGCGTGGCTTGCAGGTGTCGTTTCCGGGGTGGGCAACCAGGGCCTGGCGATTACCGACGATGGCTTCCAGTTCATCCTCAACGAAAGGTTTGAACAGGCGCTTGAGTTCGACCTTGGGCAGACGGGTGTCTCGCGCCTGCTGGAGGCCATCGATGAGTTCCGATGTGATCGCCGGGGGCTCCAGCGCCGGGCTGTGCCAGAAGCTTTTTTCAACCCGGTAACTGTTGATAATGAATAATTGCTCAATGCCCAGCTCGCCGACACTGCGTAAGATTCGCCGCAGCATTTTGGGGCGAGGCAGTGCGAGTATGAGTATTAGCGGGAGCTTGGGAGGTGGTGGGGTGTCGAGACTGACCTCAATAACCAGCTGTTTATCTGAGATGGATTCGATCCGGGCGCTGCCCATCAAGCCATTGATTTTGCCGACCCGCAGGGTGTCCCCCACGCCGGCGCGGTGAACACCGGTAATATGCCGGTGGCGACGGTCACGTAGAACGACCTTGTGCTCATCGACAAAGTCGTCTGCTTGCAGCATAACCAGATTCACGATGCGCTGGTGACCTGTTTCTGCTCATCGTCGGTATCGTCGTACATGGGTTCGGCCCACAGGTCATAGTCGTCGGCGCCAGTCACCTGCACCAGCAGGGCATCGCCCGCGAAGGTGTCGGTGAAGCCCTCAAGATAAACTTTGCCGTCGATTTCCGGAGCATCTGCATAGCATCGCCCGACGGCGCCGTTGGCGTCGACCTCATCGATCAGCACTTCAAGTTGCTGGCCGATTCGGGCCTGCAGGCGCTCAGCTGAGATTCGCTGCTGAACTTGCATAAAACGGTCCCAGCGCTGCTGCTTGACGGCTTCTGGTACCGGGTCGGGCAGGGCATTTGCGCTGGCGCCCTCTACCGCGGAATATTGAAAGCAGCCTACCCGGTCAAGTTGGGCCTGTTCCAGCCAGTCGAGCAGCATTTGAAAATCTTCTTCGGTTTCACCCGGAAAGCCGACGATAAAAGTGGAGCGAATGACCAGTTCCGGACAGATTTTTCGCCAGGCCTGGATGCGCTCCAGGGTTTTTTCCTGGTTGCCCGGGCGCTTCATCAGTTTTAGCAAGCGCGGGCTGGCATGCTGGAAAGGAATGTCCAGATAGGGCAACAATTGGCCCGCCGCCATCAGCGGAATCAGTTTGTCGACATGGGGGTAGGGATAGACATAGTGCAGGCGTACCCAGATGCCGAGCTTGCCCAATTCAACGCATAAATCCTGCATCCTGGTTTCGACCATGTCGCCATCCACCCGGTCGAGTTTGTACTTGACATCAACGCCGTAGGCGCTGGTGTCCTGGGAGATGACCAACAGTTCGCGGACGCCGGCAGCGGCGAGCTGGCGAGCCTCTGCTACCACCTCGGAGATATCACGACTTACCAGGTCGCCCCGCATCGCCGGAATAATGCAGAAACTGCAACGATGGTTGCAGCCCTCGGAGATCTTCAGATAGGCATAATGACGCGGTGTCAGTTTGATACCTTGTGGCGGAACCAGGTCGACCAGCGGATTGTGCTCAGCGGGCGTTGGTGGCAGCACCTGGTGCACAGCTCCCAGCACACCCTGGTAATCCGCCGGCCCACTGACACTGAGTACCCCGGGGTTGGCAGACTTGATGGCCTCGGCATCGGCGCCCTTGCCCATGCAACCGGTGACAATGACCTTGCCGTTTTCCTGCATTGCCTCGCGGATAGCATCCATTGATTCTTGCTTCGCCGAGTCGATAAAGCCGCAGGTATTCACCACCACGACATCGGCGGCATCATAATTCGGGCTTATTGCGTAGCCCTCCAGTCGCAGTTGGGTGAGGATGCGCTCGGAGTCAACCAGAGCCTTGGGGCAGCCGAGTGACACAAAGCCGACTTTGGGTCCAGAATTGCTCAAGTTTGCGGATCTCCATCGGGGGTTCGGGCGCGCGATTATACTCCAGTTGCTGCTTTGGGTGTTGCTATCCCGTCAGGGATCTCAGCGCCCTGATTGTCGTTGGAGTGACTTTATACGAAAATCGGTAGACGCCTGGCCGTTCTTTTGCAAGTCTCTCATTGTTACAATGTGGCAAGGCTTGTGCGAGAAATGAGCTGATTATTGTTTTTCAGCGTAAGATTGCAGCGAAATATTGCGCGCAGAGTTGTAGGTGTCTAATGATGACAGAGACATTTCGAAAGCTGGTAATGCGAGGGCTACTTCCGTTATTCGTGGCGTTTCTGGCAGCCTGCAGCCATCCCCTCGAAATCGTCGGGGAGGGCAACATTGTCTCAGCATCCGGCGAGCGCAATTGCAGCCTGGCCGACTTCAGGGCGGCGAGAGAGAATTGCACCCGCAACTGGGTGGTAGAGGACTACCGGGAAACCTATGTCGCCGTGTCGGCGAGCGGCTGGGAATTTGATAAGTGGATCAACTATTGTGCCGACGACAAGACCCCCGCGTGCTCTTTTGAAATCCCGGCGAGTGAGGTCGTAAAGCATTGGGGTAAGGAGGCACCGCCACTGGTGGCGGTGTTCCGCCAACTGGAGCCCGCTTTCGAGTACCCCTATGGCTTGCCCGACCCACTTATCAGTGAAAACGGTAAGGCGATTACTGATGCCGCGCAGTGGTATTCGCTTCGACGCCCGGAAACCCTGGCATTATTCGCAGAGCATATCTACGGGCGCACTCCTGCCGGGTCGCTTGCCACCCGATACTACGATGTCGAGGTCGATCGCAACGCGCTCGGCGGCATTGCCACTCGCAAGCAGTTGCGCCAGGAGCTGAAAAATTCCCGGGGGTCGGTCACCCTGGACATACTGATCTACCTGCCCAATGAGGGGAACGGCCCACATCCGGTGTTTCTCGGTCTTAATTACAACGGCAACCACTCCATTAACAGTGACCCAAATATCAGGCTGCCGCGAACCTGGGTAGAGGAATCGGCGTCGGACGATAATCGCGCATCGCCGCTGGATAGGGGCAACCGCAAGCAGCGCTGGAAGGTTGAAGAGCTTATTGCTCGCGGCTATGGCGTGGTAACCGTTTATTACGGTGACATTGATCCCGACTACGATGATGGCTTCCAGAACGGTGTTCATCCGCTGTTTTACGGTGCCGGTGAGTCTGAGCCTGCGGCAAATGAGTGGGGTTCGATCGGGGCATGGGCATGGGGCCTGAGTCGCACTATGGACTACCTGGCAATCGACCCGGAGGTCAACCAAAGCCAGGTCGCGGTCTTCGGCTTTTCGCGGCTGGGCAAGGCTGCGTTGTGGGCGGCGGCCCAGGATCAGCGCTTCGCCATGGCTATCAGTAACAATTCAGGTACGCTCGGTGCTTCTCTGTCGCGACGAGAGGGAATCGCCCAGGGCAAGGAGCCGCTGGCGCAGATCAATCAAAAGTACGGCTATTGGTTTGCAGGTAATATGGCCCAGTATGTGAATAACCCTGGATTATTGCCCGTCGATCAGCATCAGTTAATAGCGCTCATTGCACCTCGACCGGCTTATATTGCCAGCGCCAGCAACGATTTATGGGCTGACCCACTCGGAGAATTTGAAGGGGGTAAGTACTCCAGCCAGGTCTACCAGTTGCTCGGTAAGGAAGGTCTTTTTACGTCGCAGTCGCCAACCTCACAAGAGCAGGCAAAAAGTGTGGTGGGTTACCATGTGCGCCAGGGGGAGCACGAGCTGACCTTCTATGACTGGCAGCGTTTTATGGATTTTGCAGACATTCACATGACACGCAAATAGAGTGTCTTCTGGCTGCAGGATTGCTACTGAGAACATGGCTTCGGGTCGAAAACACGCTCGGGCGTGCATGGATCAACGTCCAGAGTGGATCCAGTGAGGTGCTGGATCAAGGGTGACAAATGGGATCATGGTCTTTCATTAAGTCCTTGTTTGCTAGAGAATTGCAAATGGTGAAAAGTGGCCCTTCGGGCGGGTTATTGCATTGAACTGAGTCTCTTAAGTTGTCATAATCTCGCGGGAAAGTGCTGCTTAACGATTTTGGCATGCAGGGGTTGGATAAAATATCCACGGATTTTTAACGAAAAAGGGAAATGAAAAAAATGAAAAACAAAATGAGCTTGGCAGTGGCGGCTGTTGTACTCGGCGTTAGTGCCGGTGCGGGCGCACAGGGCATTTACTCAGATACGGGTTTTGGTGCGGAGGTTGCGGGTGGCTGGTATTGGCCGGATTCCGACACTAATCTTGACGACGGTTTTGCTTGGGCAATCGGTCTCGAATACCGCTTGGACGAGCACTGGGCTATTAACGGCTGGTATCTCCAGACCGAAGACATCGATACATCAAATGACGATGGGGATTTCACTTTCAGCGCGTCTGACGGCGATGTTAGAAACATGAACTTGAACCTGACCTACTATTTTTCTAATGGCAGCTGGCAGCCCTACGTGACTCTTGGTGGTGGCCAGGCCCGTTATGATCTTGGTAATGACGACCAGGATCTCAGCCAGTTTAATGCGGGAGTTGGTGTGAAATGGCATCTGACCCCGGGTTTCTTCTTCCGGGCTGAAGGTCGCCTCTACACTGGCCAGGGCAATGTCGATTCATCTTTGATGGTGAGCCTGGGTTACCTGTTTGGTCAGCACGCCAAAGGGGCTCCTGTTCTTGACAGCGATGGCGATGGCGTAATGGACGATGCTGACGCATGTCCCGACACGCCTTATGGCGTCGATGTCGACAGCTCAGGCTGCCCATTGGAATCCGATCTCGACACTGACGGTGACGGCGTTGTCGACAGCATAGACGTTTGCCCCAATACTATCGTGGGCGCCCTGGTGGACGATGCCGGTTGTGGCTACCAGTTGACCGGTGCACACTTCAGGTTTGACTCCGCTGAGTTGAACTTGGATGCCGACACGATTCTTAATGAAGTCGCCCTGCGGATGCAGGAAAACCCCGGCCTGAGCCTGACTGTAGGCGGCCACACCGACTCTGTTGGTGAAGAGGACTACAATGTCGATCTGTCGGAGCGTCGCGCGCAAGCAGTGGTTGACTACCTGGTAGCACAAGGCGTAGACAGCTCGATGCTGGAAGCGGTCGGTTTTGGTTCTTCCATGCCGGTTGCAAGCAACGACACTGCGGAAGGCCGTGCAGCCAACCGTCGAGTCGTGTTCAACCGCGACTAGTCGGTAAATGCCAGTAGAGTCCTGTAACTTGCATTAAGGAGTTTGCAGGACGCAAGCCAGGCTCTGGTCAATCAGGGTCTGGCTTTTTTTTGCCACTTTTTTGCAGGCCGACAGCTTTGCCCGCGGGCTTGCAACTTTAGACTTCAGCGCTCGGCGACGTTGGCTTCAATCGTGATGCTTGCCTGCATCGTGGTCTGTGGAGCGAGACTGGCGGCATTGTCAAAAACTGCGCCGCGTTCCAGGCAGACAAATTGGCGATGGGTATTTTTGCCGAGGTCGGGCATGCTCGCCGCGAGCTCGGCACCGGGATTCCAAACGATTGCACTGGGAGCGTTGGTGCCGCTGACGCGAATGCCAGGCGTGCCAATGATGGTTTGGGTCGCGCTGACATTGAGATAGACTCGATCGAATTCGCCGCGTAATTTCGGTTCGCCTTGCTGGGTGAAGCGCTGTAATTGGCGGGTATTGTCGAGGTATTCGGTATTCTCCAGCCCCAGGATACGCAATTGCTCAAGGTCTTGTGCCGGATGGTAGCTGTGCAGTGCCCAGGACAGCGGCATGCTGGTGGCGGAACAGTTGCGAACCCGCAAAACGATTTCGAGTTGGCGGCCAAAACTCACGCTTAACTCGGCCGAAAAAGCGAAATTGAATAGTGCATGGGGCTGCGTGGCATATTGGCGCAATCCCAGCTGGACCAGGGTCGTGCCCTGGTTGTCGGTACTGGCCCGCTCCAGTTTCCAGCGACTGATTCTGGCAAAGCCGTGCTTGGGTTTGTCCGGGTCTTGCTGGTTGACACCGAACCATGGCAGGCAGACAGGAATGCCACCGCGTAGCGGCATATTGCTTTGCAGCACGGCGTTGGGGCTCAGCCATAACAGCTCGGCATGATTTTTTGGTTTGAAGCCCAGAATCTGGGCCCCCTGCAATGTAAATTTAGCGTTGCAGAGGCAATTACTGATTGCCAGGATGGGCGGCATGGGCTCCGCATGAGTGTGACTGCGCCCAAACACAGCGCGGACTGGTATCAGGTGTAGCTCGCTACAAGCAGCAATAATGGCTTGTTCAGTCGGGTCTAGTTCCACGTTGCTTTGCGCCAGCGTGATAGGTGCATGCCTGGACTCATCTTATGGTTTGTCAAAAAGCAGCAGTGCCGCTGACCATAGGTCATCAACAAGATCCCACCCGGCGGCATTGGTTTCCTCGTAGTGACCGTCGGGTTCGCCAAACTGGGCCCCGGCTATTTGGCCGTATCGGCAGATTGCTGCGACGGCGTCGGCGTCTGCGCCAGGAGCCAATAAATAGCGGCCCGGATCGTCGGTAATATTCTTGCAGGTGCGACCGCCGATCCAGTCTGGCCTTTCAATAATTCCGCGTTCAAACAGGTCCAGACAGGTGCTGTCACCGATCAATCCCAGAATCAGGTCGGAGCAGGCCAGGCGGTACTCATCAACCGGAACCCAGTATCCGAGAGTATCGGTCCCTAAACCAACAGTGAAAGTCACGGGCTCTTCGACCAATGCCAGTGGGTGCCCGGGTATCTTACCTGATTGCCCACTGCGCCATTGAAAAACAGTACTTCTCCACCGCGTGATGCCTTCAGGCGGGCCTGCAGTCCGCCTGGAAAATCAGCGGTAAGGTATCTGGCAGCACCTGCCTCCAGGATGGGTGGCGCAACATAATCGTCATCGGCGCATCCCGCCAGCAGTGCACTTATCAATAATGTCATGAACCACAGGCTGGCCTCATTGGTGCACATCTTATTATGTCTCCGCAGTCGGAATCCTGTATTCAAACTGACGTTACCAGACGCATCGGCTTAAGACAATTGCTGGATCAGGTGCCCAGGTGTTCGAAGCTTTCGTGTTTGCCATGGTGCCAAGGGTCGTTGTATAAGGGCTGTAAGTAATCGAGGATGGTGACAAAATGAGCAGCAAAGTAGAGTCAGTACTGATTACGGGTGCCTCCTCCGGGATTGGTGAGGCTTTAGCCTGGATATTCGCAGCGCATGGCAACAACCTGGTATTGGTGGCGCGCAGGGCGAAGCAGCTTACCAGCTTGAAAAATGCGTTGGTGGAGCGACACGGTGTGAATGTAACAACACACCCTGCCGATTTGTCGCGTGCCGGTAGTGCAGAAGAGCTGCAGCGAAGTCTGCAGCGCGACGCTACGACCATCGATATCCTGGTCAATAATGCCGGGGTACTGGAGCATGGCGCTTTCTCCGAAATCAGCGGAGAAAGCCATCAACGCATGGTGCAACTCAATGTCTCCGGCCTTACTGATATGCTATTTCATTTTTTGCCACCCATGCTGGAGCGTGGCCATGGGCGGATATTGAATGTTGCTTCCATCGCGGCGTTTATGCCCATTCCCGGTCTCGCCACCTATGCAGCGACCAAGGCCTACGTGTTGTCGCTATCGGAGGCTTTGGCGGAAGAGACAAGAGGGAGTGGGGTTAGCGTGACGGTGCTTTGTCCGGGAATTACTGCGACCAATATGTTTGCAACGGCAAAATCCGGGAATAGTGCGTTGGAAAAGATGCCGGGAATCCTGGTGGGTGACGTCGAGGCGGTGGCACGGCAGGCATATAAAGGATGCATGAGCGGCACCCCGGTGGTTGTACCAGGTTCCGTCAATCTGGCTACTACACTGACCGCGCGGGCAATGCCCAAGTGGCTGGTGCGGCGTTTGAACGGCCTGGTCGGCCGCTCTACCATCAAGAATTAGTTTTTCGCTCAGCTGCGACCAAGGCTAAAAGGCTACGACGGCAGGAGATAACAAATTGGCGCAGCAGGATATAGGCGACCTCGATGAGATCCGGCAAGCCCTCCAACGCTGGTTGAGGGAACGTATGGGTAAGTCAGCTGAGCTGGCTCTCGCTGCGCTGAAGTTTCCGGAGGCCAGCGGTGAGAGCAGTGTGACTTTGATTCTTGATGCCGACATCGCTGGTATTGCGCGGAAGTTCGTGTTCCGCATGGCGCCGCCGCACAGTGAAGTATTCGACTCCCACGATATTGGCCTGCAGTATCGCCTGCTTGAAATCATGGCAGGCGCCGGGGTGCCGGTGCCGCCATTGATAGGTTATGAATCTGACCCGGCATGGGTCGGGAGCGACTTCTACGTGATGGACTTTGTTGATGGCCAGATTCCAGCAGACAGTCCTCCTTATGCCTTCGGGAGCTGGGTGACAGAGCTGGATGATGCGCAAAGATCCACCATGTGGGGCAATGGCCTGGATGTGTTGGCGCAGATTCACCTTGTGGATATCAGCACTTGCGAGCTCACCCGACTGCCTCGGGCTGCCGCTGGTCATTCGCCCATTCAGCATGAAATTGACAAGTTCGAACGCATGCTCACCCCCGCAATTGCGCAGGCACTGGCGCCAGTGGTGCTTGAAGCCCTGGACTACCTGAAAGCCCATGCCCCCGGTTCGGGAGCGCTGGCGCTGTGCTGGGGTGACTCGCGGGTCGGCAATATGATCTGGCGTGAGCTGGCGCCGGTGGCGGTGCTGGATTGGGAAATGGCGAACCTTGGCGATCCCCTCCAGGATGTCTCATGGTGGTACTGGATTGACTATATCAACAGCGTCGGTCTCGGGGTCCCGCGGCTTGGCGGGGTGCCAGAGCTGGCCGATATCTACCAGCAGTGGCACCGGCTCACCGGTTTACCGATCAGCAACACCGACTACTATGACCTGTTCACTGTAGTGCGCTATAGCATTATTCTGGAACGGAAGTTTGCTGCGATGAAAACCGCAGGTATGGGTGTGATAGACAACTTCGCAGCAGCCTTTGTGCCGGATTTGTTGCGCGCCTGCAGAGATTGAACCGCCACCAGGTGGTGTGTTACCGAAGCCTTCTACTACGGCAGCTAAAATGGCAATTGCTGCGGTACACTGTTGCTACGAACCCGGAAGCCACTGTCAATGAGTAGCTGCAACAGCGCCTCACTGTCTTCTTTATTGAGAAATTCGCCAATCGCGATGCGATGTTGTCGGTCGTAAAGGGTGAGCTTGATGGCATCCCATGGGTGTTGACTGCGCTGCACCGCAAGGGCCGCCCGGCTGCGGTCCAGCTGCCAGTCACGTTTGGGGAAATGGTAGCCTTCGGCAACACTCACGCACTCTGGCCCAATACGAATCACCTGCTTGAAACTCAGTTTCCAGCAGACAAAATACAGCGCTGCTGTAAGCGCAAGCAGTTCCAGCCCCGCCATAGGGAGCGCGAGCCATTGGCCCCGCAGGGCCCAGAGTGTCGGCACCAGCAGTGTGGCCAAAGTGAGGCCAAGGATAAGTTGGCGATTCTGGGCCCAGTTCGAGGAACGGTTAGGCCGCAGCAGCAGGGTGCGGGTATCTTGAGTGTCGTTGACCTTAATCATGCTTGCGAATGTAAGTCTCTGTTGAGCGGCTATAATATTGCCATAGTTAGCCCCTTTAAATCTTCCCTGTGCAAGGAAAACCCATGGAAACTGCGGCTCCTCCCAGCTTGCTGGCTACGGTCAATTGCTACCATAAATACCTGCAAGAGCTCCTGTTGTTGCAGCAGGAGGCGTTACTGGAAAGAGATATCGGCCTGGCGCTGGGTTTCTGGCAGTTGCACCGGCAAATGTTGCAGTTGCACATGCACCTTGAAGAAGAATTACTGCTGCCCGCCCTCGAGCAGGCCGTCGATAAGCCCAGCTGGAACGCCGCTATATACCGTGCAGAACACGCTAAAGTTCTGGCGCTTGGGGAACAGCTGGGGCAGTTGCTGATGACCTACAGTGAGACGGGCTTGCAGAGGCGGGTGGTGATTACTTTGCTGGATAAGCAGCGTAGTTACAAAAACCTGCTTGAGCATCATGAGGAGCGCGAAGAAAAAGCGCTGCTGCCCGAGCTCGATGAGGTGCTGGATGCATCGCAATTAATCAGGGTCAATAGTGTTTGTGCCGAGGCCTGGCAGGTTCTCTACCAAAAGCAGCTGCCGCTGGTGTTGCGCCTTACTGGCCAACTGGACAACTACCAATAGATTCAACAGTGCCGTGCTGTTGCAGCCGGCTGGACTGAGGGCGCACTGGATTGATCTGGATGCTCGCGATAACGTTACGTCTTTGGGCGTATTGCCGCAATGAGGAACGTATGAGTTCCATTGCGTTTTAGGGCGGTTGTCACAGAGGTGTTGCAGGTAAGTTTTTTGCAATAGAAAGCGCTGTAAAAATTTTGAGTTTCTAGCAGCGCTTGAGTTTTAAAATCTGTCAGGCTGCTTTTTTTGCCTCGCCACGAATGGCTTGCAGCGCTTCCTGAATCTGTTCAAGTAGTTCGTCGGTGGCACCAGACTGCAATATCTGCTCGGCGAGATTGGCAACGCTTTCGAGCTGCCGCAAGCGGAAGTTCTGGTTCAGCAAAGAGGTAGCCAGAAAATAAGGATCTTCGTTTGCTTCACGCATCCGGGCCGCTTCACGTAGAGCCATTTTAAAATTCTTTGGGTCCAGCTTTGCCATAGTATCACCGCCTTGGTTTTGGGTTTATATTGTTGGAATTATGAATTCAGCTTAGCAGGGATTGTGAATTTTTCCTGTTTTAAAGCTGTAAAAGTCGACAAAGCCTGCCTGAACTGTGAAATTGAGAAGGGGTGTGCAGCGTATGCTGGCAGGATTAAGCTGCGGTGGCGCCCTTGTTGACGCTCTAAATTAGCAGGCCGCTGTGGTACAACGATTTATGATTGCGAGGTGTGGCCCTTGGCAAGTGCTAAAAGTATTTCATTGATTGGCATGCCCGGCGCAGGCAAAAGTACCCTGGGGGTGCAATTGGCTAAGGCAACCGCCAGAGACTTTGTCGACACGGATGTACTGATCCAGTTGCGAGAAAGTAAAACGCTGCAGCAGATTATCGAGCAAAGCGGTTACCTTGCGCTGCGCCAAATTGAGGAAGAGATATTGCTGTCTCTGCAACATAGTAATCATGTTATCGCTACCGGCGGCAGCGCAGTTTATAGCGAAAAGGGGATGCGGGCATTGCGCACATGGGGACCCGTTTTGTTTCTGAGTGTTCCTCTGGAAACCTTACGACAGCGAATTCACGATTATGACCAGCGAGGGATTGCCCGCCATCCGGATCAGTCCTTTGCCGCGCTTTTTCAGGAACGCAATGCACTTTATCGTCGCTATGCGGATAGCGTTATTGATTGCGATGACAAAAGCCAGCAGCAGGTGCTGGATGAATTACTGGAGCATTGCAGGTAACTGCGTCGTCGGGCGGTTAGCTCAGGCTTTGCTCAACAAGGCATTGATCAAGCCCCAAAAACTATCGCCATTTTCATCCCTGTAAAACCAGCCAAGTTGCAGTTCGCACTGGTCACATTGGGCGTATTGCCAGGTATAGGGTTCGAACCAACTGTGCTGGTTTTTGACAGCGCCGCTAGGGTAACACCCCAGGGCATCACGATAGACGCATATATCGAACTGGTAGCCGTCGGGGTTGACAAAGTGAAACGAGGATCTGCCATCCATAGCAAAGCGCTCGGCGGCACTGGTGATAGGGTTGTGACAGCTGACACAGATTAAGGGTTGTTGGCAACGCTGGCTGGTGTCGTCCAGCATAAGATACAATTTTTCCAGCGGCGACTCTGATTTTTGGGCGCCCGTCGGCGCAGGTAGCGCGATGCGTTTTGACATGGCAAGCTCGACATTAGTTCGAGGATTCTTCAATAGCGTTAATTGTAGCCGGAGAGGTTTTTTTTGTCAGTTCAACAACTCAATCATCACTTGCAGGCGCTGCTCCCGGGCGTTTGTCTGCAGGCGCAGGCATTGCCGCAATGTCCCGAGATATCGTTGTACTTGATCAATCCGGATTATCCCCAGCATGCACTTGCGCCAGAAGCTGTAACGCAATTGATGGATGAACCTCCCTATTGGGCCTTTTGCTGGGCTAGCGGACAAGTGCTGGCGCGCTATATTCTCGATCACCCGCAACTGGTTGCAGGGCGCCATATCGCCGATTTTGGTTCCGGCTCAGGGGTTGTTGGAATTGCTGCTGCACTGGCGGGCGCAACTCGGGTCAGCTGTGTCGATATAGATCCCCTGGCCCAGTTGGCGATTGCGAGTAACGCTGAGCTGAATCGCGTTGAGCTGGAAGTAGCCAGCAGCATTGCTGCCAGTGATATCATCACGGTCGCCGACGTGCTATACGATCGCGAGAACCTGCCATTGCTATCGCAATTAGTGGACGTAGCGCCGCAGATTCTATTGGCCGACTCGCGGATTAGAAACCTGTCTGTCGAGCCCTTTCGCCCGATGGGGGAATACCGCAGCAGCACCTGGCCAGACCTTGCTGAGTCCGCTGAATTCAATCAGGTGCGTCTTTACGGTGTTGGGCTGGTAGCGAAACCAGTTTGACGGGAGGCTCAGCTATTACTGTTGGCAGGCATTGCGTGGCTGGGCGCTATTGCCGCAAGCGGCCGAGGGTTATCGAGCAGGTGATAACAATCGCCAGGCCCAGCAGGTGTATCAGGGTAATAATTTCGGCCAGAAAAAGGTATCCCATTATCATGGTGGATACCGGCCCAACTGAGCCGATAATGCTGGCGCGAGCTGCGCCGATGCGGGCAATCCCGACCGACATCATATAGCTGGGTATCACGGTCGATAAAATAGCGATGGCAAAGGCCCATCCGTACACTGGAAGTGGCTGCGTCAGCAGCTGCGCAGGCGGCTTTGTCAGTAGATAGTGAAAGCAAATACCAGCAGTGGATACCAGCATCGCAAGACTGGTGAACAGCGTGGGGGTGAAGCGCCGCATCATTTGCTCCGAACCTACCAGGTAAAAGGCAAAGGTGATGGCGCTGCCCAGCACCAGCAGTCCGCCCCACAGTACTGCGGGCAGTTCAACATTTCCCGTTAACACGACTGTTTCTTCATTGTAGATTGTCAGGTCGGTGCCAAATACCAGGGCAATACCGGCGTAGGCACCTGCCAGGCAGAGTATTTCAGCGCGGCGTATCGGCTTGCCCAGTAGCAATACCGAAATCAGCACCACCAGCGATGGGTAAATGTAGAGAATCAGCCGCTCGAGGTTGGCGGTAATATATTGCAGGCCGCTGAGGTCGAGAAAGCTTGCGGCGTAGTAACCCAGCAGGCCCAGCACGCCAATACCCAGCAGCGAGCTGACATTCAGGTTTTGATTGCCGCTGCGGCGGATACTGGCGATGGCGACAAAAAGGTAGACTGGAAAGGAGAATAACATCCGCAGGGTCATCAAGCTGACAGGATCAACGCCGTGGCGGTAGGCCAGCTTGACGAACACCGCCTTGGCCGAGTAAAGCAGCGCCGCACAGGCAACCAGCAAGGCGCCGTTAAGTTGCGTGGCTGGCTTCAAAGCAAGGGCTTGTCTGCGACGATAATCCCGTTGTTGTCGGCATAGAGGTAGTCACCCGGTTGCCAGCGAATACCGGCAAATTGCAGCGGCAGGTTGCGCTGGCCTTCTCCACGCTTGTCGGTTTTCATCGGGTGGGTGCCAAGCGCTTTTACCCCCAGGTTCATGGCATTTATCTGGTCAACATCGCGCAGGCAACCATAAATTACCACGCCCTGCCAATCATTGGCCACGGCCTTTTCCGCCAGCATATCGCCCAGCAATGCCCGGCGCATGGAGCCTCCGCCGTCAATAACCAATACCCGGCCAGCGCCATTCTCCGCCACGGCCTCGCGTACCAGTGAATTGTCCTCAAAGCATTTGATGGTGCTTATCTCGCCGCTAAAGCGGGCGTTGGCGCCATAGCTATGAAAGAGTGGATCGGCGACGATTACATGTTCGGCAAAGTCATCGCAAAGATCGGGGGTAGCAAAGGTCATTTGAATTCCTGCTGCGGTGTGTGAGTCGGTTGCTTAAAACGGCTTATGTTAACACTCTGGGCCCGGCCGCCGGCTTTACCGGAGCGAGCCTTATTCCGGTTTGGTCTCGCGAAACTGCAGTCGCGCCAGGCGCTGGTACAGCGGCGATGTTGCCATCAATGATTGATGATTCCCGAGCGCGACCAAACTTCCGTGATCCAGCACAGCAATCTGGTCAGCATGCAATATGGTGGACAGCCGATGGGCGATAATCACGGTGGTGCGCCCCTGCATCAGTTCCTGTACCGCCAGTTGCACCTGGTGTTCGCTCTCGGCATCAAGTGCGCTAGTGGCCTCGTCGAGCAGCAGAATGCGTGGGTTTTTCAGGATGGATCGTGCTATGGCTATGCGCTGGCGCTGGCCCCCGGAGAGTCTAACGCCGCGTTCGCCGAGATCACTGTGGTAGCCTTCCGGCAATTGCATTATAAACTCATGGGCATGGGCGGCGATGGCGGCGGCGATCACTTGTTCTTCGCTGGCATCAGGTTTGCCATAACGGATGTTGTGTAACACGTCTGCGGAAAACAGCGCTGGTTGCTGCGCTACCATTGCCATTTGGGCTCGCAGGTCTCGTGGACTCATTTGGCGCAGGTCACAATCGCCCAGAGCGATACTGCCGGATTGTGGATCGTAAAATCGCTGCAGTAATTCAAATACTGTTGATTTTCCAGCGCCCGACGGTCCTACCAAAGCAAGGCTTTGGCCGACCCCGATATTGAGTGAGAAATTATTGAGTGCCGGCGTGTCGGGTCGTGACGGATAACAGAAGCGGACTTTGTCGAATGTGAGCCCCGCAGCCAGTGTGTTGGCAGCAACCACTCCCGCGGCGGGTGCCTCAATGGCGTTGGGAACCTGCATCAGCTCCATTAAGCGCTCGGTAGCGCCGGCTGCACGTTGCAATTCGCCATAAACTTCTGACAGGGTTGCCACCGCCGCTGCAACCAGTATTGCATAAAATACAAAAGCACCCAACTCGCCAGCACTCATGAGCCCGTTGAGCACGTCGCTGCCTCCCACCCATAACATGCCCGACAGGGCACCAAACACCAGTAGGATAACGACAGCCATCAACACAGCGCGTTGCTGAACCCGCTGCCTGGCAATGGCAAAAGCGCTCTCAACCTCATGTTTGAACGCTGCCTTTTCCTCTGGCTCCCGGGTATAACTCTGAACGGTTTTGATATTCTGGATAATTTCCCCGGCATAGCTCCCGACATCTGCAATAGAGTCCTGGCTGCGACGGGACAGTGCCCGCACCCGCCGTCCATAAACCAGTATCGGCATGAGCACCAGGGGCACACAGGCCAACACCATCATGGTTAACTTGAGGTTGGTTACCAGCAGCATAATCAAGGCGCCGACCAGTGTTAGGCCGGAGCGCAGCGCCATTGAGAATGACGATCCTATGATGGATTGCAGCAGGGTGGTATCGGTAGTGATTCGCGACATAATTTCGCCGCTGCGATTGGATTCGAAGTAGTTCGGGTGCAGGTCGATTACGTGATCAAATACAGCCTGGCGGATATCGGCGCTGACGCGTTCCCCCAGCCATGACACAAGGTAAAAGCGGATGAAGGTGCCAATGGCCATCAGCAGCGCCAGTATCAGGATAAAACCGATTCCGGCATTGAGTTGGCCCATCGACCTTTCCATAAAGCCCTGGTCAATGAGCACTTTTATGCCCTGTCCAACCGATAGGGTAATGCCAGCGGTGAATACCAGTGCCGTCATAGCTGCTGCTAGCCTGCCTTTGTAGGGAGTGACAAAGTCTCGCAACATGAGGAGGGTAGAAAGCTTTTTCGTGCTGTCAGGCAAGGAAAATTCCTGTGGGCGGGATCATCGTGGGGGCATTATTGCCGAAACAGGAGAAGAGGGGAAGTTGGCCTTCTCGCCGGGGGGTAGCGGCACCATTACCATGCAGTCACACAGTTCCAGAGCCATCGCTTACCGCGCATGGAAACGAAAAAGCCCCGAGTTGCGGGGCTTTTAAAGAAAGGTTTTGCAGTGCCCTGAATCAGGCGGGCTTTGCTTGCCTTTTTCGCGCTATTCCTGCCAAACCAAGCAGACCCGAACCGAATAACCAGGCTGCAGCCGGAAGGGGCACTTCAGCGACATCGCCAATTTCCTGAGAATAAAGCGACCCAACCTTATTACCCTGGCCATCGGTAAAAAAGACCTTCAGGTGCGGGTTGGCATTGAAGCTGGGATCTTCGTGATCAAAAGAAAAAATCAGGGTTCCTCCCAGGCCTGCCTTGCCTGTCCAGCATGGGTGCGGTGCTGCTTGACCAAATTTGTGGCAACCGCCGGCGTTAAGACCGCTGGCTTCAATGTCGCCACTAAACCCCGACGCTCCCGCGGGTGCCGCTAGCACAACACTGCCGGGAGCAGTGTAATCTCCAGTCGCGTTGATGGCTATCGCTTCAATGTGGGTCGCTCCTGCCCAGTCTCCAAGCAGAGTGCTGGTATTCATGCCAATGTTGAGGATGCTCCCAGCCCAATCTGCGGTGAAGGTTACGCCTTGGAAAACGGACGAAGTGGCGGCAGACGCCAAAGACGAGAAGCCGATGAGGCTGGCACAAATGCCAGCGCGAACAGTTTTTCTAGCAAGGCTTGTAGTCATATTTAATGTCCCTTTGTGAGATGTGTGGCCGATAGTGCCAGTGACAGTCTGCCAAGAGTCAAGCAATTGGCGTGCCACAAATAAAAAATATAAAAAAAACAATGAGTTGCTAAAAATGGATCGTGTCAGGAGGGAGATGATTGTAAAGCTTTTCGACAGATTTCCATTGCTGCCAGACTCGTTATCGGTTTTTTTGCCGTGCTGGACTCCGGGGGAAAAGACTGGCCCCACCTGTCTCGTTTTTTGGCAGCGCCGTCAGTCGACGCGCAGATACGCAGCATCAACCTTTTGCACCCCGGAATTTGATCTGTATTAGCTATTTCCCACAAAAATAAGAAAACATGGCGTTTGAGGAGTATAATTTGCGCCCGTATTTACCCTCCTGCCTATCGAGATATTGCTAATGCCTCGTCTATTGTCTCTCCTTTGTTATCTCTGTTTGCCGAACCTGGCCCTGGCGTCTGAGACTGCCGCGCAGCGGCTAGACTTAACGGGTAACTGGGTGGGTTATACCGCTATTGCGGTCTTTTTTGTCGCTTATGTGCTGGTTATCCTGGAAGAACGCATTCATCTGCGTAAATCCAAGCCGGTGCTTCTGGCGGCCGGCATCATCTGGATACTGATTGGCCTGACCTACAGCTCACAGGGCATGTCTCATGCCGCCGAGGAGGCTATTCGCCATAACTTTCTGGAATATACCGAGCTGTTTTTCTTTCTCCTTGTCGCGATGACCTATATCAGCGCCATGCTTGAGCGCGGTGTATTTGACGAGTTGCGAAACTGGCTGGTCGCCCGAGGTTTCAGCTATCACCAGCTGTTCTGGATTACCGGGATCCTGGCATTTTTTATCTCACCGGTGGCAGACAACCTTACGACCGCCTTGATCATGTGTGCAGTAGTACTTACCGTAGGCAGGGACAACCATCGATTTATTACCCTGTCATGTATCAATATTGTGGTGGCTGCAAATGCCGGTGGCGCTTTCAGCCCCTTTGGGGATATCACCACTCTGATGGTATGGCAAAAAGGAATTATTGAGTTCGGCACCTTTTTCAAGCTGTTTATACCGGCCACTGTCAATTTTCTGGTGCCGGCATTAATGATGCATTTTGCCCTGCCGAAGGGCAAGCCCGCGGAGGATGCGGAGACTATTCGCGCACTCAAACCCGGCGGCTTAACGATTGTTGCACTGTTCCTGTTAACCATTGTTACCGCCGTGAGTTTCCATAACTTTCTTGGCCTGCCGCCGGTGTTTGGCATGATGACCGGGCTGGCGTATCTTAAGTTTTTCGGCTTTTATCTGCGCCAGTCTCATCCAATCGTTGAGAGTGATATCTTGCCGCCGCCCGATGGCGACAGGGCTAATCGGTTCGATGTATTCGATAACATCGCGAAGGCGGAGTGGGATACGCTGTTCTTTTTCTATGGTGTGATTATGGCAGTGGGTGGGCTGGGCTTTATCGGCTACCTGAGCGCGACTTCCAGCTTTATATACGGCGAGTTGGGAGCCACAACCGCCAATATACTGGTGGGGTTTATGTCTGCTGTCGTCGACAACATTCCAGTAATGTTTGCGGTGCTGACCATGAACCCGGATATGCCCGAGGTGCAATGGTTGCTGGTCACATTGACCGCCGGCGTTGGCGGCAGCTTGCTATCGATTGGCTCAGCCGCCGGGGTAGCGCTGATGGGCCAGGCCCGGGGGCATTACACTTTTTTCAATCATTTGAAGTGGACGCCCGCCATCGCCCTGGGGTATTTCGCCAGTATTTACGTGCACTTGCTAATCAATGGCTAGACGGCTCTGGCCCATGGGTACTTTGGACAGAGTTATTGGGGCTCTGCGCTTGGGCTGGCGCTGCGGACCGTATCCAGTAATTCGTAAAGCCACTCGCCTGCGGCGCGCTCTTCCTGGCCTGGGCAGCGGACAGTGTAGGGCTTTCCCGTCCATGAACTCTTGCTCGCCAATCGATCGATAAACTGCTCGGAGTTGCCAACGTATTTTTTGCCACGCTTTAATTTGAGGCGCAGGTGATCGGCGGCATCCTCTGCATCGTGCTCGCTATCATTGCGGATAAACACGCAGTCGCTGATTTGAACCTGCTGTAATAGACCATCTATTTCCGCGGCGGTAACTGCGCTGATTTCCGCCCGGGAAGGGGAGGCGATTGCCATTGAGGCTATCAACAGCAACAGGGGCAAATGTTTTCCCGACATCAAGAGTCGTTTCCCAATAGCCCCAGCCGCACAAGCATAGGATTGTGGTCAGAGCTGGTAACAACCGGAGATATCACCGGGTGGGAGCTGAAGCCACGAATATAAATGTGGTCGATAGGGCGGCCAAATATTTTGACCCTGTTGTCGAGTCCGTAATCCGGCGTATGTAGCGCCAAATCATCGGCCAATTGTTGCAGCAAATGTTGTCTTCGCAAACGCCAGCTATTGAAATCACCGGTCATAATCAATGGGCCTCTGTGATCCTCTAGTGCCGCCCTGATCTGTTGCAGTTGGTCGCGGTAATCTTTAATTCCAAAGGTAAAGTTAATCGAGTGAATATTGACGACGACCAGTGTTTCTGGCGTGCCGATAAGCGCGTATTCAGTAATGCTGGTAGCTTTCGGAGTGCCCAGCCACGGTTCGGTGGCGGTAAGGCGACATTGGCCGATTGGCTTGACCGCACTTAAAGTTAATACGCCGCTGAGCAGATCCTTGCTCCGGTACCCGGGAGCGAATGATAGGAACCGTGCTGGACCGCCATTACGAATAATCGCGGGGTCCAAAGAGGCTTCCTGCATCATGACCAATTGCGATCTTGCTGCCAGTAACTCGAGGTCTGCTTGCCAGCCTCGCTCTTGCCCCTTCTTGAGATTCCAGTTGAGAATCTGGATGTCGCCCGGGTCAAAAGCCCCTTGGCCGGGATTGGACTGAGTGTCTTTAAGCAACTTACGGCACTGCTCTGCATTGACAGCCGCAGCCGGGTGCCCGACGTCAGCTGCTACAGCAGCGACAGCATGTTCGGTCCACGCCACCAGAGCGATGCAAGTGCCTAACACTGCGCCGCGCAGAACCTTGAGATTTGGGAGCGTCGATTGTTTCACAAAATACCTGCTTAATGGGTCGTTGCGATAGCCCTGGTGGTGGGTAAGTTGGAGATGATTGTTCGTCAACAGACAGACCCAGAGGTTTTTACGTACCGTTGATGATTATAAGGTTTTCTGCGGCTGATTGAACCCGCGAAAACCCGTATTCGCTATCTTGGCAATCCGTTGTCAGGGCTTCAGCGGCGCTATTACAGGGCAGCGCCCCGCCCGGGGCAACGGTGCCTGGAAATTTAAAGACGCGGCAAGCAAGCTAATGGCAATTATTCGTCAACCTGTCTCCAGTCCAGCACTTCATAATCGACTTTGTCGATACGAAAGGCCAGGGTGCCATCCCAAATCAATTCGCTTACAAATGGCCGCCAGGGCCGCACAATATAAGTGCAGTAATCCTTGCCGCCGAATATAGCCTGGGGCGCGAAGCCTTTCTCTATATAGCTTTCAGCATCGAGGCCGAATTCACGTCGCAGTACCACACTGATATTGTCCATGGCCTGTTGCTGGCCATCGGCGCTAATACCGCACTCTTTGTCGAACTGGCTAGAGGCGCAACCCATCAGGCTAAGTAAGGCAACCGAAACAAACAAGTTTTTCATTATTCTCTCTCTGCAGGCAAAAAAGACGATCATGGCATAGTGATCAAGCGATAAAAAGTGCGCCTTTAGTCGAACCGGACTGCGGGCTGTTCCGGGGTATCATGCGTTGGCGCTCGGTCGGGCTTTCACGCGAGCATACCATGCCTGCAACCTGGTGCAGTCCTCTGGAATCTGCTCTTTGATCCAGCCGGAAAACTCGGTCACGACGAATGCAGAGATATCGGCGAAGGTGAAACGATCGCCCAACAAAAATTGTTGGCCGCCGAGTTGCTGCTCGAGCATCGGGAAGAAGTATTGGAAACGTGCTCGGCCACGCTCGGCCAATGCCGGAATCTGGGGAAAGTTCACGGGGCCAGTCAGCGCTCGATTTTTCATTCCGGGACTGGAGTTCCGCAGTACTTCTGCAATCGCCATAAAACCCTCCACTTCTATCCGATTGTTGAGTTGTAGCGTTAGAGCCCTTTCTGTCGCGTTAACCCCAATTAAGGGAGGTTCGGGTTGAATCGCTTCCAGGTAGTCAGCGATGGCGACATTATCGGCAATAATGGTGCCGTCATCCAGTTTTAGTGCCGGTACGGTGCAGCGAGAATTGATGCTGCGATAAGGCTCGGCCAAGTGTTCGCCGGCACGGAGGTCAAGCTCGATTTTCTCCAACTCGATACCTTTTTCTGCAGCGAATATTCGGGCACGGCGCGGGCTTGGTGCAGATTTGCAATCGTAGAAAATCATCCTGATGTTCCTTATTCAGTTTTTTGGCAAGCGTTGCAAAAGCGTTCCGCCAATGATTGTATATGATTTTGGATGAACGAGAATTGTCAGCATATAAAAGCCTGGTCTTATAGCGTTGCAGCGTGTTTTTGATTGCGGTAGAAAACGCTGAAATTTGAGTGAAACGTCCAAGCTGCGTCGGGCCAAGTTGGCTGCCGACGATTCGACCATAGTTGGCGTAAAAAATGGAATCTTATTAGAAATTCAAAGGCGAATATTCCCAACTAAGTTAATGCGTTATTGGTGTTGGACTTTTTAATTGAAAGTTTATGTTCTACACTTCGCATACTTTTAATAAAAGGCTAGGAGTAAAGTTATGGCGCAAGCAAAAGCAAAGACCGCAGCATCGAAGGCTGCTTCTAAAGCAGCCCCGGAAAAAAAGGTATCTGTGAAAAAGGCAGTGGTGAAAAAGGCTGCGACCAAAAAGAAAGTTCCGGCTAAAAAATCTGTTGCGAAAAAGGCTCCTGCAAAAAAAGCTGCAGCAAAGAGCGTTATTGGTAGCAAAGCCTCTTCTGCTGCCGATTCTTTGGAAAAGCTTGCGCACAAGTATTCCTTTAGTGGAATAGATAGTGCCATTGCTTCGGCGCGGAAAATGCTAGCCGAAAATGAAAAGTCTCTGGTTAAACTCGAAAAGCAGGTTGAAAAGGCGGTTCTTGCTGTTGCCAAGGCAGACGATACTTTGGCGGCGCGCCGTGAGGCAGCACGAAGCAAGGGTACCTCCGCGGCAAGGGCAGCACTGGCAAAGGCGCAGGAAGGTCGCCGTAATGCGGATGACATGCTGCGCTCGGCAAAAGCTGGTTACCGCGAGACTAAGGCATCCTACAGCCATGCCCTTGCAGAGGTAAAGCGCTTTGCCAAGGCTGAAGAAAAGCTTCTCAAAGCAGCCTTCAAGCAGGAACAGGCAACAATCAAAAAACTGCTGGCTGAAGAGAAAAAGCTGCTCAAGCAATTACTGTCACCCAAGAAAAAGCGGAAAGCGCGCGCTAAGAAAGCAACGGTCTGATATGGCGGTTCATATTTAGCGCGGCCGCCCCGCGACTAAAACTTGCTTCGGCCTGTTACAGCAAAACGCCTCGATATTGTCGGGGCGTTTTGCTTTGTAGCGCCTTTACTCTGGGCCGGCAGTGCTGGAGGCTTGACTCGCTCATATTGACAAGCCACCGTTACTAAAGTCACTATCAGGTCGGGGCTGTTAATCATAGTAATCAGTCGGGGCGTTGGATCAACTATTTTGGTGTCCGGCTTAAGGGTAGGAGATACAAGTCGATGAAAACACAGTTCAAATCTGAAGCCGGGCGTGTCTATGCATTGCTAACGGATTCCCGGTTTCTGTTGGATCGCTGCGTTGGGGTCGGAGAGCTTGAGCCCGAGTGTAATATCGAACAACACGAACACCATACTGAGATCAGGCTTAAGCGCAGGGTGGTAAGAGATTTGCCGGGTTTTCTCTCAAAGCTGTTCGATTCTGAGCAGACTCTTAACATGCGTGAAGAATGGCATCAGGAAAATGATGGCAGCTGGAGTGGGAGTTATGTGATGGATATTGAAAACCAACCGGTCACTGTTACCGCCAATTTTCGGCTTTTCCCCAGCGACGAAGGTTGCTGCTACACCATCGAGCACAAGGTAAAATGCAGAATCCCTGTCATTGGTGGTAGAGTCGGTAAATATATTCTCGGTCAAGTCGAAAGTGGATGTGCTGCTGAGCTGGAATATTTGCGCGAGCAGCTTTAGCTTTCCCTGTGCTGAATATGTCCCGCCAGTCTTGTGGCGGGCCCACCCCGTTGTGACTCTTCACGCAATGCCTTTTTCGCTACTCTCCGCAGCTGATCACAAAACTGTCATAAATCTTTAGCGTCATTGTCATTTTGGCTCAATAAGGTGCGGGCTTGTATGCCTTCGAGCGGTAACTGAAAGAATTGTTGCGGCTCCGGGGTTGCAATGAGTCCCATCAATGAGGCTAGAGAGTTGATTATGAGCAAGCAAATGACGTCGGTCGCTATGGCAGCAATGCTGGGCTTTAGCGTTAATACTTACGCCCGTGACTACATCAGTATCGTCGGGTCGTCAACGGTCTATCCCTTCGCTACAGTAGTGGCTGAAAATTTTGGTAAGAGTACATCGTTCAAAACCCCTAAAATCGAAGCCACAGGCTCGGGTGGAGGGCTTAAGCTGTTCTGCTCCGGCGTTGGTGTAGAGTACCCCGACGTCACCAATTCTTCGCGGCGCATCAAGCAATCGGAAATCGACGATTGCTCGAAAAATGGCGTTAAGGAGATCGTTGAAGTGAAGATTGGATACGATGGCATCGCCCTCGCCAACGACAAGTCGGCGCCTATTTTCGAGCTCAGCACCAAAGATCTTTGGCTGGCGTTAGCAAAAGTAGTTCCCGATCCGGCAGGTGGTGACAAGCTGATAGAGAACCCTTACCAGCGCTGGAACGAAGTTAATCCGTCGCTCCCCTCTGAGAAAATTGAAGTTCTTGGTCCGCCTCCAACGTCAGGTACACGCGATGCCTTTGTCGAGCTGGCGATGGAAGGCGGTTGCGAGCAATTCGGGTTTATTAAGGCGATGCAAGACAGCGACAAAAATAAATACAAAGCGGTTTGCCACGGCATGCGCGAAGACGGTGCTTACATAGAGGCGGGTGAAAACGACAACCTGATTGTGCAGAAATTGCAGGCCAACCCCAAGGCGCTCGGTATATTCGGATTCAGCTTTCTCGACCAGAATTCCGATGTCATCCACGGGTCGCTGATTGATGGTGTGGCGCCAGAATTTGACAGTATCGCCGACGGTTCCTACCCCATATCTCGCTCACTTTTTTACTACGTCAAGAAGGCTCATGTTGGCAGTATCCCCGGGCTGGTGGAATACAACCGTGAGTTTATGAGTGACAAGGCCATAGGCGAAGAAGGCTACCTGACAGACAAGGGCCTTATCCCGATGCCGGATGCAGAAAGGCGGCAATTTCAGAAATCAGTCGCCGCGATGACACCCATGGCAGGTTTGGATAAGGAATAGCCCATCGGGTTCGGTTCGCTGCGCAACACTAGTGTCAGCAGTGAAGCGAAGCTTCAATTGAGTGCGTTTCAGGAATCTGTCGGATTATGAATGTCTCTCTATTGCTAATCGTTGTATTCCTGCTGATGGCGGGAGCCTATTTTTTGGGTCGCAATCGCTCTGTAAATATGGCCGGGGTTGACGGTGGTGCCAGAACATTGCATTCGCTGCCGGGCTACTATGGATTGTATGCGGCCCTATGGGTGGGGCTGCCAGCGCTGTTATTGCTGGCAGCCTGGATATTTTTTCAAGACACTCTGGTGACGCGCGTCATGGTGGCGCAGTTGCCCGAGGCTACCCAGAATCTGCCGGCAGACAGGCTAGGCCTGGTTGTTAACGATGTCCGCAACCTGGCGACGGGTAATATAATTTCTGCTGATGTGACGCCTGAAATGCAGGCCGCAGCCGATCATTATAGTCGGCTGCAGGGGATTGCACTGGCAGCTTTGTGGGTGGTGGTGCTGGTAATAGCTGCGATAGCAATGAGAGTAGCCCATGGGCGTATCTCGCCTGATTTGCGGGCGCGCAACCTGGTTGAGCGCGCAGTTCTGGCGATTATGATCGTGTTTTCTTCGATCGCGATATTGACGACTCTCGGTATTGTCCTGTCAGTAGTGTATGAGTCCCTGTTGTTTTTTAGAAAGGTCCCGCTTACCGAGTTCGTCTTTGGCACCGAATGGAGTCCGCAAATCGCCTTGCGGTCAGACCAGGTGGGCTCTGCTGGTAGCTTTGGTGTTATCCCCCTGATGACCGGCACTTTGCTGGTGTCTGCCATTGCTATGCTGGTTGCGGTGCCAATTGGCTTGATGTCATCAATCTATCTTTCGGAATACGCCAGCCGCCGCTTTCGTTCGATCGCCAAGCCTGTACTGGAAATCCTCGCGGGTATTCCCACCGTTGTATATGGCTTTTTCGCCGCTTTAACCATGGCGCCATTCATTCGTTCGGTGGGCGAGAGTATTGGCTTGGAAGTTGCGTCAGAAAGTGCCCTGGCGGCGGGCTTGGTTATGGGGGTGATGATTATTCCTTTCGTGTCTTCTCTGTCGGACGATGTCATTAATGCGGTGCCGCAAACCCTTCGTGACGGGTCTTACGCACTGGGTGCCACCAAGTCGGAAACTATCCGCAAAGTTGTATTTCGGGCGGCTTTGCCGGGTATTGTCGGCGGCGTGTTACTAGCGGTATCCCGGGCGATTGGCGAAACCATGATAGTGGTGATGGCGGCGGGGCTTTCGGCCAATCTCACCTGGAACCCGATTGAAAGTGTTACCACAGTGACGGTCCAGATTGTAACGTTGTTAACCGGCGATCAGGAGTTTGACAGTGCCAAGACCCTGGCAGCTTTTGCTCTTGGTCTCACTTTGTTCCTGGTGACTCTTCTTCTGAACGTTATCGCCCTGTATGTCGTGCGAAAGTATCGAGAACAGTATGACTAAGCCCACTATGGACGCACCAGCTCCTGTCTCTGTCGTCGACGATAGCAGGCGTACTTTTGAAATCGTTAGTGCCGGATTGCAAAAGCGCTATGCTGCCGAGCGCCGCTTTCGGCGCCTCGGTGCCCTTGCGGTTTTCCTGGGCTTGTTTTTCGTTGCCGTACTATTCGTTGACATCTTTCTCAAGGGTTATGGTGCTTTCCAGCAAACCTATGTGCGTCTACAGGTTGAGTATACCGAATCGCTGATTGATCCGGACGCAACCCGCGACCCCGAGCAACTGGCCTTTGCCGACTACAGCGGACTGGTCAAAAAGAGCCTGCGCGATGCCTTTCCAGATGTCAGCGACCGGAAAAGTAAGCGTCAGCTCTACAAGTTGGTAAGCTCCGGAGCGTCGCAGGCTTTGCGCGATCGAATTTTGGAAAACCCAGCGTTGATTGGTACCAGCGAAACCGTATGGGTACTTGCCGACGATGATATAGACATGCTGGTGAAGGGGCACATTGATCGCAATCTGCCAGAGAACGAACGGCGGATTAAAGACCAATCGTTAGCCTGGGTAGAGCAGTTGGAGCAGCAGGGAGCTATAGAGAAGCGCTTCAACCGGGAGTTTTTCACCGCAGGCGATTCGCGCCAGCCCGAACAGGCCGGTATTGCTGGAGCTCTCAAAGGATCGTTTTATACTTTGTTGCTAACGCTTTTGTTCTCCTTTCCGATTGGCGTGGGCACAGCAATTTACCTTGAGGAGTTTGCGCCCAGAAACAAGTGGACAGATTTGATTGAGGTCAATATCAACAACCTGGCGGCCGTACCCTCGATTATCTTTGGCTTGCTGGGACTTGCAGTGTTTATCGGTCTTTTCGGCGTGCCCCGCTCGACGCCGCTGGTCGGGTCGTTGGTGCTCACCCTGATGACGCTCCCGACCATTATTATTGCCAGTCGTTCCGCATTAAAATCTGTACCACCATCCATCCGCGAGGCCGCGCTGGGCGTCGGCGCGTCACCGCTGCAAACCCAGTTTCATCACGTGTTGCCGCTGGCAATGCCCGGCATGTTGACCGGCACGATCATTGGTATGGCCCAGGCGCTGGGAGAAACTGCTCCGTTGCTAATGATCGGTATGATCGCTTTTATTGTCGACGTTCCGCAGAGTATCACTGATCCGGCTACGGTGATGCCGGTGCAGATATTTCTATGGGCCGACAGCCCGGAGCGTGCCTTTGTCGAGCGCACGTCAGCGGCAATACTGGTATTGCTCGCCTTCTTGATTTCTATGAACCTGTCCGCGGTACTGCTACGTAAAAGATTTGAGCGCCGCTGGTAGCACCCGTGCCGAGGAAAGAGATGCCTACAATAGCCCAATCGTTATCCAAGCCGGTCCCTGCCGTCGAAGCCGTCGAGCGGCAGCCCGATGAGCGCGGTTTTTCCGGTACCGTTGGCGACATCACCAGTCCCAATCCGCGTATCGTGTGTCGCAATGTTGACGTCTATTATGCCTCCGGCAGCGCCCATGCGATCAAAGATGTCAGCCTGGATATTGGCAGCAATGAAGTACTTGCAATGATCGGACCGTCGGGCTGCGGCAAGTCGACTTTCCTGCGTTGTCTCAACCGTATGAACGATACGATAGACGGTTGCGAGGTAACGGGAACCATAGCCCTGGATGGCCAGGATATGTACGACAAAACCATTGATGTGGTGCCGCTGCGCGCTCGGGTAGGCATGGTATTCCAGAAGCCCAATCCGTTTCCCAAGTCAATTTACGAAAACGTTGCGTACGGTCCGCGGATTCATGGACTCGCAGCGGGGAAAGCCGAGTTGGATGCTGTAGTTGAAACCAGTTTGCAGCGGGCGGGTTTGTGGGCAGAGGTAAAAGATCGCTTGCAGCAACCGGGTACAGGCCTGTCCGGGGGGCAACAACAACGCCTTTGCATAGCGCGGGCCATTGCCGTAGCGCCTGAAGTTATTTTAATGGATGAGCCCTGTTCAGCCCTCGACCCGATCGCTACGGCTAAAGTCGAAGAATTGATCGACGAATTGCGGGAGCGCTACACCATCGCCATTGTGACCCATTCGATGCAACAGGCCGCGCGTGTTTCCCAGCGGACTGCCTATTTTCATTTGGGAGATCTGGTTGAAGTGGGTAGTACTGACAATATTTTTACCCAGCCCACGCATCGCCTGACGGAAGATTATATTACGGGTCGTTTTGGTTAATAACCGCTAGTTGGGGAATGTGCATTATGGCAATAATTGGTAGTGGTCATACCGTTCAACGCTTCGACGAAGAGCTCAACCACATCGCCAGTCTAGTCGAGAAGATGGGACAATTAGCCATTGATCAGTTGCAGCGAGGTGTTCAAACTCTCGTCGATGCGGATCCGGTGGCAGCCCACAACGTGATTAGCCGCGATCAGGAAATCAATGATCTGGATGTAGAGATCGACGACAAAATCATTCACCTTATTGCCAAGCGCCAGCCGATGGCCCGGGATCTGCGCCAGATCAGTACCCTTGGTAAAGTGGTGGCTGAACTGGAAAGAGCCGGCGACGAGGCACGAAAGTTGGCTAAATTGGCGATACATTTTTACGAGAGCGGCAACAGCCCACCCAGCGACCACCACATCCTGCGGGATATTTATTCCATGGCGGCTTATGTGAGGGAGATGCTGCAAAAAAGCATGCAGGCTTTCTCGTCACTCGATGTCGACCTCGCCATCAGCGTGCTGCAAATGGATGACCAGCTGGAGAACGAATTCAGCTCAACCCTGCGGCGCTTGAGCACTTTTATTATGGAAGATGCGCGCAATGTCGGTCATTTTGTTGAAGTGGTGCTGTGCGTGCGTGCACTTGAGAGATTCGGCGGTCGTGCTAAGAACATTGCCGGTCATGTTATCTTTCTCGCGAAGGGCCGTGATGTTCGGCACCTGAGTGTAGAGGAGATATTGGACTTGCTGGAGAGCGCCTGATAACTACTCAAACACAACGGAGGGAGGTGTTCTCGCCTTTCGCCGCTCGACCCGCTCGAAAGCTGCAGCGGTCGCTGTCTATTGAATGCCAGCCGCTGGTTAATGGTATGATATCGGTCCGTGGTGTTAGCCGTTAATTGCGCACCTTGCTTGTGGACTAAGCATGCTAATGATTCGAGGCAGAGATGAAATTACTGGTTGCTGTAGTTAGCTTGATACTTGCTTTTAATGTCGCCGCCGACGCCGTGGTGGAAGGTATAGGGGCTTATTATTCCGATGTTTTCCAAGGGAAGAAAACCGCTAGTGGCGACCTCTACGATAAAAACGCCTTGACCGCGGCCCATAAAACACTGGCTTTCGGCACCCAGGTGAAGGTCACCAATCTCGACAACGGGAAGTCGGTAACCGTGGTCATCAATGATCGCGGCCCCTACACCAAAGACCGAATCATTGACTTGTCGCGTGCGGCGGCCGAGCAGATTGATATGATCAAACAAGGGATTGTTCCGGTGCGGATGGAGATACTGGATTGAGTTGGCGGTGCGTGTGACGGGTGCATTAAGTGCACAATAGTGCAGTTCCCTCCCATCATCGAACCACCGCTTGAAGGAGAGCAACGTGAATAGCTCTAACCGTTTTGACCTGGGGGTTATTTTTTCGACTGCCAGGCAAGTCCTTACTGAACCGGTTGCGTTTTACCGCGGCATGGATCCCGCTGGAGGCTATGCCAATCCGGTAACTTTTGTGCTGGTAATGAGTGCAATCGCCGGTCTTATCGGCAGCTTGTTGGCAGCATTGGGCTTGGGTTTGCCTGGTGCCGGAATCGCGGGCACTCTGTTCTCGGTTCTGGTCGTCCCATTGTTTGTTGTGATCGGCAGTTTTATCCTGGCTGCAGTGCTGTTTGTCATCTGGAAGTTAATGGGTTCCGCTGGCAATTACCAGCTTGCTTACCGCTGCGTTGCTTTTGCCTCTGCAATCTTTCCGGTTGTTACCCTGGCTTCTGTCGCTCCTTACCTTGGCACCGCTCTGCAGGTCGTCTGGGGCACCGGCTTAATGGCGATCGCCGCAATAGAAACGCACAAGATCTCTCGCAATAAGGCATGGTTGGTGTTGGGTGTCATTGGCGCTTTTTCCTTGTTCAGCAACCTTAGCGCGGAGCATCAGGCGCGAAAGTTGCAGCAAATGGCCGAGGGCTTCAAGGCGGAATTCCAGCAAAGTGGCAGCGTTCCCCTTGGTGATTGGCCAGGTCTCGACCCTTCTACACCGCCAGCAGCTGCCAACACGCAACCCTTAAATGGTGCTGCCAGCAGCGATCCCGGTGTGCCACCGGCCTCGGCGCTGGGCAAGGCCGCGAATGAGTTCCTGAGCGGCCTGCAGGAAGGTAGCGGCGACTTGATGTCGCCGGAAGAACAGGCGGGACTGGCCCGCGCCGGGGATGCGGTGGGCAAGTTAATTGAGACCCTGGAGAAATCTGCGCAGGAATTGCAAGCCAAGGATATCGACCAGATGAGTCCGAAAGAAGCCGGCGCTACCTTGGGTGCTCTCCTGAAAAGCTTACAGCAGGCGGCGGTAGATATTGAGGCTGATCTGGTGGGCAATGCCGCTTCAGGTACAGCGACAGCACCTGACCTCTCCAGTATTGATGTTGCAGCACTCGAATCGTTGGGCTCAATTGAAAAAGTATCGGGCGATGATGTGCTGCAACTGGCGGTTAACGATGACGCCCAGTTTGCGCCGTTAACTCGTCCGGTCAACGTATATCGGGACATCGGCGGCATTCGGTACCAGTTGTGGATGAACAAGGAAGACCTGGACAAATTCCGCGCATCTAACAGTAAAGCAGACGCGCGGGGCGGAGACAATATTGCGGTACAAAACCTCGAGTTGCGCAATGCCGTTGTTTTTGTCTACGACAGCAGCGGCATTATTCGTGGCGGTGACCAGTGTCGTCGATCGGTACTGCAGATTCCTGATGACCAGGCCTCGGCCACAGCGGAAGAACAGGAGTTCTGGCTCTGGTGTGAGTTGTCCCAGCGCTCACAGATTAATTGACACTAGCGGTTGTCACGGTCTGAAAGACAGCGGTCGAGCCTGATAACGTTTACTCCGCTGCGCTCAGCTCAGATGCTGTCAGGCGTGTGCTAAGCCAGCCCCTGGTTTTTCGGGCATGCGTCTTTTACCTTTCTGTTTCGCTGTCTTACCTACAAGTCCCCACAGGGTGCCAATGAGCGAACAACAGACGCTTGCTGCGGGCCGCGCCTGTTTGATCCGGGGCGCCTCGCTTATATTTGACGGCAGTCCGGCGGCGTAGGCGTGAAATGTGAACCCGTCGACGCTCTCGATGAAAGCCCATCATGGCAGCGATTAGCCTGTACTAGACTTCAGGGGTAGATTCTTGTGGGTCGCTGCGCCTTGCCGTTACAGCGGTTTGACAAGCGGGCATAACTGATAAAAGAAGGCTTAGAGTATGGGATTTAACACTGCGTTGATTGTTGATGATTCCAAGCTGGCACGGGTTGCACTGAAGCGCAAACTCGAGCAGCGGGGCTTGCAGATTGTAATGGCAGAAGATGCTCGACAGGCGCTGGACTTGTTGCAGAGTACTCCAGTGGATATCGTATTTATGGATCACCTGATGCCAGAGATGGACGGCTTCCAGGCAACGCAGGAAATAAAAGGTAATACGGCGACCGCACACCTGCCAGTGATTATGTGTAGCGGCAAGGAAAAGCAGGGTTACCTTGAGGAAGCCCGGGCTATAGGGGCGAGTAATGTATTGCCCAAGCCGGCGGAGAATGCTGCTATTGATGCCGTATTTGCTGCATTGGAACAGGCCGAGGTTCACGCTCCAGCTGCAGCAGCGAATGTCGCCAGCGCGCCCGTTGCTGCGGCACCTGGCGAGGCAGAGCTCGCTAGCCTGATGCAGCCGCTAGTCGAGCGCATTGAGGCCCTCGCTGCACAGTTTAATGCACTTGCCGGTCATGCTGACGAGCGCTTTGCCACCGTTGCCGATTCTATTCACTCGCTGTCAGAACGTGAAGCGCCAACCCTGGATATGGAGAATCTCGATGCGGCGTGGGATGCAAAACTTGAGCAGCGTATTGGCGCACTCGCGTTGCCGGATACCGAAATCTTGCAGGCCCAGCTGGAGCAGAATCTGAGCTCCAGTCTGGACCAGCAGTGGCAGGGCAAGCTGACTGCAGTGGCTGACGATATTGAAAAGCTGCAGGCAGGGCTGGAGCGGGCTGACAAGTTGGTTCAAGCCAATGCCAGCCATGGTTCGCAGCTCCAGCAGTGGCACGGGGAAGCTGAAGAGAGGATCGTGCAGAACCTTACTGAGCTTATGGCGCAATCTGCACAGCAGCGTGACGAGAAAATGGATGCGGCTATAGCGCAACAGATGTCGGCTTTGCGAGCCGACTGTGAAAAGCAGATTGCCGAGGCATCGGAGTCTGTCACTTTACCTGAGCTAAATGTCGAGGAAATTCGAGCGTCGCTCAAAGCAGAAATTATCGACCAGCTTAAAGTCGAGATGCCTGAGCCGGCTTCCTCGCCCGATCGGGATATAGACGCACTGCGTGAATCCCTGGTGGCCGATATCGTCGAGCAGCTCAAAGATTCCCAGCAGTCTGAGGCCATGGCCCCGTCATCTGAGCTGGATATTGATGAATTACGTCGAACCATCGTGGCAGATGTCGTTGAGCAACTGCAGGCAAAAGCTCCCGCTAATCTCGCAGAGCTTGCCGATGATGCCCTGGTCGACGGCCTGGTGGACCAGGCAGAGGCGAGCGATGAGCTGGAACGCATCGATATCAGCGAAGCAACGAACGCATTGGCGTCCCGAAGCCTCCAATTGCAGCATGAGTTCAAAGTGCTGAAAATGCTGGGCCTGATCAGCTCCATTGTGGCCGCAACATCGATTGCACTGCACTGGCTGTAGTCCGATAGCCCGCCGCCTTTGGGCAATCCAGGGCGCCAACTTCACGACTAACGTCCGTAGCTTCCACTGTGCCTGAAATCTTCAGGCACAGCCTTGCTCGATTACGTTTGCACTCCCAAAGGTGCCTCGCACGACGCAGGGGCATCGACACCACATCCGTCTTTGTTAATCGGCTCCATTGCAACGCCTCCGGTGGCTCATTTACAGTTGATCAGGTGCTGGTTACTGTAAATCCAGCAGCCCTTTGTTGCGGCGTGGGTTACCATTACATCGTTGATGCCGTGCGGCTAACCCGGGTTTGGAGAAGGTTAATGGAATACGGATGGCATGATTTCTTTGGCAATGTCGGGGTAGTGATGGTGCTCTTTGCGTACCTGCTCTTGCAACTCGGCAAGTTGCCACTCGATAGTCTGCCATATTTGTTGTTGAATGCGGCGGGCTCGATTTTGATCATGGTGTCGCTATTTTACGACTTTAATCTGTCATCCTTTATCATCGAGCTCGCGTGGCTGGCAATAAGCCTGTTCAGCCTTTGGCGTTTGTTAGGCTCTAGGGGACCAGAAGCGCACTAGGCTCCGTGACAGGAGGCGCAGGCGTCCAGGAAAATATACTTGCTCGCAACAAGCAAGTTGTATAGTATGGCCCTATTCAAGACTAGAGACAGTCCATCGTGGCCACGGTTAAGCGCAAAACCCAAGCTGAACGAACCGATCTATCCGATCGGCTGATGCGTGATGCTGCGATTGACCTGATTGTGGCGCAGGGCACCTCTGCGACTACCCTGAAGGAGGTCGGTGAGAAGGCGGGTTACAGCCGTGGGCTCGCCGGCTACCGCTTCGGCTCCAAAGATGCGCTGTTCAGTTTCATCGTGCGTTCCCTCGGCGAGGATTGGCTGCACAAACTGACTACGGTAACCACTGGCAAGGTGGGTTATCAGGCAATATCTGCCGCTACTGACGAACACTTTCGATTTTGTGCCGAGAATCCGACCCATGTGCGGGCGTTTTATTTATTGTGGTTTGAAGCAATAGCGCCGCACAGTCAAAGCAAGGCCATGATCAACCATATTCACGACCGTCGTTTTCGAGACGTGGTGAGCTGGATTGAAGCTGCCGGTGATGCACCCGATAAGGAAAACACAGCCGCAATTGCGAGGCAGTTTTGTGCTTCGATTATCGGTATTGTCTACTACTGGTTATCTAATCCTGCTGATCTTGAGGCGACGGAAACCCTGCATGCCGAGCTAAAACATACTATGCGCCTGTTACTGGCGCCCAAGGAGTTGTCATGACTGTTCAAAAGGTAGTAAAGGAAGTTGCTCCCAAGCCTGAGACACAGGCAGTGCCGCTGCGGTTTGTTACTGCGGCGAGCCTGTTCGACGGTCATGACGCGTCCATTAATATTATGCGCAGGATGCTACAGGGGTCGGGAGTCGAGGTGATTCACCTGGCCCACAATCGCTCTGTGGCCGAGATCGTAGAGACCGCATTGCAGGAAGACGCACAGGGTATCGCGATCAGTTCCTACCAGGGTGGCCACGTTGAGTTTTTCAAGTACGTCGTAGACATGCTGCGAGAACACAATGCCGAGCATATCCAGGTATTTGGCGGCGGCGGTGGGGTTATTATCCCGGCCGAAATTAGTGAGTTGCATGATTATGGGGTAGCAAAAATTTACTCACCCCAGGATGGGATGAAATACGGTTTGCAAGGGATGATCGACGATATGATCAGTCGCGCGCGGGCTGCGATTCCCAGTGAGCTCAGCTTGCAGCCGGTAGCCGTCGCCGAGCAGCGAAACTATCGTCAACTGGCGCGTTTGATCACCGCGATAGAACGAGGCGAAATGCCCGCCTCTGCTCTGGCTGGCCTGGCCGCGAACCGGACATCGACGGCCCCCGTATTGGGTATTACCGGCACCGGTGGTGCCGGCAAGTCTTCGCTTACCGATGAGGTTATCCGCCGTTTCCGTCTCGACAGCGGCGAGACTCTGCGCATCGCAGTACTGGCTATCGACCCCACCCGGCGTAAGACCGGCGGCGCGTTGCTAGGGGATCGCATCCGTATGAATGCGATCTATCATCCCAATGTTTACATGCGCTCGATTGCCACTCGGGGTGTGAGCGGCGAAGTGCCGCTATGCCTGCCGGATGTAATTGCGGCCCTGCGCTGCTACGACTTCGACCTGGTTATTGTTGAAACTCCCGGTATCGGCCAGGGCGATGCCGGCCTGGTGCCCTATGTCGACAAATCGGTTTACGTGATGACCCCGGAGTTTGGCGCCCAGAGCCAACTCGAAAAGATCGACATGCTCGACTTCGCCGATCTTGTGGTAATCAATAAATTTGACCGTCGCGGTGCCGACGATGCCTATCGCGATGTGTGTAAGCAAGTCCAGCGCAATCGCGTGGCATTCGACCAGGCACCTGACCAGATGCCGGTTTTTGGCACCATTGCCTCGCACTTTAACGACGACGGCGTTACCGCTGCCTACCAGGCCCTGCGCCAGGTCCTGCGCGAGCGTGGTATGCGTGATTATCCCTCACACTTGCCAGCAGTCAGCGTGCGTATCTCCTCGGAGAAGGCTGTTCTGGTGCCGGCTGCGCGTCAGCGCTACCTGGCGGAAATCGCCGCGACCATCCGCCAATACCATGCGCGCGGAGAACAGCAGGCGAGCATCGCCCGTGAGCGACAGCAGTTACAGGCAAGTCTTAAGCTGCTGCAGAGTGCCGGGGGCGATGTCAGTAGCGCCGGGTTCGAAGACCTGATACAGCAGCGTGAACAGTTGCTGGACGCCGCCAGCGTAAACCTGCTGGACAGCTGGCCCGAGCGACGCAGCGGCTATCACGGTGAAGAGCGGGTAGAGCAAACCAGGGATGGTCGTGAAGTGCGGACCCGGCTGGCCAGTAAAAGCCTCTCGGGAAACCTGATTCCCCGGGTTTCACTGCCGCGGTTTAGCGAGCACGGCGATCTGCTGCGTTGGCTGTTGAAAGAAAACCTTCCCGGCTATTTTCCTTTCACTGCGGGTGTATTTCCGCTCAAGCGGGAGGGAGAAGACCCTGCACGCATGTTTGCTGGCGAGGGCGACCCGGCGCGCACCAATCGCCGTTTCAAGAAGCTTTCCGAGCACTCCGAGGCCAAGCGTCTGTCGACTGCCTTTGACTCGGTAACCCTGTATGGTGCGGACCCGGATATGCGGCCGGATATCTACGGCAAAATTGGTACCTCCGGGGTTTCGGTAGCCACCCTTGACGATATGAAGGAACTGTATGATGGCTTTGATTTGTGCGACCCGAAAACCTCGGTGTCAATGACAATCAATGGTCCGGCACCGACTATCCTGGCGATGTTTCTCAATACCGCCATCGATCAGAAAATGGATAGTTTTCGGCAGCAGCAGGGGCGAGAACCTGATGCGGCCGAGACCACGTCAATCCGGGCAGACGCGCTGCGAAATGTTCGCGGTACAGTGCAGGCCGATATTCTTAAAGAGGACCAGGGGCAGAATACCTGCCTGTTCTCAACCGAGTTCAGCCTGCGGATGATGGGTGATATCCAGCAGTATTTTATTGACCACGATATCAAGAATTTTTACTCGGTATCAATTTCCGGATATCACATTGCCGAGGCCGGAGCCAACCCGATATCCCAGCTTGCCTTCACCTTGTCTAACGGTTTTACTTTTGTTGAGGCATACCTGGCCCGGGGAATGGATATCAACGATTTTGCCTCAAATTTTTCATTTTTCTTCTCCAACGGTATGGACCCTGAATATACCGTTATGGGGCGAGTGGCGAGACGAATCTGGGCGGTTGCGATGCGTGAGCGCTATGGTGCCAACGATCGCAGCCAACGACTGAAATATCACATCCAAACCTCCGGGCGCTCGCTGCATGCTCAAGAGATGGACTTTAATGATATCCGCACCACGCTGCAGGCTTTGCTGGCAATCAACGACAATTGCAACAGCTTGCACACCAACGCCTATGATGAAGCCATAACCACGCCCACCGAGAGTTCGGTGCGCCGAGCACTGGCTATCCAGCATATTATCAATCAGGAATTCGGCATGGCGAAGAATGAGAATCCCTGGCAGGGATCGTTTTTTGTCGAGGAGTTGACCGATCTGGTAGAAGAGGCTGTGTTACAGGAGTTTGATCGCATCTCGGAGCGAGGCGGGGTACTGGGGGCTATGGAGACCGGTTACCAGCGCGGCCGGATTCAGGAAGAATCGATGCTTTACGAGCACAAGAAGCATGATGGATCGCTGCCTATCGTCGGGGTCAACACCTTTCTTGGCAAAGGTGATGAGCAGGAGCAGGAAATTGAACTGGCGCGGGGGACCGAAGCCGAGAAGCAGAACCAGATAAAGCGCCTGGGGCAATTCCATAGTGCGCATAAGGATCGCTCCGAAATAGCCCTGGACAATCTTAGGGCCAGTGTTACCCAGGGCGGCAATGGATTCGCAGCCTTGATGGAAGCGGTGCGGGAATGCTCGCTAGGGCAGATCACCGAAGCCTTTTTTGAAGTGGGCGGCCAATACCGACGTAGCATGTAGCGGGTTTTGGTTTGCCCTCGGGCGCAGGATTACTGCGGCCCTCTGATGCCCGGTGCGACCGCCGGGTCGCCGGTTCAATAAACCGACACTCCGAATAGCACCGGGTGAAACATAACCAGGCCAAGATATAGCAGTACGGTTAGCAGCATCACAAACGCTTCACGTGCCACGGTTTGTGGCACGGCGGGAGCCGGAGCAGGGCGCTGGTTGGTTGACCACATATTAAATATAGAAAAAACCGCGAAGCTGCCAAACAGCAACAGCGATGCGAGGTCGCCGTTGTTGAGTAGATGAATCGTGGCCCACAGCAGGGTGCCCCAGGCCATTGGGTTACGAGTTAACAGCTTGAGTCTGCTAGGCGTATTGGCGGCGACAACCCCGTAAAGTGCGGGCAACATAAAAAATGGGGCGACCGATTTGCCCCATTGTGGCGCCTGCCATAGCGCGATGTAGGTGGTGCGCGAATAGCCCCAAACGATGAGGACCAGGCCGACAATGGCGAGCAGCGAATAAGCCAGCTTGTATGGGTGCTCTCCAATGCGGTCGATTAAAAGCTGGCGCCGGGTTCGCAGGCTGGTAAAGCAGTGCACACCAAAGAACAGTACAAGTCCGACTAGCAGAATTCCCATAATAGATACTACCCTGAGCGATGAAGGGTATATGGTGCTTGCTAAGTCGCGCACTGTCAAAAACGGATTTCATTTGCCAAGTATTTCTGCCCGCGCGCAGCTGGCGACGGGGTGCGGCAGACTAGTTTATGCGTTCGGCGTGAGAGAAGCGCTTGCGGTCAATGGTGAAGGTCATGCTGTCAGGGCCGAAGTTCTTTTTTAACACCAGAGAGCTTGTATTTATCTGCTCAACCCGGCCACGGTGTTTGCCTCCGGATTCGGTATGAACGACCACATTACGATGTAAAACCCGGTTGAGGTCGTCCCATGCAAGGTCTTGGGGTTGCTGCTTCGCTGGCTCGTTTTTCTTTTCTTGCACCGGACTTGCCGTGTGCTGCAGGGCTTTAGTTGCAATTTCTACAGATTTTTTCTGCTGTTGTGCTGCCCGGTTATTGACGCTGAAGTTGATGCCCAGTAAATCCTGGTAGTCAGCTGGTTTGAAAAATTGCAGGTCCTCAATCGCAAAGTCGCGCCTGGGTTTTACCCTCAGTTGTTTGCTGGCGCCCCGGTGCAGGCTGTCGCGGTAGATGGCGAGATCGCCAGCGCCAAGCCGTATTCCCTGGCGGCGGAAAAATTGATCTACAGCCGACAGATGATGGGCCTTGTAGCGGTCTGCATTCATGTCCATTTGGGCCGCACAAAACTCCTGCAGTCGCTCGTTGTAGCCGCGATCCTTGCTGATGATGGTGACATTCTCTACCTCAAGCCGGGCCAAGCTGTACAATGCTTGTGAAATATCCTTGGGAGCATCGGAGTAGCTGACGCTAAAGCGGTAATCCGCCTGGCCCGGCAAGCTAGCGGATAAATCAACATTGTAACCCGCGCCAAATGGCTGTGGACCTGAGCCAAGACTGATATCAGCTTGCAGACCGCGATAGCCCATCATTGTCATGTCGCCGGCGCTGATTCTGTTGCGCTGTTTGCAGCCAAGTGCGTCCAGATTCTTGATGAATTGCAAGTAGGGGTGGTCAAACAGTTCGGCTAGCAGGCTGAACTCCCCCGGGGGGACATGACTTTGCAGCCCACGGATATCCAGGCGGGGTTGCGACAAAGCATAGGTGTAGGGGTTCCTCTGCAATGCGTACAGATCGAGAATAGTCTTGGCGCTAACGGTAATGGAGTCGGCGTGAAGGCGCTTTCCCTCAAGGATGATATCGACATCGCTTATTCCCAGGATGCCCGGGAATATCGAGGAATTAATCGACCCATAACTTATTTGCACGGTGGGCGACAGCGCGCTGATGGCCTGCTTCACCGTATTGTTGGTATGGTACCAAAGATAGGTGAATGCCCCCGTGGCGCACAGTAGCAGAATGGCCGCGGCCGAGGTGATGAACTTCAACAGATAAGGTCCTGATCAGATTGTCAGAGGGTCTATTGATAACTCTAGACCGGTCTTGGGGGACGTCAATCGCAATCAGGTCGGGAATGTCGTGTTGCTGCTCCTGCGGCTTTGTGTGCTCTTGTAAAAAGCTTGTACACAAGCCTAAAGCGCGCGTATTCGGTTGTGCTGATGCAGTATCGGGGCTTGCCCGGCATCTGGCCCCGAAAAACCCGTTGGCCATTAATGTTCCACAAAGGCGCGTTCAATAACATAGTGACCGAGCACACCATTGCGAGTTTCGCGAAAGCCCAGTTCGTTAAGCAATGCGCAGCTCTCCTTGAGCATTGCAGGGCTACCACAGATCATAAAACGATCATCCTTGTGGTTGAATTCAGGCATGCCGAGGTCGCGGGTCAATTTTCCGCTCGCAATGAGGTCGGTCAAACGCCCGGTGTTGCGAAACGCCTCACGGGTCACAGTGGGGTAGTAGAGCAGTTTACTGCGCACATCCTCGCCAAAGTATTCGTTGTCCGGCAATTCGCTGGTAATCGTGTCGGCGTACGCGAGCTCACGTACAAAGCGGCAGCCGTGAGTCAGGATAACCCGGTCGAAGTTCTGGTAAATCTCAGGGTCTTTGATAATGCTCATAAACGGAGCAAGGCCGGTTCCGGTGCTCAGTAGGTAGAGGTTTCGTCCCGGTAGTAAGTGGTCTTGCACCAGGGTGCCGGTGGGTTTGCGACTGACGAGAATATCGTCACCCGGTTTGATATGTTGCAGTGCCGATGTCAGCGGGCCGTCGGGGACTTTGATGCTGAAAAACTCCAACTGGTCTTCGTAGTTGGCGCTGACAATACTATAGGCGCGCAGCAAGGGGCGCTGGCCGGCTTGTTGCAGACCAATCATGGTGAAATGGCCGTTCTTGAACCGAAATCCCGGGTCCCGGGTGGTAGTGAAACTGAAAAGTGTGTCAGTCCAATGATGAACGCTGAGAACTTTTTCGGTAGCGAAACTGGACATGGTTGACTCCCTGGTAAACACATCGTGGCAGTAAGATACCGATAAAATAAATAGAGATAAAATGAGTAATAATGATATAGTTTAGCGAATTTATAGATATAGATATAGATATAGATATAGATATAGATATAGAGATATGTGGATGTGTGCTGATAGGCAGAGTCTGGATCACCATGCGTTATAGCCTGCGACAGCTGGAAGTCTTTTTGGCCGTTGCGCACTGCCAGAATATCACCCGCGCCGCCGCCAGCCTGTCGATGTCACAGTCGGCCGCGAGCAGCGCACTGCGCGAGCTGGAGCAGCAATTCTCGATTCAGCTTTTTGACCGCCATGGTAAGCGTTTGCAAATAAACGAAATGGGGCGTTCACTGCGACCGATGGCTGAGGCCTTACTCGAGCGGGCGCGGGAGGTCGAGCGCCAGCTGGCGGGACAGCAGGTTGTTGGCGAGTTAAAAATTGGCGCCACTCTAACCATCGGCAACTACCTGGCCGTGGAATTGATTGCGCGCTTTATCCAGCAGCACCACAGCCAGGTGAGCCTGAGTGTTGCCAATACTGCCGAGATTGCCCGCCAGCTGGAAAACTTTAACCTCGATGTGGGCTTGGTCGAGGGGGAGTTGCAGCACCCGGAGTTGGAGCTATTGCCATGGCGGCGGGACGAGCTGGTGGTGTTCTGTGCGCCACGGCATCCTTTGGCGGTGGTGGGGCGACTCAGCGACCAGGACCTGTTGCAGGCGCAGTGGATATTGCGTGAACCGGGTTCCGGTACTCGCCAGGCTTTTGACCGGGCCATGGTGGGCATTCTCCCAAACCTGAAGGTGCTACTGGAACTGCAGCACACCGAGGCCATCAAGCGCGCGGTGGAAAAGCAGTTGGGCATTGCCTGTTTGTCGCGCATTGCCCTTCATGACGCCTTTGCTGCGGGACGGCTGGTGCCGTTGGCGGTGCCCCAGCGTCAATTCGGCCGCCAGCTTTACCTGGTATTGCATCGGCAGAAGTTTCGCAGTGCCGGCATCGAAAGCTGGCTGAGTCTTTGTCGCGCCAGTGCCGACGACAGCATGGTCGTAGTTTAGCGCCGGACTATGAGGGCGTATCCATTACCGGCAGCGAGCCCTGCTCCTCAAGAAATTTGTGAATCTGTTCGAACGCTTCATTGGCCTCGGGTAGGTTATTCTCAAAGAACTGCCATACATGCACCATATGAGGCCAGGTCTGAAGTATTACCGGCGAGCCGTGGGCCTTGGCCTTATTGGCGTAGCGACGGGCATCACCCAGCAACATTTCGGCCTCGCTGGCGTGTACCAGGGTGGGAGGCAGGCGCGACAGGTCACCAAAAGCCGGCGATACCAGCGGGCTGCTGGGCGGTATCCGGCTGGTAATCCAGCCACCCCACCACAGCAGCCATAACGGCACTTTGGTTAGCCGGCCAAACTGAGGCCCAAGCATCGGGTCAGAGGTAAGATTACTGATCCAAGTGGGGCTGCTAAAGGTGCTGTCAGTGGCTGGAGAGAGCGCGATGACAGCGTTGGGCGCACGCAGGCCCTGGTCACGAATCCAGCTTGAAAGTGCCAATACCAGATTGCCACCGGCGGAATCGCCACCCATATAGACCAGCTCGGCGGGTTCGCTGCCGGCAGGGCCATGATTAATCAGCCATTGATAGGCGGCTCTGCAGTCTTCGATGCCATCGCGGCGACTGTGCTCCGGCATCAGTCGGTAGTCTACTACCAGTACCGCGCCACCGATCATATTGGCAAACCGGGTGGTCATAGCGCGATGGCTGAGTGAGCTGCCCATCACGTAGGCACCGCCGTGCAGATAAAGCATGCGGCGCCGGCTGTCTGCGCCGGCCGCTACCAGCCATTCACCTTTCACCGTGCCGTCATTCCAGGGAATGATTTCGCCATCAAATTTTACGTCGCGCCCAAAACCGTCCATATGATTGCGGCTCAGGGCAAGATGTTGGTTCCGTGGTACGCCAGCCACCATTTCCGAGAAGCCACTCAGCGATTTGACGATGTCCTGGTGTTCGGGGCTCGGGGGCAGGTTGGAAAAAGGCTCCTGGCAGGGCTGGTCGTAAAGACTCAGGTCTTCACCGCGCAGGTAAAAGCGGGTGATTGCCCAGGTAAGAAATGCTAAACCGATAATCCAGGTCATAGTGATTGGTTTCCCATTACGCTTTTGCGATAGATAAAAAGTTATCAACGTGCATTATTGTTAAGCTAAACAGATCGAGCAATAGTTAAAGGCCATGGCGAGTATATGTGATATCCGCAGGGTTTGGGGCCCAAAATTGCCTGTCGCGGCGGTGCTATAGCATGCCCGTGGGGCGGGCTTGCACCAGGGCGCCTTCTTGCAGCATTCTGGCCGGGGCTTGCTGGGAGTCCAGAGCTCGTAGTACCACCGTGTCCCGATGATAGATATCGGGGGCGAAAACCAGCGAACCATCTGCGGCGGCTTTGGTGGTCCAGTACAGCAGTGCGACGGGAAAACCCCCGGGTAGATACTGGCGTTGGGTTTTACCACTGGCAAGAATTGACCTGATCTCGGCATCGCCTGTATCTGGATCAAGGCCTAACAGCCGTTTAGCCAAAGCATAGGGCTGCGCGACCCTGATACAGCCGGAACTGAAAGCACGATTCGAGCGCCCAAAGAGTTTTTTGTTAGGCGTGTCGTGCAGGTAGACGAGGTGCTTGTTGGGAAAGATAAATTTCACGGTGCCCAGTGCATTCCAGGGGCCCGGTCGCTGCCTGATCATAAACGGTAGTGGCCGTTCCGGGTAAGGATCCCAGTTGACGCTTGCCGGGTCGACGGCTTTGCCGTCGTAGGTAAACAAGTCCATGTGGTGTCGTTGCAGGTAACTCGGGTCGCGTTTGATCGCGGGCACCACATCCTCGGTGGCTATGGTGGGTGGTACCACCCAGCCCGGATTCCATTCAAGGTAGGTGATCCGACTGGTCAGAACCGGCGTCTGGCGATAGGGTTTGCCCACCTGGATCGGCGAAGACCAGGTGACGACATCATCCTGCACCAGGAATAGCTTGTAGGCGGCGATGTCAACCAGCAGGTAGTCCCCCTCAAGTTCTCCCAGAAGCCAGCGCATGCGTTCGAGGTTGGCGCGAATCTGGTTTATTTTTTGCTGTACTGGTTGGATCAGAGCCGATAGCGTTTCCGGCCCTATAATGCCATCTTGGGGCAACAGGTGGCGCTGCTGAAAGCGCTGCAGAGCTTCCACCAACTGCGGGTCGAAGCGCTGGCTGTCCATGTCCGCTGCACTCGGGTAGTAGTCACCGGTAATCGCCAGACGGCGGCGCAGCTGTGGTATCGCCGGACCGACGTCACCGGGCACTATGACGGTCGAACTGATGACCGGCGGCCACCCACCCGCGGCCTCGATAGAACGATAGCGCGCCAGTCCCAATCTGAGTTGCTGGTACACCGCTTGCTGGGGGCGAGCCGCCTGCAGTAAATCCGTAACATTTCGATTACTGATTGCCTGCGCCGCCTGCAAGTCAGTATCAGGCTGGCTGGACCTGCCAATATTCCAGTCAGCGTGCACCGTGCCCGGGTCGACCTTGCCGGACTGGAGGTGATGCAGCAGGGTAAGAAACCCAATGCTGGTAGCAATATCGCGATCAACCCGGCTGATCGATTTGCTGGTCTTGTCTATTGCCAAAGTGGGGCGGTAATCCGCGGTGTTCAAACCGTCGAGATAGCTGTCTTCAATCCCGTGTTGCAGTTGGCGATAAAGCAGCGGGTCGGTCCAGATGAGTTGTTGGCCAGAGGCGCGATACAATGCATTGACACTTTCTTGTCGCGGTAAACCGGGTGTTGGTGCCAAGCTTTGTAGCACGCGTGTAATATCGGCCGGTGCAACATTATCGGCCATGGTCAACGCGCTTGCGCACCACAACAGCAGCACCCAGTGAGCTCCCTGTCGCAAAATAATCATTGACTTAACATACCTATGGCTAATACTTCTTGAAGGTTTGTTAGTTTGATATAGAATAAAAACAAATTATTGTATACATCTTCTTGCGAGCCCCTCTTTAATGATTGTATCCCGTCGAGTACGTTTTAAGCACGGCTGCAGACTACTGTCGGTCGTTTTTGCTTGTTTTTTCAGCGCGACTGCTTGTGCCAGTACCGCTGCCTCTGCTGCCAGTAAAACTGACCGCATTATAGCCCTATACCACACCCATACGGGAGAGCGGCTCAAGGTAGTCTATTACCGCAATGGGCAGTACCGCGAAGATGCCCTGGCCAAGATCAACTATTTCCTGCGTGATTTTCGCACCGGCGACAAGGCGGAGGTCGATCCCACCACGCTGGATATCGTGCACGACGTGCAGCAACGGGCGGGTTACAAGGGCGAGGTACACATCGTATCAGCCTATCGCAGTGAAAAAACCAACGAAATGCTGCGCCAGAAAAGTGCCAAATCCGGTGTGGCAAAAAAGAGTCAGCATATCGAAGCCAAGGCCATCGATTTCCGGATGCCCGGGGTTGATACCGCACGAATTCGTGATATCGCCATGGATCTGCAGCGCGGCGGTGTTGGTTATTACCGGCAATCCGATTTCATCCATGTCGATAGCGGTCGGGTTCGCTACTGGTAGGTGAGGTTGCCCTGCTTTAGCTTTAATTTTTCAATGTCCCTGTGACGGATTCGGGGTTCGCGCCTGCCGTGGACCTTGCTGCGTGAACTGCCACAAACCGCTTGTTTGTTGATTTTCTGGGGTCCGAAAGGCGCTCAACTGCGTACTGTCGGCATGATCAAACTACTCACTCTCTTACTGGCAATGCTGGTGCCAGCTCTGTCGGCATGTACCTCGGCTCCAGCTTATCAAGGGGAGGTGTCGGCGCATTTCGATGGTAAGCGCTTCAGCAACCGGGACAATTCCGACAAAAGCGCCTGGGAGCTCCTGAAATTCGGGTGGGGTTCGCTATTCAACGCCGCGAGTTGGCCGGAAGAGGTTGAAATTCAGGCGGGGACTGTTGCGCAGCCGCGGGTCTACGATGGTATATCTGTCACTTTTGTCAACCACTCCACCTTTCTCATCCAGGCGGACGGTCTCAATATCCTTACTGATCCTATTTTTTCGAGCCGCGCCAGCCCGTTTCAGGCGCTGGGTCCCAAGCGGGTGCACCGGCCCGGAATTGCTATGGCAGACCTGCCGCCCATCGACCTGATACTCATTAGCCATAACCACTACGACCATCTCGATAAAGCAAGCTTGCAGCAATTGTCGGCCAGACAGCAAACGCCGCCATTGATCCTGGCTGGTCTTGGCAACGGCCGGTATTTCTCCAGCATTGGATTGGATCGGCACCGCGATATGGATTGGCTAGACAGCGTCGAAATGGGCGCAATTGAAATCGTGTTTACGGAATGCCGGCATAGCTCGGGCCGGGGACTGAGTGACCAGAAGAGGACCTTATGGGGTTCCTTCGTCATCAAAACCAGCCGTGGTAGCATCTACTTTGCCGGCGACACCGGCTACGGCCCGCATTTCGCGGATGCGGCGCTCAGCCATGGTCCGTTTGTCTTGTCGCTGTTGCCGATTGGCGCTTACGAACCACGCGACTTTATGGAAGCTGTGCATTTGAATCCTGCCGATGCTGTGCAGGCGCACCTCGACCTGGAGAGTGAGCAGAGTATTGGTATTCATTTTGGTACCTTCCAATTAACCTACGAGGCGATCGACCAGCCGCTTATCGATCTGCAGTTGGCTCTGCAGCAAGCGGGAGTCGACCCGGCAAAGTTTGGGACCCTGGCTCCGGGTGAATCCCGGCTTATAGCGCCGCACTGATCAATCAGCCGCTGCCAGGTTTTTTATGCGGCAGGGCCTTCAATGGGCTGCTGCTCAGGGTAGAATCCGCGTTCTTGTAAAGAGTATTGAATGAGAAGCCTTTGTTGGGAGGATGTCACGATGCGAGCCATTTTAATAGACGGTTTGGCCAAAACCGCCGCCGAGATCGATATTGCGTCGCAGGATGCTATTGCTGCCGCAGTAGGGCATACCAGCATTATTGCCGACGACATCGATACCGGTAATGCGGTGTACTTTGATGAAGATTGCTTTTTGCGCGGCACCGAGGGTCGATTTGTATTGGATACCCTGCCACCGATTGCAGGTAAGGCCGTGGTAATGGGCCGGGCTATGGATGATCGCTTGGTTGGCACCGAACTGAGCCTGGAGGAGGTATTGGCGCGGGTAAAATTTGCCTGACGGGTTTCCTCGCCAGGTGTATGGGTCATGACCTCAAACGCCAATGTTAAAGCCGCGATTGTAGACGCCAGGGCCAGTGACCTGCCTGAGATCAATCGCATCATTAGCATGGCGGTACTGGGGTGGCCATTACCGCAACGAGTAAAGCGTCTGGCGCTGCCCATGCTGCAGTACGATGTGATCGATTTCGAACACTATGCCGCGTTGGTATGCACCCGTGAGACTATGCTTGGCTGCGCCTTATGGCTCAATGAGGAGATAACTTTCGCTGCGCAATATCGCGGTGGTCTACTCCATGGCCTGTACGTCGATCCCGCAGCCCAGAGCCAGGGAATAGGTGGCAAACTGCTGCACGAGGTATTTTCCAGGGCCGCCAACGCAGGTCTGGGTGGAATGCTGGTGAAAGCGGAGCGGGTGTCCCGGGGCTTTTTTGAGCGCTGTGGCATGGAACTGATGCCACAGCACCACGCTAACGATTATCCCTACCGCTACTGGAAACAGTTGGGGGGGAGCCCTACGCAAGCCTTGCCATAGGGGCAGTTTTCCTGCACACGCACTCACGGATGAAGCGCAAGGATTGCTCCTCGCGCTCGGGGCGCCATTTATGCCCGGGTTAATCCCAGGCGTAAAGCTTGCCCTTGTAAGTGCGCTCCGCCAACGAGACTTCACCGTCCGAAAGTAACACGGTACCGTCCGACACCACCATAGTTGCGCGCACGCGCCAGGTATTAACTCCAGATGAGGTAAAAACACCACTGCCTGTTCCGCTCATGCTGTCGCCGTTTTCCATCCACGCTACGTTATTGGCTGTAGTGGTTCCCTCCTTGGCACCTGCTTCTTTCACGGTAAAGGTCACGGTACTGGAGACAAAGCCGTAACCTGTTGCGGTTCCTTCGTAATCAACAGTGATTGAACCGCCTCCGGTGCAGCTGGGCTCAGACACTGTAAGACCGCGTGATTCCAACGAAAACTCGCCGGCTTCTCTTCCAACTCCCATAGATTGCTCCTTGCGTTGTTATTTTGACTGGGGGTGGTGTAGTGAAGTAACGGCTTTGGTACCTGTCGCCTTCGCTGCGCGAACGCAAAGGCACCGAATAAGCCGTTAGCCTGGCCGCCTGGGCCAGCAAATTGCAGACCGGCGTCTGCATGGCCCTAACGTACCTTGGTGCTACTACCAGTTCAACGCTCTGTCTAGACCATTTCGATATATTGATTAGTTTTTATAGTAGCTTTATGGCATTCAGCGCTAATCGAGCGCAGCGTAAATAATCGACTCCAACTGGCCCCGAAAATTATAAGTGCTTGAGGGTATCAGCTGGGTCATAAAAATGACGGTGAGTTCTTCTGCCGGGTCGATCCAGAATAAGGTGCTGGCCAGCCCGCCCCAAAAATAGCTGCCCTCGCTCGCGGGATACCCGTTTTTGACGGCGTCGACCTTTTGCGCGAATCCCAGCCCAAAACCGACTCCTTCATAGCCGGTTTCACTAAAGCTGCCCATGGCGTATTGCGACATGTCGCCGTCATTGGGCAAGTGGTTGCGACTCATATAGGCGAGGGTGCGGGAGCCAATAATACGCTGGCCGTCAAGGCTGCCGCCGTTATGCAGCATTTGGCAAAAACGGTAGTAGTCGTGCATGGTCGACAGCAGGCCACCGCCGCCGGAGATAAAGCTGCGTTCGGCAAATTGGCTGGCCTGGCCGTCGTCGTGAAGGATCATATTTCCGGCCAGGTCCCGTTGGTAGCAACTGGCAAAGCGGTCGAGTTTGTCGCGGCTAATCTCGAAGCCGGTATCGACCATCGCGAGGGGTTCGAAGATCGTCTGGCGCAGGTAGTCGGCAAAACTCATGCCGCTGATGACTTCAACCAGGTAGCCGAGTACGTCAGTGGCGACAGAATAATTCCAGCGCTCGCCCGGGGAAAACTCCAGTGGCAGCTCGGCCAGCTGCTCAATCATATTGTGCAAGGTATAACCTGGCTTGGCAAAGCCCACCCCCAGCTTGCGGTAGGCATAGTCGATATTGGATGCCTGCATGAAATCGTAAGTGAGGCCCGCAGTGTGCATCAGCAGGTCGCGAACCGTCATTGGCCGCTTGCAGGACTCGGTGGTAAAAAGTGGCCAGGAGCCGCCTTTGCGCACAGCGATTTTTTTCCAGGAGGGAATAAAGCGATGCACCGGGTCGTTGAGCGAAACCAGGCCTCTCTCGTAAAGGGTCATCAAGGCCAGTGAGGTGATCGGTTTGGTCATTGAGTAAATACGAAAAATCGTGTCTTCGGTCATTGGCATGCCGCGCTCGACATCTCGCAGCCCAAGGGCCTGGAGATAGCACGGCTGGCCGCGACGGGCAACCAGGGTGAGGCTGCCGGGTATCTTGCCGGGGTCAATGAAGCGCTGCTGCAGGTGGATGCCAATCCGCTCCAGCTGCGAACTGGCTACAGAGACTGATTCTGGAGTAACTCGTTCCATAATAGGGTCCATGGTGAGGTGAATCTCGAGACCTGCAGGCCCCACAGCAAGGTCAGGCCACCGCTGAATAATTTGGTGATAGCGACGTGAAGCCCCGGTGGATTGGCCTTTGGTGATCGCGGTGCTGCGTTGCGGCGCTCGTCAATGAGAACCGCCGTTGACCTTCGCGCGGCCCATGCCATCCATCACCCGAGGCTTGCTGCGGTAGGTAACTAATTTATCCGTGGTGGCCCTAGTAAAGGTTTGGTACAAAGGTTTGGTCGCTCAACGGGGGGCGAACATACCCGCTTTCAGGTTGCCGCGGCGGAAGCTCAATAGGCGGCGCCGAAAGATCTTTGTAAGGAAGCAGGCTTAGCAGGTGATTGATGACATTAAGGCGGGCGCGCTTTTTGTCGTCACCATCCACCACGTACCAGGGGGCTTGCTTAATATCTGTATGCATAAACATATCGTCCTTGGCGCGGGAATACTCCAGCCAGCGCGCCCGCGATTCCAGATCCATCGGGCTGAGTTTCCAATGTTTGGTAGGGTGATGGATTCGATTCTGGAAGCGCCTTTCCTGCTCTTCGTCACTCACCGAAAACCAGTACTTGATGAGTACAATGCCTGAGCGCACCAACATTCGCTCAAACTCCGGGCAGGAACGCAGGAATTCCTGATGCTCCTCCTCGGTACAAAAGCCCATAACCCGCTCGACCCCGGCGCGGTTATACCAGCTTCGATCCAGTAGCACTATTTCACCGGCCGCGGGCAGGTGCCCTACATAGCGTTGGAAATACCACTGGGATTTTTCGCGTTCGGTGGGGGCGGACAGCGCCACTACTTTGCAGATTCGTGGATTGAGGGGCTCGGTAATGCGTTTGATACTGCCGCCCTTGCCGGCAGCGTCGCGACCTTCAAATAACACCACCACCTTATGGCCGGCGTGTTTGACCCATTGTTGCAGTTTGACCAGCTCGATCTGGAGTTTGAAAAGCTCCTTCTCATAAAAGCTGTTTTTCAGCTTGTCGCTCTTTTTCGAGGCATTTTCTGTGGTGGTCTTATCAGCTTTCTTATTTGCTGTGTTATTTGGTTTTTCGCCAGACATTTTTATAGCTCCCCATAAAATTATCGCGATGTGTGTTTGGAAGTCTATCGCTTGCAGTCTACCCAGCTCTTTGGTGCCCGTTTCCTATGCTCGACAAAGGTCATCATGACTGTGGACAGGGTCGGCCTTTTCCGTGAATGCCAGGTCCAGTTTATACTGGTTTTCACATAGAAAATCGATACCTGCTGGACCCTTACTCGTCTCATCGCGCCTGAACCCTGACCCTTTTGTACTCTTTTCAGAAGCGCTATTGCAGGGCCGCAAGCCAGGGTCAAGGTAAGACATTAAGCAACTACTGCTCATCCTTGTGGTGTTCGCCCCGGTGCAGAAATTATTGCTGCGCCACAAAGGCGGTGTTAGCACTCTCCCTGTCAAATGCTGTCGCCAATGCGGTATTCAAGCCTTCCCGTATGCGCGCTTTGGACTGTTGGTGTGCTTGCATGTCAAGCGCGGCCAGGTCTTCCGCTATTGCGATAGCGCGGGGTAACACTGCCTCAGCGTCGACGGCTTCGTCGAGGTAACCCACACCTACGGCAGCATCTGCATCGTATATCCGCGCCAGGCCCACCGCATTATTGAGGTGAATGCTGGCGATGCGCGCCCGCGCCAGCTCAATACCGAACCATGGCAGGGTCATGCCAATGGCGACCTCGTTCAGGCCAATCTTGTAGTTGCCACGGGTACCCACGCGGTAATCGCTCGACAATAACAGCAGGGCACCCATCGCCAGGGCATGGCCACTGACCGCCAGCACCACGGGCGTTGGAAAATTCAGTAGCCGCTGCGAGAGGTCTGCGCCGGCGCGCAGTAGCTTTAACATCTCATCACCCCCGCCTGCCATTACCGACAGGTCGAAGCCGGCGGAGAATTTGCCGGGGCGTCCGGCAATAATGACGACTTTCCCGGCCTTCTCGGCGGTATCAAGTGCAGCATCAATTTGCTCAAGCATGGCGAATCCGAGGGCGTTGGCCTTGCCGTCGTCCAATTGAATCAGGGTGTAGTTCGTTTCTAGCATGACTTCAACAATGCGGGTCATGGTTGCTCCTTAAATAAGTTGGTAGAAAAATATGACGGTGTGAGCTGTTGGGCTTCACCTCCGACTCACAGGCTCAGGCAAATCTTGCCAAAATGCTGTTGCGATTCTTGCAGGCGAAAGGCCTCGGCAATGTCTGCCAGGGCATAGTTGCGATCAATCACCGGTATAATACCGTTCGCTTCAATGGCAGCGATCATATCCAGTTGCTGTGCGCGTGAGCCAACGGTAATGCCGCTGAGGACCGCGTTCTTCTGGAACAGCGCAGCAGTGGGAATTTCACCACTGATGCCGGATAAAACGCCAATGAGTGAAATGTGGCCGCCCATTCGTATTGCCTGTATCGACTGCGGCACGGTGCCGGCACCGCCTATCTCAACCACCACGTCAACGCCGCTGCCAGCAGTCAATTGCAATGCCTGCTGCCCCCAATCGGGCTGCTTGCGGTAGTTGATTACTTGATCGGCTCCCAGCTGTTTGAGGCGCTCAAGTTTTTCGTCTGAAGAAGACGTGGCAATTACCCGGCACCCGGCGCTCTTGGCAAACTGCAGGGCGAAAACTGATACGCCTCCGCTGCCTTGCACTAATACGGTTTGACCAGGTTTTACTTTGGCTTCAACCATCAATGCGCGCCAGGCAGTCAGTGCCGCGCAGGGTAGGGTGGCCGCTTGTTCAAAACTGTAGCCCGCGGGGATTCGGGTAAACGCCGTCGCAGCCTTGGTTACGGTTTCGGCTGCAAAACCATTGCTCATATCGCCGGGGACGTCGCCGAGCTTGGTAACGCTATCGGCGCGGCCGTCTGCCCAGTGGGGGAAAAAGCAACTCATTACCGGGTCGCCGACTTTGAATTCGGTAACCCCCTCGCCAACGGCCGCAACCACCCCGGCGCCGTCCGACATCGGGATACGATCATCGCCGGTGGGGATCAGGCCCACGACCACCGCGTAATCGTGAAAGTTTAGCGAGCTGGCATGATTGCGAATCTGGATTTCGCCAGCAGCGGGGGCGACAGGCTCTATGTCGGTGAGCTTAAGTTGCTCGAGCCCCCCGGGCTGCTTCAGCGTAATGGCCTGCACGATACTCTCCTTACTTGTTAACGGTTGTCACGAACCACAGGATTTGGCTGATACCCTGAAGTACTGCAGCTGCCTTAACTTGCCTTGGCATCCTCGGCAATCGCTCGAATGCGCTCAACCACCGATTTGAGGCCATTACCACGAATAGGGCTGAGGTGTTGCAATAGTTCGAGTTGAGAAAAGTATTCTTCGATCGGGAATTCCAGAACTTGCTGAGGCGTCTTGCCGTTGTAGGCGCACAGTACCAATGCCAGCAAGCCACGAACGATATGAGCATCACTATCGACGTCAAATTGTAAGGTGTCAGTGTTGTTATCAGCACTTTGATGGACGTCGATCCACACCTGGCTTTGGCAGCCCTTGACCAGGCGGCTGTCAGTTTTCAAATGCTCAGGCATCGGCTGCAGTTGTTTGCCAAGGTCGATAATATAGCGATATCGATCTTCCCAATTGTCGAAAAAGCCCAGGGTCTCGACCACGTCCTCAGTGGATATGTCGCTACCAAAAGGCATATCTTGTACGGCCATTTGTCGAATCCAGAAGTGCTAGAAGTTGGTGCGGCAAACCATTTTTGCCAGCACCGCGGACGGGATTATAACGCGATTCAGATAAGGCAGCTGTATCCCCGCCAGGGTATTCAATCAGTAGAACATCCCGGTTTCAAGTTGTGCTTCTTCTGACATGCGTTCGCGGGACCAGGGTGGATCGAATACCAGCTCTACTGCCACCGACTTCACATTGGGTACTTGGGCTACTCGATACTCAACGTCGCCCACCAGTACCGGCCCCATGCCGCAGCCAGGTGCGGTTAAGGTCATGTCTATCGCCACTCGCTTGTTGGCCTGATCGATAGCGACCTCATAGATCAAGCCGAGGTCCACCAGGTTCACCGGAATCTCGGGGTCATAAATGGTTTTCAGGGCATCCCAAACCTGTTGCTCCAGTATTTGATCGTCAACCGGTGGGGGGAAATCCAGCTCCTGTGGCTCAAGACCCAGGGCATCAGCATCGGTGCCGTCGACCCGCGCCATATTGCCATTATGAGTAACGGTGTAATTGCCACCGAGTGATTGGGTGATCGTCACAAAGGTGTCACGCGGAATTACAATAGGGGTGCCCACGGGCACCAGGCGGGCGGGGCAGTCACGCCGGGTAACAACAACCGCTCTTTCCATCAGTGATGAGCCTCGTTGATGCTGAAACTCTCGCCGCAGCCGCAGTATTCGCCGGCATTGGGATTCTGGAACTGCAGCTCGCTATTGAGGCCGTTGCGTACATAGTCGATCACCGTGCCCTGTAAGTAGGGCAGCGCTGCGTTGGCAATGAACAACTGCACATTGTTTTCCAGTTGCAGCGACGCAGCCGCGTCGGGCTTTTCATCAACCAGGTCGAGTACATACATGTAGCCCGTGCAGCCGCTTTCTTTCAGGCTCAAAAAAACAGCCCTCTGACCAGATTGTTGGCATTGTTGCTGGAAGTGTCGCCTCGCTGCGTCGGTGACAGTCACGGGCTGCGGATCAATGATTTCAACGGACATGGTTTTCATCCACTCGCTATAGGAACGATTGCGCTTTGCGTAGCGCTGAAAAAAGCTGTTCTACTTCGCTGTGCGTGTTGTAGATACTGAAAGAGGCCCGCACCGTACCCGGGATGGCTAAGGTATCCATAATAGGCTGGGTACAGTGGTGGCCGGTACGTACCGCCACACCCTGCTGGTCGAGCAGTGTACCAACGTCGGCCGGATGCGCACCTTCCAGTAAAAAGCTGAGGATACTGGTTTTGTGCCTGGCATTGCCGACCAGAACAAAACCGGGAAATTCTGCTGCCAGGGTCAAGGCGTGTTCAAGCAGCTGCGCTTCGTGCCGCGCCGCGGCGTCGCGGTCGAGATCACCGAGATAGTCTATAGCGGCGGCCAGACCTATAGCGCCGGCGATGTCTGGTGTGCCAGCCTCGTACTTATAGGGCAATTTGTTGAAGCTGGTGCCGCCAAAACTTACCGACTCAATCATTTCACCACCTCCCTGGTAGGGAGGCATAGCCTCAAGCCATTCGCGCTTGCCCCAGAGCACGCCAATACCGGTTGGTCCAAACAGTTTGTGGCCTGAAAAGGCGTAAAAATCAGCTCCCAACGCCTCTACGTCGATGGGCCAGTGGGCCACAGCCTGGGCGCCATCGATCAATATCCGCGCTCCTACGGTATGGGCCAGCGAAATGATCTCCTCTATCGGGTGGATGGTGCCCATGGAATTGGAAACATGCTCCACCGCTACCAGCCGCGTGCGCGGTCCCAGCAGCTGCCGGTAGGCCTGCATATCTAACTCGCAATGATTGGTAACCGGAATGGGGATTACCCTGGCGCCGACGCGCTGTGCTGCCATTTGCCATGGCACGATATTGGAGTGATGGGCCAAGCCGGACACCAGGATTTCGTCGTCGGGCCCCAATTGCGCCGCGACAAAGCACTGCGCCACCAGATTGATGGCTTCGGTGCAGCCGCGGGTCCAGATAATCTGTTCTGGCTCCGCCGCATGGATAAACTTCTGGACACTAACCCGGGCTCCTTCGAAGGCCAGTGTGGCGCGGTCGCTGAGCGTGTGGGCGCCGCGGTGTACATTGGCATTGTCGTGGCGATAGTAGTCGCTGATCGCATCGATGACTCGATTGGGTTTTTGCGTGGTCGCGGCATTGTCAAGGTAGACCAGCGGTTTGCCATTGATGCTCTGCTGTAGAATCGGAAAATCCTGCCGCACAGCTTCGACATCAAACCTTGGCGTGGCAATGGTTTCCGGGTGGCTCATGGCAAGTGCCTTGTCAGCCGCGGGTCGTGGCCAAACCAGCTGCTCAGTAACGGCCTTAGCAGCTGCTGCAGAGGTTCATGCCCCATATTATTGATCAACTCGTTGATAAAGCCAAAGCTGAGCAAGACTTCAGCCTCCTTGCGATCAATGCCCCGAGACTGGAGATAGTACAGCGCCATATCTTCAATCTGGCTGACCGTAGCGCCGTGGGCGCATAGCACATCATCAGCGTAGATTTCGAGTTCTGGCTTGGTATATACCTCGGCTGAATCACTCAGCAGCAAATTGCGATTGCTCAGCTCGGCGACGCTTTTCTGGGCATCAGGATGGATATGGATGCGGCCGTTGAAAACGGCCCTGGCTTTATCGTCAACTATACCGCGCACCACTTCAGATGTCGTACCGTGGGGCTGTTCGTGCTCTACCGTCGAGTGAATATCGATATGCTGGCTGTTCTTGCAGAGATAGACACCATTGATCCTTGCATCACTGCCGGGACCCTGGTGTTGCACGCGTAAATCGAGACGCTTCAGTTGGCTGCCCAGACCAAGAATGAAACAATCCAGACTGGCGTCCCGTTGCAGCCGGGTGTACATCCCGCCAATGTGAATAACGTCTTGTTGCTCCAGTTGCAGCCTGTAATGGGACAGGCGGGCACCAACATCCAATTTGAATTCCGATACCCCGTTGACGAAGCAACTCTGGCTCTCAGCGGAACTTGCAAAGTGCTCAATCACCGTTGCGTTGGCGTTTGCACCAACCACAACCAGCAGTCGCTGGCGCACAGAAAACGGCTGCACACCCGGCCGTGTCAGGTGCACAATGTGCAGCGGCAGGGGCTCGTCCTCTGTGACATGAAACAATACGCCGTCGTCGAGCCAGCTGCCGTTAAGCGCAACAAAAGGGTTGCGGTCGGTGGCAGCGACCGTTCCGATGTGCTCGGCAATCAGCTGCTGTTGTTTGCTGTCAGCGTCAGAAAATCGCACCATCGTATTACTGTTACAGCTCTGCTTAAGCTGACACAGCTCGGGCGCGATTTCTCCATTGACGAATACCAGTCGCTGGCACTCAAGCCCGGGTATCTCAACCAGACTGGCGTCAAATCCGTTACTGTCGCCAGCGCCGAAGCGCAAGTAATCGCTCTGGGTAAGTGGCGCCAGGGTTGTGTATTTCCAATCCTCTGTCTTGCGATTGGGCCAAGCGCTGGCAAGCCAGATGGTTTGGCTTGCCAGGCGAAATGCCTCTAGCCATTTGGGTGCTGAGGACTGCTGTACCAGTGCCACGGCGGCTGATTGGTCGAATGCTCCCATCAGGCAACCTCGTCTTCAAGCCAGGCATAGCCCTTACTCTCCAGCTCCAGCGCAAGTTCCTTGCCACCAGACTTGACGATACGTCCATTGGCTAACACATGGACAAAGTCTGGCACGACGAAGTTCAGCAGGCGCTGGTAGTGGGTGACCATAATAAAAGCATTGTCGGCATTGCGGCTGGCGTTAACCCCTGCCGCAACAAGCTGCAGGGCGTCGATATCAAGACCGGAGTCGGTTTCGTCGAGGATCGCCAGTTTGGGCTCCAGCAGCAGCATTTGCAGGATTTCATTGCGCTTTTTCTCGCCGCCTGAAAAACCCTCGTTGACCCCGCGTTTCAGAAAGTCAGCAGCAAGGTTAACGTCGTTACAGGTTTGACGGGCCTTTTTCATAAAACTGACGGTGTCGTAGGGAGCAAGGTCGCGGTTTGCCCGCACTGCATCGACCGACGCTTTGAGGAATTCCATATTGCTGACACCGGGGATTTCTACCGGGTACTGGAATGCCAAAAACAAACCCGCCCGGGCTCGCACTTCCGGATCGAGGCTGAAAAGGTCCTCGCCCTCAAAAGTGGCAGAGCCGCTCACCACCTCGTAGCCGGGTCGACCTGACAGCACGTAGCCAAGCGTGCTTTTACCTGAACCATTGGGTCCCATGACAGCGTGCACTTCTCCGGCTTTGACTTCCAGTGACAGGCCGTTAAGGATGTTCTTGCCTTCTACCTGAACGTGTAAATCCTTGATCGATAACATAGTAAAATGGCTCTTGCTTGTAACGTGAAAGATGCCCGTACACTCTGGCGGGCGGTTTGAGCAGAGGTGCTGGCGCTAGCCTACGGAGCCCTCCAGGCTGACTTCGAGTAACTTGCCTGCTTCTACAGCAAACTCCATCGGTAACTCCTTAAACACTTCCTTGCAAAAGCCGTTGACGATCATCGACACTGCCTTCTCAGCATCAATGCCTCTTTGTTGGCAGAGAAACAATTGGTCTTCGCTGACCTTGGAAGTGGTAGCCTCGTGTTCGACCACGGCGGAGGGATTCTTGCTTTCGATGTAGGGAAAAGTATGTGCCCCACAACGGTCACCGATCAACAGTGAATCGCACTGGGTATAGTTGCGTGCCCCACTGGCGCCGGGATTCATCCGCACCAATCCGCGGTAGGCATTCTGGCTTTTGCCGGCAGAAATACCTTTACTGATAATGGTTGAGCGAGTGTTTTTGCCCAGATGAATCATCTTGGTTCCGGTATCGGCCTGCTGGAAATTGTTGGTCAGGGCAACTGAATAGAACTCTCCGACGCTGTTGTCGCCGCGCAGAACCACCGAGGGATACTTCCACGTGATAGCTGAGCCGGTTTCAACCTGGGTCCAGGAAATCCTGGCGCGCTGATGGCACACGCCGCGCTTGGTGACGAAGTTGTAGATGCCGCCCACGCCCTGCTTGTCGCCGGGATACCAGTTTTGAACGGTTGAGTATTTGATCTGGGCATCGTCCAGCGCAACCAATTCAACGACTGCAGCATGGAGCTGGTTTTCATCGCGCATCGGTGCGGTGCAACCTTCCAGGTAGCTTACATGGCTACCTTCGTCAGCAATGATCAGGGTGCGTTCAAACTGCCCGGTGTTGGCCTCGTTGATGCGGAAGTAAGTGGAGAGTTCCATGGGGCAGCGCACCCCTTTGGGGATGTAAACAAACGACCCATCACTGAACACGGCGGAATTAAGCGCCGCATAGAAATTGTCCCGCCGTGGCACCACACTGCCCAGATACTTTTTGACCAGTTCCGGATACAGGTGCACTGCTTCTGAGATCGAGCAGAATAAGATGCCCGCTTCATGGAGTTTTTTCTTGAAGGTGGTGCCCACCGACACCGAGTCGAACACCACATCCACTGCTACTCCCGCGAGCGCTTCCTGCTCGTGTAACGGGATGCCGAGTTTTTCGTAGGTTCGCAACAGTTCCGGATCGACTTCGTCCAGGCTTTTAGGCCGGTCTTCCATGCTTTTCGGAGAAGAGAAATAAGACACGGCTTCGAAGTCAATTTTGGGGTGATGCAAGTGCGCCCAGGTCGGCTCGCTCATCTTCAGCCAGTCGCGATAGGCTTGCAGGCGCCATTCCAGCAACCATTCCGGCTCGCCTTTCTTTGGCCGAGATAAACCGCACGACATCCTCGTTCAGCCCGGGCGGCAAGGTGTCGGCTTCGACGTCGGTGATAAAACCCGCCGCGTAGTCGTTCTCCAGGTAGGCGTTTATTTGGTCAGACATAGTGAAAGTCTCAATGGTTCTGGGTGTGCGGTCAGTGCCAGGGGAGGTGGAGCAAGGTTGCGCGTGCAGTGCCTTGTCCTATCCCTGGCATCCGGCTCCGCCGTGCTGGTCAGGGCTTTTTTGGCCAGCACTTTAACACTGCGGTCAGGACATCGCAGAAGCGCCCATCGTGTTGTCTTGTTGAGCGTATGCCTGCAGCGCGAGCCTGGATTCTTCGCGGTCACTATGGCGATGAATCAGGTCCGCCAGTGAAATTCCGCTGAGAAATTCCTCTAGCTGTGCGCTCAGGTCCATCCACAGATGATGGGTCAGGCATGTTTCGCCTTGCTGGCAATCGCCCCGGGTTTTACAGCGGGTTGCGTCGATGGATTCGTTTACCGCCAGGATGATGTCGGCAATGCTGATCTGATCGATGGTTTTGCCCAGCTGGTACCCACCCCCTGGACCGCGGAAGCTGGTAACCAGCTGGTTGCGCCGCAGGCGTGAAAACAGCTGCTCCAGGTAAGACAGGCTAATGCCCTGCCGGTCCGATATATGCACCAGCTTTACCGGACCCTGATGGGCGTTTAATGCGAGATCGAGTACGGCATTAACAGCGTAACGACCCTTGGTGGTTAGTTTCACGGCAAGTGTCCTATATAGGTTAACAATAACTTAGTTTGCAATAACCCAGTATTTAAGTCAACTATAAGGCCACAAATTGTAGCGGGATATTGGGCCGTGGTGAATTTACTGACTAAACTCTCTGGGCGGCTTCCACAGCGCCCTAAAAAACAGGGCAGCGCCGACTGCCCTTCTACTCTACTGACCTATGCCTTGGCCGGTGGCCCAGCTTGACCACTCACCACACACCTGACCATTGGTCTTGCCCTCAACACCCTCAAACGGCGCATCAAGTGCTTTCGCAACAGGCTGCATGATGTTGGCTGGTTTGGTTCGCAGTCCGTCATTCTTGTGGATGCCAACAGTACCAAAGTGGTCAAGGCTCAGTGTATGGCCGACTTCATGCAACGCTATGTTGTGAAAGCCAAAGACAGTCCGGGTAATCCCCAGAAAGTCGAACCGTCCACCTTGCTTCTCAGGCGCAATGTACTGGACCCAACCGTTGTAATACAACTCACGGTAAGCAACGTCTGAATTGCCATCATTGTCGATGTCAGTAAGGCCACCAGTGATAGGATCACGGAAACCATACGTCACAACAAAGGCCAGCGCCTGAGAGGTGTAGCCCCAAGGCGTTGGATCTGCGATGAAGTTGCGGAATCCGATTACGCGAATATCCGCACCTGTATCGGCAGTGGTTACAACTCGCCCTCTGGACTCTTCAAACCGACCAAGGCCGGGGTTGTGGGGAACCTCTACCAAAGGAGGTGTGCAATCAAGATTAGCGTAAACGCCCATGATTTTCGCCTGCTCTTCGGCAAAGTCTGCATTCCAGTAGCGGAATATCTGACCGCCCAGGTTGCCGGCGCCTACGCCATTGAGAACGCCGGGGCCACGATCGGGGTTAACAGACCATGTGATTGTGTCGCCACCAACACCGTTCATGATGCCACGGCGAGGATCGTTGTAGACAAACCGCTGACCCAGCAAGGCTTTGCCATGCTCGGTGAAGTTTTCGTCAATATCGAAACCGACACTTTCAACGTATCCGCCATCATCGCCCTGGTGATATTCCAGAACGTGGATTGCCACTATTTCGTCTTGTGCGAGCGCGCCCATCGAGAACGCTGCGGCCACCGCCGCTGTTATAAACTTCTTCATTACTGAGTACCTGCGTGTAATTGAATGTTCCCTTCATAGAAGGGCTGGTTGGAACCAACATAACTCAACGAGCAAAAAGCCGGGGGAGAAGTACGGTCGGCTGGAAATATCCCAGCTTGTAACGTATCACTACCCACTTCGTTTTGAGCGTCGCCACCGTCTAATACGGTCACCCAAACACGCTTGCCTAGATACCAGCTCCAAGCGCCTGTTGCTTCAGTTACAATGCCGCCATAACAAGCACGACCTGCTCCCACGGTAATGTCAGCAATATCAACATCAGCAGAGAATGAACCACCCTCGCCTTCCTGATAGTGCGAACCTTTTACCGTTCTTTTCCCGGCTGCTTCATGGGCATTGAAGTTGGCGTACATATTCTCGCCAAGCCCGTTTATCCATGAGCCGCTGCCGGTCATCTTGTCACCACTACCTGCGTAAGCTACCGCAGACATCAGGGCAAGTAGTACCGATAAATGCTTCATGTATCTTACCTCTTAGGTTGTCGGAGACTGACTGATGCCACTCAGGGCTTCCACCCAGCAGGGCTTCCGCCCTGACGGCGATGTGACACCAGCCAGCCAAATAATGCGTCTGCATCGACAAACGCAATCATGGGGAGCCGCTCCCCCATAAAACTATTCTCCTATAGTATTTGCTTGCGCGTGGCTGCTGCATTGGCCATAACCAGGCGGGCGGGGAGGCTTGCCACGTCGACGTCACCATATTGTGTGAATTGCACTTCCATCTTGTCTCTCCTGTGGAGTTGTTGCCTATGGCGTGCGGTTTGCACGGCTTGCAGGCAGCGGTTATCAAGGTACGATGCAAACGGCGTGCCAATTAGGGTGTGATGCCCTGAAAGCGAGGGATTACGGGGCCTGGAGACCAGTAGGCCTGGTGCATTAGCGCCTTTTCGCAGTCGAGGCCCGGGATATTGCAAAACGCCAGGGAGTAGTGCTTTGCAAATTGCAAAGCAAAACGCCAGGGAGTAGTGCTTTGCAAATTGCAAATCATAAAGCCGTTGATTGGTGTGTGGGGGTGGAGCTCAGCCGGGGGGCAGATGCCTGGCCAGGGTGACAATATTATAGTGATTGATGCGCCGATAGCGGGCCACGTCCATCCACTGGTTTATGATAAACCAACCGCGACCACCGATGGAATCTGGGTCGGGGGCTGTCGCCAGCAACGCCTGTTCAGCCGATGGGCCGTTGTCACGGATTTGCAGCACCAGGCAGGCGACGCCAGTGTGAAGCTTGATGACTATTTCCCCGCTATGGTTGGCAAGCCCGTAAGCTACAGCGTTGTTTACCGCCTCTACCAGGCAGGTGATGACCTGGTAGCTGTCGCTTTCCGGCATGCCGATACGAGTGCAGTGCGCCTTAATCCACTCGCCGGCTTCGGTGGGAGCAGTGTCTGTATTCGCCAGTTGGATGCGGTGGATCATGCTGAGCGCCTTGCGCTTAAGTCGCTTGGGCGGCGGTTTCCCACTGCTGCCGCTTGCGGTAGATAGTCGAGGGGCTGATTTCCAGCAGTGCGGCGGCTTTTGGGATATTGTCTCCGCAGAGCCGGATCGCCCGCTCAATGACCCTCTTTTCAACGGTCCACAGCGGTTCAATCGACAGCTTGCCGGATGATTGGGTTTCCGGAGTTGACGATTCCATGCCAGCAGTCTCCGGCGGTAGTTCTGATTCAATTGGCATAATGGCATCCAGTGGCGGTGGCAGCATCTGTTGGCTGACCAGGTCGCCATCATGAAGCACCACGATATTGCGCACCACATTCTGCAATTGTCTAATATTACCTGGCCATTCGTAGCTTAGCAGCACGGCTGCCGCCTGTTCGGTAAATCCCGTGAATTGCTTGTCTTCTTCAGCACAGTACTGCGCCAGAAAATGACGTGATAACAGCAGAATGTCCTGTTGCCGAAGGCGCAGAGGCGGCAAGGTGATGGGAATGACGTGGAGGCGATAATATAAATCTTCTCGAAAACGTCCCGCCGTCTGCTCTTGCCGCTGCACCTTCGCGGGCGCTGACGGCACCAGTAAAGGCTCCTTTCACATGCCCAAATACTTCGCTCTCTAATAAATCCTTGGGAATCGACGCACAGTTCAGTGCCACAAAGGGCTGCTCGCACCGCGAGCTCTCGTCGTGGATAGCCTGGGCACACACTTCCTTGCCGGTGCCACTTTCCCCGGTAATGAACACGGTTGCCTTGCTCGCCGCGGCACTCTTGATGATTCGATATGCCGCCTGCATAGGCAGTGACGCGCCGATAAAGCCGCGAAACTGCTGACTGCCGTGCAGCTCTACAAATTGTTCCAGTTGATAGCGGCGTTCCGCATTGCGCAGTGTTACCACCAGGCGATCTGCAGTGAAGGGCTTTTCAAGAAAATCGTCGGCGCCCGCCCGCATAATATCGGTCGCGATATCTATAGACCCATGGGACGTAATAACAATGACTGCACAATGCAAGCCATGTTGTTTTACCTCATCGAGTATTTTCCGGCCGTTCATATCCGGCAGCTGCAGGTCTAGCAGAATAATATCCGGAGTGTGCTGCTTTATTGCCGCCAGCGCATCAGCGCCGGTGCTTACATGCTCCACCTGATAGGGTTGCTCACGCAGATACTCCTGGTAAAGCAGTGACAGGGCTGGGCTGTCTTCAACAAAGTAGTATTCTCGTGGTGTAATCAACCATAAATGGTGCACCGCTTTGAATATTATTGGATTACTAAATTTGTGCTTCAAGATTACTATGCCTTGAGGCGGGAGAAAAAAACAGCTTGAACTGGCGATCGCAGAGTAGATTTCCTGTCGAAAACCCCCTGGCCCGGTCAGCCCTGCCCTGGGGCAAGCTGGTCTGTTTTGCCGGTAATTCAGGCGGGGAAGAATCAGTGACAGTACAACTGGCATTATGCGTCGCGCAGCTCGCGAACACCCGAGTATAAGCACTCAACGGCGATTGTAAATATAGATAAGGAGTAACTACTCGCCCCACCCAGCGCTGGCATTTCCAGCAAGCGCTATCTGAATCGCTATTAGCGGATTTTGTCCTCTGTTGGCCATGCTCTGAAGGTAGCTCGATATCCGACAATATGCGTGGCCATACTCCACGCTCCTGAAACAGCCGGACACCTTCTGCTTCACTTTCGACATCCGCAGGTCCCGCCCCGCCCGATTGTTGGTGAAGGACACATTGCCGTCTTTGGCGAAGAGTAGAACAGCCTCCTCATACCCCTGGAGTCGCTCCCACAGATTGTGGGCTGCCGACTTCGCCATCTTCCCCCGCCGTCCACTCGGCTTTGCCGGGATCGCAGGCAACTCTCTCTCACCACGAGTGATGATATTTCGATACCGCTTCTGTAGTCGGCGGTATTCGTCGGGGGTCAATTTTTTCAGCTTGCTGCCGGAGACCTCTTTACACGTTTCCTGCAGCAGCCGTTTCATATTAGTGGCCCATCGATAACCGTTGGCATCGACGACAAACGTCAGTTCCCGCAGCAAATGTGATCCACACAGGCCGTGCGCACAGTGATTGTACGACAGATAGGATGACCAACAATCATGGATAATGACTCCCCCGTAACGGGGAATGATATTGATCGTCTCGATCGCTTCCTTTCCCCGCTTTCGATGCAGATGTTTGAGCGTGATATCTCCGGCAGAATACACGTGAATCCAGTGATTTTTCCGATCTACCCGCAAGGAGGTTTCATCCACATTGATCGCCGCGCTGGCTAACAATTGCTCGGTAACCACCCTTTCCCAATTCGCCAGCGACTCGTGGAGGCGAAGGACAAACTTTAGCAGGGTGGCTTCCGATATCACGACACCGATCATGGCCTTGACCGACTTCTGCACGCGATTCAAGGCCACCATCTGGCAGATCAACAGATTAATGCAGTAGGCTTTGACGCCATTGCCATACTGCAGGGGGCCTGGCATGTCCGCCGGAAAGGCGCCTTTGACCTGGGCATCACAACGGGGGCAGGCTTTTATCTGTGCATCCACATGCTCCACGACCTTCTCGAAAACGATATCGATTTTGGTCCGGCGCTCATATCCCTGGCAATGCGCGTGGCTGAGGTCTTCGCCGCAGACTGGGCAAGCCGCCACCTCGGACACGGTGACGACTTCCACGACACGCGTATTGGAGGCCGTCGCAGCCTGTTCCTTCTTCCCTTTTCCGTTGCGCCCTTTCTGGCCCAGGGCGGACTCGTCTTTATCGGTTTGAGAAGAAGGCTTGCTGGAATTCCTGCTGGTTTTGGCGGTAGTCTTCTCCAAGAATATCGCGCAGATGAGTTCAAGCAGGGTGAGCATACTCTGCATGAGCATCTTGCTCTCACGGGTGAGCGATCCTTCAGTGGACAGTTCTTCGAACTGGGTCTTCAGTCGACCCAGTTCATCGCGCACCGAGTTCTTATTGATAGTCGCCATTATCCATGGACGCCGATATCTTCAACCTCCACAGGATACCATTGGTTTTTTGAGCTTCTCAGGCAGCCGCTGAAGGAAGAAACGCCTGCCTGGCAGGGTGATTGCGTAGGCAATGTTGCTTTTCTTTCTTACAGCGCTTGTGGGGGCCGATAAAATACCCCCGCCGAGAGTTCAAGACTGCGATCCATTTTGGGAACAAAAATGCTGTCAAGCTTTTTTTGCACCAGGCGAGTAGTTACCTCCTATAAATTCTCCTGCTTCCTCAAGTACACCACCACCCACATCTAGACGTAAATCTGCGTAGCGCCTCTACTCTACGTAAGTAGCCAGGGTTTGGACCCTTGTCGGAACAACGAATAGCTAACTAAAACAACAGGCGGAAGTTTAGCTGTGATGCCAATGACTGTTGCAGCCCCGAAGGCTCTTCTGGCTGGTATACCAGTTGCAGGTTTGGTGTGACTTCGAGATAAGGTTTAAGCATCAGGCGGTAATACATTTCGACCGTGTGAGTGGCAGCGCCCGTGCCGCTGGCCTTTTGATGGGCGTAGGCGACGCCGGCACTTTCATCGGGGTTCCAGGGTAAGCGAGATACGTTGATGCCCGTGGCAGCGATGGTCTCGACTCCTGAGATACTGTCAGTTTTTCGGTAGCTGACGTTGAGGAAGGGCGACCAGTCTATTGGTTGCTGGTACTCCCTTGCGACCTTAAGGGCAAAGCCATTGCCGCCAGCACCCTGCTCGGTGCGGTTGCGGCGCCAGAGGGTCAGGGTGTACTGATCTGAGCCCGACGAGGGGGAGGCAGCTTGGTAGTTGATGCCGATGGCAGAAAAATAGGCATTGCGGTCGACATCATCGCTGTTCCAGCGATGCATTACGTCTTCGTGGATGCCGGCGGTAATTGCCAGCTCGGGACTGGGCTTAACCAGGCCGTAAGCGCCGAAGCCGATGTCAGGTAGCGGCAGCGAGCTGCCTGAGGCAATCGAAGAATGCATATAATGCTGATTTTGCGGTGGGCGATAGAGTGTAGCAGTGCTTACCCAGCCGACTCGATAGTCGACACTTGCGCGAGCAGGGCGCGGCCAAAAGCGGGGGAGTCCAAAGTAAAGGCATCGTCTTGAAACAGCACTGATGGTGGAGGAGGGCCGCTTTGAGTCTTCGCCTCGCCAGATGGGCTGCCACCCGGTTGGTCGTTGGTGGCAGCTTCTGTGCGTTGCGTATCGACGTAGAACTTGCCTGTCAATTCAAGGTCATCAAATGGGTAGTTGCTGGTCAGGGGTAGCTCGACAATGGGTCCAGCTTGGCCTGCAAAAGTGCTATCGGTCAACAGCAGCGGCAGCGAGCTCAGAACAAGCCGCAGTGCCAGGTTCTCCAGGTGACGGCGACGAAGCGTTGCAATAATACGGACAGCAGGTGGGCAGTTCCGGGTCAAAACAGAATGCTCCGTTGGTGAGAATTACGGCGCCGCTTGTCGCTTCGGTCGCAAGTCGATGGCCCGAATGTTCTTCGCCAGTAAAGAGTTGGGTTGTACCAAGGCACCGGTAAATATAGCTGCGTGAAAAATTTGGCGCGGTGCACAAGGCTTGGAGAGAGTTCAAAATTTGCGGAATGAGAACCGTGAGGCAAGTTTAAAAAGGCGGCCGGAAAGCACAGGCCTTTGAGCGCACAATGGGAATGCGTTCACGGAAATAATTGGAAAATTATGCTTCGCTCTGTCGCTTGGCATCCACCCGCAGGCATCTTTGCGCCACGATTAGACTTCGTTTTCTCCAGGCCTTAGTCGAGCAGTAGTCCAAAACCTCTGCGCAGTAGTATCTATGGCTGGATCCAGCGTGAACTGGTTCCCAACTCCATTGCGGGGCGCGGCGAATCCGCGGTTTGCGGCATATTATTGTAGCTGTAACAATTGCTGGCACTCTCGCTGTTGTTTTGCTGTCGGTGAAGAAAGCGTCAACCAGGGGACTCAATAATGGCTTTTTTGCAAGTGTATTTCGATTCGATGCTGGAGTATGAGGTCGAGTTACGTGACAAGGTGACCACGATTGGCCGTGGGGCTGATTGCGACATTGTGATCGATAACTCAGGGGTGTCTGAATTGCATGCCCGCGTCCGCCGCTTGGGTAATGCGGTAGTGGTGGAAGACGCAGCGAGCACCAATGGCGTTTATGTCAATGGGCAGCGGGTGAAAAGCCACTATCTCAATTTCGGGGATGAGATCGCTTTGCTGAAGCATCAGTTGCGACTCGTCAAGCAGCCAGGGGGCAAAGTCCAGCACAAGCCGAGCTCTTCGGCGGGTAAGCAGCAGGTAGACCAAACCACCTTGATGGATGTCAGTCTGCTGAACGACGCTCTCGGTAAATTGGAACGTCACAAAGAAGCTTTCCTGCAGCTCAATGGTGGTACCCAGGGCATGCGCCATAGTTACCAGATAAAAAAATCGGTCTTTAAAATCGGCAAATCCCGGGATTGTGATCTGTATACCGACGGTTGGTTTGCGCCCGGTCTCGCCGCACGTATCCAGCGCAGGGCTGACGGCTACTACATTGAGCCCCATGCCGGTGGCAAGGTCCGGGTTAACGGGATGCCCAGGATAGGGGAGATCAAGCTGGAAGACGGCGACGGCCTCACTATCCGGCAACTGGCAATGACTTTTCACGAGCGCTTAAGCGCCTAGTCTAGAATAAGACCCCTCCCCAATACGAAAGTAAACAAGTCTCGCGGGGCTGTTGGATCACCCCGTTGGAGGCTCGCGCTAATCAGCGGGTTAATTGTAATCGGAGCGCCTCCCTCCCGCACTGCATCGCTCGGTTCCGAGAGCTAAAATGTTGTTTTTGGGGCTGGTGCTGCCCACTCACCCGGATTTTTAAATTTTCGCTTTTTGCCCTTTTCAGAGCAGGCAAGAGGCTTCCCCAGAAATCTGCCTCCGAAATAGCTGCGCGGCCAGCGCTGATCCAAAAATGTGCCATTGACCGTCGTGATGCTGAACACTAAAAAGTCGCGGCGACTAACTGGTTGCAAGGGTGAGGAAGGAGCTGCTGCCACTGCTAAGGTAAAACCCTGCGCCCGGGTCACAGCTTCGAAGTGTACTTTTTTTTTCCAATGCGGCATGATTACCGCGTTGACGTTAGGGCTGGACCCGAACCCGCAGTCCCGTTGCTTCGTCGTCGCCGTCGTCAAGGCGAGGTGCATGAATATTTCGATAAAACTCCATACAAAGAGGAATGCTTCGATGAGAACGAGCAATTTATTCAAGGCGGTGGGGTTATGCCTCGCCACTATGGCGGCGGTTTCTGCCCATGCCGCCGCTAAAAAGCCGAATATCCTGGTTATTTGGGGGGACGATATTGGAATTTTTAATGTCGGCGCATATAACATGGGCATGATGGGTTATAAGACCCCCAACATCGACCGCATCGCCAAAGAGGGCGCGGTATTTACCGACTGGTATGGCCAGCAAAGCTGTACTGCGGGTCGCGCTGCCTTTATTACCGGGCAATCGCCGATGCGAACAGGACTGACCAAGGTAGGCCTTCCGGGTGCGCCTGAAGGTATGAAAAAGGAAGACCCGACTATCGCCAGGCTGCTCAAGCCGCTGGGATACGTCACCGGGCAGTTTGGCAAGAATCACCTTGGCGACCGCGATGAAATGTTGCCGACCGACCACGGTTTCGATGAGTTCTACGGGAACCTTTACCACCTCAATGCCGAGGAGGAGCCCGAGCAGCCGGACTACCCCAAAGACGCGGAATTTAAAAAGCAATTTGGGCCTCGGGGTGTTATCCACAGTTTTGCCGATGGCAAGATTGAAGATACTGGCCCGCTGAGCAGGAAGCGGATGGAGACCGTTGATGAGGAAGTTACCGCACGGGCATTGAAGTTTATGAACAAAGCGGTGAAGGACGACAAGCCGTTCTTTATCTGGTGGAACAGCACTCGCATGCACATCTGGACGCACCTCAAGCCTGAAGCCGAGGGTGTTACAGGCTTGGGTGTCTACGCCGACGGCATGGTTGAGCATGACGGCATGGTGGGACAGTTACTGGACGAGCTCGACAAGCTCGGTGTTGCCGACAACACCATTGTAATGTATTCAACTGATAACGGCGCTGAAGTATTTAGCTGGCCCGACGGTGGCACCACCATGTTCCGGGGCGAAAAAGCTACCCAGTGGGAGGGCGGCTTCCGCGTCCCTACAGCTATTCGCTGGCCTGGGGTGATCAAGCCCGGCACCGTCAATAACGAGATTAGCGCCCATGAAGATATGCTGGCGACACTACTTGCGGCGGCTGGTGAGCCCAATATCAAACAGGATCTGCTGAAGGGCAAGCGGGTTGGCAACATGACCTACAAGGTGCATCTGGATGGCTACAATCTGATGCCGGCGCTGAAGGGCGATGCTGAGTGGCCGCGCAAGGAATTCTTGTACTGGACCGACGACGGCAGCGTTGCCGCCCTGCGTTACAACAACTGGAAGATCACCTTCCTGAAACAGAATGCCGAGGGCATTGATGTGTGGCAAGCACCTTTTGAGCAACTTCGTGCACCCATGCTGGCTAATCTGCGGATGGATCCTTTCGAGCGTGCGGAGTACGAAAGTATCGGCTACAGCAAGTGGTGGGTAGACCATATGTGGGTGATGGCACCTGCGGCGGGTTATGTGGGGCAATGGTTGCAGAGCTTCCGCGAATTTCCGCCTCGGCAAAAGCCGGGTAGCTTTAACCTTGATCGGGTAATGGAAGAGATTACGTCGGCTCAGTCACGCTGAGGTATAATGGCAAGACCAAATCTCGCAGCCTTCGGGCTGCGAGATTTTTTTGCCTGCCGTTTTTTCACTGCCGTTAGGGTATGCGAATGCAGTGCCAAGGGCGCCCTTAATGAATCAGTGGTGCCCCGTGACCTGCACCTCATGAGCTTCCAGCTCTCGTTGGCAGCCATCGCAAACCACCTGCGCAAGCAGTGTCTGCTGACAGTGGCTGTGGGTTAACAGCATAGGTTTGCCTTGTTGTTCAGTGTCACACCAGCGGTCACCCCATTGTAGCAGCGTTAGAAACCAGGGGAGCAGGGCTGAGCCCTTTGGCGACAAGTGATATTCATAGCGCAGTGGATTGTGCTGGTAAGCTCGTGGCACAAAGATTCCTTGCTCAACTCGCCGCTAGCTTGCCTGTTTCGGGTAGAGTTGCTCCCCTGAGGCCCAACAGGCGTGGAACCCGTTGGGTACTCTCTGGGGCAGATGCACGCGCGCAACGGGTCCCTGGGTGATATCCCTGGCGTCAAACACCTGGCACTCTGAGCGCCAGCTATTTGAATCAGTAACCAGGGTGATGACGTAGCCGTCGTCTTCGTCGTCGTTGCGATCAGCACCTCTGCGCGGCGCGAAAGGCGCCTCGCTACCATATACGCCGGTGCCATAGCTCCACTCGTCGTATTGTCCGGTGTCGTTGTTGTATTTGACCAGGCCATTGAAGCGTAAGGTGTGTCCGCCTTCGTGCAGCAGCGGGATACGTTGGTGATAGGAAAACTGGCTTTTTACCCCATGAAACAACGGATTGGATTTGTTGAACTCAGTGTTCAGGTCGTCGATGTCGCCCTCGCGCACTTCACCCGTCACCAGGTTAAAGCGCCATCGATAGGCGTTAGCCTCCAATCTCATATAGGCGAGCATATGCGACAGCTCACTGTTGCCGGAACCTGCCTCAGGCATAGGGTTGATCGAGCGGCAGCCGTCCATGATGACCCAATCGCCGTCCTCCCAGCAATTGCTGACGTGCAGGATATAGCAGGGTTCGCATTCGAACCAACGCACATCACGGGTTTCCCCCAGGCGGGGAATAATGCCGAAGCGCGTAGGCAGGTCGCGGTGAAAAGTCAGCACCCGCATGTGGTGGCGGCGCAGCACATTAATATCATGAAAAAACGGCAGGTCGTGCAAAATGGCGTAGTGGGTGGTAAAGCCGATGTCATGGGGTAGGCGCGGACCGGGGAGGTCGATCGCCACTTCATGTATAAGTCTGCCATTGGCGGCAGCCACACCATATGTCATGTACGGCGGCTCATCGCCATAGTCAAAAAACAGTAGCTCACCCGTAGCCCAGTCCACTTTGGAATGGGCTGACATGCGCCGCTGGGTTCGGCCCCCCAGTTGATAGGGGCCAATAGTTTCAAGGCTGTGTGCATCGAGTTTATAAGGGTCGCCGGCGTTGTACCACAGGCTCATCAGAGTGCCGTTGTAGCAAAAGATATCGGTGTTGGAGGTATCCTTGATCGGAAAATGTGGCAGCGAGAAATCAAAAGGGCCCATCACCCCTGGCCAAATCGCATGCTGCTCTGTCCGCTCGGCATCCAGCGCCGCAGTTGCGACATAGCGGTTACGGTAGCTGGCGACGCCATCGCGAAAGTAGACGCCGTGCACCATCCCGTCGCCATCGAATGGATGATAGCGATTGCTGGGTTTAAACACCGGGTTGGGGCCGTTGCGAAAGTAGGCGCCGTAAAGGTCCAGCGGCAGTTCGCCTGTCACCGGCAAACTGTCGGCATCAATCTCACGGGTGGTGGGAGCATAGATGCCGTGCAAGTATGGGTTGTCTAACTCGTAGATCCAGGGCTGGGTATCGGCGAAGTGCGGTGCGCTGCCCAGGCACTGCTCGGTTAGCCAGAAAGGATTCAGTTTGTTATCCATATAGTACCCCCATCAAATGGGTGGACCGTTGGCAGTCTTCTGCTGCGGCCAGTGTGCGGGTGAGTTCACTGCGCAGGCACAATGCTTGCATTCGATTATATTGCTAAGGTCTGGTAATGCAAGTGAGTCAAGCGTGCCAATAAAACGCGTTGCTAGTACCTCTGTATAGCACCAGGGCATCACCGCGGTTGAGTTGCCAAATTCAGCGTTTTATCCAGACTATGCCATTACGCAGGAGTTTGTGCGACTCGGCGAAAGCCCAGGCTCTGCTATATTGACCCTACAATTAAGCAGCCAGCCCCGGGAAGGGCAGGCTGGTTCAGGTTTGTTTTTTTTGTTTAACACTGCCGGCCCAGGTGCGGTCGGAAGCTGCACAGCTATCATCACCCATTCATTGCCAAGCTGACTTGTTGCTGCAGCTGTGGCGCGAGGCCCTGCGGAAGTTTTAGTGAGCGTGCGAGCCGATCCAGGTGCTCGAGTTCTGCGGGGTGATCCGGATCTATCGCCATACATGAGGCCAGGTACAGTTCAGACTTCTGTTCGATAGAGTGTACGCCTTGAGTCAGCTCTTCAACTGAAGCCGGGTTGCGCAGCAGGTCAAACATCATGGCCTTCATATCGTTGGACAATTGCATCTGGTCAACCGCGTTAAAGATGCGTTGCTGCTCTATTTCATCAATATGTCCGTCTGCCTTGGCCGCGGCTATCATGGCTTTCACCAGCGTCAACTGGAAATCACCCGATAGTGTTTGTTCGCTGGTAAAAGTACTCTCATCAATGGTGACCGGCTGCGTACCCTGGTCTTGTGCGGCAAGCTGCCTGTTGCCCTGCTGCCAGTTTTGCATCGCTTTGTAAGCCAGTCCTCCGAGCATGGCGGCACCGCCATAAGTCGCTGCTTTCCCGGCGAACTTTCGAGCCGACTTGTTGCCCAGTAATAGTGCTACTACGCCACCGGCAGCTGCGCCGGCAGCCAGGCCGCCGGGTATCTGTCCGCCTGGTTTCCCAAGGGCGTTGCCCCGGGCTTGAACGTTTGTCCCAGAGGTCGCCGAGTTGGCCGACCCCATAAATTGATTCAACAGGTTTTGTAGATTCATGCTTGCGATCCTTAATGAGTGGTTCAGGTGGTTGAAGTTGGCTTGACAATCCCAAGCCAGCCGGCGTCAATCATCGCCTCCCATAAATCCCAGCAAGTGCAGCAGGCTGGTGAACAAGTTAAAGATGGCGACAAACAAAGTGGTCGTCGCCATGATGTAGTTGGTCTCGCCGCCATGGATAATGTTGCTGGTCTCGTAGAGAATCAAGCCGGACATCAGCAGCACGAACATCGATGAGACCGCCAGCGACAGTGCCGGGATTTCAAAGAAAATGGCACCCAGCCCCGCGAGAAAGGCCAACAGGATCCCAACCAGCAAGAACCCTCCCATAAAGCTGAAGTCTTTTTTGGTGGTCAAGACGTAAGCTGAAAGTGACAGGAAGATAATGCCGGTGGCAGCCATGGCATTCATCACCATCTGGCCCCCGTTGGCCATCGCCAGGTAGCTGTTCAGGATAGGCCCGAGGGTCAATCCCATAAACCCGGTCAGGGCAAACACAAACACTATCCCCAGCCCGCTGTCGCGGAATTTTGCGGTAGCGAACAACAACCCGAAGTAGCCGACCAGCGTCAGCAAGATGCCGGGATGGGGCAGTTGCAAGGCCATTGAAAGCCCTGCAGTAGCGGCACTGAACAGCAGGGTCATTGACAGTAACAGGTAGGTGTTGCGCAGCACCTGATTGCTTGCCAGCGCCCCCGCGCTATCAATGCCCGGGGCGGCGCTATTGATGGATGTAGTGTTTAGTCTGGTGCTCATTCCGGATCTCCTATAGATAAACTCTCTTCCGCTGTATCGTCCTGTAGTGGCTGGTGTCTGGTGTCTCGGCCATTGCGGGCGCGACGGCGCAAGCGTGACAATCTCCTGCTGATGGTTCGGCTGGCTCTATTGGCAGCCCTGTCGACCGCGACGTAAAGATCGGCCTGCACATCTTCGATGACCACATCGGCCTGGCGCGGCAGGCTGATCTGGATATGGCATCGTTTGTCATTGCCGCCGCGGGGGCCGTTAATGTCGGAGAGCCGCACGATAATCCGTTTGATTTGCTGGAAACGGCTGCTCAGTGCAAAACTGAGGCGTCGCTGCACATGTTCGTTGATGGCTTCGGTAAGCATAAAGTGACGGGTCTGTATCTCAATATTCATGATGATCTCCTACGTCCTTTTTGAATTGGTCAAATTCAGGTTAGATCACTTTCCCGTCACGATATAGTCGAATATAATGTTTCTTAAGTTCGAAAAAAACGAAGTGTTTCGAAACCATGATCAACTACAAGCATTTGCACTATTTTTGGGTGGCGGCGAAGCAGGGCGGCATTGCCCGTGCCAGCGAGCGGTTGCACCTGACGCCACAGACCATCAGCGGCCAAATCAGCATGCTGGAGGAGCAGCTGGGCGAAAACCTGTTTAAAAAGGCAGGCCGTAATCTGGAGCTTACCGAGACCGGCCGGCTGGTACTCAGCTATGCCGACGAAATATTCTCCCTCGGTGGCGAGTTGGAGGATGCAGTGCGCAACCTGCCATCGACCCGGTCCTTGGTGTTCAAGGTCGGGGTTGCCGATGTAGTGCCAAAAACCATTGCTTATCGTCTGCTGGCACCCGCGCTGGCACTGCCAGACCCGGTTCGAATTGTGTGCAAGGAAAACAGCCTCGACAGTCTGTTGGGAGAACTTGCCCTGCACCAGGTAGACCTGGTGATTGCCGATGGTCCTATCCCGACTGGGCTCAATGTTCGTGGCTTTAACCATTCTCTGGGTGAAAGTGGCGTCAGCTTCCTCGCCGCGCCGGTGCTGGCTAAAACCCTGCGCGGCGAATTCCCCGGCTGTCTTGGGGGCGCGCCATTGCTCTTGCCAAGCTCAATCAACACCTTGCAAGCGCGGTTGTTGCAGTGGTTGGAAGGCTTGCATGTTTATCCCAGGGTAATTGGCGAATTTGACGACAGTGCATTGATGAAATCCTTTGGCCAGGCTGGGGCCGGCGTTTTTATTGCACCCACTGCTATTGTGGATGAGGTGGCGCAACAATATGGAGTCCAAGTCATAGGCTCCACCGACACGGTAAAAGAGCAGTTTTATGCGATTTCGACGGAACGCCGAATTTCCAATCCGGCAGTGGCGGCAATTACAGCAACAGCGCGGGCCTGGTTGAAGTGACTGAGCATAGCCAAATTAAACGGCTTCGAGGTATTAGTTAGATCGCAGTTGATCTGGAAAAAGCCGTGCCTCTTTGATCTAATGCGCTGCTTCGCGTTGCGATGCCTATCACGATAGCCGTTGAGGCTGTGCAACGCGTCTTGCCGGCAGTCGCACGAGATTGTGTATACAATTTGCCGGTGGTCTTGTCCGGAACCGGGTGCCCGGGGTGGGAGTACATTTTTGCTCGAGCTGCTAAGAACTATTCGCA